>JABDJK010000014.1 GCA_013002535.1 Hyphococcus sp.
AGGAAGACAAAAACCTTAAGGTTCGAGTTCCGTGTCCCAATAAAGGAAGTCCTGCCAACTTTCATGCAGGTAATGGGGCGGAAAGGCGCGACCGCGCTCATTTAGTTCAAACATCGTCGGCCTGGCCGGTTTGCGCGCTGGGTGCATGCGTGCATCCTTAGGCATGCGGCCGCCTTTTGTGATGTTACATGGGCTGCAGGCAGCCACGATATTTTCCCATGTGGTTCGCCCGCCGCGCGAACGCGGAATGACATGATCGAAGGTCAATTGTTCGCGCTCGGTCGAGCCGCAATATTGGCAAGTAAAACTGTCGCGAAGAAATACATTGAAACGCGTAAACGCCGGCGCGCGCGAATGTTTGATATAGGTCTTCAGCGACACAACCGACGGCAGTCGCATTTCAAAGGTCGGGCTGCGCACGATTCTTTCATATTCCGCGACAACTTCGACGCGATCAAGAAACACCGCCTTCAAGGCATCCTGCCAGGACCAGAGCGATAGAGGAAAATAGCTTAGGGGCCGAAAGTCCGCATTCAGAACAAGCGCAGGGCAATTTTCGGGAGATCCGTGTCCAGCGAGGTTCATGGCGTCACTCCCAGCGCCCGTCCGTCACACCATCTGATTTCTATACGCGAGAACCTGAAAGCGGGACTCCCCTGCTGCAAACTGCATTATAAACTTTCCGACGGCGAAACAAATAGCTGATTCGTTGTGACAAATAATTGAAATTTTTTGTCGGCATTTTCGCAACACCCGGCAAATCCATGGAATTATAAAGGCTTACGGCCACGAATATGCGCGTAGTACGTCCACAAGATATGGGCGGCGACGCCGCGATAAGGCGACCATTTATCCGATTTTTGGTCGAGATCGGCCATATTCGCCGCCGCCCCGCGAAGCCGCGCCGCGTTGTATGCGCCGAGCAGCGCAACATCGCCCGGCGGCCAGATATCGACCCGGCCTTCACAAAAAAGAAGATAAATTGCCGCCGACCAAGGCCCGATGCCTTTAACGGAAATGAGTTTTGCCGCCGCGTCGGCGTCACTCATCCCCGCGACAATGTCGAAATCAATTGCGCCCTTTTCAACGGCGTTGGCGAGCGCCAGGACATAGCGAATTTTCGGTCCCGACAGGCCGCATGCACGTAATTCATTCGCCCCAAGACTAATCATATTTTGAGGGGTTAGCGGCGCCACATTCTCAACGCATCGCGCCCAGATCGCTTGCGCCGACGGCACTGAGACTTGCTGCTCAATAATGATACGGAATAGCGCTTCAAATCCGCCGGGCCGGCGGCGAATATAAGGCTCGCCAATAGCGTCAATGGCGCGCGCCAGAAAGCGGTCTTTTTTTGCAAGCGCCGCGCAGGCAGCGGTTGTGTCGGAGAAAACGTCGACGGAGGCCTTCATATTATTACTTTGGTTATGAATTCGAAATTGCTCAATAGGATCCCCACCCTAACCCTCCCCTTTTCAAGCGGAGGGGATGTTATCGCACTTGATTGCCCGTTCCCGCTTTAGGCAGTCGGCTAGTTCGTTATTTGCTTCTATCACTGCGTCGAATTTATCGTAGATTTCGCAGCTCCAAAATCTCAAAACTGTAATTACTTATTCTTCATCAAACTTCGTACGATTCTTGTCATGAAATCTTGCCGCTTCATCCGCGTGTAGGTCACGGTCAAGTTCGATACAAAGTTGAAATTCCGGGAATTAAAAATCCAGAAACTAGGGGCCGACTGGATGATGACGCCGAAATTTCAATTCGGAAATTTACCGGCGTCGAAGGGCTCGCCACATCTTCTTCTCGGCGTTCGGCGTATCCGCGCGCAACTTTTGTGTGCTTTTGCTCTTCGCGATAGTTCGATCAAAGCACGACAAGGAGGCTATGCCCACCTCCTCTTTAAAAGCGAAGGTCGAAATCTATGATTTCGGGTGGGGATCAAGAAAAACCGGGTTATCAGTATTTACACTCTTCAAAGAGCTGTTTCACGTCGCCATTCAACGGGCCCATAAATTGTTCGACGGTATAGTCGCCCATCGATACACCGCTTTCCGCAATCTTTACCAGCGGATCGAGATAGGTCGTCTCATCATATTTCAAATTGCCCATGCGATCGCGGCGGCGCAGCCCCTCACGCGAGATCGCCAGAACTTCAAGGGCGATATCCTGCACCGTTCGTCCGCCGACTTTGGCTTTCAGCCCAAACTTCGCCGCATCTTCACGCAATTGTTCCCGTTCCGCGCTTGACCAGTTTTTTGCAACATCCCATGCTGCTGCAAGCGCATCCGCATCATACAATAGACCGACCCAGAACGCCGGCAAGGCGCAGATGCGCGCCCAAGGCCCCCCATCGGCGCCGCGCATTTCCAGAAACTTCTTCAACCGAACCTCCGGAAACGCCGTCGACAGATGGTCTTCCCAGTCCGTCATCGTTGGGCGCTCGCCAGGCAGAACAGAGAGCTTGCCGTCTAGAAAATCGCGAAACGACAAACCGGCAGCGTCATGATATTCGCCGCCGCGCTTTACGAAATACATCGGCACATCGAGGATATAATCGCGATACTGCTCAAACCCGAAGCCGTCTTCAAAGACGAAATTGAGCATGCCGGTGCGGTCAGGATCGACGTCGGTCCAGATATGAGCGCGATAAGATGCGTAGCCGGACGGCTTGCCCTCAACGAGACCCGAGTTGGCGAACAGCGCTGTGGCAATCGGTTGCAGGGCAAGCGAGGTTCTGAACTTCGCCGCCATGTCTGCCTCGGACGAATAATCGAGATTGACCTGAACCGTGCAGGTCCGGTGCATCATGTCGAGGCCGAGCGAGCCAACCTTCGGCATGTAGTTGCGCATGATCTTGTAGCGCGCTTTTGGCATCTTCGGCATTTCGCCGCGCGTCCATGTCGGCGCAAACCCCATGCCCAAAAATGCAACGCCAAGCGGGTCACAAACCTTCTTGACCGCATCAAGGTGACGGTGCACCTCGTCGCAAGTCTGATGAACATTATCGAGCGGCGCGCCAGAAAGCTCGAACTGTCCGGCCGGCTCCAAGGATACGCTGGCGCCTTCGCCTTTTAATCCGATCGGATGGTCGCCTTCCGTGATTTGCGACCAGCCGGTCTCCTGCCCAAGCTTTTCAAGAATATCGCGAATACCGGCAGGACCGTCATAGGGAACCGGGTTTAAATTGGTGCGGCAGAACACAAATTTCTCGTGCTCGGTGCCAATTTTCCATTCTTCTTTTGGGCGACAACCCGAGGCAAGATATTCGGTAAGCTGATCAAGACTTTCAATCGGCGCGTCAGCAGCAGCGGCTTTATCAGACGACAACGTTTCTCTCCTAACGCGCGGGAAATATTTGCAAAAATTTGCGCCCTTGCGTCTATCGCGGCTTGAGGCTTTCGCCAAGCCGTAATTGCATCACGCAGGCGTGAAGTTAGCGCGCTCGCCAGTCACCGCGCGCCGCCTGCAACAGCGTTAATGCAGCGATCGCTGCGGTGTCGGCCCGCAAAATGCGCGGGCCGAGGGTTACAGGCGTTACGAATTCTTTTGACCGCAGAAGCGCGCGCTCAACTGGCGTAAACCCGCCTTCGGGTCCGATAAGAACCGCCCAATTGTCAGCGGAGCTATCAGCGTGCTTAAGCGCATCTAACATCGGCCCGGCGCGGCCTTCGGGTCCGCCCCATTCTTGCGTGTCGTCATCGCCGGCCTCGTCGCAAAATATGAGGCCTCGGTCGTTGGGCCAATTCTCCAGAATTTTTTCTAATTTTTGCGGCGCATGAATTTTTGCAATCGTGCAACGCCCCGACTGCTCCGAGGCCTCAATTGAAATTGCCTGCAACCGGTCCAAATTGAGTTTTGGCGCAACTGTTCGCGCTGTTTGAATTGGCTGGAAATATTCGGCGCCTAATTCCGTCGCCTTTTGTATGATCATTTCTAGCGGCCCGCGCTTAACTGGTGCGAATTAGAGCGCGATCTGCGGTTCGTTTTCTTGCGCTGCTGTTTGCAACGACAACGCGACAACACCGGCTTTTTTCGAGAGCATTTCAATAACTCCCGCGAACTCACCATCGCGGCCGTTGAACAGACGAACATCGTCGCCCTCACAGCGGCGTAACACATTTTTTAAATAATGCGCCTGTTCACGGCTGAGAGGCGCTTCGGCGCCTTCCTCCAGGGGGACTTCAATGTAGAGACGAGGGATCATCGCGGCTCCCCACCTCCCTTTGGAAAGGGGAGGTCGAAATCGTATTGAGATTTCGGGTGGGGATCATGGCAATTCGATCCCCTCCCTAACCATCCACTTTTCAAGGGTAGGGAATTTCTCTGCACTCGACGATGGATTAATTGCGTCATTTCACCGTTTGACCTTTTCCTTGGGTTGCGGTCAACAATGAGGGCATGAACGCCACCCCCGACGCCGTCCCCAACAGCTGGGTCGATCGCACGCCAGCGAATATTCAGCCCTATTTGCGGCTGATGCGCGCTGACCGGCCGATCGGAACATGGCTGCTTTATATACCATGCCTATGGGGCCTTGCAGCGGCGGCGATGTCGGGCGGCGACGCCAATTTCGCGTGGTTCGTTCTCCTCTTCGCTATCGGCGCCTACGCCATGCGCGGCGCGGGCTGTGTTTATAACGACATTGTCGACCAGGATTTTGACGGACTAGTTGAGCGCACGGCGGCGCGACCGATCCCAGCGGGCCTCGTGACGACAAAGCAGGCCTGGCTCTTGCTGACCGGATTGTGCCTCATCGGCTTGTTGGTTCTCATTCAACTCAACCAAACGGCAATCATAGTTGCCCTCGCCTCATTATTTTTCGTCGGCGTCTACCCGTTCATGAAACGCATCACCTGGTGGCCGCAAGCCTGGCTTGGGCTAACGTTCAATTGGGGCGCGCTGGTCGGGTATGCGGGGGTCGCAAGCGAGCTTACTGCCCCCGCGTTAGCGGTCTACGCCGCTGGGATATTTTGGACCCTCGGCTATGACACGATCTACGCACACCAGGACAAAGACGACGACGCCCTGATCGGCGTCAAATCCACCGCGCGGCGCTTTGGCGATAATACGAAGCCCTGGCTTATCGGATTTTACGCATCAACGATTATTCTAATTGTAGTGTCGGGCGCCATGACAAACGCCAGCGCAATTTTTTATGCGGCGCTCCTCCCCGCAGCGGCGCATTTCATCTGGCAAATTCGCACTCTCGATATTGCTAATTCTCACAATTGCTTGATCCGTTTCAAATCGAACCGCGCAGCGGGGCTGTTGCTGCTATTGGCGCCAATTTGTGAAGTGATCTTTCGTTCTGTTTAAAGCGTATAATGCGTATATGCCGTCCCGAGACAGACGAGGCTTTTGAATGAATAACAAAATTGGACTATCCAGACGCACTGCAACGCTTGCCCTGTTGGGCGCCGGTGCGGCTTGCACCGTGAAAGAGGAAAAAGCCATGGCAAAAGAAAAGCCCGATCCATCAACGATCCCAGACTATGACAAATGGCAGCTTTCCAACGCAGAATGGAAAGAGCGGCTTGCGCCAGAAGCCTATGCGGTTCTTCGCAAGGAAGCGACGGAACGTCCCGGCTCCAGCCCGCTTGATAATGAAAAACGCGACGGCGTCTTTGCCTGCGCTGGTTGTGGATACGATCTCTTCAATTCCGAGACCAAATATGACAGCGGAACCGGATGGCCGAGCTTTTTTGATTACATTCCCGGCGCGCTCGGCACCAAGACTGACTTCAAAATGGTTCTTCCGCGTACCGAATATCATTGCGCGCGCTGCGGCGGCCACCAGGGCCACGTTTTCAAGGACGGGCCAGCGCCGACCGGATTGCGCTATTGCAACAACGGCGTCGCATTGACGTTCAAGCCTGCATAACATCACTTGCCGCGGCGCACATTACGCAGCTTGGCGATAAAATCTGCAATGCTGTCCGGATCATGGCGAGCGGCCTCCAAAAACGACGCCGTTAACGCATAAAGATGCGGCATGAAAGCGCCGATGCCGGCGGCGGCGGGCAATAGCGGTGCGGGATTTAACGGTTTGTTGGACCAGTTGGTCGAGGCGCCGGAACGTCTCGTTTAGGGCGCCAAGCTTTTGCGCTTGCGCCGGCATGAAATAAGACAGGGATGGGTTGGGGCCTTCACTCCGCAACTAAACTCTTGATGCGAAGTATAGGGCCGCCGCCATCAAATGCCGGTTTAAGGGAAGAATACCCTCCTGGGCTTGAATCGCGCATGGTTAATTCAACCGGACTGTCGTAGTAAAAGTGATTACAAAAAAAGCGGCGGGACGAGGCAATGAATGATCTCAATTGATGAGTGGAAGACCAAAGGCAAAATAGAAAAGCTGAATGGCTTCGACGTGTTTTTTATTGACACGTTCGAAATTGAAAAACCAACAATCCTTCTCATTCACGGATTTCCGACAGCAAGTTGGGATTGGCAGGCAATTTGGCCGGCGCTTGAACAAAAATACCGCCTTGTTGCCCTCGATATGTTGGGGTTTGGTTTTTCTGAAAAACCGAAAGGGCACAATTATTCGATCCATGAGCAGGCAGATATTGTTGAGGCGCTGATCGAATATCTCGATCTCGAAAATTTTCATGTTCTCGCCCACGATTATGGCGACACAGTCGCGCAAGAATTACTCGCCCGTCAGAATGATGGTATCGGCAAAGGCGATTGGCTGTCCTGTTGTCTCTTGAATGGCGGCTTGTTTCCCGAACAGCACCGGCCATTGTTGATACAGAAATTGTTGCGCAGCCCAATTGGGCCGCTGGTCAACAAGTTGCAATCGCGGGCGCGGTTCGGGAAAACATTCAAAGGCATATTTGGAAAAAACACCCCGCCGAGCGACGCTGAAATCGATGGGTTCTGGGCGTTAATGAACGCTAATGACGGTAAGACCGTTTTCCCGCGCCTGATCCGCTATTTGTCCGACCGGGCCAAGCACCGACTGCGCTGGCGTGCTGCGTTGAAGGACGCGCGCATCCCGCTGGCGCTGATTAATGGCTCCGTTGATCCGATCTCGGGCGCTCACATGGTCAAATTTTACCGCGAGGTCATCGGTGAACCGGCCTATCTAGCGGAGCTCTCCGAAATTGGTCACTACCCGCAAGTCGAAGCGCCAGGCGAAGTCATCGAACACTATTATGCGTTCCTGGAGATTGCGAAGGGGTTCCCGAGCGGCGCCGGATCAATCTAAAGCATCAAAAAACCGTAATGGAGTACTCTGATGCAAGACCCCGCTGTTCAACCTGAAAACCCACTCACCAATATCGATTACGCCATGACACTTGCCGAAGGTCTGATTGAAAAAGCCGTGGCCTTTTTACCAAGCGTCGTCGGCGCGCTCGTGGTGCTTATTGTCGGTTTGTGGATCGCCGGGCGCATAAAGAAAGTGGCCGTGCGCGCCATGGAACGCTCCGGCCGCGTTGACGACACGCTGTCGGGCTTTCTTGCGAGTCTCCTCCATTATGGGCTCATCACGCTCGTCATTATTACGACGCTCGGCGTATTTGGTGTGCCGACAACGAGTTTTGCAGCGATCATCGGCGCCGCAGGGCTTGCCATCGGCCTCGCGCTACAGGGAACCCTTGGTCATGTAGCGTCCGGAGTGATGATGCTCGGCTTTCGGCCGTTTGACGTGGGTGATTTTGTCGAAACGGCAGGGATCGCTGGAAAAGTAAAAACAATCGGGCTCTTCACCACAGAAATCGCGACTAGTGATAACAAGATGATCATTGTTCCAAACGGAAAGATTTTCGACGACGTCATTACCAATTACGCGGGGTATTCGACGCGGCGCGTTGATATGGTTTTCGGCATCTCCTACGCTGATGATATCGACAAGGCGATGGCGCTGATCAAATCGGAAATCGAAAAGGACGACCGCGCTTTCAGCGATCCGGCGCCTGATATCGCAGTCGATAGTCTAGGTGACTCGTCGGTGAACATTCTGACACGCGTCTGGTGCAATCGCAGCGATTACTTTCCACTGAAATGGGGCATCACCAAAGCCATCAAGGAGCGTTTTGACGCTGAAGGGGTCTCCTTTCCATTCCCGAGCCGCTCGGTTTATATGGAAACAGATGCACCAGCGAAATAAAGGACTGACCCCATGCTCCGCATAATGAAGGCGCTGTTGATTTTTTCCGTCGCCGCATGGGGTTTCGTCGGCGTTCAGGGCAATTTCGAAGATTTCGGCGGCACACTCGGCGCCCTTGAGGCCACGACCTCGATGGCGACAGTCCCGGATATGCAGGATCACTGGAAAGCGACAACAAATCCGATTGTTATCTGGCTTGGAGCGCTCTTCATTATTGGCGGAAAGATCACGACGGGCGCGCTATGCGCACTTGGCGCAGCCAATATGTGGCAGGCAAGGAAGTCAGACGCCGCCGCATTCAACGCATCGAAAAAACTTGGGCTTGCTGGGTGCGCTGTAGCATTCTTTATGTTGTTTACCGGCTGGATCATTATCGCCGAGAGTTGGTTCTATCTATGGAATTCGGACGCTTTGCGCGATGTCTCACTCGGCGCGGCCCACCGCTATGCTATGTTTATCGGCATCATTGCAGTTTTCGTCGGGTTGGCCGACGAATAGTAAGCGATGAAGCCGCTCCGTCTGGAGGGGAATTGTCCCGGGTTGACCACGCCGATATTTGCGCAATCATTCCCGCCCGCAACGAAGAGGCGACAATCGCCGGCGCCGTCTCAGGCCTTCCGGCCTGGGTGAATAAAATGATCGTTGTCGATAATGGCTCCACCGACGCGTCTGAAGCGGTCGCTCGGAAAGCGGGCGCCGCTGTCGTCAGCGAGCTGACGCCTGGCTATGGCCGCGCCTGTTTGGTAGGGATTCGCGAAGCTGGTGACTGCGAGATTTTAGTATTCTCGACGGCGACGGCGCTGACGACCCAAACGACCTGCAAAAACTGCTTGAACCCATTCCGCAAGACGATGCCGACTTCGTCGTTGGGTTGCGGATCAGTGGCGATGTTGAATGGCGCGCACCGAATGGGATAAAATGCCCCGTGTAACGTAGGTCTTCCTGCGAGAAGGCCAGCGCCCCCTGGGTTCGGGAGAACGCCCATCCACTCAAGACAAGTCGGCATGGTTTTTCCTGGGATTCGCATTGAGTATTTGCGAATTGCACCGATCTCCGCACGCCGTTAGAATGCCCGGAAACGAGAGGAATTTTTCCATGACAGACGCCGACAGAAATATCGAAAAAAACACAGTCGAGCGCGTTGTCGGGTCGAGCCCACGGCGGACCGTCATTCAACTGATCATTGCGTCCATCATTGTCGGCGCAATTTTTTCGGTGCTGGATCTCGGCGCCCTCGAATTCTGGCGCGGTATCTTTGATACGTTGACAAGCCTTATTCGCTCGATCGGCGACAGCTTTGGCGAAATCGCGGTGAACCTCATCACCTATCTCATTATCGGAGCAGCCATCGTCATTCCGGTCTGGCTGATCATGCGACTGATCCGCGGGCGCTAACCAGCGCCAATCACCGGCAGGCCGCGCTGGCGGCCGTCTTCGTCCATCCCGTAGCCGACCAGGAAATCATCGGCGCCCGCTTTAAAACCAATGTAGTCGCAAGCAAGGTCGTCGGCATGGCCGGTGAGTTTTTTAACGAGCACGCAAGTCTTCGCCGCCTTGGCGCCGCGATCGAGCACCATGCCTTTGCCGAAATGCAAGGACCGGCCGGTGTCGAGAACATCATCGACCAGCAACACCGTTTTGCCTTCAATATCGATGGAAAAGTCTTTGAGCAGCGTCACAACCCCTGACGACTTTCGTGCGCCGGCGTATGACGATAATTGCACAAAATCGACATAAGGGTCGGCGCCATGACGATGCAGCGCGCGCAACAAATCTGCAGCAAAGATAAAGGCGCCGGTCAGCACCGGCGCCATCAAAAAATCAGACGGCAAATCTTCTGAAAGCTGGCGCGCCAGTTCATCAATGCGGGCGGCAATGGCGTCTTCGTTGAATAATGTACGCATAAAAAAGCGGGCTCCGTTCGGTGAGGCGCCCGCTTCTATCGCAAATTGTCAGCGGCGTTAATTGTCGCGCTGAAAAAATCCTGATGCGGTGCTGGCCGGCGCGAATGACAGTGCAACCTCGGCGACGCCTTCGGGCGCCGGGGCGCGCGTCACAAACTCAACGCGGCCGCCGCGATTAACGCTTGGCGAGGATGGCGAAAATGTCCACCGCGCCAACAACTCGCCGCGCGAGCCCAGCGCCTCGGCCTGAAGCAACGGCGCTTCGACCATGTTGTCGCCTGGATTGGCGAGGTTTCCGGAAATTTCGATCATTGGACCGCCCGTCGACATCGCCAGACGATGGCGCACATTCTCAATCGTCAGGCCATAGGCGTCGGCTTCAATGCCGACGACGGCATAGGCGTCTGCGGCGCCTGGCGCCAATTTCACAATGTCATCGCGGTAGGCAACGACGGCATAAAGTGTTCCTGCGACCGCTGCGACCCAGACCGACCACCCAAATGCGCGGACGGGCGTCAGACGGTTTTTCTCGCGAAATTCCGCGCGCCGCCGTGCTTTGCGCATGGCTTTTTCAAGCTCGCGCGGCGTCACTTGCAGCGAATCAAAAAATTCTTCGTCGAAATACGCCGGATCAAAACGGCGAACATCTTCCATCCGCGCCAGTGCAGTCGCCCGCCGCCGTTCGGCCCGCACGCGCCGGCCAAAACCTTGCGTGCGGTCCCCCTCGCCGACGACCTCCCAGTCTGCGTCAACTATGGCGGCTGGTTTGTAGTCATCTACATCGGCTTCGTACTCGTCATAGCTGTCGTCGCAATCCGCCGCCGGTTCTTCGTATTCGTCTTCAAATTCATCATTGTAATTCCGGCGCGCAGTTTTCGCCGGACGCTCGCCGCGGCGGCTGCGTTCAGGCGCCTTCCGGCGGCCATCGCGTTCATCTCCGGCGATAATGACGTTTTCAAAATCTTTGTCGCGGTAAATGCGGTCGTCGTCTGCGACGCGCGGTTCTTCACGGCGTCCGCCGTGACTCCGCGAGCGCTTCGTTGACGGCCGCTCAAACTCATTGTCATCTGCAGATCGGCCGCGGCGCGGCGCCGGCTTATCGTCAAAGTCGTCATCATGTTTTTTACGGCCAAACCAGCCAAAGCCGCCACGCTCGTCCTCGTCGTCGTCCTCGACGATAAACTTGCGGCCCTTGCGCCAACCCTTTTCGACAATTTCGTCATCGCCGTCATCGAAATCGGCAAAGGGGCGATTTTTCGTCCTGCGCGCCGGGCCGCGATCGCGCACGGCGTGGCGGTCTACATTTTCATCGACATCGCCAACCGGCTTTTCAAAGAGCGGCTCGATTTCTTCGCCGTCATCATCGTGATCGCCGCCTTCGAATTCGTCATCAATTGCGGCGACGCGGCCTTCGCGTTCCTCACCACGATCTCGCGCAAATTTCTTTTCGCGATTTTCACGGTCCTCGCGGATATCGTCGTCAATCTGTTCGTCGATCGGATCGCGATCCCCGGTATCCGGCTCATCCGACGCCGTCAGGTCAAGTTCATCATCCGGTTTCGCATCAAGGCGCTCCGGCGGCGGTATAAACCAGCTCTCTTCACAAGACGTGCACCGCACTGAGCGGCCATTGGGCACGAAAGCGGCGTCATCGATACTATAGCGCGTGGCGCATTCCGGACAGATGATTATCATAACGGCACAGAATCACTTATTGGCTTGGGAGCGCTCGTAGTTGCTGGCGCAACACTGAGACGAGGATCGGACTTATGGCGCGAGCGCCAATCGTAGAATTTGAAAATGTCGGTCTTGCCTATGGCGACGAGGCGGAAACGCTTTGCGACGTCAACTTGCAATTGTTCGAAGGCGAGTTCCGGTTTTTGACCGGCCCATCGGGCGCCGGAAAAACCAGCCTTTTGAAGATGATTTATCTCGCGCACCGGCCGACGCGCGGACGCTTTTCGCTGTTCGGCGAAGACGCCGCAGCGGCGCCGCGAAGCGCCCTGCCTGCGCTGAGGCGACGCATTGGCGTTGTCTTTCAGGAATTCAGACTGATTGACCATTTGACTGCCTACGAAAACGTCGCCCTCCCCATGAAGGTCGCCGGAATTAACCAAAACCAATACCGCGAAGACGTAAGCGAACTCTTAAATTGGGTCGGATTGGGCCATCGAATGGAAGCAAAACCGCCAACTTTGTCGGGCGGGGAGAAGCAACGCGTGGCCCTTGCGCGCGCGCTTGTCTCAAAACCGGACTTGATTCTTGCTGACGAACCGACCGGTAACGTTGATCCGGCAATGAGTGAACGAATTATGAAATTGTTCGTTGAGCTGAATAAATTGGGGGCCGCCGTAGTTGTCGCCACCCATGATCTGCATCTCGTGCAGTCGCTTGGTAAGCCAGTGTTAAGAATTGCCGATGGGAAAGTCTCGCGATCAGCGGGTGCAGGGGGCGCCGGATGAGCGACCAAACTTTAACAGAAGACGAAATGGAGAACGGCGACGAAACGCTCGTCGCTGAAAAGCGAAAATCCGGGCCGATCGGCCGCATGTTTCGCCGCGACCCTTTATTGCCGGAGGCCGGCGCCGGCGGGGCGCCGCTGACGGCCGTTATTGCGGTTATCTCGTTCCTGGCGGTCCTTGCCATGGCGGCAGCGCTGATCATTGACAAATCGACCAGCGAATGGACTGCGTCTCTGCGCTCGGAAGTCACCGTGCAGATCAAGGGCGCCGACGCCGCAGAAATTTCTGCGAGAGCAAATTCTGCGCTGGACGCCATCAGAAATGTCGAAGGAGTTACGTCAGCGAGCCTGATGACGCAAACCGACGCCGCAGCGCTTCTCGAACCCTGGCTCGGCGAGGGCAATGCGTCGGCTTTTCTGAATATTCCGGCGCTCATCGAGGTTCAGGTGAGCCCCACATTGCGCCGCGACCTCCAGCCTTTGCGTGTCGCAGTCGCGGAAGCCGCACCAGGGGCCGGCATTGACGATCATGCAGGCTGGCACGACCGGCTATCAGCAGCTGCACAGTCCGGTCAGGCTTTGGCAATTACTGTTTTCATTCTGGTGATGGGGGCGGCTTGCGCAATATCGATTTTCGCGGCGCGCGCCGGCCTTGCCGCTAATCATGAAATCATTTCCGTATTGCATCTCGTTGGCGCAACGGACGACTTTATTGCGTTGGAAGTTCAACGGCGGTTTTTTGTTCTTGGTCTGCGCGGTTCGATTGCCGGTCTCATCTTTGCCGTTGCCGTTCTGGCGCTTGCCGGGCTCGCCATTGAACGCGGCGTCGGCGCTGATATCTTCCTGCCGCAATTCAACCTTTCCGGTTTGATGTTGTTATGGCTCGTCGCGGTTCCAATTATTACCTGCCTCGTTACTGCCTATACGGCGCGCATGGCGGTCTTGCGCGCGCTCGCGGAGCAATATTAGCGCCCATTATTCAATGCCGAGATAGCCAAGGGCCGCCCGGCGAATTTCAGCCTTGTAGTTTTTGATCGCTAAACGTTTTGGCACAACAAGATAGACGCCGATGAGTATAGCGGCGCGCGGCAACCCGCCGATTATCCACAGCACTATCAGAGCCGCGCTTTACGGATTTTTATGGGTCATTTCATCGCGCTTTTTTGAGTAGGGCGACAAGCATGTCGTGGAACATCTCATTCATTCGCCGCGCCCGCGCCATGAACGGACGCGACGCTTTCATTCGGCGCAAAGAAAACCTGCGCACGAATGAAAGCGTCGTTTGCGAAAGACTGATCGACCGAAGCATCGGCGAACGCTGAGATTGTTCTCGCCGGCCGCTAATCGCGCTGAAGATCGGTCACGGCATGGTGAATATGATCACTAAGTCAATCGTCTATTTCATGTAAATCGGAGCACTTAGATAAAAAGCATATGGATTTCGCGGCGTATCGCGCCGCTGGACCTACCCCCCGGCAATCGGCTATTCTAGAAAGAATTGTAGTGCGTAAACAGCGGATTTCCTGTGCAACGAATATTTTTGCTTTTCATCATCGCCGGCCTGACTTGGATGGTTGGTTTCGCCGCGTTTATTTCGAAATTGCCGGCGGCCGAAACCAATCGCGTCGAAGCGGCAGATGCAGTCATTGTTTATACCGGCGGCCGCGGCGGCCGCATCGTTGCCGGCATGTCAATCTTCGCCGACGGCGCTGGGGAGCGCATGTTGATATCCGGCGTACACAAAGACACAAGCCGCGAGCGGTTATTTGAGCTTTGGGGCGGCCCTGAAGACCGTTTCTCATGTTGCGTCGATATCGGCCGTGAGGCGCGATCTACAATTGGCAATGCGGTGGAAGCTGGCGCCTGGATCAAAGCCAACGAATTTAATTCGGCTATATTGGTGACATCCGAATATCATATGCCGCGCGCGATTGTTGAAAGCCGCGCGAAAATGCCGGGCGTTAATATCATTCCCTATGTTGTTGCTTCCGACTACCTTAATGCGGAAGGCCGGCCGCAATCCAGCGAAGCGTGGTGGCGTCTTGCGCGGGAATACACAAAATACCTAGCAGCGCGCGTAAAGGCGTTTGCGCCCGGAATTGGAAGCTAGGAGCCAAATTTCATGAGAGCTGTCGGCGCTGTCGCCTTTTGGGTGCTGCTTACGCTCGCAACAGCGGTCATCGGCATACTGGGCTCGCCCGCGCTTTTGATGGGCGAAAGCGCAAGTCGCGCCGTCGCGAAATTCTGGGCGCGCACGACTCTAATTCTTTTGGAAATTTGCACCGGCATCACCCACAAGGTTGAAGGCGCGGAAAACATGCCGCGCACCGGCGCAATTGTCGGCGCCAATCATCAATCGATGTGGGAAACGGTAGCGCTTTACGTATTGCTTCCGAAACCTGTGATTGTCTTAAAACGCGAATTGACGCGCATTCCCGTCTGGGGCTGGTTTCTGCGCGCCGTCGGAAATGTCGCCATTGACCGCGGCTCCCATGTAAAAGCCTTGCGCGATATGCAGCGCACCGCCGCCGAGCGCGTCAAAGACGGATATCAAGTGATTATTTTTCCAGAAGGCACCCGGCTGAAGCCGGGAAAGATTGCTGACTATCGGCCGGGCGTCGCCGGCGCTTACGCCGCGGCGGAGGCGCCAGCCTATCCCGTCGCCCACGACAGCGGCAAATACTGGGTCTATCCTGAGATTTCGAAAAATCCCGGGGTGATCACCATCAAGTTCCTGCCGTCAATTGACGCCGGCCATGACCGCAAAACATTTCTAGTAAAATTGCAGGCCGCCATTGACGGCGCGCGGCCGGACCTTATGAAACCCTAATTGACGAGTAGGAAAAACAACCATGTCGGCAAGCGGCAAAAGCGTATCGCGGCGCTGGCTATATATCCCTTTCATCATCGCCGGGATCATTCTATTTGCGTATTTCATGCTCTGGCGGTTTGGCGCCAACGAAATGGAAAAAGCGGTCCATGCATGGGTTGGCGATCAACGCGCAGCCGGCCTGACCGTCGATCATGGCGAAATTAAAAAATCCGGATTTCCGTTTTTTCTGCGCGTTATAATTGACGACCCTGCGATCGCATCAGGAAACGAATGGCGCTGGCGCGGAGAAACTTTGGCCCTTGACGCACTGCCGTATAATTTAAACAAATTGATCTTCTCGCCGGGCGGCGAACAGGAATTTGCGGTGAACGGCTCCGGGGAATGGCAAGGTCGCGCAGACGATTTTCGCGCATCGATCGCAAATGACGAAACCCGCGGCTGGGCGTTTGCGCTGACATTGGGCGATGCCGCGATGACGCGCATTGCCGACGGTGCATCATTGAATGTCCAGGTTCTTATTCTCGATTTAGCGCCCGCAGTAGAGGATCAAACAACCCTGACGCTTAATCTCGCCGGCGAAAATATTCGCGTTATAGAAAACGACGCCGAGTTTGTGCTCGACAGCATCAAGACATCGATAGCCCTAACGCAAACCCAATATCTCTCCCTGCCTGCGGCTGCAGATAGCTGGCGCAATGCCGGCGGCGCATTGAAAATCGGTGGATTTGAATCCGTGATCGGCGATGCTGTTTTCAACGCACACGGAGAAATCGAACTAGATGCCTTTAACTACCCATCAGGCAATGTGAACGCTGACATCAAGAATCCGGCGGCGATTGTGAATGCGCTTGGCGCCGCAGGCGTCATCACGATGGAAGATGCCGAAGCCGCCGGCGCCGGCCTGACGCTTATGGCGCTAACGAGCGGCGGAAAGATCTCGGCGCCGGTCGAACTGACGGACGGCGTCGCCATGATTGGCGGCGTAAAGATCGCCGATCTCACGCCGGTTCAATAACCGCTCAATCGCTGCTCGCCTTTCGGCGCGGACACCGCTAGCTTCGCGATGATGAAAAAGCAAAACTCAGAATGCTGAAACGACTGCGCGCAATCGGCCCGGGCGCCCTCACCGCCGCAGCCTTTATCGGCCCCGGCACGGTTACCACCGCAACGATTGCCGGCGCCCAATATGGTTATGGCCTTGCCTGGGCGCTTGTTTTCGCAACCATCGCTGCGATTATCCTGCAAGAGATGGCGGCGCGGCTCGGTGTTGCTGGACGCATTGGGCTGGGCGAGGCAATCGTCAAAGCCGCAGGCGAGAACACTCTCGTCAAGTGGTCCGCAGTTGGATTGATTGTCGCTGCACTGATCATTGGCAATGCAGCTTATGAGGGCGGCAATATCGCCGGCGCCGCCCTTGGCGTGAACGCCGCTGCCCCCGGCGTTTCGCAGCATCTTGCAGCCGGCGCCATTGCTGTACTCGCAGGCGCGATCTTGCTATTCGGCGGCTACCGCCTAATCGAGAAAATTCTTATCGCCGCCGTTCTGGTGATGACCGTGTCATTTTTTATCACACTCATCATCATTGGTCCCGATTGGGGCGCGCTATTCAAGGGGGCGGTGACGCCGTCTATTCCCGCCGGCGCGCTACCTATCGCCATAGGCCTCATTGGCACCACCATTGTTCCCTACAATCTGTTTCTTCATGCCGCGGCGGCGCGCAAACGATGGGCGAGCGCCGATGGTCTAAATGACGCCCGTTTTGACGCCGGCCTTTCCATTGGCGTCGGCGGCGTTGTTTCAATTCTTGTTTTGTCGACGGCCGCCGCCAGCCTGTTTGCAAGCGGCATTGAAGTTAAAAACGGCGCTGACATGGCGCGCCAATTACAGCCGGCCTTCGGCGACGCCGCAGTCTGGCTAATGGCCGCCGGCCTTATTGCAGCGGGACTTTCATCGGCAATCACCGCGCCCCTTGCAACAGCATTCGCTGCGGCAGAATTATTCGGATTTGAGAGCGATCCGAAAGCGGCAAAATTTCGCGCCGTCGCCGGCGGCATTTTATTGATCGGCGCCGCGGTTGCAGTGACAGGAACGCGGCCGATTGAAATTATTTTGTTTGCGCAATTCGCCAACGGCTTGCTGTTGCCAATTGTTGCAGCGTTTCTTCTTTACGCAGCGAACCGGCGTGCAATCCTTGGCGACTTTGTCAATTCTCTGCCCGTAAATATCGCCGGCGGCGTTGTTTTCATTATCACAGCAGGATTAGGGTTGCGCGGTATATTGCGCGCCCTTGGCGTTATGTAAATTTGGGATTGGCGAGCGTCGCCATCAATTGCAAACGCATGATAATGAGCGAAGCGCCGGCGCCAATCAAAATAAACAATCCGGGAAGCCCGCCGAGGTTCGACAACATGCGTACGCCGTCGATGCCAGTCGTTGCGGTCATCACAAAGGCAACCGCGCCGACGAGCGCACCCCAGAAAATTTTTACGCTCATATTCGACGGATTGCTTTCATCGCTCGGCGATGAATTCTTCATGCAGAGCGATGCAATAGAGTGCGTGTTGGAATCCATCGCCGTGACGAACGAAACAAACGTGATGACGCCAAAAACTGCGATGACAAACCCCGCGAACGGCAACGCCTCAAACAATGTATAAACAACAGTTTCCGGGCCGCTTTTTTCGAGGGCGGATACAAGCGCCCCGCCCTCGGCCGCATTCAACGCAATAGCCGCGCCACCGAAGATGATCATCCACATGCCGCTAAACGCAGCCGGCGCCGCGAGATTGACGGTAAGAAATTCGCGTACCGTATAGCCGATAGAAATCCGCCCTAAAAACAAGGCCGTAACTGGCGCCCAGGCGAGCCAATTGGCGAAGTAAAACACCGTCCAGTCGCGCATCCACGGATCGCTTGCGCGCTCGCCAAGGCTCAAACTCGCGGGCACGAAGGTTGTGACGTAATGAACGATGGCTTTCCCCCCGAGGACTATTGAATCGCCGAACGGGCCAGCGACGACAACAAAAGCACAAAGCCCGATGAAGACTTTGATATTGATATCGGAAAGAAATTTTATACCGCGTTGAATGCCGCTGATCGACGACACGACAAAAGCGAGGACGATGGTGACAATAATGAAAAACTTTAAAAGAGCAGTCGGTTCCAATCCGAAACTAACGCCAAGACCGCCCGCGATGGTCAAAACACCGGCGCCGAGAGACGCGGCAACGCCAGCAACGAGCGCGTACAAACCGATTGCATCGATCAATGCGCCGGTGCGCCCCGAAACAGCATTGCCAAACACAACCGACAATGGTCCGCTTAAGGAATAAGATTTTCCAAGATTAAAATAGGCGAGCGCAAACGCAAGCGCTGGCGTTGAGTAAAGCGCGTATGGCGTAATCGTCCAGTGCATGAACATCGACGAGAGCGCAAAGACCGATGCTTGATCACTGAACGGCTCTGCGCCGGAAAATGAGGGCGGCCCCTTGATATGAAACATCGGTTCGGCCGCAGCCCAAAATAAAATGCCGATGGCGATGGTCGCGCAAAGCGTAATCGCGAACCAGTTCCAACGGCTCAAAATTGGCTTTGCGTCGGGGCCGCCAATGCGTACTGACCCGAGCGGCGAGAAGAAAACATAGGCGAGCAATACCACGGCGCCGAACGACGCCCAGCTGAACGCCATATCGAAATTCTGAAGTATCCATCGATTGGCGTCGTTGACGCCCGCATGAAATCCATCGAAATCAGCAATTGACCAGGCGAGCGCTGAGAGGAGAAAGACGACCGGCGGCCAAAACACGAGCCCCCTGACGGAACCCATGACGGCGCGAATAAATCCTGATGCGATACCGCATTCTCCCATATAAACTATTGAAAACTAATACATTATTTCCTGAACGGCGCAATCGACAGGCGCGCAATTTGCTTGACAGACGCGGCGCAGCGCGCTCGCATAGCAAGCAATGCGGCGGCGATGGGGATAAACGGGGAAATAGATGAAATTCCTGAACTTATTAAAACCGGTTTCGACAATCTGGGTCGCGTGCCTTTTTATAATTTCAGCCTGTGCGACGGCTCAGGAAAATAGCGATCAAGGTCAGCGTATCATCGCCATCGGCGATCTTCATGGCGACTACGACGCCTATGAAGCGCTGCTCTCGGAAGCCGGCCTCATCAATCCGCGTGGGAAGTGGGCTGGCGAAAATACGATCTTTGTACAGACGGGTGATGTGCCGGATCGAGGCCCCGATTCTCGCAAAATCATGAAACATTTGCAGAAGTTGCAAAAGCAGGCGCCGAAGGACGGCGGTAAAGTCATTACACTTGTTGGCAATCACGAAGCCATGAATGTCATAGGCGATCTGCGATATGTGCATCCGGGCGAGTATGAAGCGTTTGTCGATCGCAAATCAAAAGCCATCCGCGATGCTACCTATGAAGCCAATCGCGACTCGATCGAAGAATTTTACCTCGCGCGCGACGCGACCCTGTCAAGCGAGGCCATTCGCCAGACCTGGATGGATGCAACGCCGCTAGGAAAATTGGAGCATCAAAGGGCCTGGCGCCCCGATGGTGAATTGGGTGAATGGGTTGTCGAAAACCCGGCAGTTGCGATCGTTAATGGCAACCTTTTCGTGCATGGCGGGATCAGCGAAAAATATACCGCCTTCACCGTGGACGAAATCAATGCGGAATCACGCATTGGACTGATGGCGCGCAGCAACAAGCCGATGTTTATCATCAATGATGGCGAAGGTCCTTTATGGTATCGCGGTCTAGTTCAGCGAGATCCACCGCCGGCGCCGAGCGTCATAGAAGAGGTCGGCGACGCCTCGGAAATGCCCGCGCCTGAAACAGAACGGCTTTCGATCAAGGACGAGGTTGCGCTGGTCTTGCGCGAGTTTAATGTCAAACGGGTCATTGTCGGTCACACGCCCGCCCGCGACGGCATCAAAGCAACACAAGGCGGCCGCGTCATTCAAATCGATACCGGCATCGCCGAACATTATGGCGGCTCGCAATCATTTCTGGAGATCATTGGCGAGCGATATATCGCGCATGATAATGGCGTCGTTCGAGAACTCGGGCCAATAAGCGGAGAAGACGAATAATCATGATGAAAATACTCACGCTTTGCTTTTCAACACTTGCTGCAGTTTCTGCGATAACTTCCACCGCAGCCGCAAAAAAAGCGAAACCGCTGTTTCGCGCTGACGACACGATCAAAGTAACGATCAATGGTCCGATCAAGCAAATCCAGCGAAAGGCGCCTTACGCAACTGATCCCTATGATGCGACCTTAATTCTGGAAGGCGACGCCGCCGAAGAACACGCGATCATTTTATCAGCGCGCGGCAAGTCCCGGCGCAACAAAAATTTGTGCACGTTTCCGCCGCTTCGCGTGGAGTTCAAGGTAAAACCGGATGACCCATCCCTTTTTGACGGTCAAAAACGATTGAAGCTTGTGACCCATTGCCGGACATCAAGCCGTTTCCAGCAGTATTATTTGCTCGAATATACGGCCTATCGTTTGCTAAACATATTATCGCCAACAAGCTTAAAAGTCCGGCTTGCAGAAATTGATTATTACGACAGCGATAAAGAAACAGTCGTTGCAACGCGTATCGGGTTTTTCATTGAAGATACCGATGACGCCGCCAAGCGAAATGATCTGAAAGAAATTGACGTGCCTGACATTGAGGTCGCGCAACTCAATCACGGGGCGGCCGGGCAATACGCCGTAATGCAATATATGATTGGCAATCTCGACTGGTCGATGCACAATGGTCCGGACGGCGTTGATTGCTGTCACAACACCAAGCTAATGGGCGAAACAAAACAATCGCGCGAAAATTTGATTCCCGTCGCCTATGATTTTGATTATTCGGGCCTTGTCGATTCACCCTACGCGGCGCCGCCAACCACCGTTCGTGTTCGCGATGTGCGCAAGCGCTATTATCGCGGTATGTGCGTCCACAACGCAGCCGCGCAAGCCGCGGTGTTAAAAATATTGCAGCAGCGTGATGCGCTCTACAAAACTGTCGACGAAATCACCGATCTCGACAAGCGCAGCAGAAACCGCACCGTCGCCTATCTTGACGATTTTTTTGAAGACATCGCAACACCGGAAGACGTGCAGAAAAACCTTCTGAAGGTGTGCCGGGGCGATGACTAAGCGATCCTAGTCAAACGGCGCCGACTGATACCAGGTAAGCGTTCCGGGCCCGGCGCGATTTCCTTCATCGGAAATAACAAAAACCCCGTTTGAAAGGCGTGCAATCCCTTCAGCTTGGTTGTGCGCTTTTGCATTCATCGGTATCGCCTCGGCTTCGCTGGTTTCAGGGTCGAAACGCACCAGCAAGTGATTGCGTGCGGAAATTAAAATAAACGCGCCGCTGATCGGGTCCCATTCTATGCCGGACGGACGAAACGTTGCGGCGTCTTCAGCGCTCAAAAAACTGCTTAATTCAACCGAGCGCCAAGGTTCTGAAACCGGCGCGCGATCAACATGCGGCCAACGATAAATCAAAAGCTTCCCAGCGAGGTCTTCGCGACGAGGCGTCTTACACAAAATGAGGAACTCACTTTCCGCATCCGGCGCGGTGATCAGCCCTTCGATTTCGCATAGAGAACCAACGCCAGTATCATAGGTATTATAGCGCACGCGCTCGCGATGTTCGCCAATTGGCGCCTCATAGATACGCCCGCCGCTAGTGATAAGATATACACGACCCTGGCTTACCGCGATGCCCTCGAAATCGCCTTTTACAGTTTTGCCTCCGAGTGCGAAGGCGGACAAAACCTCGCCGGATGCAACATCGATTTCGTAGACGATAGCGTGCTCGTCATTGTGGGCGTAAACTGTGTTTGGCGAAGCCACAGCCAGACCGGAAATTTCCTTCAATCCGTTGGGTAATTTAAATTGCTTCGTGGTTTGCGCCTTGGCGCCGGAGAACAGCGTCACAACAAAAATAAACAACAACCACGACAGAACACGCATCGATTATGCCTCGCCCGCTTCCGGTTGCTTTTGCTCTTCGATTTGATCGTTATTATCGTGATGCGATTTAGAAATTTTTCTCATATATCGGTGAGCGCCCTTGCGGCCGCCGTAATCATTTACCCACAAAATTAAAAACACGTAGTTGAATGCCATGGACATAACGACCGCTATTTCCATTGCGCCGATACCCGCCGACAAACCAATGCCTATCGCCAATAAAATATAAAGCGCGTCGCCCGAGCTTTTCAGCGTATTTCGAAACCGGACGCCGCCGACAATGCCGGCAAGCGAAAAAGCAAGCGCCAACGAATTGTGCACGATGATCACGATGCTCGTCACGGCAATCGGCAAGATCATGATCGTTTCAACCAGCGATTGGTCGTATTCGTCGCGCCGGCGAATTGCCATATAAACCCAGCTGACCGGAATAATAGTCAGGATGGCGCCGGTCACGGCAATTACCAACCAGATCAGACTATCGCCTAGATTTGTTACGCGCGTCGCGCCGATTTCTACCGACTCAAAAGGATCATCGCCTGGTCCGCTTAGAAGCGTTTCGGCGCCGCCAATTGGCAAAAACTCTTGCAGACTGGGATAGAGCGTCACCGCGGTGTAAACGGTCGCGCTAATCGCCACATAATATACCGTCAGTCGAATGAACAGATGATAGGCGCGCATATTCCCGTCCGGGTTACCTGAAGCCGCAACTCTAGAGTGTTGCGTATCGGAACGCCAAGAAAATTCCGGTGCAAAAACATGCTAAGACCCTAAAATTCGGCCTTTATTCCAGCAAAAAACCGCCGGCCAACAGGGTCATAATATTCGGAATACAGTCCGTTGCGCGCATAGGGTACGATAGGAATTTTCGTATCAAAAACATTATCGACGCCGCCATAGACAATGATGTTGTCTTCCGGCCGAGCTTGCAGCACGAAATCAAGATATGTTTTTGCTGGAAGACGAGCTTCCGGGACATCTGTTCTGCCGGCGCTAAACGCTGCGCCGCGCCGGCGCACCGTCCAGATTGTTTTCAGCGTATCTGTGCTAAGCGTCGCCGTTGCATGGATTTGATGGCGAGGATAATCGTGATTTCCTTCAAATTCAGTTATCGTGCCCAGATATTCATCGAGCCGTCGGACGCGATGAATATAGGTATAGAGGACATCCAGCGCGAATATATCGACTAATGGTGCGCCGTCTAATTCCAAAACATATTGTATTCGGGCATCCAGTCCGCTGGACCTTAATCGTCCATTGTTGATTGGCGTTCCCCCGGTCGAAATAACTTGTTGCGTGAGCGGATCACGCTGAATGAATAATTCTCCCGTAGCAGGATTTTCGCCACAAATTCGATCGGAAAAATTTTCGCTTGTGTAACACCGGAACAAACTCTCGGATCCGCCAATCGTGTTAATTGCATCACTGACGCGCTGTCGCCGCCAATCAGCAGAAACGCGCATTGAACCAATCTCGCGCCCCAGCAAGGCGTCAATTTCAATCGATCCGCCAAAAAGCTCAGAATGGATTTTCTCTTCGGCTAACGCCGGATTTCCCCGCTGTAATATCAATTGATATAGTTGCTCTTGTTCGAACCCGGAACTCACGCCCAAAGGCCCATCCGACATGCAGTTTTCGATTACATTTATCGAAGCCGTCGTCGACATTTCCGCACAGGGATCAAAGTATAATTGCAGCGTATCCGCGCCGCTGAATGATAGCTCAACATTTGTTGGCGCCCGGCCGCCGCGAAAAGCCTGTCCATAGAGCTCAATTCCGTTCATTGGCGACCAACGGAGATTTGCGCCAATATTTGAAAAACCACTAGCATCATGGCGTTTCGTCCATCGATATGCGCCCGCAATCTCCAACAATTGCGCGCCAGGTTTTTCGGCTAACAATGGTAAATTGGCGCCAGCGAAAAAGTCGGTGAATGCAACATTTGCATCGGACCCAGCAAAATCGAACTCCCCTAATCCGAACCCACCCTCGGCGCGTGGTTCAAAAATGTCGGTCAATCGTTCGCGGTGGTGTTCAACACCGAGATTTAACCCTGCCGAATGGTCGGCCAAATCGTAGAGAACGCCGGAAATTTCCGCTTGCGCAACTTGTTCGCGCGTCCGAAGCCGCCGGAGCCTTGGCGCCGCACGAATAAAATCCGCCTGCGTCGGCGTAATATTTGTGGACCCGAAAATATTAATCGGCGAGCAACCCGACGTCGCGCCGCATCGATCGACATCAAGCGCAATCGAAAGGCGTTCGCTGTGGGCTGGACCAATCGCACGATCTCTGGTTTTGTTTTCTCCAAATTGATAAAATATGTCGTATGTCCAGCTATCGGAAAGTTGCCCGGAAAAGCCGCCGAGCACTTGAAATGTCTCGCGGTTGATGTCGCGGCGTCGCGGACCAAGTTCAGTGAAGCGCCGGGAAACAAGAACGCCCGCAACGTCGCCTCCGCCGATGTTGCCAGAAGCCAGTTCTAAAAGACCGGCCGGAATAAACGGATTATCTGCAGGCACGAAAATGGCGTCGCCATAAAATCTGTTGTGGCCGTTAAATACCCCGACCGGCGATGAGGCGACTTGAGTGCCTACATTGGAGTTTGCGAAATGAACTTCGGAGTAGAATTTATGATTTGGTGAAATTTCAAATTCACCGGCGGCGTACGCAATAGTCCGATCAAGTTCGGGCAATGCTGAAAAGTCCGTCATCCAATTGTAAAGCTGATCGAGTCGGCGTTCAACGGGCGCAAAGCTTAAACCGTCAGCCATAAACGCCACTGTGTCTGACGACGGCCCAAACAATCTGACGCTGTTGTCTACGCCGACGACGCCAGCGAGTAATCCGTTCGGTGTAATTGAGCTGCCGCCAAAACCCGGCAAAAACTCCCCTTCTGTTGCGTTGCTCACACGACCGTCGTTGCCAAACCCGTATGGGATGCCGTATTCGGGACGCTCTTGCAACAAAAGCGACGGCTCTGAGGTGAATGTGACGCCCGCCATAAAATGAGCACGGCCTTCTAAAAACCTGCGTCCAGCCAGTATTGATACCGAATATTCTTCGGCGTCGCCGCGTTCGGAAACGCCGCCGCTCGCTGTTATCACCGCGCCATCTAGCTCATTACGAGTAACGATGTTCACCGCGCCGGCGACAGCTTCCAATCCGATAGAAGCGCCTGCGCCTTGATTGACGATTTCAATGCGCTCAATGAATGCCGCCGGCATGGAGTTTAAATCAACGCCAAAGACGCTTCCATTGCCGCCGCTCGTACGAACGTAGCGCCGGCCATTTACAAGAACGAGCGTTCGCAACGGCCCTAAACCGCGTAGATCAGCGAGGTTTAACCCGCCCGATGACAATAAGAGCGCCGTATTCGCGGACGTCACCGATGAAACAGAGGCCGGCAGTTCATAAATCGGCTCAGAAACGTTAATCGCGCCAGAAAGGCGCAACTGCTCTTCATCTAAATCGTATAAAGCCCGTGCGCCCGCAGACTGGAATGGCATCAGATAATTTGCCGTTACAATTATTTCGTCCTGTGACGGCGCATATTGTTTCTCGATTTTTTCGGGCGCCAGCGCGGACTTGATCCGCTGGTTGCTTTCGGTGATGACCCAGGTATTTTCGTCAATCGACTTGTAGTCGAGGCCCATACCATCCAACATCAATGATAAGACTTCACCGCAAGTGTAGCGGCCTTTTACAGCCCTAGATTTCCGCCCCTCTACCAACGCATGGTTAAAAATAATCGCCATGCCGCTCTCGCGCGAGAACCGCTGCAATGCTTCGGATAACTCACCGGCTTT
>JABDJK010000027.1 GCA_013002535.1 Hyphococcus sp.
TCCACATTCGAGTAAAATGACCTGCAAAATCGCTTGAAAGACACGGCTTGCCTGATCCAGCGTTTCCGAAATCGCGATTTGTTGACGATGGCGGTCATAGCGCCGGTACGCGCCAGCCATGATATCGTCCGGTAGTATGCGCAGTTCCAGCGAATGCTTGTTTTTTAGTCTTGCCGCAACCGCATCAAGTACGGCGCCTTTTGAGCGACCAAGCGCCCGCGCGATTTCTTCGCCGGGTTCGTCGAGCGCGGGGAAGTGGTTATGATTTTTCGTTATGAACTGACGTGCGTCCTCAAGCGGATCAATAATTGCTCCGCCGCTAGCGCGAGATTCCATCACGGCTCGCTGGCTGGACCGGTAGCTTTGATAAAGGGATGCGACCGCGTCTGTCAGCGCTGGATTTACAGCCGACAAATCGCGCAAGTCATCACGGCTGATGCCCGCGTTGGTGAATACAGGATCAGACAGCGCGTCCTGTAATTGCTGAATCGCGTCAGCATCGGCGTCGCGAAAAGACGCAATATCGACATTGTAAGATTCGGCGAGACGAATGAGCAACTCGGCTGAAATCGGTCGGTGATTTCGCTCAATCAGTGCGATATACGACGCCGAAACATTCAGATCCTGCGCCATTGCGGCCTGCGTGATGCCGAGCTCGCGGCGCAGTCGCCTGATTCGAGGGCCAACAAACGCATGATGTTCGGCCATCTGCATGCCTCCAGTTGCGCATGGTTATACGGGAATCTGTAAGGAAATTACAATATTACTGTAAATATATAAAAAATTATACAATTTCACGCCTTCGCACATGCAAAATAAATGATTTTTCGGTACTCAAATTTGGAAATTGGTCAGCGCAAGGCGCTCACCGCACCAAGAGGACCAGAATTATGCCGTTTGAAAATAATGTTGCTGCTGAAAACGAAGCCACAATGTCTTGGCAAGGCGTCAGTCAGGAATCGGTTGACCGGATGCGCGCGCAAAACCGCTTCAAAACAGGCCTCGATATTGCAAAATACTGCGCGAAAATCATGCGAGACGACATGGCCGCGTATGACGCAGACCCTGCTAATTATACGCAATCGCTCGGCTGTTGGCATGGCTTCGTCGCACAGCAGAAAATGATTTCCATCAAAAAGCATTTCGGATCCACCAAGGGGCGTTACCTCTACCTCTCCGGCTGGATGGTTGCTGCGCTACGGTCAGAGTTCGGGCCGCTGCCAGACCAGTCAATGCACGAAAAAACGTCTGTACCCGCATTGATCGAGGAGCTTTATACATTTTTGAAACAAGCGGATGCGCGCGAGCTGGGAATACTGTTTCGGGATCTCGATGCTGCACGCGATGCTGGCGATGGCGCGAAGGTGAGCGAAATTCAATCCAATATAGATAGTTTCCAAACGCATGTTGTGCCGATCGTTGCTGATATCGATGCTGGCTTTGGTAATGCAGAAGCTACATATTTATTAGCCAAGAAGATGATCGAAGCAGGCGCATGCGCTTTGCAAATTGAAAATCAGGTTTCCGACGAAAAGCAATGCGGACACCAAGATGGCAAAGTTACGGTGCCGCACGAAGATTTTCTGGCGAAAATCCGCGCCTGTCGATACGCATTCCTGGAGCTTGGCGTTGATGACGGTATTATTGTGGCTCGCACAGACTCTCTTGGCGCCGGTTTGACGAAACAAATTGCTTACAGCGCTGAGCCGGGCGACTTAGGCGATCAATACAATTCATTTCTCGATTGCGAAGAAGTCTCGCCGGAGCAAACCGCTAACGGCGATGTTCTGATCAATCGCGGCGGGAAGCTGCTGCGCCCAAAGCGTCTGCGGTCGAACTTATTCCAATTCCGGAAAGGAACCGGCGAAGATCGCTGTGTTCTCGATTGCATAACGTCGCTGCAATATGGCGCCGACCTTTTGTGGATCGAAACGGAAAAACCGCATGTTGAGCAAATCGCAGGCATGGTCGACCGCATTCGTGAGGTCGTGCCAAATGCAAAGCTTGTCTACAACAATTCACCATCATTTAATTGGACCTTGAATTTCCGCCAGCAGGTTTTCGACGTTTGGGTTGAGGCGGGCAAAGACGTTTCAGCATATGACCGAGAAAAGTTGATGAGCATTGAGTATGATGAAACGGAATTGGCGATAGAAGCTGATAAACGCATTCAAAGCTTCCAGCGCGACGGATCGGCTCGGGCTGGCATATTCCATCACCTAATCACGCTGCCGACTTATCACACGGCGGCGCTATCTACTGACAATCTCGCCAAGCGTTATTTCGGCGAGGAGGCAATGTTGGGGTATGTTAAAAATGTTCAGCGTGAGGAAATTCGGCAATCGATTGCTTGCGTCAAACACCAGAACATGGCCGGCTCAGACATCGGCGATGATCACAAGGAATACTTTGCCGGCGAGGCGGCCCTAAAAGCCGGTGGCAAAGACAACACTATGAACCAGTTTGGATAGAATGGGCATGGCAGGCACGCTGCGAGCCTGATTTTTCTTGCGCACAAAGCCGCAGCGTCGCAAATAGGCGGAAACTCAATTAAGGTATCCGCATGCTCGCCGAATTGCTCCCGATTTTCGTAGCGTCATTCGTCACGCTGTTCATTGTCATCGATCCGATAATGGTGACACCGATATTTGCCACTTTAGCGCGTGGCGAAACGCCGTCGCGACAGCGAAAAATAGCGCTGGAAGCCGCCTTTATCGCTGCTTGCTTGTTAACTTTTTTTGGACTTGCCGGGAATGCTATGCTGCATCATCTCGGTATTTCTATGGAGGCGTTTCGAACCGCTGGTGGAATTTTGCTGTTCCTGATGGGATTTCGAATGTTCTTTGAACCGGACGGCGAACTCGAAGCGAAAACGCCGGGACCGAAGGCGTCATCTCGCGAAAACATCGCCTTTTTTCCGTTGGCGATTCCGCTGATGGCGGGCCCGGGAGCCATCGCGACCATAATGTTGTTGATGGGAGATGCTGAAGCTAGTTGGCCTGCTCGCGGCGCCTCGTTGCTTGCTTGTTACGTTGTTCTTATCAGTGGCGTTCTTATTATGGCATTTGCAGGGAAAATTGCCGACGCCTTGGGACGTACTGGCATGAATGTCATTTCGCGGTTGCTTGGAATGCTTCTTATGGCGCTTTCGACGCAATATGTGTTCGATGGTATCCGCGTTGGCGTTCTAGAAAAAATTTCGGTGACCGGTGTCGGTTAGCGCAATCGCTCAAGGTAGGATTTTGTAATTGAAAACCCGTTCGCCCCCGGCGCGGCCCCGTAACGCAACGTCGATCCAGAAAGCAAGGCGCCGCTGGCGTCGCCCGCGCAAATAAATTTCGTTACGACCAAAGTTTGGTCAGTGCGGCAGGCCGCTTCCAATGCACTTAGTGCGCTATCACACGCTGCCGCAAGGCTCACATCATCTGGCCAATCTGCGGCTGATTTCCAATCAATATTGGCGCTGATCGGCCGCCCGCAAATTGTCGATGTGTAAGAAATTTCCTGGTTGAGTTGTGCTTCTTCAGCGTCTTGTGAGCGAAGTTCTTTTAACGACTGGGCATGTATCGGCGACTGAATCGAAAATGCCGTCAGCGAAAATACCGTTGCTAAGAATTTTCGAATTTCTTTTGGCCTGTAGCAGAACATTTCCAGAAGCTATATTTGCAATAAGGCGGTTTTTCGACAGATGAGCGTTTATTCTTGAGTGCGATAATATACCTAAAGCGTCTCTTCCAGATATCGGCTCACCGTCGCTGACGACGGTCGCCCATCCAGATCGTCAGTTGGTGAATATCCGACGACAAGGGCATCGCCGCTTAATTCAACGGCTGGGCTTTCCCTTCCTACAAACTGAACTTGCGAAATTCGGTTCGATATTATTGCGGCGCCCGTTGGGTCTTTGGCGACTGAGCCTATTCCTGCCGCTGTTCGCAAAACTGCGTCGGCCAAAACCCCGAAGTCACCGGCGCCATTAGATCGTGCGACGTCGACATTAAACACAATTGGCGCGCCAGTTTTTGCGCTAATATATGCTGTCGCGGCTTTTGCTCGCCTCGAGACTACTTCGATGTCAGCTGATGGGAGCTTTAGAGGCGGGTCATCGCCAAATGATTTCGACGCTGCGGATCCTTCGAAGGAGCCAGGCCAGAACACAGTGGCGCCGCCGTATGACGCTATTCGAAGCAAAGTGTCTCCATGGCTATTTTTATAAATGACATCGCCGCGGGGGCCACGGGTCGCCGTAAGCTGAATGATTTCCGGCGATGGCAATTCCGTGTCCAGCAAACAATCGAGACGTCGATCGTCATCACTGCAAAGAAACTGGACGCGGGCCTCGTTGGCGCGCGCTTCAAAGAGCAACGTCCTGTCGTCAGCGGCTAGGACGTAACGATCGATTTGATAACGACGATTGCTTGTTGTTTGTCGGCGCACTCGTTTTCGGCCAACAAGAGCATTAAATGGGCTGTCGTCAGATTGCACAACAGATTGCGCGATTTCCTGGGCGTTCGTTCCTGATTGCGAAAACAATACAAGGACTGGCGCCAATCCAATCATCAATGCATTTTTAATTGATTTCATACCGCACAAATGACCACGCCATCTTTCCAATCAAGATGAAAGCGTAACGGCTCAATTTGTTAAAATAATGGCGCCGATCACACGTAGAATTGGACTAATATGCTGAAACTTCGCTGTTTTTACGCGGCGATATATTGCCCGCCATTTGCCGACAAGACAGACCCCGTAATAAATCCGGCGTTGTCGTCGGCAAGAAAAGCGACACAGTCGCCGATTTCTTCTGCTGTTCCGAGCCGGCCCACGGGCACCTGCGCTGTGATTGACTGAAGAACTTTCTCGTCCATTGCGGCGACCATTTCTGTCGCAATGTATCCTGGCGCTACAGCATTTACCGTTATTCCTTTTCGGGCGCCTTCTTGCGCCAGTGCGCGGGTAAAGCCGATCATGCCCGCTTTCGCTGCTGAATAGTTGGTTTGACCCATTTGACCTTTTTGGCCGTTGATGGATGAGATATTGATGATGCGTCCAAATCCGCGCTCACGCATGCCAGAGAACACCTGGTGGCTCATATTAAAAACGGAATCGAGGTCAGCCCGTATGACCTCGCCCCATTGTTCCGGCGACATTTTGTGAAAGAAACCGTCGCGCGTAATACCAGCATTGTTAACGAGGATATCGGTCGGTCCTTGCGTGCCTTCAATCTCTGCGACGCCATCTTTGCAAGAGGCGTAGTCTCCGACATCCCATTTATATACAGCGATATCGTGATCGGCTTTAAATTTTGCAGCCGCTTCGTCATTACCTGCATATGTTGCGGCAACGATGCATCCTTGTTGCTTCAAACGTGTCGCGATCGCTGCACCTATTCCTCTTGTCCCGCCTGTAACAATCGCGTTGCGCGCCATTTGATTTCTCCTTGGCTTGTTAAAAATGTTGCACGTAATTCTCAGTGCAGTGGTAGCTCATCGGTTTGGTATCGCACACAGTTTCGAACCTCAATCACGATTAAACCAGAAATTTTTAGCGAAATCGCTCCCTCCCCATGGGGCGCAAAGATGTGCAATGCACCCAAAATTCAAGCCCGCTGGCGGTCAATCATACGGCGTGCTTTTAGCCCAGCATTGGCGGGTTCATGCAACATGTTGATATCATTGAAAAAAATATAAATGTCACAGTCGCTTTCATTGATAATTGATTTATCAAACACATGGAAAACCGTAGGATTTCGCACTCTCCGTGCTATATTCCGGTGAGCAAATGCAAAAAATGCGTGCAGCGCAACAACAATGCCGGCAGCCGGAACGTTTTCCAGAGCGCCGCGAAACGGAGAGGAACCGCGGCAATGTCCGAGAAATCTACGAAGGGTCGTTCCAAGAATGGAGCGACCGGTGATCCGATCGTCATCAAAAAATACGCGAACCGGCGCCTCTATAACACCGCGACAAGTTCTTATGTAACACTCGATTATCTGGCGGAGATGGTCAAGAACGGCGAGGATTTTGTCGTTTACGATGCGAAGAGCGGCGACGACATCACCCATCCGGTGCTTACGCAAATTATCTTCGAAGAAGAATCCAAAGGGCAAAGTATGTTGCCTGTCCAATTTTTGCGCCAGCTCATAAAGTTTTACGGAGACAGTCTGCAAAGTTTCGTTCCGTCCTATTTGGAAATGAGCATGGATACCTTTTCGCGCAATCAGGAAGATTTTCGCACAAAGATGCGCGATACCTTCGGCAACGCGCCAGGGTATACTTTTTTCGAAGAAAGCATTCGAAAAAATATGGAACTCTACCAGCAGGCAATGCGGATGTTTACGCCAATGCAATCGACGTCGGCCGCCAGTCCGAGTTCAGGCGACGCCGAAGATTCCGGTGACATTGATGAGTTGCGCACGCAGCTTGCCGCGCTTCAACGCAAGCTAGACAAACTTGAGGAACAGGGCGCGTAAAACTGAAATTGATGAGATTTCTTTTTACTAAAAGCGACCGTTTGGCGGGTCATTAGGCGCGCCCTCAGGCAACCAATTCGGATTGGTTTCCGGTTTGCCTAAGAGAAAACCTTGCAGAAAATCAACGCCAAGCCCTTTTAGCAGCATTGCATCGGCTTCGTTATCGACCCATTCCGCTACAGTTTTCATCCCGAAATTCCTGGCAAGGTCCAATAGCGTTCTGACAAACAGCTGATTTTCCCGTGACGATGCAACGCCTGTTACGAACGATCCATCGATCTTCAAGATATCGATATCCATCGCTTTCAGATTTCGAAATGACGTATAGCCAGCGCCAAAATCGTCGATCCCGAATGAGCAACCTAGTTTTTTAATCTCCGAAACAAATTCGATAGTCGCATCAATTGCGTCAATGATCTGTGTTTCGGTCAATTCGACAGTAATGCGGTCTGCCAGCGCCTCGTTTGCACGCAAGTGCGAAATGTACCCCTCCGCCCAGACGAAGTCCTTCACAGTTTCCATAGAAATGTTGACGTTTAGATGGATGTCCGGACATATCTCCAATGTATTCGTTGCGAGCTCGAGCACACGGCGATCAAGCAGATGAACCAACCCTAGCCTTTCAGCGGTCGGAATAAACTCAGGGGCAGGGATCTCCAGGCCGTCCTCACCGCGCATTCTGATAAGGCATTCAAATTTTTTCGGCGTTTCATCGAGATCGGAAACGATCGGCTGAAATGCCAGTCTGACCCGACGTTCGTTTAGTGCGGTTAAAATGACATCTGACATGTGCGAATTTCGTCGACGCATGCTGACAATGTCAGTTTTTTCAGAAAATGAAGACCAGTTGGATTTCCCAAGTCTTTTAGCGGCGTCCAGTGCTGCTTCCGCCCGGGCCATCGCTAGATTTACAGTATCTGCGTGTTCCGGCAAAGAAACAGCGCCCAAACAAATCGAAGCGGCAATGCCGCCTTTTCGCGTGTCAATCACACTTTCTCGAACCGCATTCATCAAGCGCACGCATGTTTCGCGAACGTCCTTTTCGGTTCCTGTCGAAATTACTATGCCAAACTTTGTACCGGCGACGCGGCCAATTTGGTCATCGGGCCCTAATGCGTGCGCCAGTCTGTTTGCGATTTCGACTATGACGTTATCCGCTTCGGCAAATCCGAAATCGTTATTAACTGCGCCTAAATCATCTATCCCGGCAAGCAAATACGTTGCTTCGGCGTCGTCACACGGCGCATTAACGATTGTCTCTTCCAAAACTTTCCGCAGCGAAGCGCGGTTCATCAATCCCGTCAGTTCGTCGTTCGTTGCAAGCCAGGAAAGTTGTTTTGTAAAACGTTTTTGCGCTTCAATAGAGCGGATGACGCTGATCAACCGCTTGCTTGCGCCAGCGCCAATCCAGCCGCCACGTTCTTCAACCCAGTGGGTTTCGCCGCCAGCGCGCAACAATTGGTATTCACAAAAGTAACTTTGTTCTTCGCCAAGGAAAACTTTTTTGCGAGCTTCGTTGATTTCGCCCACGATCTTTTCGTTCAGCTGGTCTATTGTATCCACTGAATTCGCATCGACGACGCCCAACAGACGAGCGGCAGAAATCGAATCCGACCACAAAAGCGAATTGCTTTGTGGATCATACTCAAACATTGTTTGAAGAACCCCGTCGGCGACACTGCCTTGGGTCTGTCCAACGTTTACGATATCGCCAGATTGCCGCTCTTGAGGGTCGGCAATCGGTTTGTCGCTTACGAAATCTTCGGGGAACGCCTTGGCGCTATCAACCATAAAAGCCCGCTCACATATTTACAGCGAGACAATACCTGTCAGCCGTAAATAAAATTTGAAACTTTGTAGCCCTGACCGGCGCAAAAATTGCCATTTCATCAACCATGAAAGGCATTGTTAATCTTCCGGCGATCCGTCCGATTACGCAAGTTGGAGGCGACCCATCAGGAAATTCCAGCAATTCTGCCAAAATTTGCGCGGGCAACCGTCAAAAGCCGGCGAATTCTAGAATTACGCCTGGTCCAATCTGGGACGTCGCCGCTTTTGAAGAGAGAGGGTTAACGCCTGTTATAGGATTCGCCCACGACGAAGACCGGGCCTATTATCAGCCCGGTGCAATCGTTAACATTCTGGCATAAGCAATTTTGTCGTCAGCCGACTGTGCCTTCCGCGACATTGAGATCTCTACGGGCGGTAACGGTTGTGACTATGAAGCCAGCCATGAAGTCAAGAAACGTCATTGCCATATACAAGAAAAATACAGAATTCCCGAAGCCCTTAACGATTATAAATAGAAGCAGTGCAACCACGAATACGACCACAGAAAGTGCGTGGTTCATAATTGATTCCGAGCCTGTCTTTGTTGACCGCAATAGCTCGACGAATAAAAGCCCCATGCTCGAAAGCAAAAATACATCGCCCCATGAAACGTTCCACATATCGCCCGAAACCATCGGCAATTGAACGAACAACATTTCGTACCAAGGCGTATCTGCGGTTCCAACCGCGCCCGTGAGCGTCAATACGGCGAAGACCACCAAGCTAATCGCCAACAATGGAAACATTTGATACATGACCCGCTTACCTCCTAAAACGACCGCCCCCCAACGCGTCAGCGGTCCACGGGCTATATTAACACATCTAGCGCCGTCAAAAAGACCTTATTCACCAGATTCCGTTATGCGACCGGGCGACCTTGATCGCGCTAAAAGCCAGATAACGCCTAGTAAATCGCGGATTGCGACGAGGAGCCTGCCAAGATTATTGTATTTGGACTGGCCGTGTAGTCGAGGCCGGTGGGATACTGGCAAGAAGGTGACGCCATAGCCTTCGCGACGCATGAGCGCTGGTAAATACCGATGCATATGATCGAAATATGGAAGTTTCAAAAATGCATCTCGCGAGAACACCTTTAATCCGCACCCGGTATCATTGGCGTCGTCGTTCAGCAGTCGTTTGCGAATTCCATTGGCCGCAGACGAAGCAATTTTTTTCGCTTTAGAGTCCTGCCGCTCAGTCCGCTCACCGGCGACTAGGCCGATGCTGTCACAGCTTCCGGCGTTCAATTTTTCGTAAAGGGCGACTATGTCAATTGGATTATTCTGGCCATCACCATCCAGCATTGCGATTATCGGCGCGCGCGCAGCAATCACCCCAGTACGCAGCGCTCTGCTTTGTCCAGCGTTTTTTTCATGGCTGATAATCCGAAGCGACGGTATCTGAGACCGCAGGCCTTCCAACATTTTTACCGTGTCATCATTCGACCCGTCATTTACGATTATTATTTCGTGGTTGATAGAATCTAGCGCTGTGTCTATTTCCCGCACCAATGCGGCTGCACCGCCGGCTTCATTGTACATTGGAGATACAACGCTAAGGCAGGGTTCCTGCGTGCATAGATGCGGTGTATCTGTGTCTTTAGTTTCTGCGGTCATGGCGCTTTGTCTGTAAGTTTTCCGCCTAATAGCCTATTCATTGTTATTGGTCACGAATTTGCGACCGGCATATGAATTGACCCAAGGGTCCGCAAATTCATAGAAGACAATATCACGATCATTTTGTAAAATATCACCCAATTGAGGGGCATGGGTTTTATTGGTCGCGTCTGGAAATCATAACTTTTGGGTCGATCTTGCGCTCGTCACGATGTTTGCAGCGTTTGTCGGTTTCGCCGGGGCTTTTTCAATGCCGCCGCTTGATCGCGATGAGGCGCGTTTTGCGCAAGCAACTGTGCAAATGCTTGAAACGGGCGACTTTGTAAACATTCGTTTTCAAGACAAAGAGCGCAATAAGAAGCCGGTGGGCATTCATTGGCTGCAAGCGGCAAGCGTTTCCTTGTTCTCTGATGTTGAAAGGCGTGAGATTTGGGCTTTCCGTCTACCGTCCATCATAGGCGCTGTGATTGCTTCGGTGTTCACGTTCCTGTGCGCATTGAGAATGTATGATCGCAGTACTGCAATGCTCGCGGGTTTTTTGATCGCGAGCGCGCCATTGGTTGCGGCAGAAGCGACAATCGCTAAAACAGACGGGGTGTTGCTCGCTATGATCTGCATGGCGCAATTTGCATTCTTGGAAATTTATGCGTGTTTTCGTGAAGGCCGCGCGAATACGCTAAAATTTCCGGTAATGTTTTGGGTTGCACAATGCGGCGCCATTCTCATTAAAGGTCCCATCGGGCCAATTGTTTCTGCTGCAACCGGGTTTGGTCTTTTTACGGAGAAACCACGATTTCGATGGCTAAAGCGAATGCGGCTTGCGCTGGGTTTTCTAATACTGCTCATACTCGTTGCGCCATGGCTTATCGCAATAGGCGTCTCAACTGACGGACGGTATTTCTCCGAGGCGTTAGGCGTCGATATGGCGGCGAAACTTGGGGCTGCGCAGGAAAACCATAACGGGCTGCCAGGATACCATGCGGGTTTAATGTGGATACTGTTCTGGCCCGCAAGCGCTCTTATATTGCCGGGGCTTATCCATATTTGGAATGATCGAGGCTTTTGGCAAGCTCGTTTCCTTTTGGCGTGGATCATACCTTTTTGGATTCTATTCGAAATTGCAGCAACAAAGCTGCCTCATTATGTGCTTCCGGTTTATCCTGCGCTAGCGATTGTCGCCGCGCATGCAGCCGTGCGAGACGGGAATGTGCAGACCAACTGGCGTAGAATGGGAGCTGGAATTTACCTCTTTGTCGGGATGCTTGCAGCGTTCCTTATTTGCGCAGGAAAGCACTATTTCAGCGAAGGGCCAATTTCGCCGATCGTGATTACAGCGGCGGTTCTGATCGCTGCGGCGTCGATAATGATAGCGTGGCTGTTCTGGCGCGGCCGCGCTTATGCTGGCGGCATTGCCGCTTCGTGCCTGGCCGCGCTCTTTGCATGGATATTATACGATGGCGTTTTGCCCACTATGGACCGATTGGCGGTTTCGCCGCGCATATCGACGGAATTAATTGAGCTAAACCGTCATCCGATTGTTGATGATACTGAGCCTGTTGCATTGGCCGGCTATGCAGAGCCGTCAGCAGTATTTTTGTTGGGAACACAAACGCAACTTACTACAGGCGACAGGGCTGGCCAACTGTTGGCGTCGGGCGAGGTGAGCGCCGCTATCGTTGATGTGTCCGCAGAAGATTATTTTCAAAATGCGATCTTAACGCGTTCAGCCAGAGTGAAATCGCTTGCGACGGTGAGCGGCTTAAATTACTCAAATGGGAAACCGGTCGATCTGAAAATTTACATTCTCGACGACTAACGCAAAACCAGAATAGCGAGCCGCCAAGATTTCAAAAATCAAAGACTCAAATGTATTGGTATTGTTCCTTTCAATTGCGGGCGGCATCATTGCGCTTCGCATATTGACCCTGCTCGTTTCAAATACAGATTTAGGGCCGGATGAGTCTCAATATTGGTTTTGGTCTCGCACTTTTGAATTTGGTTACTTTTCAAAGCCGCCATTGATTGCTTGGGCAATCGCGGCGACAACATCTATTTTTGGAAATGATGAATGGGCGGTGCGTTTGTCAGCCCCGTTATTTCATTTAGGCGCGGCAGTTTTTATTTATCTATCAGCACGGTCCTTGTTCGAAGAGCAATCAGCTTTTTGGGCCGGCTTGCTATGGCTGGTCTTGCCAGGCGTGACATTGTCATCGTTTGTAATTGCAACCGATGCGCCACTCCTCTTCTTTTGGTCCGCTTCTCTTTTCGCGTTCCTTCAGATTGCAAACCGTATTGAAAACGGATTACCGATCTTTCTTCTGCTTGGCGCGGGGCTCGGCCTTGGTCTCATGTCAAAATACGCGATGATATATTTTCTGCTGGCGGGTTTGCTAACGGTAGTATTTGAAAAATCAATCCGTTCGGAATTTGCAACCTGGAAAACTGCTGTTTCGCTTCTGGTCGCCATGGCGCTGGTCTTCCCAAATGTTATCTGGAACGCAAATAATAATTTTCAGACTGTTTTGCATACCGCTGACAACGCGAATTGGGGCGCCGAATTATTACAGATTGATGCGCTTGCATTGTTTTTGGGGAGCCAGTTTGCCGTTGCAGGATTTATATTAGTCGTTTTCATTTTGATGCTGGCGAACTCCGGTGTGCGTCGCCAGATGCTTGGCTCGCCATATATGCGAGCGTTATTTATATTTGCGCTTACGCCGTTGCTGTTTGTTTCGGGCCAAGCCTTTATCTCACGTGCGCACGCGAATTGGGCCGCTTCCGCGTATCCGGCAATCGTAATTCTCGCAAGTTGGGCTTTGGTTGAAATGCGCCGCGTGGGCCTATTGAAGTCAATTTTTATTGCGCATTTGTTCATATTTTTCTCCGCGAGTGTCGCGCTGTCCAATTTGTCAATCGCAGACAGGCTTGGTCTTTCGGAAGCAGTCCGCCAAATTCGTGGTTGGGACGAACAAGCGGCGATCATCGGTATGCTTGGGGCTGAATCAGACGCAATTGTCATTGATGATCGGTCATTGATGGGCGCAATGCTATATTACCAGCGCGAGGCTGCAACCGAGATTGTCGCTATCGATGTGAATTCAAACACGAGCAATCACTTTGAGGCGTTTAAGGCTTTTGATCCTGAACGGCATAAAAACGTTGTTTTTGTCACGACCCGGAATGATGCGGCTCATGTCGACTATCGCTTTAGAAAAATCAATCTGATAGGACCGGTTACGGTCTCTACAGGGAAATCTTCACGCACATATCACGCGTTTGAATTAGCCGAATATTTTGGAAAGTAAATCCGGATTAACTCAGCGATCAGACCAGCGCCGTGTCATCGAGCGAGCTTTTTCAAGGCCCCGCCTGCCACTACGCGCACGCAGCCCTGCAAGGCGAATTATTTTTCCGCCCATTCGCCGCATTGCCAGCACCCCAAAAGACGCCCAAAGGGCTGCTGCGACCAAAACCAAAAAGAACTGCGGATAAGCCTTGTCGAAATGCGTATTAAAATAACGGATAATGCCACGGGTTTTGCGCGCCTCAATTCTAACAGGATTTGCGCGGCTTGAGCTTTTGAAATGCGTAACGGCTACGTGTGGATTGAAGAAAACCGAACCGCCAGCTTTCGAGAAACGCAAACAAAAATCAATGTCCTCGACATGCAGAAAATATCGTTCATCCATGCCATTTATCAGAAAATAATCCGATCGGGGCAACACGAAGCAAGCGCCGGAAATTGTCGGCACCGCGACTACTTCCGCTGGTGATTGCTGGTCATGCAAGTTGAAGCGGCGGAAATACGGATGTTGTGGCGCAATTTTATAAAGCTTCGTCGCTTCAATAAAGGCTCGCCATGGCGTCAACACACCCCGGCGCGACCCTTGTTGTTCGGCGCCATCAGGGTCAATAAGCTTTGCGCCAACCATCCACGGGCGCGCAAAATCATCAGCGTCATCAATCAGGCGCGTTAAGCCCTTTTCGGGCAGGACGGCGTCGGGGTTGATAAATAAAAGATAGTCGCCAATAGCTGCTTGTGCGCCTTTGTTACAGGCTGCAGCAAACCCGATATTGCCGTGACCTGATACAATCTTCACAGGTGGACTGGATGAGTTTTCGACGCTCTGTTCGACTGCATTTTTGATTTGATCTTCGAGGCTGCCGTTGTCGATGATTACGATTTCGAGGATTTCGGATTGTGTCCGCAATGAAGAGAGACAGCGGGAAAGAACCGGGCCAGTAAAGTAACATATGACTATCGCGGTGACGTTCTTGGGCTCGGTGTTATTCTCTGCATCCGTCATTCGTCTTCACGCCATCCATATTCATGAAGCATATATGCTAATGCTACGCCCATTCCGGCGAGCGACATAGCGGCCAATCGCCAAACTTGCCACAAACTCCCTTCGATCATTATTGACACCAAAATGGCGGTTACGGCGCCGGACATCGCCGCAACGACAGGTGTGGGTAGGTCTTTTGCGGCAAAAGCGCGACCGCCGAAGAATAGAAATAAGGCCAGCGATAATACACCTGGCAATCCGAGTTCAAGCCAAATTTGTAAATACATATTGTGCGGGTGCAGCGGAATCACCGGCGCGGGAGCGGCGATGCCGGGAACACTGACTTGTCCCGCCGTCTCTTTCCAAATTCTCGCGAAATCGGCGCCATGACCGAAAGGCAATCCCGCAATTATTTGATTTGCGGTCGCGTTCCAAACAACCAATCGGTGAAACGTAGATGACAGCGCTGCCTGTCTGTCCACGGACAGATTTTCTTTTACAGCGCTTAGTATAGAATCTACTGGCAATGCCGCCATTAGGACAGGTGTCATTATGAGCAGAACAATTGTAGCCCACATGACGGCGCTAAGCGTATTCCTTGGGGCCTTGAACGCAGCGATCGTCGTTAAAAGACCTGCCGCAACCGCCAGCGCGTTAGCTTGAACGTCATTATTGAATGCAGCCAATACCCCCAGCGCCAAGCCAACGAGCGCGATATATCGATTCCAGATCATGGCAAGAATAATGGCCGCCGGGAACAATGCCGGCGTTAGCGCCGTCACTCCGCGACCAAGTGCAATGATATCGCGGGTGCGGTCCGGTGATGGATCCGCCGGCGGGATAACGCCTCGCAGCATGCCGCCATTGACGCCTTCAAACGCCAGCACTGCCATTCCGCAAATTATTGCAAGTGCGTAACCAAATGCGAGTCGATAAGCCCAAAGGCGCGAAATATTCAAAGAAAACCAAATTACGCTGCCGCCAACCAATGCCGGCGCCATTACATACCAGCCGAGCCCATGGTGATGTTTTGGGGACCAAAAACCGGAGATGAAAATCCAGATGCAAAAAAAACAAAGAGCGGCGAAGCAAATAACAACGGGATTATCAAACTTCGCGTTGTCAAAAATGGCGCCAAATGCTGATTGCCAATAATCGCCCCGAAAGAATGCCGGGATGCTAGCTAGCAGAATCCAGGGTGCAACGCCCTTATGTCCAAAAACAACAGTAAGCGGCAATATTGCAAACAAGCCATACATGAGTATGAGGCTTGCCTTGTCCCGGCGTTCTCGCAAGGTCATAGGCATCGCTTAAACACCCTATTGATTGCGTAGGTCTGGCGCGACAGCCTCATCGCTTAATATTTTCAAGGCTTCTTCAAGCGGCAGTACAGATTGTGCTTTTTCGCCGAGCCTGCGCAAAGAGACTTTTATTTCCTCGGCTTCGCGGGCGCCAACGACGGCAATCACGGGGACTTTTGCGTGCGAATGCTCGCGCACCTTGTAGTTGATCTTTTCATTGCGCGTATCGGTTTCGACGCGCAGGCCGGCTGCGCGAAATTCCTGCGCAATTTTTTCTGCGTATTCATCCGCCTCAGATGTAATTGTAGCAACGACGATTTGCACGGGCGCCAGCCAAAGCGGCAACTTGCCAGCATAGTGTTCGATCAATAGCCCGATAAAACGCTCGAACGTGCCGAACACAGCGCGGTGCAGCATCACTGGGCGCTGCTTGCCGCCGGTCTCGTCGATGTAAGTGGCGTCAAGCCGCTCCGGCAACACGTAATCGAGTTGATAAGTGCCTGCTTGCCAGGTTCGGCCAATGGCGTCGGTAAGGTGGAATTCCAGTTTCGGTCCGTAAAACGCGCCTTCGCCTTCGGCGTACTCAAACTCTAGCCCTGCGGCTGTAAGCGCGTCGGCGAGCGCCTTCTCAGCGCGATCCCAGGTTGCGTCATCGCCTGCGCGCATCTCTGGGCGGGTCGCCAACTTATAGGCAATGTCTGTCATGCCCATATCACTATAGACCCGCGAAAAGAGATCGAGAAACTTTCTGGTTTCGTCTGTGATCTGGTCTTCGCGACAGAAAATATGAGCGTCGTCCTGCGTCATCTGACGGACGCGCAAAAGGCCGTGCAATGCGCCATGAGCCTCATTGCGATGGCAACAGCCAAATTCCGCCATGCGGATCGGCAAATCACGATATGACTTGATGCCTTGCTTGAAGATCTGAACATGTGCTGGACAGTTCATCGGCTTTAGCGCCATTAAACCGCCCTCGCCGGAAAATACCGGCCCCTCTTCCTCGGTAGATGGAACCTCGTCCGGCACGACGAACATATTCTCGCGAAACTTGCCCCAGTGGCCGGACAATTCCCATAACTTTGAATCGAGAAGTTGTGGGCTTTTGACTTCACCATATCCATCGGCGTCAAGGCGGCGGCGGATGTAACCTTCGAGCTCGCGCCAAATGATGTAGCCTTTTGGGTGCCAGAAGACGGAGCCTTGCGCTTCCACTTGGAAATGGAACAAATCCATTTCACGGCCAAGTTTGCGATGGTCGCGTTTTTCAGCTTCTTCAAGACGGTGAAGATAGGCTTTTAAATCTTTTTCGTTCGCCCATGCCGTGCCATAGATCCGTTGCAATTGAGCGTTGCGATGGTCGCCGCGCCAATATGCGCCGGCGACTTTCATCAATTTGAACGCTTTTCCGATATGCCTGGTTGTTGGCAGATGCGGGCCGCGACAAAGGTCATGCCAATCGCCGTGATAGTAGATCCTGACGTCTTCATCGGCCGGCAAGTCGGCAATGATCTCGGCCTTATATTTCTCCCCGATTTCATTGAAGTGCGCGATAGACTGGTCGCGGTCCCAAATTTCGCGACGGGTCGCTCGGCCTTCATCGACAATTTGCGACATGCGCTTTTCGATTTTGGCGAGGTCATCGCTGGAAAATGGTTCATCGCGCGCGAAGTCGTAGTAAAACCCGTCCGTGATGTTTGGGCCGATCGTGACTTGCGTTCCGGGAAACAATTCCTGAACAGCTTGCGCCATCAAGTGCGCCGTATCGTGGCGAATAATATCAAGAGCGTCTTCATGCTCGCGCGTGATGATTTCGACATTGGCGTCGTCGGTGATTTCTCCGAAAAGATCGCGCACCTCGCCATTGACCTTGATCGCCAGCGCTTTCTTGGCGAGTGACTTGGATATGTCTTCAGCAATAGCTGTTCCAGTGACAGCGCCGTCAAATTGGCGAACGGAACCGTCGGGAAGGGTAATGGCGACCATGGTGCTTTGTCTGTTTTTCCTGCTGCCGATAGGGCGTGAATTCAACGTCGCGCGCTTGGCGCCACAGCTTCCGGGCAATACGTGAAAACGCGCGCGGGCTCAATGGCGCTAAACCGCGAAAACCGTGCAACAAAGCGCAATTAGGCAGATTTTGCGCGCAACATGAATGCGTGGGCTACGGCGTCGACCAATTCAAGCATTTCAGCGATATTGGCGAATGTCTGATGAATACTTGCTTCGCTCCAGGCCCCGGTGGCGAGATCGACCATCTCAAAGCGGTTTTCGCCCGCAACATCAAATATAATCAGGTCATCGAACGCGACGGCGCGAAGGGTTTCATCGTGCGCAAGCGTGATTGCTCGTTCGATGACCGCCGGATTGAAAATCACGCGGGCTTCGACCTGGTCCGTTGATCGCAGGCGAAATCGTTTCTCGAATTCAGGGACCCCGAGCCCGACTTGCTTCATCTCATTAACGTCGGCGGTGGTCGGCCATGTTGCGCCTTTCGTGCGGAATTGAGTGACGCCGTAAAGCCGCGTAGGCGCGGTCATCACGAGCGCCAAATGATGAACGTTGGGCGCGTCCTCAACAGACTCAATCCATTCAAAGGCGTTGAATGCGACACCGTTGCGCGACCCTTGAAAGCCGTCTTCGACTTGGGCGAATTCGGAATATTGTTTGAGATATTTTTCCTTCTGTTCAACGCTTGCGAGCACCGCCACACTCGGCGCCATGATACCGGAACGGCGAACGTCTGCGAGAGCGTCATCCATGCCGCCATGGTCATCTAAAAAAGTAGCGATCTCTTGCAATTCCTTCGGCGCAAATTTCCATTTAGCAAATCGTTTCAATAGTTCTGGCGCTCCGCCCGGCGAGGGCACATAGGTTAGCCCAAGTCGTTCCGCGATAGCGGTCAGCGCCTTCGAGCGCAGCAAAAACCGATCGCGACCTGCGAGAAACAAACCAATAAAGCGGTCCTTGAAAACAAAAAACGACCCCGCGATAGACGCCAGAAACAGAAGTGGGAACAGAATAAACTTTAAAACCTCGCCGACGAAATTATTTGGTAGAATGCTCGCCGCGAAGAAAAGTAAAACCAGGAATACTACGAAGCCGACACTCGTGGGCAATTGCATTCGATCAGGCGCGCCGTCCATTCCGTCCGGTTCGGCGACGACATCGCGCAGACAAGGCTCAACAACATTGCGCGCAAAACTCTGCGCATCGCGCAGGCCAAGTCGGCGTTCTATATCAATCCAGTCATACGTCATTGGCAAATTTTACGAAATAGAGTTTTCGAGCGCGTTAATGTGGCGAGAGGACTTAATCCCGTTCGCGCCAGCTCCAGTCGCCCTGACGGTCGAGGCGCCACCATGGCCGCGCAGGACCTTCCGGGACTGGATCAACGCCGGAGCTCCCCAATGGATGGCAGCGAGCAAGTCGCGACAAGGTCAACCAGAAGCCGCGCCACGCGCCGTGCTTGCGGAAGGCATCGGCGCTATAGGCTGAACACGAAGGGTAGTGCCGGCAGCGGGCGCCAAAAAAATAAAGTACCGGCGACAGGCTGCGCTGGTATACCCAGATTGCGCCAAGGGCTGCGGAAGATAAAAGCTGGTTGAGCATAATTGCTATATGGCGTTAGCAATTCCGAATTGCAAATATACATGCCGCGTGAATTGTTCCGTATAATGAAATTTAAGGCGTACGGCAGACCGATGAGCTGGCTGGCGGCGCGATTGGCGAGGACCAGTCTTCACCATCGGGCGCTTCCTCAACCAGATCGAGATAGCTCTCTACAAGACTGGTGTATGGAGATAATGGCCCGACGCCTTTTTGGCTAAAGCCGCCGGTTTCCGCCGCGCCGTGCCAAATTTCAAAATGGAGGTGCACCGACGTGCAGCGCGCCGATGGGCAAGCCGCTGTTGATCCGCCGGAGATATTTGAAATTTTGCCGATGCGCGAGCCCGGCTCTAAAACGGCGCCGTTGACAACGCCAGGCGCCAAGGGCCGGTCCATATGCAGCATCGTATAAAGAAGTCCGCTGTCGAGCCCGTAGAGATTTACGAGGTGGGTTGACCCAATATTGCGGACCTTTACGCGTTCCGGCGCCACCGCCCATAGAACGCCATTATCGCAGGTCGCCGGACGAATATCCTGTCCATGATGCCCCTGATCGCCATCACACAATCCGTTAGACTTGAACCGGACTTCGCAAAAATTATCCCGCCAAGGATAGGAATAATTCGCAACATCGTTTTCCGCGCCCGGGACTGGCGGCCATTGGCCGCTGGCGTATCCGCCGCCGCCTGGATGCAATATCTGGGAATTTAAGAACGCCGGCCCCCGCTCAATTGGAAACCGCATAAAGGGCGCCGCAACGTCTGGTTCCGTGTAGCCGGTATCGCCTTTGGTGCGCGAAGAACCGTCGATTAAATCGCCCGGCGGAAAATGCGGCAATTCAAATGCAGGTAATTCCGGCTCCGGGGGGTCCGGCGGCGTATCATCCACATCCGTATCTGTGTCGGTATCCGCATCGGCGCCTGGTGTTTCGGGACCGTCCTCGCCGAATTCTTCCGGCACCGGCCCTGCGCCTTTATCCTCGCATGCGGCAAGGGCGATAACGCCAGCCGACAAAATCAGATGAAACTTTAATTTGCGGAGATCGATCATGGCCGCTCTCCCGCTTTTTCGCCTAGGGCGACGACAACATCTTTGATGTGCTCGCCGAGCGCCTCCTTGTCTAAACAGGCGGCGTCTTCCTCGGCATTGTCGTTTTCGCAATAGCGCACAATGCGATAGGAGGCGCCAAAAAGATTAAACGAAGCGCCGAGACCATATTCCAGTTCCAGTAACGTGATATTTGGGCCGCCGCTCTCGCCGGAATTCACGACGGTCATGACGCGGGTCCCGTAATAATCATACATGCGCCCGCCGGATTTGAACGTTGCGCTGAAGCTATCGCCGCTGGTTTGCGTCGCGAGATCAACTGGACCGTCGGCATTTTGCGGCAACAAAACGGGCAGCGTTGCGCGATCAAGATCGCCGCCGGGTGCGAGAGCTGCGGGCGTTAGTCCCATATCGTTTTGAGTCTGGACCATGGCTTCGGCAGCGTCCCAATCGATCTTTGTTCGAATGCGCCGCGCCGCCGGATAAATCCGCAGCGCCTCTTGCGCCTCTTCATCCTCCGGGCTTTGCACGACTTCGGCGCCGGGCGCCTGCGGCGCTTGCCTGGATTCATTCAGCGCACCAAAGACAGGGCTATCGACACTCTCCGGCGCATAGCGCAATGACAGGTCGTCGATGAGAAAACGCACTGCGCGATTGTTGGCGGCGACGCGGCGCAATTCGACTGTGACGCGCGTCAGTTGCGCTGTCTTGGCGTCAAAAGCGATACTGGTTGGCCAAGTCACGGCGCCCTGCGTCCAGGAAAAGCGATTGGAATTCTGAATAACGCGATCACCGGCTGCATTAAAACCATTGATCTGCGCGACAAAGAATTCATCGGTTGCGCCGCCGGTCGGATTTATTCGCATGGAAACTGCTGAAACCGGGCGATCGAAGAATAATTCCATCGCATCACCACCAGAACGCACTTCATGCGCGGCTGCGTTTGCGCCGCTGGCGGCCTGGGCGTATGGGCAAAGGCTAACATTGACATCGTCAAAGACGCGCCCGCACCGGTGGACGCTGGCGCCGTCGCCAAAATGAACGCCATGGGCATTGCGATATTGTGTTGTCAGCAAGATCCCGGCGCCCGAAGCTTGGCCGTCTATTCCTTCGAAATCGATTGTGACTGCATCGTCATTTGTTTTGATTTGATCGCGGTTGAGAACCGCGAGGTCCGATAGATCAATCGTCCGCGGATTAAACACTGGTCGATCTTGGGATATAGCGGGCCCGCCAGCCGCAATACCGGTCGCGATGCCGGATAATAAAACGCGCCCAAATGCGCCGCTGAATTTTTCTCTAATGCCCATGACAGTTCCCCTCGTGAAAGCGTAATTTATCGACCGCCCCTACGCAAGGCGCGCTTTACGGCAGCGCCGACGAAAAAGGCTGATTCTCCAACACACTGATTTATATCATATTTTCGGCGCGCATTCGCGCCGCACAATTTCGCGCGCACGGATCGTCGTTAATGTGGTCCGACATTTACCATGCTGGGGTTGCCGCGGAGATGCTCGGTCAGATGCGGTGTATGAGGATAAAGTCGCCAAAGTAATACGGGTGCGATGGCTGAATTTCAAAAAATGTGAGCGTTTAGGCGGCGCTGGTTTCGCTCGTCAGGCGAGGGAAGTTGTGGGTTTTCCGGTTAATCGGTTTTGATGTTGCGTGCGACGCGCCAACCGGTCAGGCAAGCTCTTTATAAATATCCAGAATTTTTGCAGCCTTCGCTTTCCAGGTGAAATGCTCTTCAACGCGCTTGCGCGCAGCAACGCCTAGGCGTTCGGCTAAGTCTTGGTTCATCGCGAGATGCGTCATCCGTTCCGCAAGACCCATGACGAATTCTTCGCGCGATTCCGGCGGCACAAGAAAGCCGGTGTCGTCGGTGATGTAATCGCACGGACCACCCCATTTCGTTGCGATCGCAGTCGTGTTGCAGGCAAAGGCTTCAAGAACAACTGCGCCGCCGCATTCGCGCAACGACGGCAATACAAGCGCGGTGGCCCGCGCCAGAAAATCTGCGATTTCGGCTTGTGGCCGAAAGCCCAGAAACTCAATTCGCTCACCTGCCGCGCCGATGGCGCGAGCATGGGCCTCCAGCGTTTCGCGCTCGGGTCCATCGCCGATAATTTGCAATCTTGCCGGCGCTGCAGTTTTAGCGAATGCCTCGATCAGTAGTTCAAGCGCCTTCATCCAGACCAGGCGGCCGACATAGACAAATGTCGGCGGATCCGATTTTGCCGTCGGCGGCGGCGACCAGAGATCAAGATCAACGCCGTTTTCTACGAGGATCTCAACCTTTGATTTTTTGACGTTTCCCGGCAGCCCGTCAGCAGTGCGCTCGTTTGCGACTAAGAGTTTCGCAGCACGCGGCTTCCCCGGCGCGATGACATTGGCAATAGCTGCGATCGGACGGCCGATGCCAACGACGGCGCCGGCGCCGCGCGAATAATCTTTGCGAAAAGCGGGCGGGTAATTCATGGCGCCGTTCATGGGGCCGATGACGACCGGCGCATCCATCTTGTGCAGAAACGACGGAAACATCGGCGAGACCGGCGTTGGCTGATGGATGACATCGAAGCTGCGTTCGCGCTCCAGCCGCCGGGCCCGGCGCGCCAACCGCAACATGGTGACGAGGCCAATTGCGCTTGACGAGATTGTTTCTCGCAAAGCATAGGGTAAGACGGCTCCGGATTTGTGAATGCCTTTTTCTATCAGGGCGTCGTCAGCAAAATGAAACGTTGCGCGGGTATTGATGTCGCTTTCGAGAATTTCCTGTCGAACACGCTCATGGGTCAGCGCATGCACTTCGACGCCAAGGGCGCTTAGCTCGCGAATGTAATGCCAGGGAATAATGGCTTCGCCGCCCATCCGCGTTGAGATATTTGGCGCAACAATCAATACCCGCATGGCGCGGCCCATCTTTAGATAACGACGATAAACGTCCGGCAATGGCGACTGCCTACATCAGTTCGGGACGTAATCTGCAAGAAACGGGTCCATGCGGTCCATCATGGCTTTCAATTCGGCATCAGCTTTTTCGATTCCTGCCGCATTTGAAACCGGCGTGATCAGGCGAACCATGGCGCCGTCTGACCGCTTCTTCATGACGGCATCATAAATCAACCAGAATTTCATGGTGAATTCATTGGCGACTTTGCGGCCGCGCTGGTCATACCAATAATAAACCAATTGGCGGACGTCGCGATTTTGGATGATCAACCGGTTATAAGTGATCGGCTTACCAGACGGCGTTTCACCCTTGATGATATCATGTTGTGATATTTCCCATCCGCCGCCCGGAATACATTGGCGCGGGGAATGCCAGGAGCGGCCGTCTCTCTGCGCGTCAAGATACGCCATGTAGAGATTGATAGCTTTTTGTTCCGGCGTAATAAAATTGACCACGATCGAATCGTCCGCGCCCAAAGTTTCGGCGACGGTCGGATCCAGCGGGCGGATGGAATGCGTCCATCCGGGAAATTCCTGCGGAACGCCAGCGAATATTTTGCGCTCTGGAATGATGAGGTCGTCCGTCGTTAAAACCTGGCTTAGCCCAACGAAAAGTGCGGCGACGCCAGCAACGCCGGCGAGAATATGCGGTCGCGGCAGGCCGCCCTTGCTTGGCGGAATTGGCGAAAGGTCCGGCGCCCCAAGGCTATCCAGCGCGCCTTTGCGCGGTTTTGATGTGTATGCAAGAACCGCAACGACGCCGAGCAGCGCGACCATGCACATCAGGAAGACAACCCAGCCTTCAAAGAAATGCAGCGCGCCTTCGGCGTGGGACGTGCCGTACGCCTGCACCAGCGCGCCAGTAACCGCGATCCGGAACGAGTTCATAAAAATCGTGATCGGAATTGTGGCGATAACGATGACTGCCTTCTGCCAGAGTTTACCGCGGAAGAGATAGGCGGTCATAACGCCAAGGCTCAAAAACGGAAACAGATACCGAAGGCCCGAACAGGCCTCTGCAACTTGTAATTTGTAATTCCCAAGATCGATAATGTTGCCAGTCAGGAAAACCGGGATATCCATCATCTGAATCATCCAGACGCCCAACACCGATGACATCTGCTGGAATTTCCAGGAAAGGATTGTGATTACCCAATAAGGGGGCGGCACGGCGAAAAACAAAAATGCAACCGGCGCCGCTACAACGCGCAACAACGATATGCCGCCAAAGCCGGCAACAAGGCCGGCGATGGAAACGACGATGCCAAGGTGTTGCAATACATAGATGTGCGTGATCTGGCCAAGGAGCGCCATCAAGCCGGCGATGACGACCAGGATAGGGCCGACAATGGACGGGGCGCCAATGCTTTTTATAACGGCGTTGCGATTGGTCCAAACGAGCCAGCCGGAAATTACCGGGATGAAATAGCTATGGCTCAACTCGTCCTGTTGACCCCAGCGCATCCATAGATTGCCGAGAGCGTCCCAAAAGAAAACAACCAGAACGAGTATCGCGGCGCCAAGGGTCAAAGCCCAAAGCGGCGGCATATTCGGGTTCATTTTCGACGGATTAGCGTCCGCTGCAGTCATTAAGGTCTCCCAGGCCCGGCATTTTTCCGGCCTTCAATTACGCTATTCGCGCGATTATGGTTAGATATCTGAATTTTCGGTGCAAATTCCATGCGCATCCAGCGCAAATAATGCCTCGTAAACCCCCACGCAAACAAGCTTTCTCTAATTTTCAGGCGGTCATACCGCATTCTCGGAAACAGGCCAAACAAGAACACGTCAAATTCGACGCGAGGTGAATGTGAAAAGGGCGGCTCAAATGAGCCGCCCTTTCCTGAACGCAACTAATTTTTTTAGCGTTTGCGTCTTGGGCTACATCATGCCGCCCATGCCGCCCATACCGCCCATGCCGCCCATATCAGGCATGCCGCCGCCGGCGCCTTCTTTCTTCGGCGCGTCGGCGACCATGGCTTCGGTCGTGATCAACAGGCCGGCAACTGAGGCGGCGTCCTGCAGCGCGTGACGCACGACTTTCGCCGGATCGACGATACCGGCTGCAATCAGATCGACATATTCTTCGGTCTGTGCGTTGAAGCCGAATTTGAAATCGTCCTGTTCCAGAAGTTTGCCGACTACGATCGAGCCTTCGCCGCCTGCATTGCGGACAATCTGGCGGATCGGAGCCTCGAGCGCTTTGCGTACGATATTAACGCCGGCAGTCTGGTCAGCGTTTACGCCTTCAAGACCGGCGAGCGCTTTAACAGCATAAAGTAGCGCTGCGCCGCCGCCCGGAACAATGCCTTCTTCAACGGCTGCGCGGGTTGCGTTGAGCGCGTCGTCGACGCGATCTTTACGCTCTTTCACTTCAACTTCTGTTGCGCCGCCAACTTTGATGACGGCTACGCCGCCAGCAAGTTTCGCAAGACGTTCCTGGAGTTTTTCGCGGTCATAATCGGACGTTGTGTCTTCGATCTGGCGGCGGATCTGCGACGTGCGGCCTTCGATGTCAGCTTTTTCGCCGGCGCCGTCGATGATTGTTGTATCGTCTTTGTTGATCGTGACTTTCTTCGCCGTGCCGAGCATGTCGAGCGTGACGTTTTCAAGCTTGATGCCGATGTCTTCGGAGATGACCTGGCCGCCGGTGAGGATCGCAATGTCTTCAAGCATCGCTTTGCGACGATCGCCAAAGCCAGGCGCTTTCACAGCAGCAATTTTCAAACCGCCGCGAAGCTTGTTGACGACAAGGGTCGCCAGCGCCTCGCCTTCAACGTCTTCCGCGATGATGAGCAGCGGGCGTGAAGTCTGAACAACAGACTCCAACAGCGGCAACATCGACTGAAGGTTCGACAATTTCTTCTCGTGGAGAAGAATGTACGGATCTTCGAGGTCCGCAATCATTTTGTCGGCATTGGTGATGAAGTATGGCGACAGGTAACCGCGGTCGAACTGCATGCCTTCAACAACATCGAGTTCAGTCTCTAACGATTTCGCTTCTTCAACCGTGATGACGCCTTCATTGCCGACTTTGTCCATAGCCTTGGCTATCATGTCGCCAATTTCTTTTTCGCCGTTTGAAGAAATTGTGCCGACCTGGGCGATCTCTTCAGAAGATGCAATTTTTGTTGCGCGTTCTTTAATGTCGCCAACAACTTTAGTGACAGCGAGTTCGATGCCGCGCTTCAGATCCATTGGGTTCATGCCGGCAGCGACCGCTTTGCCGCCTTCGCGAACGATTGCTTGCGCGAGAACTGTTGCGGTTGTTGTGCCGTCGCCAGCTTCGTCGTTGGTTTTTGACGCAACTTCGCGAACCATCTGTGCGCCCATGTTTTCGAACTTGTCTTCAAGCTCGATTTCCTTGGCGACAGTGACGCCGTCTTTCGTCACGCGCGGGGCGCCGAAAGATTTGTCGATAACGACGTTGCGGCCTTTAGGGCCGAGAGTAACCTTCACCGCATTGGCGAGGATATCGACGCCGCGCAGCATTTTGTCGCGCGCTTCGACGTCAAATTTGACTTCTTTAGCAGCCATTGTGCTTGCTCCTTAAATTCCAAAAATTCGTGGGTTAGTCGACGATGCCGAGGATGTCGGATTCCTTCATGATCAGAAGGTCTTCGCCGTCGATGCGAACTTCCGAGCCCGACCATTTGCCGAACAGGATCTTGTCGCCGGTTTTGACGTCCATCGGTACGATTTCATTGTCGTCGCCGCGAGCGCCGGAGCCAACAGCGAGAACCTCGCCCTGGCTTGGTTTTTCTTTGGCGGTGTCAGGAATGATGATGCCGCCAGCAGTTTTTTCGTCTTCGTCAATACGACGAACAAGCACGCGATCGTGCAGGGGCCGAAATGCCATGTGATGTCTCTCCGTGGGTTGAGATTTCTCTTTTAAAACAACCAGTTAAAACGATTGCGCCGATGCAGGCACCGACTGATAGCACTCACCATTGGCGAGTGCTAGCGAGCATTTAGGATCGAGGCGCGAATTCGTCAAGGGATAGCCGTGTGAAAGAATGAATATTGCGCGATTTAAACGCGAAATTTCCTCGAACCCAACCTCCGTGTCTGCGAACTCATGACCGATGATGCGTTATTGGTTTTTGGGCCATGGCGGCGGAATTTAAGCGATCGGTCTCGGGCGCTATTATTGACCTTACGGATTTGAAAATAAAGGATAACGCCGCAATGATGCGCGGCCTTCGCGCCGCCATGATCCATTGCAACTTCTGCCGCAATTACGTGTTTTTAATCCCGGTCGAACCGCAATAGGACCATATTTGGCGACAATCTTAACGGCTTGGCGTTGGGTCAGCATTAAGAGGACGCGGAAGAAATTTCTTAAGCGGCGGGCAATAATGCCGTCGCCGCACGAATGAAGGAGCATGAAAAATGCGGATATCGTTATTGGTGGGCGCGATCGCTTTGGTTGCGGCAGGCTGTACAACTAATCCTTATACAGGCGAAAAACGCGCAAGCCGCACGGTCACATCCGGCGCTGGCGGCGCGGTTGCGGGCGCAGCAGCGGGCGCCGCTGTCGGCGCCATTGTTGGCGGCAACGCCGGTAAAGGCGCTGCAATTGGCGCAGCATCGGGCGCAGCGATCGGCGTTGGCATCGGCGTTTACCAGGATCGCCAGCAAGCGAAACTGCGCGAACGCCTCGCAAATTCCGGCGTATCGGTGACCCGGGACGGCGACAACATCTATCTGAACATGCCGTCAGATGTAACGTTTGACGTTAATCAGGACACGGTGAAAGCGGGATTTTATGAGACGCTTAATTCCGTTGCGCTGGTCTTGAAAGAATTCGATAAGACCACAGTCAGTGTTTACGGCCACGCCGATTCGACAGGTTCTGACGAATATAACATGGCTCTATCACAGCGTCGCGCATTGTCGGTCTCAAACTACCTTGCAAGCCAGGGCGTAATCGCAGGCCGTTTACAGGCTGTTGGATTCGGTGAATCTCGGCCAATTGCGGATAATTCGATTGAAGGCGGCCGCGCCGCTAACCGCCGGGTTGAAATTGTCATCGATCCGGTCGAAAGCGAATTCAAAAGTTAATCAATACGGCGCCGAAACTACTAATCGGCGTAAATAACAAACCCGCCCTCATCATTGTTGAGGGCGGGTTTTTTGTTAATGCTCCAAACATTGTGGCTTTAATCACATTGTAAGAGAGATTCTTTAGCTTTTCCCGAACAGAGGGGCGGGAATGGCGATCGGTCATACCGCGCGTAGTCGCCAGAAGGGCCTGAAGGGGAAAAGGTTGATGAACCTTAACCAGCGCAGTTCACGTTACGGGAACGCCGTATTATTTTCCGCCGGCGTTGCCGCGTGCATGTTGATCGCCGCGTCAATCGAAGCGAATTTCAAACCGGCGTTTGAGATATGGTTGGCAAGCGCGCTTGTCGTGGTCGTGATTTTATACGCCCGCGCGGGTTTTGCTTTATCGCGTGCGCGGCAGGAATTGGAACTTCTTCGCGGGCTGGCTGACAAGTTTCCGGCAGCTGCAGCTGTTGTCAATCGAAAGCCGGAACCAGACATACATTTCAAACCGGCGGCTGGCGTAAGCGGCGAGGATTCTGAAATCCTGCAGCAAGTTAAAACAGCGATAGAGAATGACCGCATTGATCTTTATCTGCAACCGATTGTTTCCCTGCCACAGCGAAAGTTTCGTTTCTTTGAAGCGTTCTCCCGGCTCCGCGCAGAAGACGGCCAGATTTTAAAGCCCGCCGCTTATCTCGATGCAGCCGAACGGGCAAACCGGATTGGCGTCATCGACAACATGATTTTGTTGCGTTCGGTGCAGGCGCTTCGCAATCTGGGGCCGGACGCACAAAATTATCGCATCTTTTGCAACATCTCCCCGGCGACAATTTACGATAAGGATTTCTTTGCGCGGTTTTCAGATTTTCTTGACGTCAATGCAGACCTCGCTTCGCGCCTCGTTTTTGAATTCACTTACCCCGCCATTGAGATGATGCATGGATCGGTGGACAACGACCTCGAAGAAATTGCTTCGCGCGGATTTGTCTTTTCAGTCGATCACATCCGACGCTTTGATCTCAATTGGAAATCCTTGCGCGAGCGAAATTTCCGCTTTGTGAAGGCATCAAGTGCAATGCTGCTTGCTGAAAACCGTGGTGATGACACTGCGAAGGCGCGTGTAAAAACTTTCCGTGATCGTTTGCTTGAGCATGGCATCGACTTAATCGTAGAAAAAGTTGAGCTGGAATCGCATGTGCCGGAAATCGTCTCCCTTGGAATTGATTTTGGTCAGGGCGAGTTGTTTGGCGCGCCGCGTCCGGCAAGTTTCTATATCAGCGATCCGGTGGACTTGGCGAACGCATCCTGATCGGTAATTTTTCGGTTCACCTGCAACCATGCCTTGACCGAAACGAGCCGCGCGACTATCGCCGAACTTGTGAGCAATCCAGAATTTATCGATAGTATCAGCGAATTGGCGCCGGGCTACGACGCGATGTTGTGCGATGCCTGGGGCGTTATTCACAACGGCGTTGAGTTGTTTGACGGCGTTGCCGATGCGCTGGTTCAATTTCGTAAAAACCGCGGTCCTGTTATCATACTGACGAATGCGCCGCGGCCATCAACGATTATCCCCGGGCAACTCGACCGACTGGGTTTGCCGCGCGGAGCTTATGATGCGGTCGTCACGTCAGGGGATGCGACGCGTCACGAAATTGCGCGCCGATTGCCGGCGCCGGCCTTCAAAATCGGTCCTGAAAAAGATGATCCATTATTTGAAGGTCTAGATATTGAATTTGCGCCGCCGGAAATGGCATCCTTCATTATCTGTACAGGGATGGTGGATGAAAAAAATGAAGAGCCGGAGGATTATCGCGAATTGCTGGCCAATTTGGCAAACCACAATTTGCCAATGATTTGCGCCAACCCTGACATCGTTGTGAATTGGGGCGGGCGCATGATTTGGTGCGCGGGCGCGTTAGCGCAGATTTATTCAGAACTTGGCGGCGCGGTGATTTTCGGCGGCAAACCCCATGCGCCAATTTATGAACTCGCCTGCGCCGCGGTTGATGCGGCGCGAAAGAAACCGACGCAGCGCAAGCAAATGCTGGCTATTGGCGATGGTCTGGCGACGGACATTGCTGGCGCCAATGCAAACAATATTGATGCCGTTTTCGTCGCCGGAGACGGCGGTATTCACCGGGGCTACGGATCCGAGGCGGCGATTGCAGCGAAACTTGCCGAAGCCAATGTTGAGACCATAGCTGTTATGCGAACCCTGAAATGGTGAACGAATCAAAACGCATCGCCGCGATCGGCAATTTCGACGGGGTTCACCTCGGCCACCAACATCTGTTGGCGGAGGCGGCTGCGTTGGCGGCGCAACTTGGCGCTGATCAAGGGGTTGTCTTGTTTGAACCCCACCCGCAGCGTTTTTTCCAGCCCAACGGTCCGCCGTTTCTCATTACATTGTCGGACCAGCGCAATGAATTGTTGCGCGCCAGCGGCGCCAAATTTGTTGAGGCCCTGGCATTTGACGGCGCGCTCGCGTCGCTAAGCCCGCAAGAATTTGTTCAAGGTATTCTGGTTGAACGGCTTGGTCTCTCTGGTGTTTTGACCGGCGTTGACTTCCGCTTTGGCAAAGCGCGCGCTGGCGATATCGATGCGTTAAAGACACTCGGACGCGAGGCCGGTCTGGAAGTGCGCGCTGCGAGTCTGCTTGAACGTCCTGATACAGAGAAGTTTGGGTCATCGGGAATTCGTCTGGCGCTGCGCGCCGGGAATGTTCGCGAAGCCGCTGAACAATTAGGGCGGTCATGGTCTGTTCGGCGCGAAGTGATCGACGGTCAAAAATTGGGGCGCACAATAGGATACCCAACCGCCAATATGACCTTAGGTGCGTTAATAGAGCCGCGTCACGGCATCTATGCGACCCGCGCAATATTTGACGGGAAAGCGCGCGACGCCGTCTCCAGTTTCGGACGACGGCCGACCGTGAGCGATGGCGAACCATTGCTCGAAACTTATATTTTTGAATTTGACGGCGATCTTTACGGCCGCGCGATCGAAATTGAATTTGTTGAATTTATTCGCGACGAAGAAAAGTTCGATGGGCTCGAGACGTTGAAGGCGGCGATCGCTGACGATTGCGAAAAGGCGCGGGCGATCCTGTCCGCTACGCCCGCATCGACATAAGTTACGTGTCCCACGCCGGGCGGCCCGAACCAAGTTCACAAGCGGGGAGCGCCCATCTCATCGGTGTTCCCGCAATATCAAGCGGCGGTTTGAGACGCCGGGCCGGCCCCCATGGAGTCGCCTCGATATCTGGTTGAAAATCATTGTCGCAAGCGTCGAGCGCGTTTGCACCATCGCTGTCTTGTTCATATGCGATCAGCACATTCGCTGTGCGCGCAAGGGACAATCTTGCGCTTGCTGGTCCGTCGCCGCGGATTTGGCTGGTTAGCAATTTGATCGCCGCGGCGGCCATCAAATAGCCGGTCGCATGATCAAGCGCCTGCACCGGCAGGGGCGTTGGCTTGTCCGTAAGCGCCCAATCCATCCCGGCTTGAGCGATGCCACATGACATTTGAACAAGGCTGTCGAACCCGCGCCGGCGTGTCCACGGTCCGGTCCAGCCATAAGCATTGAGCGCGATGTCCAGAAGGTGCGGGGCGATATCACGCCGGTGCTGTTCGTCAAAGCCAAGACCGTCGAGCGCCCCATTTCTATAGCCATGCACGAGGATATCCGCCTTCGCCAACAATCCTTCAAATGTCTTGCGATCCTTCTCGGCGGTTAAATCGAGACGGGCGCAGCGTTTGCCCAAGGAGATATCCGCAACAACGTTAGGCTCATCCCAGACCGGCGGATCTATGCGTAAAACATCCGCGCCAAATCCGGCGAGCGTGCGCGTCGCGACAGGGCCGGCAAGGACGCGGGTTAGATCGAGTACGCGGATCCCGGAAAGCGGTCTTGCCGGTGCGAATATATGACTGCGCCGCTGCGGCGCTGACTTGGCCGACCAGGCAATCAGCGGTTCCGCCGTCACGGCTTTGCCTGGTTCGCGGATCGCCCAAGCCTCAGCATCGCGCATGGCCGCCGCTGCCCCGCCGGCATCGACAATATCCGTTTCAAGTTCATTTTTGTCGTACAGACGAACAGCATTGGCGACATGTTCGCGATCTGCGGCGACGCCCAAAACTTGCAACACGGCGTCGCGATGATGAGGCGCATTCGTATGGAGTTTGATCCAGCCATCGGCCGTTTGGTAATCGCCGGCAATCGCGTCCCAGACCGGCGGCAGGCTCCATCCTTGCGGATAGATCGACTGAGCGAACCAAAGAGACGCCAGGCGTTGATTAACGGTGACCGACTTCGGCGCAGCATTACCCGTTTCCGCAATCAATTCGCCGACCGCCGCGCCGACCGCCGCAATTGACGTCGCCGCTAAATCACTGACGGCAAAGCGCGACGGTAGTTTCGCGGCGACCACGCTGCCATAGTTTGGCGGCAAGTCCAGACAATTGAAGATTTCCTGCATATCTCAAACTACCATAAGTCATTGGAACTATTGAGCGCTTTTGGCAGGTCGCGTCGCGGATTCGTGTCGTTAACGAGGGCCGCGGCGCCTCATTCTCGACATATTCGAAGCGGAAAATTTAGACAGTTTTATTCCTGCGCGCATCGATTATTTCAGCGCGCCAAGGAGGTTGCGTGATGAAGAAAAACTTTTCGAAAAAATTAGCCCTTGCGGCTGCGGCGTCATCGCTCGCCATCGGCTTAGGCGCGACCGCCAGTGCTGGCGGTTATTATGGTCACGCCGGTTATAGCTATTACGGTCATGGCGGCTATTACAGCGCTGGCTATCGCCACGGTCATCGCGGCCATCACCGCCGTCATCGCGGCGGCGGCAAAGGCGCGGCCATTGCTCTCGGCGTAATTGGCGGTGCGATTTTGCTTTCCGAAGCCGCGAAAGCCTCCGAGCGCGACCGTATCTACCGTGAGCGCTATGAAGACCGTTACTATGATCGCTACGACCGCTACCGCACCGACCGTGGCCGCGACTATGATCGCGACACTTACCGCCGCGGTTATGAAGACGGGCTTGAGGCCGATGAATTACCCGAGGGTGACAGCGACGCACAGTATGATTCCGATCTTGATCAACGCTTGGAGGGCGCCGGACGAGACAACGGCCCGGAGCCGATCCGCTATTCCGCTGCAGAAGCTTTCCAGGCTTGCACCAAACATGCGCGCCAGGCTTTGGCGGCGCGGGACTTTATTCTCGCAGCTCCGGCGGAACCTGAAACTGCAGAGGGCGTTGGCGGCGCCTGGAAAATGACCGCGACAGTCCGCGCCGAGAATCAGCGCGGTGAAAGCTGGAGCCGGGCAATGTATTGCGAGGCTGACGAACGCCGGGTTTATCTCTTGGAGTTGATCTAGGCCGCTGCCGCATTTCCGGCGTGACCCGCTGAAGTGATCATGTTAAGGACCGTCGCTATGAGCGACGGTCTTTTCACATCGATACGCGAAATTCGAATTATCAGCCCGGACTGCGGCGCATGTCTGCCTTTCAAGGCTTGACAAAGGCGCCCGGGACCGGGCCTGACTGAACCTTCAGAACAACAAAAATAGACAACGGACGATGTGAAGGCGCATCGATAATATCATGAGCGACCCCCGCGATTACAAAGACACGTTATTCCTGCCAAAGACCGATTTCCCCATGCGCGCCGGCCTGCCGAAAAAAGAGCCGGAGCACCTGAAGCGCTGGGCTGAAATGGATATGTACAAGGCCCTGCGTAAGAGCGCCGCTGGCCGCGAGAAATTTATTCTCCATGACGGTCCGCCTTACGCCAACGGCCATATTCATATGGGGACGGCGCTCACCAAAATTCTGAAGGATCTAATTGTCCGCTCAAAGCAGATGGCGGGGTATGATTCAAATTTCGTGCCCGGTTGGGATTGCCACGGGCTTCCCATCGAATGGCAGGTCGAAAAAGAATTTGCATCCAAGGGGAAAAAGAAACGCGATGTGCCGACGGCGGAGTTTCGCAAGGCCTGCCGTGACTATGCTCAGAAATGGCTCGACATCCAGCGCGAGGAATTTAAACGCCTCGGCCCCGAAGGCGACTGGGATAATCCGTATACGACCATGGCGTTCGCATCTGAGGCAAAAATCGCTGGCGAGCTTTTAAAATTCGCCGATCTTGGCCTCCTCTATCGCGGGTCCAAACCGGTGATGTGGAGCCCTGTGGAACAGACCGCGCTCGCCGAGGCCGAGATTGAATATCACGATCACCAGTCGACGACGATCTGGGTGAGGTTTCCGGTTCGAATTGAGGCTGGCGCCGGGCCGGAATTGCAAAAAGTTTTGGACGCGTCCGTTGTCATCTGGACGACGACGCCATGGACGATCCCTGGCAACCGCGCAATTTGCTACGGGCCAAAAATGTCTTACGGGCTCTACGAAGTCACGCAAATGCAAAAAACTGAATTCGAGCCCTGGTCGAAACCCGGCGACAAGCTGATTTTGTCTGATGCACTGGCGGAAAGCGTCCGCGAGGCCGGACTAATTGCGGAATGGAATCGCGTCGCGGATGTGAATCCTGAAGGCTTTGTTTGCGACCACCCGCTCAAAGGTTTTAAGGGCGGATATGAGTTCGACGTACCCCTGTTCGCTGGCGATCACGTCACTGACGAGGCGGGAACCGGCTTTGTCCATACCGCGCCGGGCCACGGGCAGGAAGACTATATCGCCTGGGTGTCAGCGTTCGGCACGCAAGCGGAAATTCCGCATACGGTGGATGAGAACGGCGCTTTCACCGATGAGGCGCCGGGTTTTACTAGCGAACAAGTAATCGTCACCGAAGGCAAGAAAAAGGGTAAAGACGGCGGCGCCAACAAAGCCGTGATCAATCAATTGATCGCTCATGGCAAATTGCTGGCGCGCGGGCGGCTTGTTCACTCTTACCCCCATTCATGGCGTTCAAAGGCGCCGGTGATTTTCCGCAATACGCCGCAATGGTTCATCGCCCTCGACAAGCCAACAGCGAACGGAAAAACCTTGCGAGAAAACGCCCTTGCCGCCATCGACGCCACCGGCTTTACCCCGGCCCGCGGCCGCACCCGCATTCGCGCCATGGTCGAAGACCGGCCCGATTGGCTGATCTCGCGCCAACGCGCCTGGGGTGTGCCCATCGCTGTATTCGCTGACAAAAAAACCGGCGCGCCGCTTGTCGATGATAAGGTCAACGAGCGCATTCTTTCCGCTATGCGCGAGAAAGGCGCTGACGCCTGGTTTGAAATGTCGGCGGAAGATTTTCTCGGTTCAGAATATAGCGCCGATGACTATGAAAAAGTCGATGATATTCTCGATGTATGGTTTGACTCCGGCTCGACCCACGCGTTTTGCCTCGAAGAGCGCGAGGATCTGAAATGGCCGGCGGATGTCTATTGCGAAGGCTCGGACCAGCATCGCGGCTGGTTCCAATCATCGCTGTTGGAGGCTTGCGGCACCCGTGGCCGCGCCCCTTATGACCATGTCATCACCAATGGTTTTGTCGTCGATGGCGAGGGGCGAAAAATGTCAAAGTCGCTCGGCAACGTCATGGTGCCGGAAGAGGTCATCAAACAATATGGCGCCGAGATCATCCGTATCTGGGTCGCAAGTTCCGATTATACCGAAGACCTTCGCATCTCGACCGAGATCATTGGCTCGGCGGTCGATGCCTATCGCAAGTTGCGCAATACGCTGCGCTATCTCTTGGGCGCCGTCGATGGCTTCTCTAATGAGGAGCGTGTTGATGCGTCCGATATGCCAGAGCTTGAGCGCTATATGCTCCACCGGCTTGCGGTCCTCGATGGCGAACTCAAAGTCGCTTACGAGAAATATGACTTCAAGACAGTGTGGCGCAAAGCGATGGAATTTGCTTCGCAGGATTTGTCGGCGTTCTATCTCGATATTCGAAAAGACGCGCTCTACTGCGACGCGCCAGGCGAAATCCGACGCCGCGCCGCACGCACGGCTATGGACAAGTGCCTTGATTGCCTGATGCGTTGGCTGGCGCCGGTGTGTGTTTTCACCATGGAAGAAGCCTTTCTTGTCTATAACCCGGGCGCGAAAGATTCGGTCCATTTGAAAACGTTTCCAGATGTCCCCGCCGAATGGCGCGATGATGCGCTGGCGGAGCGCTGGCGCAAAATTCGCGATGTTCGCCGCGTCGTCACTGGCGCATTGGAAGTTGAGAGACGCGAAAAACGCATTGGCGCGAGCCTCGAGGCTGCGCCGGTTGTTCATATCAATGATGCGGAATTGCTGCTCGCATATGACGGTCTTGATGCGCCGGAACTTTTTATCACGTCAGGCGCCAAGTTGACCGCAGCAGCGGCGCCTGGTGATGCCTTCACGCTGGAAGGCGAGAATGACAATGTTGCGATCGTTCCTGCAAAAGCTAACGGCGAGAAATGCGAGCGCTGTTGGCGAATCCTGCCGGAGGTCGGCAAAAAATCAGACGATAAACTCTGCAATCGCTGCAATGATGCAGTCAACGCTATCGATGCTCAGGCTTAGTCGATGAGGGGCGCTACGGATATAAAATCAAAGACTGCCGACTGGTGGTCTGCGGCGAAAAACAACAAGCTTTTTCGCAATGGATTGCTGGGCGCTTCCGCCATTGCGATGCTAGATCAGATTTCGAAATTCATCATTGTCCATCATGTGAATTTGCCGGAACGACGACAGATCGACATTTCCGGCATTTTCGATCTGACTTATGTCCAGAATTTTGGCGCCAGTTTCGGCATGCTCGCCGGCGGCATGGGATCACGCATATTGTTGTCGCTAATCTCAACTGGCGTCGCCATTGGCCTCGCCATCTGGCTTGGCCGGTTGACGCGCCCTGTTGGCGCAACCGGCATCGCGTTTGTTATCGGCGGCGCCCTCGGCAATCTCTATGACCGCATCGCCTACGGTTATGTCGTCGATTTTCTGGATTTTTCCGGGCTTCATTTTCCCTGGGTCTTCAATGTCGCGGATATGGCGATTAATGTCGGCGTCGCGTTTTTGTTGCTCGACGCCTGGCAGACGCGAAATCTTGAAGATCCTACCGAAAAATAAGGCTTTATCGCTTTGCGCCGCGAGAAAGGCGTCTATATAGTGCGCTCTTGCAAACGGGGCGAAACGGGCCAGGAGCGCCCTGCTTTAGCGGAGTAACCACTATGAGTTCCAGAATTTCGTCTTATTCATTGATTGGCGCCGCCATCGTAATGGCGTTGGCGACGACCGGTTGCGGCATTGGCCGCGCTGTTGGCGGCAATAAAACATCGCCTGATGAATTTGCGATCGCGACGAAAGCGCCGCTGGTTGTGCCGCCGGATTACGCCCTGCGCCCGCCAAAGCCAGGTGAAAGCCGTCCACAGGAATTATCGCCATCTGAACGCGCACAACAGGTTCTGCTGGGCGACACAAGTGCTGCCCCGCCCACGACGGGCGAGCAACTGTTGATCCGTAAAGCCGGCGCCCTCAGTGCTGACGCAAATATCCGTCAGGTGCTTTATGCCGAGACAGGCGGACGCGCAGAAAAAGACGGCTCCCTCGCAAACCAGTTGATCTTCTGGAAGTTCAATGATGGCAAGGTGGATGATTCCGCTGCGCCGCTTCGCGTTGACAATCCGGAAGAATGGATGGCCCAGCGCCAGAAAGTCATCACCCGCGCCATTGGCGAAGATACGCAAGTGACGATTGAGAAATCGAAAACGCTCAATCTGCCGGGCGTTTTTTAAGCAGCTGCTTTTTGATTGGGGAAAACCAATTGGCGTCGCGATCAATTTTGCGGCGCTTTTTCTTGCGCGTGATTTGTTCGCGTGAACGCCTCTGCCATAATGGGGTATGGCGAATCGCGCGCAAAAATTAAATGGTTCGATGAGCGTTATTCGGCGGCTGCCGCCGAACGCCGTAAATCGCATTGCCGCCGGCGAGGTGATTGAGCGTCCTGCGGCGGTGGTTAAAGAACTGGTCGAGAATTCGCTGGATGCGGGCGCGCGCGCGATTTCAATCGATGTGGAACATGGCGGGAAAACCAGGCTCGTCGTCACCGATGACGGCGTTGGTTTGTCGCCGGACGATATGACCCTTGCGATTGAGCGCCATGCTACTTCGAAACTGTCGCCTGATGATGGCGGTGATTATGATCTTACCAATATCGCGACTATGGGGTTTCGCGGTGAGGCGTTGCCGTCAATCGGCGCTGTGGCGCGGCTGAAAATTATCTCTCGACAAACAGGCGCTAAAGATGCCTGGGCCTTGAATGTTGAGGGCGGCGCTGTCGGCGAGATAACGCCCTCGGCTTTCGCCGGCGAGGGCGCGCGCATCGAAGTGCGCGATTTGTTTTTTGCTACCCCGGCAAGGCTGAAGTTTTTGAAATCTGACCAGGCCGAAACGACGGCGGTCGGCGATGTCGTCCGGCGCCTCGCCATGGCGCGGGCCGATGTTGCCTTTTCGCTGACGTCCAATGGCCGGCGGATGCTGAATCTGGACGCGCAACCGGCAACGCCGGAAGGGCGTCTCAAACGGCTCGCCGCGATCATGGGTAAGGATTTTGGCGAGAACGCTATTCCTATTGATGCGACGCGCGAGGACATAAGTGTTTCAGGATTTGCTGGCCTGCCGACTTTCAATCGCGGCCTGCCCGACAAGCAATATTTGTTCGTCAACGGACGGCCCGTGCGCGACAAATTGATTGTCGGGGCAGTGCGCGGCGCCTATGCGGATTTTCTGGCGCGAGACCGGCATCCAGCGGTGGCGCTTTTCCTGGATATTCCGCCAGCGCTCGTCGACATTAATGTTCATCCGGCGAAAACAGAGGTTCGATTTCGTGACGCCGGCATGATTCGCGGTCTATTGGTCGGCGCGCTCAGACATGCGCTGGCGGAAGCCGGCCATCGCGCCTCGACGACAACGAGCGCTTATGCGCTCGGCCGCATGTCGCCAGCCGGAACAACAGGCGACGGCCCTCTCGGCCGGAGCGCCAGTTATCTCGCAGCGCCAAATCCGTTTCGGCCAGAAACTGCGCCGTCCTTTGAAGACCGCCCGCGCGATTTTGACGGTGTCGGCGCCCCAAGCGCGCGCTCCGAAGGCGCTGATATTGATATGCCTCCAGCAGACGACAATCCCCTCGGCGCAGCGCGGGCGCAAGTGCACGAGACCTATATCGTGTCGCAAACGCCTGACGGGCTGATCATTGTCGACCAGCACGCCGCCCATGAACGCCTCGTCTATGAGCGCATGAAATCTGCGCTGGGGGCTGGCGGTGTTTCCCAGCAAGGATTGCTGATCCCGGAAATTGTTGAAATGGGCGCCGATGAAATCACGGCGCTTGAACCGCACCTCGATGAATTTTCGAGTCTCGGCCTCGTTATGGAAAAGTTCGGCGACGAGGCGATGATGGTGCGGGCGACGCCGGCGATGCTTGGCGAAGTTGATATCAAGGGCCTAGTCCAAAGCCTTGCTGATGACCTCATGTCCGTAGGCAAGGGGCTGGCGCTGAAAGAACGCCTGGAAGAAGTCTGTTCATCTATGGCTTGCCATGGATCCGTGCGCGCAGGACGGCGTCTTACTGGCGATGAGATGAATGCTCTGTTGCGCGAGATGGAGGCAACGCCCCATTCCGGACAGTGCAATCACGGCCGTCCGACTTATGTTGAATTGAAACTCGCGGATATCGAACGATTATTTGGACGGCGGTAAATTACTTCGCGCCGCCGACTGTTTCACTTTCATCCGCATCATCCCATGGGAAGAACGTATACGACAGCGTGATGGTCTGCACGTCGGAGAGATTGTCGTCGTCTGCTAAAGCAGGATCGATGAAATAGGTTACCGGCATTGAGACTTTTTCACCGGGCTGTAGCGTTTGCTCGGTAAAACAAAAACATTCGATCTTCTTGAAATAGATCCCCGCTTTGGCCGGCGAAACATTGAATGTCGCTCGGCCGGTGACCGGTTTCGATGAATAGTTTTCCGATTCGTAAAATGCCAAACCGGTCTCGCCGATATGAAGCGTTTGGGAGAGCTGTTCCGGTTTAAAGCGCCAGTTCAGGCCCTGGCTTGTGGTGGCGTCAAAGCGAATGGTGATTTGACGCGCTAGGGTTCTGTCCGCTTCTGCTTCAGCGCGCTGGGTTGTGCCGCCCCAACCGGTGACCTGGCAAAAGGCCTTGTAGGCTGGCGCCGCCGCAAACGACATCGCAACCATGGCGACGACAACGCTCGCGACGATCATCGCTGTTTTCTTGTTTTTCTCTGCGTCACTCATCTCCGGTCAACCCTAAAACGAACGATCCGCTACCGATCCGCCAAGCCGCAGGATCGTCACCAGGAATACAACCAGAATAAAGGCGGCAAGCGAAAGTGCGATCGCGAGATTGCGCTGTTTCTTTTTCTTTATTGCCTCAGCGCCGCTAATTTCCGGTTCTTCAGACATAATATTTCACCGCTTTTTCAATCAACAGAGCAAGGAAGACGCCGAACAAATAGAAGATAGAAAACCCAAAGAGCTTTTTTGCCGGACCGTGATCTTCAGGCGTTCCCTGATATACTTTGTAAGCGAACCAAAGGAATCCGGCGCCAAGACCTGTTGCCGCGATCCCGTATATTACCCCGGCAATGTTCGTCGCAAGCGGGGCGAGTCCTGCAAAAAACAGGATGATCGAATAGGCTAAAATCTGTTGGCGCGTAGCGGCGTCGCCTTTCACGTTCGGCATCATGGGTACGCCAACGCGCTCATAGTCGCCCTGCTTGTAGAGCGCCAGCGCCCAGAAATGCGGCGGCGTCCACAAGAAAATGATGGCGAATAAAATCCAGGCTTCCAGCGGCGCATTGCCCGTCACCGCCGCCCATCCGATCACGGGCGGAAAAGCGCCGGCCGCGCCGCCGATAACAATGTTTTGCGGCGTCGCGCGTTTCAGGATCATCGAATAGATGACGACGTAAAAGAATATGGTGAATGCAAGAAGCCCGGCCGCGAGATAGTTCGATGAGAGCGCCAGAAGTACGACTGATAACGCGGACAAAAAACCGCCAAACGCGCCGGCGTCGCCGCGCCTTACTTTACCGGCGGGAATGGGCCGATTGGCGGTGCGCGACATGACGGCGTCGATGTCCGCATCCCACCACATGTTAAGAGCGCCCGAGGCCCCGGCGCCGACGGCGATCGCCAGAATTGAAACCAGCCCAAGCAGGGGATGAATGCCGCCCGGCGCAGCAACCATGCCTACAAAAGCTGTGAAGACGACGAGCGACATTACTCGCGGTTTTAAGAGGTCAAAAAAGTCCTCCGGCCCCGCGAGGGCATAACTATCCGATTTGGCGGCATTGTCCGTCATGGCGGTGCTTATGCACCATAAAGCATGCAATTAGAATATGCGCCGGATCATCGATGCCGCGGCGCCGCGTCGCGTACCGTGACGAATGCCCCAAAACGCAAGGATTATGTGGCGCAAAAAAACGGCCGCTGTTCAAGCGAACGGCGGCCACATAGTCAGAAAAAATTTCGCATAAATTATCGCGCGACCAAAGATTTCGCTGCGAAAAGCACCAGCAGCACCGACATAAAGGCGATGAAATAGGCGAGAATAGTGCCGGCTTGTAAATTCGCAAACTCAAGGTAACTGGATTCAAGACGCGCCGCGAGGCTCGGCGCTGCGCCGTCGGTTGCTTGCGAGGCGAGGTACATGCCGCGCCCGATACAGCCGATGACGAAAATCACCAGCGCCAGCAGCGTCATTGATCCGATTTGGGCGCCGCGCTGCATCATGGCAACAGCAATCAGGACTGACCCAATTGCGACGGCCAAAGCTGTCCAGTCGCCGGTCATAAATGTTCCCTGCATTACGTTTACAACGTCATTGATAATCGTCTCGAGCATCGATCCCTCCAAAATTCGTTTCCCGCCAGTCAGGGCGAAATTAACGATAATTTGGCGCGCACGTCACGCTGCGGCGCAAAAAAACCCGCCGGCCAGGGCGGGTTTTTCTGAACGATAATATTGTGATTTTAGAACGCTTTGACGTCGCCTTTGTCAAAACGCGGCAATTCGTTGAACTGGTGGAATGGCGGCGGTGACGGCAACGTCCATTCCAGCGTCGTGGCGCCTTCGCCCCACGGGTTCGCCGGCGCTTTTTTGCGGTAGATGAAAAAGGCGTCGATCATGGCGATCAGGAAAATGCCCATGCCGAGGATGGTGATGCCGTAACCAACGGTCGACCAGTAATTCCAATATGCAAAGGCTTCCGGATAATCGACATATCTGCGCGGCATTCCTTGAAGACCAAGGAAGTGTTGCGGGAAGAAAATCAAATTCACGCCCACGAACATGACCCAGAAATGAAGGGCCCCAAGCCATTCGCGATACATTTTCCCGGTCATCTTGGCGAACCAGTAATACCAACCGGCAAAGATCGCGAAGACCGCGCCCAGCGACAAGACGTAGTGGAAGTGCGCGACAACGTAATACGTATCGTGCATGTAGTGGTCGATGCCTGCGTTCGCGAGAACGACGCCGGTCACGCCGCCAACGGTGAAGAGGAAAATAAATCCAATTGCCCATAACATTGGCGTTTTGAATTCTATCGATCCGCCCCACATGGTTGCGATCCAGGAGAATATTTTGATGCCTGTCGGCACCGCGATGACCATGGTGGCGGCGACAAAATACGCTTTCATATTTACTGACAGACCAACGGTGTACATGTGGTGCGCCCAGACGATGAAGCCGACAAAGCCAATGGCGACCATGGCGTAGGCCATGCCGAGATACCCAAAAATCGGCTTCTTCGAGAATGTCGAGACGATGTGCGAGATGATGCCAAAGCCCGGCAAAATCAGAATGTAGACTTCCGGGTGACCGAAAAACCAGAACAGATGCTGGTAGAGGATTGGATCGCCGCCGCCAGCGGCGTCGAAGAATGATGTGCCGAAATTCCGGTCGGTGAGCAACATGGTGATGGCGCCCGCTAGAACCGGCAGCGACAAGACGAGCAGGAATGCCGTAACGAGAACCGCCCACGCAAAGAGCGGCATTTTGTGAAGCGTCATACCCGGCGCGCGCATGTTGAAGATCGTCGTGATAAAGTTGATCGCGCCCAAGATAGAAGAGGCGCCGGCAAGGTGCAGCGACAGGATCAAAAGATCCATTGCCGGCCCGGGACTGCCGGTGTTTGATGAGAGAGGCGGGTACAACACCCAGCCGCCGCCAAAGCCAATATTCGATCCATATCCTGGCGCAAACATCGAAAGCGTGATCAAGACGCCCGATGCGCCATAAAGCCAGAATGAGATGTTGTTCATGCGCGGGAAGGCCATATCCGGGGCGCCGATCATGATCGGAACAAACCAGTTGCCAAATCCGCCAATCATCGCAGGCATGACCATGAAGAAGATCATGATGAGACCGTGATAGGTAATGAGGACGTTATAAAAATTCGCCGCTGCGTCCGGGTCGCCGCCGGAGAACATCGTTAAAAATGTAACGCCGGGTTCAGCGAGTTCTATCCGCATCAAGCCTGACATGGCGCCGCCGATAATGCCGGCTATGATCGCGAATATCAGATAGAGCGTGCCGATATCCTTGTGATTTGTTGAAAAGAACCAGCGGACGAAGAACGACGGCTTGTGGTCGTCGGCGTCGTGAGCATCAGTTGCGTGTGCGTCTGCCATGATATTGGTCCCTTTACTCCGCCGCTGCGGCGTCGGCCGGCGATGCGTCGGCGAGTTTTACATTGTCGGTTTCAAACATTGGCTCCAGTCCGGCGAAAGCGCGCTGTTCATCGACCCAGGCTTCGAACGCCGGACGTGATACGACCTCAACCGCGATCGGCATGAACGAGTGTTTGATGCCACAGATTTCTGAACACTGGCCGTAGTATACGCCTTCCCGGTCTGCGTTGAACCAGGTCTCGTTGATGCGCCCAGGCACCGCGTCGACCTTCACAGCAAAAACCGGCATGGCCCAGGCATGAATCACGTCCGTCGCCGTTGTTGTGATGCGAATGGTTTCACCGACTGGGACGAGGATGCGGTTATCAACCTCAAGGCGATAAAGTTCAGGCGTGGTCTGATCTTCTGCCGCCATCAGCGAAGAAACTTCAAAGTCTCCGAAATCCGGATAGGCGTGCCGCCAACCCCATTGGAAGCCAATGGCTTTGATGGTGACGGTCGGCGCCATTTCAACTTCCCCGCGATGATTGACGTTGCGGCCGCCGCGGATGATGACGCGTTCACCGCGCGCTGGCGGCTCATTCAACGAAACAACCATATTTGTTTCGCCAAACCCATCGACGCGGAAGTCTTTGCGATTTTTCAGAGTTCGTCGCTCAGATCCGTCGTCGATGATCACGTTCAGATGACCGGCGCGGGCAACGCGGCGGCGTTCATCGAAATCGTTCGGAAATACGAAATCAATCGTCTGCCCATCGCCCTGCGCAACGATTTGTTTGCCGTCAGGAATGACATCCTCTTTGTACAGGAGTTCAAAAGACGGCAGCGCAATTGCCAACAGGATCAAAATCGGGATTACCGTCCAGACGATCTCGATCATCGTGTTGTGCGAGAACTTGCGCGGGGTCGGGTTTGATTTCGAATTATAGCGAAAGACGATCCACAAAAGCAGCGCCAGGACAAAAAGGCTGATCGCTGTGATGATCGGCATCAACAGGATATTGTGAAACCAATGGACCTCTTCCGCGAGGGCCGAATTCGGCGGTTGCATGCCGATGCCGCCGGGCGTCATCTGCGCGACTGCCGTACCGGCGCAAAGCGCGCCAAGTCCTAGAAAAGCTGCTGTGATCTTTTTCATCTTGTGATCCCGCTCGCCGACGGCAGGCCGCCGCCGTTATTTCCGGTTGATGACAATGGCCGGTGAAAATGGCCAGGCGATATTCCAATCGCGCCCAAATACCCCGGTTCGTCTAATTTCCGCCAGCTTATAGGCCGCGCCAGCTGGGCCGTCACCCATATAATTCGCGGAAAAAAGGTCGCAGCGCTGACCGGCGGGGTTCGCCCGTAAGCTGCGGTGTCCTGATATTATACCCGTATGCGCACCTTGACAGTTCCGGTTCGCCGGTTTGCAGCATCTGTGCTGGCGTCGCCAGCAATTGCGCAAGGATTGGCAAAGATCGAATTGGGCACAATCATTTTCTTGCAGAAAACGCCGCTCGCGCAGGCATGCTATCAGAATGCAGCTGGCGGCGGCTTACGCCAATCGGGGCGTTATTCATTTCAACATTGGAATCTATGAAACGGCGATCTCGGATTTCAGTCAGTCGCTGGATCTGGGGAAAAATTACCGGGTTCTCCTGGCCAATCGCGGCATGGCATATGAAACGCTTGGACTGGAAAATCTTGCACGCGTTGATTATGAGGCGGCGCTGGCGTTCTGGGCGTCGTACAAGGATGCAAAAAAGCGCCTGGCGCAACTGTAATCGCCGCTTTATGAGCGCTCAAAACTGCCCAAAAACGATTACGGCGGAAATGCTGTGCGTGATGTCGGAAGTCTAACGGTGCAAACGCGGCATGCGATTGTTTACGCCCATTGCTGAACGGGTCGGCGGGCCTTATGTCTTCGCCTATGTCAGATAGTTACTTCTTCTCCCGCACCGACCTTGACCGAAACCGCACCGAAGGCCTCGTCAATGACGCCTTGAAAGGCGCAGATGACGGCGAGTTGTTTCTGGAATATGCCCAGTCGGAGGCGTTCGTCTTTGACGACAATCGCCTGAAAACAGCGAGTTTTAACGTTGATCAGGGCTTTGGCCTGCGCGCCGTTTGCGGCGAATCGACAGGCTACGCCCACGCGTCGGAATTAACGCAAGCGGCGCTGAAGCGCGCGAGCGACGCGGTTCAGGCGGTAAAAACGGGCAAAGACGGAGAGGTCGCTGATGGACCGGCGGGAACCAACGCCAGGCTCTACCCGGACGAAAACCCCTTGGGCGGAATGGATTTCGCCGCCAAAACGAAGCTTCTGGAAGAGATCAACGACTATGCGCGCTCAAAAGACAGCCGCGTGCGGCAGGTGTCGGCGTCGCTTGCCGGTGAATGGTCGGCAATAGAGATTATGCGCCCCGGCGGCGAGGTGATCCGCGACTTCCGGCCCCTTGTCAGGCTCAACGTCTCGGTAACGGCGGGCGAGGGCGATCGGCAGGAAAGCGGGTCCTATGGCGCCGGCGGGCGCGAGGGCTATGCAGCGTTCGTGACGCCGGACGCGTGGAAAGGCCAGGTTGATGAGGCGCTGCGGATGGCGCTGGTGAACCTCGAAGCCGAACCGGCGCCGGCTGGCGAAATGGACGTTGTGCTCGGCTCCGGCTGGACCGGCATCTTATTGCACGAAGCTGTCGGCCACGGGCTCGAAGGCGACTTCAATCGCAAACAAACGTCCGCCTTCGCGGGCCGAATGGGTGAGCGTGTCGCGGCGCCCGGCGTCACTGTCGTCGATGACGGCACCATCGAAGGCCGCCGCGGATCGCTGACTGTTGATGATGAGGGAACGCCGACATCGCGCACGGTCCTGATCGAAGACGGCATCCTCAAAGGCTATCTTCAAGATCGCTTGAACGCGCGCCTCATGGGCGTTGACGCCACCGGCAATGGACGGCGCGAAAGTTTTGCGCACCAACCGATGCCGCGCATGACGAATACTTTCATGCTTGGCGGCGATCACCACCCGGATGAAATTTTGGCGAGCGTCAAGGACGGAATTTACGCCGTCAATTTCTCCGGCGGGCAGGTTGATATTACCAGCGGCAAGTTCGTCTTCAACTGCACCGAAGCCTATCGCGTGCAAAACGGCAAGGTCGGCGCCCCGCTAAAGAACGTTGCGCTGATTGGCGACGGCCCGACAGTGATGACCAAGGTGTCAATGATCGGCAACGATTTCGCTCTCGATCCCGGCATCGGCGTTTGCGGCAAGGCGGGACAAGGCGTTCCGGTCGGCGTTGGTCAGCCAACCATCAAGATCGCCGGCCTGACCGTTGGCGGCGCCGCGGCTTAACAGCTCAACTAAATTCAATTCCTCATCCTGAGGGGTCAGCGCAAATGCGCGAGCCTTGAAGGATGTTGTTCAAGCGCCGCGCTTGCGATCATCCTTCGAGGCCCAGCCTTGCTTACGCAGGAGGCTTGGCGCCTCAGAACGAGGTGCGGGAATATGCTTTGCCTGCAATAAAGATAGGCTGGTTGCCTTACACCACCGCCTGCCACACAATCTTTGAAACAATACTCATCAGTATAACGATGAATATGAGGCTGTAGAGCGAGGCGGACGCAAACGTTGTCCAAATGGTCTTGATCCAGCCGCGCTTATAGGCGCGCTTCAGCGCGATGAAATAATACATTGCGACGCCGATTACCGCGAGAAACCCGACCAAAGGCACGCCGAATTGCCCGAGGATCAGCGTTGCGCCGACGATCGCGAAGTTCACCGCATGGATATAGAGCGAGAACACCATGTGATCGAAAATGAAAACCTCGCGGCGCAGGAATAAGGTCAGGATTAGCGCCAGCACCGGCGTCATGAAAAACATAACGCGCGGCAGCCAGTCATTAACGGCGTCATTGAATTCACGCGGGTTTGTGACGGCCCAGTTGATGCCGCCGAAGACGCGATCGACGACTTCCTGGCCCTGTTCCACTTCCTTTTCACGGCCTTCGTCGTCGCCGATCTGTATTTGAACGTCGTCACTTTCAAGTTTGTTTTTTACAAGATCGCTGGCGCCGCCGATGCACGCTTCCAGGCGTTCGCGGTCAGTTTTAAGATTGCGTTCCTTGATGAGAAACCGAAGGTTACCTGAAAAACTGCAATTCTCGCCGATGGCGCTATCAGTTTTTTGCGCAACGACGACATCGTCTGGCGTAATCGGCGGCGCCGGCGCCGCCGTTTCTGGATCTTTGAAATTGACTTCCAGCCCAACGAACAAAGTGTTTGTCGCGGCGACCGTCAGGAAAAAGAGGAAACTGACGACCAGAAAAAGCCTGACCGGCGGCGTATATTTCGAGCGTTTGCCGTGGGAATAATGGGTCGGCACGACGCCGGGCGCGGCGGCGAGGGAGCCGAGGGTCCGCCACATTCGCCCGTCGAAAGAAAACGTGTCCTCAACAAATTGTCGGCCCAATAGTAAAAGGCTGCGGCGGAGATCGTCTTGTTTCTGCCCGCAATTGACGCAAAAAACACCGGGCGACGGGACGCCGCAAGAAAGACACGGCTCGCCAAGGAGAAATTCGCTGGCGCCAATGTCGGTTTGCGCGGCTGCTGCCTCGCCGCCGGCCTCGCCCTCCTCAAAATCGTCAATATCGTTCATGCGCCCGTGTCCCTTTGGCGCAGCCAAGCGTGTCTCGACCAAAAACGCAATTGACGCACAACCAAAAGGTTGTTATTCATGATACGGTATTTATGGAGAACGCCATGATTGCGGGGAAACAATCGGCCTATGAAGCCATTGCGCACCCGGTGCGGCGCGATATTTTGAAAACGCTCCAAAACGGTCCGTCGCCCGTCCATCGACTGACGGAACAATACTCGATCAGCCAGCAGGCGGTCTCGAAACATCTCCGCATTTTGAACCAATGCGGCCTGACCCGAAACGACCGCCGGGGGCAGGAGAATATCTATTATCTCAACGCCGCGCCGTTGCGCGAAGTGCGCGACTGGCTTGACGATTTCTGGACCGACAAACTAACCAGCTTCAAATCGCTGGCGGAGGAGACCTATAATGAGCAATAATCCGCTAGCGGACATTACCCATGACATTTTTTTTGACGCGCCTCTTGACCATGCGTGGAAAACCCTGACCGATCCCGATCATGTGAGCCAGTGGTTCGGGTGTCTGCAATATACCGGCAAGCTCGGCGATGTGTTTTACATGCAACCCAATCCTGAGCTGCGCGGAAAGGGAGACATTGCGGGCGCCACCTATTGTGAGATTTTAAAACTCGACGCGCCCGATCATTTCGTTTTCTCCTGGTATGTGCCGGGGACGCCGAAAACTGAAGTCTCAATCCGGCTGCAGGATGTCGGCGAAAAGCGCACCAAAGCGATGCTGGTTCATAGCGGCTGGGACCAGTTTCCGGCCGAGGATGTGCGCCATTTCTGGGAACAACTCGCCAATGGCTGGAAGTCCCATGTTCTGCCAAATTTGAAGGCCGCTGCGGAAGCCGGATGAGCGCCCGCTCGGTTGATGCCGATGACGGATTTTCGTATCGGAGCCCATGACCGGTTTTGTAACGCGTTTCGCGCCGTCGCCGACGGGCTATCTTCATTTGGGTCACGCCTTTTCTGCACTGGTTGTTAATGCAGCTGCACGAAAGGCCGATGGCGTGATGGCGCTCCGCGTTGAAGATATCGACCAGACCCGATGCCGTCCGGAGTTTGAGCAAGCGATCTATGACGATCTTTCCTGGCTCTGTCTTGAATGGCCTAAGCCGGTGCGCCGACAATCCGATCATTTTGACGATTATCGCGCGGCGCTGCAGGTCCTGATCGACAAGGCGCTCGTTTATCGCTGCTTTAAAACCCGCAAAGAGATTGCTGATGAAATCGCCCGGGCGCCGCATCTGGCAAGGAGCGGTCCTGAAGGCCCGCAATATTCTGGCGCCGCCTTGCCGCCCGATGAGGAGGCTGCGCGTGTTGAAGCGGGGGAGGCCTATGCCTGGCGGCTTTCCATGGCGGCGGCGCGCGATCATCTGGGAACGAATTATAAGCTTCTGTCGTTTTGCGAGGAAACGAAACGCGGCGCGGTTGAGCGCCCGGCGACACCCGAAATTTTCGGCGACGCTGTGATCGCGCGCAAGGACGCCGGCACGTCCTATCATCTGGCAAGCGTTCATGATGATGCGCTTCAGGGCGTCACCCATGTCATTCGTGGTGAAGACCTTGCCGCGGCGGCGCATCTTCATTGTCTCCTGCAACGCCTCCTTGGATATCTGACGCCGGTCTATCGCCATCATCGCTTGATTACTGGCGATGACGGCCAGCGGCTGGCGAAGCGCAACCGCTCCGCGACGCTTCACGCCTTGCGCGAGGCGGGTGTTGATCCTTCGGAAGTCCGGGCGCAGCTGGGATTTTAAGGACCTAGATTTTCTGACTTCTGCCGCCCTCCAGCTCCTTGCCGCCACTGGGTTTCCGGCGAATCTGGACCGGTTCTCCGGGGCGAGGCCGCGAATAATCTGGCGTGTTGTATTATTTTCAGTAAGTGGATGAATCACTTGGTTTATTGTTGTCTATTGTGGCCTGTTGTGCGTGTTTATGTCAGTTTCAAATAATGCGTCCTCCCGTGCGCGTTGCATCGCGAAGCGATGCGGCGCGGACACGCGATCTTACTCCTGAAAAATCAATAAGCGTTGCTGGCGCAAGTGATGGGCCCCGCCCGCCCGCAAATTTGGCCAAGTAATAAACAACGCGCCTTCGCGCGTGGGCGCCGGGCAAGCGCTATAACACAAAAAGTGTATTTCTTATGCAGCCCACTATCCGACCTGCCGCAAAGAGCGGGATAACTAACCACCGTTATTGGGTTTTATGGAAGAATACCGCTCTGCGGTTGAATGCCGTTTGGTTAATTCTACCGCAATTTTAATTCACGCATTCAGTGTCGATTGCGCCGCAGGCGCATAGCGCTCGCCCTCTACTGCGTCTTCCGGGATCGCCTCTTCAATGCGCGCCATATCGTCAGCATTAAGATCAGTTGATGCGGCGGCAAGATTGTCTTTAAGGCGGTTGAGTTTCTTGGTGCCGGGGATAGGAATAATATCTTCGCCCTTGGCGAGGAGCCAGGCGAGGGCGATCTGCGCCAGACTTGCGTCTTTTTCCTTCGCAATTGCTCCCAGCCGGTCGACGAGTTTGATATTGGCGGCAAGCGCCTCTTCGGAAAAACGCGGGTTGCCGGCCATGCGGTAATCATCTTTGCCGAAGTCTGAAGCGTTTCGGAACGCGCCCGTTAACAGCCCGCGCCCTAAAGGCGAATAGGCGACGAACGCGACGCCGTGTTCGCGGCAGGCGGGAATGAATTCCGCTTCCATCTCGCGGGTCAAGATGGAGTATTCTGATTGCACCGCCGCGATGGGATGGATTTTCATGGCGGCTTGAAGCGTATCAGCGCTGACTTCCGATAGACCAATGGCGCGGACTTTGCCGGCGTCAACAAGTTCGCTCATGGCCCCGACGGAGTCTTCAATGGGAACGCTGCGGTCGCGACGGTGCATGTAGTAGAGATCGATCTCGTCAACGCCGAGGCGTTTGAGCGATGCATCGCACGCTTTGCGTATATATTTCGGATCATTGGAAAGCCCGGCCAGGGCGCCATTGTCATCGCGCAGGATCGCAAACTTTGTTGCAATAACAACGTCGCGGCGGCGGCGCTTTAAAAAACCGCTGAGCTGTTCTTCATTGCGACCGCAGCCATAGACGTCCGCTGTGTCAAAAAAATTGACGCCGTGCTCAAAGGCCGCGTCAAGCAACTTGTCGGCCTCTTCCTGGCCCAGCGCCTCGCCGTAAAATTCCGCAAGCCCCATACAGCCAAAGCCGAGTTGGGAGACTTGCAAACCGGATTTGCCGAGGGGAACAGTGCGCATAAAAATTGTATTTCGTTTAAGGGGTGAGTGGTTCTGCCCTTAAACGATAGTGGCCGGTCATGGACCAGTCAAAGAGAACGTCTTCGAGCTTTGGTCCGGCGCCGATATTGTGGACGATCATCGGGCGCCCGGACGGGGCAAAACGGTCTGTGACAATACCGATATGCGGCAACCAGCCGCCGCTCGCGCCGTTTAAATTCCACGCGACAATATCGCCGGGTTTATAGTCGGCGGCGTTATCGCTTATCGCCAGCGAAAAGCCGCGCCGTGCAAAATACTTTTCAAGATTGGGAACGCGGCGGTGATCGATATTTGTGTCGGGCCGCGATAGTCCCCAATGGGCCGGGTACTGGTTGAACGCCGCTGACATGTCTTCATGGACAAGCTTTTGCAGGTCGATGTCGAGTTTGCGTAAAGCTCGCACAATGACATCCGCGCAAACACCCTTGTCCGCCGCGACATCGCCCATGGGGTAGTCGAGAGGTACATAAGCCGGGTCATAAGTGACGCGGTGTTCCGTGCGCTCTATCGCGGCGGCGGAAACCGCCGCGCCAAAATCAGCCGTCTGGGCCAGCGCGGGCGTTGCGAAAATCACAACGGAAACGGCAACTAAAGTCCTATGCATATTGCTAGTGATCGCAAAAAATTGCGGCGCAGATATGGCAAATGCAAAGGCAGCGCGCTTAAACGCTGACTATCGATACAGCCGCAAAGAATCCAGTTTTACGATCAGGCTGCGGAACGCCAGTTCCAGTTCTGCATTGTTATTGACATGCTCATAGTGATCCGCAGAGGTTGCGCAATCACGCATGTAGCTTTCGGCGTGTGCATTTCCGTTGATGCGGAACATGAAGATTTCGATGTCGTCGTCGGTCTTCATACGGTCACAGACATGGACCATGTTTTCAAAACCGTCTTCGGAGCCTTCATTATGGCCCCAACTTCGCATCTGGCTGAGCTCATATGTGTAGGCTTCGGTGCGCCCATCTGTGACAAAGACAACGACTTTTCGGGCCTTATCCGTATTCACCGCCGGATAAGCCGGCACGCCCCATAGACCTGACCAACGCGGCGACAGCAGCCGCCAGGACCACGCCATGGCGACATCAAATCGCCCTGTGCCGCCTTGCGTGAAGTTGGAGGCGGCGTCGATAATGTCCTGCACACGGTCGGTCGGCCCGGTGAGCGCAACCGAGGGGCAGGTCGGCGGGTTTGAACCCCAGGGCGCGGCTGAAAGTCCGCCGGTGACGCCGGGAATGGATGCGACGAACGGGTCACTCGTCGGTCTGTCGTCATCAAGTGACCATGTGAAGGCGCCGTCGACTTCTTCGCGCGGTTCGACACAGCCGTTCCAGCCGGGCGGGGCGGTGTTGCCGACCAGCCAGTTGTTGCGCGCCGCACCAATTGCCACGCGATCAGAGAACGGCACCAGCGCAATGTTGAAGTCGCCCGCGTCGGCATAGGTCGACAACGTGGTCAAAACATCGCTCAATGTGTCAAGCGCGGTCTGCCAGGTATTGCCGAATCCCATCGATGCGGTTGTGTCAAAAGCGATGACAAGTTCAAGCGCTTTTCGCTCGCGCAGCCCGGCTTCTGACGCCGCGCCGACATTCATATTCGGGAAACCGCCAACGCCCATGAATAGCGGCTCAACAAGCACATTGGTCGTGACAACAATGTTACCGTCATTTGTGCGCTCGGCAGAGAAACTGTCGATTGTATATTCGATTTGCCCGTGCAGGTTAGACTGAAATATCGATCGCGCGAGCGCCGTCATTTCCGGATTTTCAAGATCGGGCAATTGGGCAATCCGCAGCGACGCCGCGTCGAGGGATTCGCGAACCATATCGCGGGCAATGCTTTGCCGATTGAAATCGATCCCCATGCCGACGCCCATCACAATCGGGATCAGCAATAGCCCGAACATCATGGCGATGTTGCCGCTGTTGTTCGACAAGAAATGGCGCATGTTTTTCCCCTCAGAAATAGCACGATATGATACGCTTGCGCCGGTTAAGGGAGGCTTTCGGCATCGGTTAAAGTTTCGGGACGCTTTGACCCGTTGCTCGCGCCGAAACGCGGTGTTTTTGCGGTGAAATGCCCGTGAAATAGGCCTCTGCGCACCCTATATAAAGCCTAACAGGAGGCGCAAATCATCTATGTATCCAGATCACCCCTTGCAATATGAACGCGGCATTGGGCCCGTTGCATTCATTTTGAATATTTTATGGCTCGTGCTCGGCGGCGCGATCGCTGCCGTCGGCTGGTTCATCGCGGCGCTTATCATGGCGATTACCATTGTCGGTATTCCCTGGGCGCGGGCTGCGTTTGACAATGGCGTCTATACGCTCTGGCCCTTTGGCGCAAAGCCCATGGCGCGCGATCGTCTTTATGGAGAGGATATCGGCACCGGACCGCTCGGTTTCCTCGGCAATATCATCTGGTTGATCCTGGCTGGCTGGTGGCTGGCGTTAGGCCACCTTGTCGCCGCCATCGGCCTTGGCATCACCATCATTGGCCTGCCCTTTGCCTGGGCGCATCTAAAACTTGCCGGCTTTTCGCTTTGGCCGATCGGGCGCACGATTGTGCATTCCGATACGCGCAGCCGAGTTTGGTAGCGGGTTAATCTTTGTCTTCTCTGGGTGGTGAGCGTTCAAGCATGCTGATCGCCCGGCCTGCTGGCGGCCACTGGCGGAGAACATAAATGAAGGCTGCGACGCTAACTGCCGCAATAGCAATTGCGCCGCGATCGAGCGACGAAGAAATTCCATCAATGAAATTCTCCACGATATAGTCGTGACCAATCGCAATGGCGCCAATAATTACAGGGGCGATTTCCGTTCGCATTATGGTTCTCCGGAATAATGGCGCACCGCCCTTTCAAACGGCGCAGCCAGAATTTACTCCTCAATCGTTCGGCCGGCTTCCAGGATCGGGATGCCCGCTTCGGTCGGGATGTAAATGACGTCCTGATTGTTCTCGCCAAGCTGCTGGATCCAGAGATAACGCAGATAGCCTTCCGGCCCGCCAAGGCCGTCAGCGATTATGCGGTTGGCTTCTGCAACACCGCGTGCGCGCTCGATTTCTCCGTCGGCGTAATATTTCGCCGATTCAAGACGCGCTTTTGCTTCTTCGATCAGAACTTTCCGCTCGTTCTCAGCCTGCGCGAGGGCCGCCTTGCCTTGCATCTCCGCGCGCCAGACATTCCATTGCGGCAGTATAAACATCGCCGCCGCGAGTCCAACAATAACGAGCACTATCAACGTAAGTGTTGCGCCTGCGCTTCTCATGATGGTTTTTCCTTCTGTTACCCCGTTTACTCCGTAGACAGCTTATCTTACGCCGCCTTTACGATCAGTTTTGTGCCCTCAGCTTTGGCGACAACTACCTTTTCGCCTTCCTCAAAATCCTCGCCGTTTTCACTTTCTGCCAGCCAAAGCGTATCGCCCAGTCGAACCTTGCCAACGCCATTTGTAAAAGTCACATCCACAGTGGCGCGCCGTCCGATTTTCTGCGCACCTCGTTGGTTGAGGTTTGGATGATCGGCCTGTGTCCGATGCAGCCATGGTTTTACATAAGGCGGCGCAATTACGGACAGTGCAATTGTCGACGTTGCAAAGAGGAATAGTTCAGCCTGCCAGGGCACAAACCCGAATAGAGCGGCGACGCTGGTGACGGCCGCGGCAATTGCCGGCCACAGGAAATAGGTCGAGCCGGTGACGATCTCTACGACGAGCAGGATTGTCGCTGCGACAAGCCAGTACCAAAACGGCATGGTGCTGAAGAATTCAATTATGGCTTCCATTATTCATCCCCTTTGATTTTCCGCGCATCCCGGCGAAAGCCGGGATTTATTAAAACAAGAGCGACCCCTGGCCGCCTGAGATTTCGGCCCAATTCTTGTATTTGGGCCGGAATGAGCGGGTGTATTATGTGTTCGGTACAGATCCATTGTTGCGCGACGCCCGGCCGTTTTCAAAGGCTTCCTTCGCCAGCGTTCCGACCCCGGCGATGGTGCCAACAAGGGCGGACATATCGGCAGGCAGGATGAGTGTTTTTTGTTGTGGCGAGATCGCCAATTTTTCAAACGCTTTCACATAGTCCTGCGCGACAAAATAATTGATCGCCTGAACGTCGCCGGCGGCGATAGCGTCGGAGACCATTTGCGTGGCTTTGGCCTCCGCTTCGGCTTCGCGTTCGCGCGCCTCGGCGTCGCGGAAGGCGGCTTCCTTGCGGCCTTCGGCTTCAAGAATTGCGGATTGTTTTTCACCTTCGGCGCGAAGAACCGCTGATTGCTTCTCGCCTTCCGCGGTCAAAATTTCCGCGCGTTTTAAACGCTCGGCTTTCATCTGCCGCGCCATGGCCTCGGTTATGTCGGCAGGCGGTTCGAGGTCTTTGATCTCAACGCGGGTGACTTTCACGCCCCAGGGCTGGGTCGCGGCGTCGATGACGCGCAGCAACCGTTCATTGATGTCGTCGCGATTTGACAAGACTTCATCAAGGTCGAGCGAGCCGATCACGGTACGGACGTTTGTCATGGAGAGGTTGGAAATCGCGCGTGTCAGATTGTGCACCTCATAGGCCGCCGCCGCCGCGTCCATGATCTGGATAAAGGCGACAGCGTCTGTGGTGACTTGCGCGTTGTCGCGGGTGATGACTTCCTGCGCGGGGATATCCAGCACCTGTTCCATCATGTTCATGCGCCGACCGACGCGGTCGACAAAAGGGGTGATAAAGTGGAGACCGGGATTGATCGTTTTGGTGTAGCGCCCAAAGCGTTCGATGGTGAATTCATAGCCCTGTGGCACGACCTTGACCGCGGAAAACATGATAAAAAGTGCGAGCACCACAAAGCCCGCAAGAAACATTTCAAAACCCATTTGGCTCTCCCTATTGTCCGATGTCTTGATTAGATCGTGATTGCAAATGCCAAGCGCCAGACTTGAAATTTCGATTTTTTACACTAGGTCCTTGAAATCACGTAGTTTTCCTAAAGTTTTGGTCCACTCGGGGCGCCCGCGATGCGCCGCCGCAACGCCTCGCGGCGAAAATGCACGCCATTTCATCAAGCCCCCTATCGAGTCGGTTAACCCCACGTTAAAATTGCCGCCAATGGGTGTGGTGTTGAGGATAGGACGGGCCGCTGGCATAGCGGCTCTTTTGACGGCAGGGGCGGGGCTTCTCGCGCCGACGATTAGTTACGCCGCGGACTATTCCGGTCTTGAATATTCATCCTATGAATTCCCGCCGCCCAAAAACACCGGCAAGGTTTGGAAGGTCTATAAGGCCGCCTGGGATGCAAGCGACGAAGAAGGCTACGGCCATTTTGTGCAAGCCATCGGCCGATCGAATTGTACGACGCTTGCCGCGTGTCTCAATAATCCCGCGAACCCTTATCGCTCAGACGACGATCCGGAACTGAACGGCGACTGCGCCGACATGGCGTATATTTTGCGCGCCTATTACGCGTGGAAGAATGGTCTGCCGTTTTCATTCCAGAATGCGATGCGCACGGCAGATCGCTCTGGCGAAGATTTACGCTATTCGTCCAATGGCAATATTGTCGCCGGGCGCCGCGCCATTCGCAACATTACGTCAAACGCCCACACGTTTTTACGCTCCATCGGCGGGCAGGTCTCAACGGCGATGTTCCGTACACATCCGGAAACTGGCGCGGGCTCCGGCCATGACGATTTTTATCCGGTAAAAATCACGCGCGACGCGGTGCGGCCTGGCGTCATCGCTTATGACATTTTCGGTCATGTCGGCATTGTCTATGAAATCCTCGAAGACGGCCGCGTTCTCGTCATCGCGGCGCATCCCGACCAGTCGGTGACGCGCTCGACCTATGGGCCGAATTTCATGCGCTCGAAACCAGCGCTGGGGGCGGGCCTGAAGGCCTGGCGGCCGATCCGGGTTGAAGGCGCGCGCGTCAATGACGACGGGTCAATCACCGGCGGCCGGCTTGCGGCAGCGAAAAATGAAGAGCTCTCTGATTATTCGCTTGAGCAATATGTCGGCACCCATCCCGATCCTGGCGGCGTCTGGCATTATGGCGAGTTCCGCCATCAGGATCGTTCGCTCAAATATTATGACTTTGTCCGCCGCCGACTCGCGTCGCCAAGCTTTCGCTATAACCCCATCGATGAATTGCGCTTCGGACTGGAGACAATTTGCGGGTCTTTGCGCGCGCGCAAATATGCTGTCGACAGCGCCGTCACCATTGGGCTGCATTTAAAACCTCACCCGAAAAAGCTCCCTCCAAATATTTACGGCACCTATGGCGAGTGGGAGGAATATTCGACCCCGTCGCGCGATGCGCGCCTCAAAGTGTCGTTCATCGAATTACGCCGTGACATGCAGTATCTGGTTGAGGCGGTGGAGGCGGATGACCCCAGTGTCGATTATGACGGTACGGACCTCTCCGGAGATCTGATCGCGGCGTTCAACGAAGAAAATGACGCCTGCACCTTTACCTATTGGCGCTCGGACAAGTCGCGGGTGCGCCTCAACATTTCGCACTCGATTGCGCGCTTGTTTGACTTCTCCTTCAACCCCTATCTCTGTCCGGAACGGCGCTGGGGCGCGACCGGTTATGAATTAGAGACGTGTACGGACGATGAGGTCAAAGGCCAGTGGTATAACGCGTTGCGGTTCCTTCGCTACCAGGCGGAGCGCACCTATGATGTGCGTATGGACTTCGGCCTTGAACAGCTAAAGCCGCCGATGGTGGCGGCGGCTGAAGAAGGCGGGCTTGGCGTGGAGGCGCCGGCGGACGCGGACCTTCGGCGCTATCTCTATTCCCTGCAGGATGTTGTTGTCGCCGCTGGCGATCCCGGCCCGATCAAGATGACGCCCGTCTCCAACGAGGGCGAGGACGAGTTTCTCCTGCCGGAATGGCACTATCGCTTGAATGAAGAGCGCCTGAAAAAGATCGAGAATTTAGGGCGCTAAAGCATTACGCAGTTGGAAGACGCGCGACAAAACGCGTCACACCATTGCGAGTGGCGCGGGCTCGCCCATTTGTGCTACAATTTGCAAAACACCAACTGAAAGCCGCCCCTCATGAGCACCGTTCTGTTTTTCCTCATCCCCATCGGCCTATTGGCGACTGCGGCGATTCTCGGCGCCGGACTTTATTCCCTCGCCAAGGGCGGCGCCTTCGCCAAGGAAAATTCCAACAAGCTGATGCGTCTGCGCGTCGCGGCGCAAGCCATCACCATTGCCGTGATGCTGGTTTTCCTCATTGTCATCGGCAAGGGCGCAGGAAGCTAAGAATTAGAGCGGCGATACTGCGGCATTACGCACCCTGCACCAGCTACATTGGTTGATTGAAACGCGCCCGACCCGCGTCTATGGTGCAGCGCGAAATCAAACCGGCGCGGAGAATTAACGCGCCCCCGTCCGTCAGGAGACCCCCATGAAAGTTCTCGTGCCCGTCAAGCGCGTGATCGATTACAACGTTAAAGTCCGGGTGAAATCGGATCAAAGCGGCGTCGATCTCGCCAACGTCAAAATGTCCATGAACCCATTCGATGAGATCGCTGTCGAAGAAGCGATCCGATTGAAAGAGGCCGGTACTGCGGAAGAAATCGTTGCTGTCTCCATCGGCCCAGAAAAGGCGCAGGATCAGATCCGCCAGGCGTTGGCCATGGGCGCCGACCGAGGCATCCTGATCAAGACCGATGAAACGGTTGAACCCCTCGGCGTCGCCAAACTTCTGCAAAAAGTCGTTGAGGAAGAAAGCCCGGAGCTTGTGATTCTCGGCAAGCAGGCGATAGACGATGACTCGAACCAGACGGGCCAGATGCTGGCGGCGCTGCTTGGCTGGTCGCAGGGCACTTTTGCCTCCGAGATCAAAAAAGACGACGGCAAGCTTTCCGTCACCCGCGAGATCGACGGCGGATTGCAGACAATCAAGATCAACATGCCGGCGGTGGTGACGACCGACCTCCGCCTCAATGAGCCGCGTTACGCTTCGCTCCCGAACATTATGAAGGCGAAGAAGAAGCCGCTCGATGTCAAAGAGGTCGGCGATTATGGCGTCGATATAGCCCCGCGCCTTGAGGTGGTAAAAGTTACTGAACCGCCGAAACGCGAAGCCGGCGTCAAAGTCGCCGATGTCGCAGAGCTTATCGACAAACTGAAAAACGAAGCGGGAGTGATTTAAGATGGCTGTACTTGTTGTCGCCGACGTTCACGGCAATGCAATTGACGACTCCACGCACAAAACTGTCACTGCTGCGGCGGCTATCGGCGGTGATATAGATATTCTGGTCGCTGGCGAGAATTGCGGCGATGCCGCAGCCGCGGCCGCGAAAATTTCGGGCGTGCGCAAGGTTCTGCATGCGGACGATGCCGCCTATGCCCACCGTCTGGCCGAACCTTTCGCTGATCTAATCGTCAAACTTGCGGGCGATTATGATGCGATCTTGAAAGCGGCGGCGACCACCGGCAAAAATGTGATGCCCCGCGTCGCAGCGCTCCTCGACGTGATGCAAATCTCGGAGATTGTCTCGGTTGAAGCGCCGGACACCTTCACGCGGCCGATTTACGCCGGCAACGCCATGCAGACGGTGAAGTCCAGCGACGCGAAAAAAGTGATCACCGTGCGGGCGACGTCATTCGCCGCGGCGGGTGAGGACGGCTCCGCAAGCGTTGAAACGGTTGCTGCCGCGGGCGACCCCGGGCTTTCTGAATTCGTCGAGGAAAACCTCACCAAGTCAGACCGGCCAGAATTGACTGGCGCAAAAATCGTCGTTTCCGGCGGCCGCGGCCTTGGCTCCGGCGAAAAATTCGAAGAGGTGATCCTGCCCCTTGCCGACAAGCTCGGCGCCGGCGTCGGCGCTTCGCGCGCGGCGGTTGACGCTGGCTATGTTCCGAATGACTACCAGGTCGGCCAGACCGGTAAGGTCGTTGCCCCGGAGCTTTACATCGCCATTGGCATTTCCGGCGCGATCCAGCACCTTGCGGGGATGAAGGATTCAAAAGTCATCGTCGCCATCAACAAGGACGAAGAGGCGCCGATCTTCCAGGTTGCCGACTACGGGCTCGTTGCGGATTTGTTCAAGGCGGTCCCGGAATTGACCGACGCGCTTTAGGGCGCAGCCTTCAGCTTTGTCACCGCAAGTGAAATTGCGGCATCGAGGTCAGCAGCTTCGACGCCCAGCGATACGACAGCAAGTCCATCAATCAGGGTAAGGATCAATGCCGCTTCAGCACGGCGTTGGTTTAAGTCTTCCGTGTCGAGGCGCGCTTCCACCCAAACCATAAATCCGTCAACGAACGCGCCGGCGATATCGCCATAGGGCGCCTCACCGCGGCCCGCTTTGGCAACGATTTCCATGCTGAGCTTCATATAGGGGGCAATTTCGTCGCTGCGCGTTAGTTTCGCGCCCCGTTCGAGCAACTCAGCGGCGGGCAATTTTTCGTCCGCCGGCAATGCCGCCTCCAACAGGCTGGCGAGTTGAAAGGCGACGCGCTGCATCGCGGCAGTCAAAACGTCATCCTTTTTCTTAAAATAGTAGAGCAACATCCGGTCGCTCACATCAGCGGCGCCGGCGAGTTGCCGAAGGCTTGTTTTGGAAAGGCCAGACGCAAGCAAATGCTCGGTAATACGCTCAAGCGCTTGTTCGCGCTGAATAATTCGTTTTTCCATTTTTTGCTTGTAGCAGGCGCTACATTCCTATACAAATGTAGCGATCGCTACAAAATGATGATGGAGAATTGAAATGACCTATCTGGAGATTGGTCCTTTGGTTGCGGCCCTCGCGCTCGTCACTTTTATGGCGGTCACCGCCGCTAAGCCGTCGCGAATGATAAAGAGCGCGTGGGTGTTTCCGGCAGGTCTTTCGGCGGCGTTTCTGGCGTTCAGCCTGTGGACCGTGATGAAAGAAGGCTTGCTTGGTTTCTGGCCGGGGCATTCAGAAACCCTGTGGGGCAATCAGGTCTGGTTCGACCTCCTGCTTGCAATCGGCATCGGATATTCATTCGTCGCGCCGCGGGCGAAGGCGCTTGGAATGAACCTCTATCTCTGGATGGTGTTGATTCTTTCTAGCGGATGCATTGGTTTACTGGCGATGGTTTCGCGTTACCTGTTCCTGAAAGAAAAGGCAGCAGGTTGATTTTTCCCGTATTTGGGGAAGTTTTTGATAATTAACGCTCGAACTACGACTAAAAGTGGCGCCCGCTGTTGGCGCATCGGTTGCATTAAAACATTGGCCCAGATGAAGTGGTTTTTTAGGCGAAATAGTGCTGGCGCTTCGGTAATTCTGGCGGTATTGAAGATTCGTTAACCTTTAAAATTTTTGTGGGGACTCACGATGAATACTCTTTTGAAATCGCTTGGCGCAGGTATCGCCGGCATTATGATTTCGACTGCCGGCGCGCATGCTGCGTTGGTTTCTACGAACAGTTCGTTGTCGGATCAGGGCGTCGCAGCTTCGATTATTGCCGCGCCTGCTGATGTCAGCGACGACGCCGCAACCAACGAAGCCATTCAGGCGTTTGACGAAGTTCAAATGCATGTACTGGCGGCGGATCTTGCTGTTGACGGCGGCACAATTTCTGCTGGCACAGTGATCAGCAGCCACATGATCTTCCTGAATTCCGATGGACCAGGCTTGATTGAGCACGGTGCAGGCGGCGGCGGTTCTGCGGCGACGTTTACGTTCGACGGAATGATCCTCGGCGTAATGTCCGACAGCGGCGGTACGCTGGAAGCGGCAAGCTCTTCGTTTCTTGGCGCGGCGGGTACGATCTATCCAGGCGCCTTTACAGCGCGCGGCATGGAAGGCGATCCGCTAGACGGTCTGATCAACAACGACTACTACTCGTTCCTTACAGATACAATTACTGTCGGCATGCGCGTAACTGAGCCAGGCGACTGGATTCGCGTAATCACGGCAAGTGAGATTCCGGTGCCGGCGGCGTTGCCGCTTCTGCTTTCCGGTATCGCCGGCCTCGGCTTTGCGTCACGGCGTCGCCGCGAAGCTAAGTAATTTGCGAAGAAAAAATGCTTTAAGCATTGCGAAAGGGAGCAGCGCGGCTGCTCCCTTTTTTCTTGTGTAAATTTTTCGAGGATCGCAATAACCGGGTGGCCGCACGCGTTGCGGTGCGTCAAAAACGCTCCAACATTCTCGGAGCGATAATATGTCCTTCACTATCGCCGGTCTTGACCCGGAACAATTCCAACCGCTCGTTGGCCTCTCAGAAGAGGCGCTGGCCGCGCGCGGCGTCGTTGCAAAAGTTGCAGACGCCAAACCTGGCTTTCCTTGCCGTATCAGCCTCGAAGACGCTGAGCCAGGCGAGCGCATTCTTCTGTTCAATTACGAAAGCCATAAGACGATCTCGCCGTTCCGGTCATCTTATGCGATCTATATTCGCGAAAATGCGGCGTCGGCGGCGCGGTATGAAAATGAACTGCCGCCGGTGTTCGAAAACCGCCCCATCGCGCTGCGCATATTTGACAAAGACGCAATGCTGATCGGCGCGGATATGGGCCTGAACGGCGAATTGAAATCTAAAATAATGAAAATCTTCGAAGACCCTGCTGCTTCTTATATTCACGCCCATAACGCCATGCATGGATGTTTCGCCGCTGAGGTGCGCCGGGTTTAGGAAACGCAGATTTGCAATAACGCCGCGGACTTGTTCTAATTCTTTTTTTATAAAAGGAGATCGCCCATGTCTGTCGCACGCGTAACAGAAATTATCGCTCGTTCACCAAAGGGCTTCAAAGACGCCATAGAAAAGGGCATCGAGCGCGCCAATAAAACGCTCTCAAATGTCGAGGGCGCCTGGGTGAAAGATCAGTCGATTGTGCTCGATAATGGCAAAATCAAAGAATACCGCGTTATTTTAAAAATTACGTTCGTTTTGAAAGACTAGATCATCGGGGGATTCATTGGCATCGCTCGGTGATCCAGATTGTTTAGTTGTCGCGCCAGGGATTGCGAATAACCGGAGCCACTTTTTCGCCTGACGCTCTAGCGTCAACGCAACAAAGAAAATAAGGCCGCTCATTTGAGCGGCCTTTTTTTTTCGATCATGGGCCGGGTTACGGCCGATGGATGATGTTGAGGTTTAAAAGGTCCGGAAGCGTATCCGGTCCAACATTGTTTAAAGCGTTCAGATTTACCGGCGTTGCCGGCGCAATCGTCGCTTCGATTTCGCCGCCAGCCTCAATGAATGTCGCTACAGCCTCGATATAGCCGGCAATGCGCGGATTGATTTCGGCGGCTTGCGCGCCGGACATGCGCAACATGGCGGGCGCTGCGGCGCGAAGATCTTCGCCGGTTCCAGCGCCAGACTGCGCGGCGGCGAGGGCGAATAATTTGTCGAGAGCGCCGCTGTCGCGCACTGCGAAGTGGGCATTGGCAAGGGAGATCAAATCTTCCGGTTCAGCGTCGAGGGTTCCGTCGGAAAGCGCCAACCAGCCGTCAAAGGAAGGCCCGCCGGCGTCGACGCCAAATCCGATATCTGCGAACCCCTGGATGGCGGCGGTCTGACCGAGCGATGCTGCGCCGGTATCAGGGTTCCATAACCAGTCAAACGAGGAATCAAATCGAATTTGCTCAAGACCAATGTCCGCAAGCATCTGCCGCGCCTGGTTGAACTCCGGCGTGTTGACGCCTTGCGCATTGGCGATATCCATCATTGCGCCAGCGTCAAACATTGATCCAGTTTCCGCCATGCCCAATCTCGTTGGGATGAGCCATGCAAAATTCGACAGATCGAATTCCGAGCGGGCAGCGGAGTAAATCATTCGCCCGTTGAGGGATTGTGATGCATTGACGGTTGCGCCGCGCCCAAGGCTCAAAATATTGCGCTCGCTGGTCGGCGGCATTTGCCACCTGACGAGGTAGGGCAAAATTTTCGAAAGGTCATAATCGCTCCACTCGACAAACTCGATACTCTGAGCTGAGCTTGTGCCGCCATAGGCCTGCGCTAGAATCGCAACGGGATTTGAAACGGCGTCTTCGAGCGCTCTGCCAAATTCCGGTTGCAGGATTTTTGCAAACTTTTTCTGGTCTTTAGGATTTTCTTCTTTTTTGAAAGCGACTTCTTTTGGACCTTGAACAGGCAGCGTGCCGATAGTTGATGTTTCGTACCGGATATTGCGGGCTGACTGATACGCTGTGTATCCACGGTCATAGCCGCGCGCAAAGCCCTCATTGACGCTGATAGACACTTCATTACCCTGATTATCATTCATTTTAAATGACAAGCCGGAATAGGCGACGCCGTCAAACGCATAGGAATTATTGACGGCGGCGAGCCATCGAAGCGGTCGCATATCGGCTGGTGCGTTCGGGTTTTCCGGGATTGCGAAGGAGCGCGCAGAGACGCCGTCAAACACCAATTGGTCGATGGTCATAGCGCCGCTTTGTGATCCGCTGGCGCGCTGCAAGCCGGACGGCTGAATGCCGTAAAGCGCGACGCGATCGACGAGCTTGCTCATTTCGACATAGTCTGCGGTTCCGGCGTAGACCGCTTCCATAGCGGCAATATCCGGCGACCAGATGCGGACCTCGACAATGTCTAGCGTCATGCCTGGCATGGCGCTGAGCCCGATCTTGAGACCGTCGATCACCATGGCGCCGGCGCCGGCGTCAAATGACGCATTGGCGTAAGACGACGTCATCCAGTCAGGAAAGGCGCCTAAAAATGCATCAACGTCGAACGGAGTTGCTGTCGAAACGGCATAATCACCTGATAATAAATCCTGCGCGGTTAGCGGCGCAGATGACGGCGCCGTTGCACATGAATGAAGCAGGACTGCCGCTGCGCCCGCAAATAAAATCTTCCGGAACATGTTTGCCCCTCCTGAGTACCCCGAAACAAAAAAGCCGGCCCTTGGCGGGCCGGCCCATCCCACGAGGGGGAGGATAAAGGCTTATTTTGCGTGAGTCACTTCCAGATTCAGCGTTTGCGGCAGGGTCATCGGATTGACCTCGCCATTTTGCAATGCGGAAAACGCAAGCGGATCTTCAGGTTGCGCCGAAATCTTCAGCGATCCGCCCTTAGCGACAAAATCAGCTACCGCATTCACATAGCTTGAAAACGCCGGGTTCATCTGCGCGAATTGCGCGCCGGAAAGCCGGATCATCGCCGGCGCCGACTGGCGCAGATCGTCGCCTGTGCCGCCCATTTGCAAAGCTGAAATCGCAAACAAAGTATCGAGCGCTTTTTCGTCTTTCAGTTCAAGGGAGAAGTTCTTCAGGGCGCCGAATTTTGGCGATTCTGCATCTTCATCGCGCTCTGCGGCAATCTCTTCCAGCTTAAGATCAGCAAGGGAGAGGTTCATTCCCATATCCGCGAACCCGTCAGCCGTCGCGGTGTAGACCATGTTGGCGTCGCCGCTTTTGTCGTTCCATTTCCAGACCAGCAACCCGTCGCCTGTCAACTTGTCGAGGCCGTTGTCTTTAAGGACAGCGTAGACGGGATCTTCATCGCCTGCGGCGTATGCCGTCAGATCGTATTGCGCGCCTTTGGTCTCAAGGCGAATGTCGGACGGGATCATCCAGGTAAATTCACCGGCGGTCATATCGGCTTCTTCAACAACAGCGAGGCGCTTGCCGTTGATGTAGGTCTCCATGTCCGTTGCCTTCATCGTGCCTAGATTGATGAGGTTGCGCGCGCTCGCTGGCGGCTTTTCGTCTTTCAGGCCCCATTCAAGCAGACCGGACATATCAATATTGCGCCATTCAAGAGCGCTCATTTTTACATTCTGATTTTCCGGCGCAATCAGCGATTTCAATGGACCACTGAACAAGAGGCCCGCTTCCGGGCCCATGGATTTTGCTATCGCGTCAATTGTTTCAGGCGATTGTTCAATGCCGTATTCAAGATCGTTCATGATGACGGCGTTGAGCTTACCGCCGCCAAGACCAACAAACCGCAAGTCCGGCGCTGTGAAACGCACTGCGCCCGCTTCGGATTCGCCCACGGCAAGGTTGATGTCTTTGAAATAGAGACCACCGAGGGAAACAGCGTTGAAAAACTGCGCGCCCTCATCAATATCGGATGCTTTATCTACGCCACCCTCGCGAATTGCCAGTTTGTCGAGTTCAACGCCGCCGATGGAAAAGCTCGCGTCTTCCGCGTCGATGCCTTCGGCGCTCACGTCAAACAGGCGAACTTTTTCAAAGACCGTCTGGAAGGGCGCATCGATCGCGGCGTTGTCTTTATTTTGCACTTTGGCAATGGCGTCTTCGTCAACGCCATAAAATTCCGCCCGCCCGATGATGATCGCCTCGCCGTCATCAGCGTCGGCAAATTTCAGATTTTCAAAAACCGTGGCGCCGAGTTTTGCGTCAAAAGATGTTGAATCGTAAGTCGGGTTTGCGTCCCCCGGCAAAAGCGCGAGGATTTTATCGCCTTCAACTTCGTCTGCATTTTTCAACGTAAACTTTGAATCGAGCGGCGAGGCGGCGTTGGCTTTTGCGGCTTGCGCGCTTGATTTGGTTTCCGGCGCGTCGCTACTTCCGCCTTTGTCACCGCAAGCGGTCAGCGCCAGCGCTGCTGCGCTCGCCATTAAAATTTTTGAAAGTGTCATGAATGTCTCCCTCAGGACCGGTGTCTTAGGGCCCTTTGGTTTTCGGGGCCGTCTCAAATTGAACAAGGCAGTCATTGGCTGATATTGGCCGTGCTTGCAAGGAATCAAGGCGTGACGCTGCCGACGAGGGCGATGGCTTCAGGGCTTCCCCAGTCCGCTTCGCCGACCATTCGGCCAATCTCGCGGCCGTCAGCATCGTATAAGACACTGAGCGGCAAGACATTTGCGCCGCCATAGGCCATGACCATGGCGAGTTGCGGATCGGCGTAAAGTTGCAGATTTTCAATCTCCAGCCGGTCGAGAAACTCCTGCGCCACCTCCGGTCCGCGGGGGTCGGACGCAATAGCGACGACCTCAAAATTTCGGGATTTGAACTTCGCCTGAAGCGCATCGAGAGATGGGAGTTCTTTCAGGCAAGGCGCACACCATGTCGCCCAGAAATTGACAAGCACCGCACGGCCCTTGAAGTCAGCAAGGGTAACGGGTGATCCATCTTTTGAGAATGATATCGCCGGGGCCGCGCGCGGCGGAAACGCATATTCAAAATCGGCCATTTCGCCGACCAACAATTCCTGGCTATGGGCAAGGGCGGACGGTTCATCCGCGCGACGCGGGTAGACGCTTGCTGCTATAATAACGTACATCACGCCGAGGACGCCGGCGGCCAGGACGAGAAACAACCAAAAGCGCGGTTGCGTAAACACCGTCGATGATCCGTTTTGTTTATCCATAACGGTACTACTTATGACAAAAGGCGGCGGCAAAAAAGAAAATGCGATGTGGGGCGGTCGATTTACCGCAGGCCCCGCCGCAATCATGGAAGAAATCAACGCCTCAATTGACGTTGATCGCCGGCTGTGGCGCGAAGACGTCGCAGGGTCTAAGGCCCATGCTCATATGCTGGCGGCGGTCGGCGTCATTTCCGATGGCGATAACACTGCGATCCAAAAGGGTCTCGATCAGATTGCCGGCGAAATAGAGCGCGGCGAGTTTAAATTCTCTGCGGCGCTTGAAGACATCCACATGAATATCGAAGCGCGCCTTAAAGAAATTGCTGGTGAGGCGGCGGGGCGGCTCCACACAGCGCGCTCGCGCAATGACCAGGTGGCGACGGATTTTCGCATGTGGGTGCGCGAGGCTTGTGATAATGCGGAAGTGGCGCTCGAGGACTTGATGCGCGCCCTTGCCGAAAAGGCTGCGCCAAACGCTGACGCGGTGATGCCCGGCTTTACCCATTTGCAGACGGCGCAGCCGGTGACGTTTGGGCACCATCTTCTGGCCTATGTAGAAATGTTTTCGCGTGACGCGTCGCGGTTTGCCGATGCGCGCGCGCGCATGAATGAAAATCCGCTGGGCGCTGCTGCGCTCGCCGGGACCGCATTTCCCATCGATCGCAACGCAACGTCAAAGGCGCTGGGCTTTGATCAGCCTTGTGCGAACTCTCTCGACGCAGTCTCGTCTCGTGACTTTGCCCTGGAGGCGATGGCGGCTGCTTCCATCACGGCGACGCATTTATCGCGCCTTGCTGAAGAGATAGTGCTTTGGGCGTCGCCGCATTTCGGATTTGTCAATTTGTCCGATGCGTTCTCGACCGGTTCGTCGATCATGCCGCAAAAACGCAACCCGGATGCGGCGGAACTGACCCGCGCCAAGGCCGGCCGGATCATCGCGTCCCTGAACAATCTTTTGATTGTCATGAAAGGACTGCCGCTCGCCTATTCCAAAGATATGCAGGAAGACAAAGCCGCGACGTTTGAATGTTTTGATGCGCTCGGGCTCGCCCTTGCCGCCATGGCCGGGATGGTTCGCGACCTGACCCCTGACCGCGATGCGATGAAAAAAGCTGCCGGTCTCGGGTTTTCGACTGCGACTGATCTTGCCGACTGGTTGGTGCGCGAATTGAACATGCCGTTCCGCGACGCCCATCACGCCACCGGCGCCGTTGTCGCCGTTGCCTCGGAGCGCGGCGTTGATATTGCTGACTTGCCGCTCGAAGAGATGCAGAAAATCGAGCCAAGGATCACTAAAGAGATCTTTAGCGTTTTATCCGTTGACGCATCGGTCGCATCTCGCACATCATTCGGCGGCTCGGCGCCTGTAAATGTCGCCCGCGAAGCCAAATGCTGGCTTGAAAAACTGAAAATGGAGAATTCGTGATGCGCGCAATAATAGTTCTGATGTCGATCCTCTTTGTAGTTTCGGCATGCGGAAAAAAGGCGCCGTTGCGTCCGCCTGAGGAACCAGATCAGTCATTTGTTGGCTGACGGCTCATGCACCATTTTGAATATCGCGGCGGCCGGCTGCATGCTGAAGCGGTCGATTTAACGGCGCTGGCGGAAACTGTCGGCACGCCGTTTTACGTTTATTCCGAAGCGACCCTGCGCCGGCATATCCAGGTCTTTCAAAAATCCTTTGCGGACACGGACATTCTTGTCGCCTATTCAGTAAAGGCGAATTCAAATCTTGCAGTTCTGAAAGTACTTGCCAGCGAAGGCGCCGGCGCAGATGTTGTCTCGGGCGGAGAATTAAAGCGTGCGCTGGCGGCGGGCATTGCGCCGGCAAAAATCGTTTTCTCTGGCGTTGGCAAAACTGACGAGGAAATGTCCGCAGCGCTTGACGCCGGGATTCACCAATTCAACGTTGAGAGTGAACCGGAACTCATCGCCCTTTCGCGCGTTGCCGTCGCCATCGGTAAGACAGCGCCGATCGCATTGCGGATAAATCCGGATGTTGCGGCTGGCGGGCACGCCAAAATCTCAACCGGTAAATCCGTAGATAAGTTCGGGGTGCCGTATGCGGATGCACACACAATATTCAAGCGCGCCGCGACCTTGCCGGGCATCGATGTCAAAGGCGTCGATGTACACATCGGCTCGCAAATCTCTGAACTTGCGCCCTTTGAAGCTGCATTCGGGCGCGTGGCTGACTTGATCAACACCTTGCGCAGCGACGGTATCACGATCGAACGTCTTGATCTCGGCGGCGGGCTGGGCATTCCCTATGGCGAGGGTCTGACGCCGCCGCACCCCGACGCTTACGGCGAGATGATCAAGCGTATAACGGCGTCGCTCGATGTCGAATTGATTGTAGAGCCAGGGCGCATGATTGTCGGCAATGCCGGCGTGCTTGTATCGCGCGTTGTTTACGTCAAAGAAAATGGCGACAGGCAGTTTTTGATATTAGACGCCGGGATGAATGACCTTTTGCGGCCGGCGCTTTACGATGCCTATCACGATATCTGGCCGGTGGCTGAACCATCAGGATCAACAACCATCGTTTATGATGTTGTCGGTCCCGTCTGCGAAAGCGGCGACCGATTTGCGGCGAGCCGCGCGCTACCTGAAATGCGCGAAGGCGACTTTGTGGCGATCCTGTCCGCAGGCGCCTATGGCGCCGTTCAAGCCTCGCAATATAATTCGCGCCCGCTGACGCCGGAAGTTTTAGTGAACGGCGACAAACACGCAATTATTCGCCGGCGCCCGTCTTTCGAAGAAATGGTCGCACTCGAAGAAACCGCTGACTGGCTTTGAGCTGCGACAATCCGGCAGTGAATTTTCAATTCGTCGGACTTGTTCCGACGATCTCTGGAAAAATTCTTGTGGCGTGAAGTCCTCGGAACAAGTCTGACGACGAGGTGATAATTTTATCAAATGCAATTGCAGCAGCGAACGAAACAGCAAAAAACGCGTATCAAATAAATCCGCCGATGATGAAATTGTTGTAGACTACCAACGCGTTCATGGTTGTCGCAAATGTAAACATCGTGAGAACTATCCAGTGCGGGAACCACAATACCATGTAGCTGATAACGCCCTGCATGATCAGTTTGAATGTGATCCAGCCGGAACCAGTTTGTTCCATGGCGGTGCGTATTATGGGGTTGGCTTCCTGACCGCGGCCAAGTTCGATCGCGAGGCTGGTGGAGATGATATCGCCAACGCCGACAATATTGTAAATGATCACCGACATCCAGGCGATCATTACAGCGATGCCCGATCGGCGCGCCATGCCAGCATCATCGGATAATTTTTTTCGGCCTCGCCCCGTCGCCAACGTAAACACCAATTTCCCGCTCCCATTTGTTTACCGTTAATCCGGGCGGATTAACGTCGATGCGCCGTGCATCTCATCCGATGAATGGCCATATGGAGCCGGTGAGAGACATCGACGTGCGCTATAAGGAACGGTAGAGTGCAAGAAGTATGACGACCGAGTTGGCACAAAAGCGTTCGCGCAACGCTGGGAATTCAGGCGAGTTTTCCATTCTGGCGGCGCGCCTTGTCCTGATATGGGAGCGCTATTGGCCGGCAGTCCTGCCGGCGCTCGCGGTCCCTTACCTCTTTGTCATTTTCGGCATGTTTGGCGGTGTTTCGATCTTGCCATTTGCCCTGCATTGGGCGGCCCTAGCTATCGGCGCGGTTCTGTTTGCTTTGGTAATCTGGCGGCGAACGGGAAAAGTTTCATGGCCAACGCGGCGCGATGCGCAGGCGCGACTGGAAGCAGACGGCGCCGTTAAGCACGCTGCATTGCAGGCTCTCGATGATGAGCCATTTGAGGGGCCGGGCAATCCGCTATGGGAAGCTCATCAGAAACAAAACCGGCGCCGCGCGTCTGCCGCGCGTCTCGCCGGCGTTCGCGCGACAGCTAGTGACGGCGATCCATGGGGCTTTCGATTTATTGCTCTCGGCGTTTTCGCCATCGCGTTGATCGCAGCACGCGGCGAGCCCTTTGATCGAATAGCCGCGGCGTTCTCTCCGGATGCGACGCGCTCGCCCGGCGCACTTGTCGCCGATGTCTGGGTCGAGCCGCCGGAATATACCGGCAAGGCGCCAATTTATTTAATGCGATCAGGCGAAACAAAAAACGGCGACCAGGAACAAGTCAACATGCCGGAGGGCTCGCGCCTTGTTGCGCAGGTCACCGGACGCCGGAAACCAAAACTTGAATTCTCCGATGGTGAAACGCTGGAGCGCGCAGAATTTGACCGCAATAGTAAATCGTCGCGCGGTGAGTTAGAGATCGCCTCAAGCGGCGTTGTTTTTCTGCGCAGCGGCGGCGTTTCCATTCGCTGGCCCGTAGGCGTATTTGCCGACACCGCGCCCCTCGTTTCATTCGAAGAAACACCGTCTACTGATGAACGAGCGCTATTAACGTTCGCCTATAGTGTTGCTGACGATTACGCGATTGTTGCTGGCGCGCTGCACTTGCGCCTCGATCCGGATCAGGAGCGCCCGCTCGATGCGCCGGTCTTTGACGCGGCTGCGACGGGCGAGACACGCGAGATCGTTCTTGACGACGCCGCCGGCGCGCCGGGCGCAAGGTTTGCCGAACTTGATCTGCAAGCTGATCCCTGGGCGGGCCTTGATGTCATCGCGAAGCTCGTTGTGGTTGACGGCGCAGGCCAGGTCGGGGCCAGCGACGAGACGACGTTCACACTGCCAACCCGGAAATTTTTCAACCCGCTTGCGAAATCTGTTGTTGAACAGCGCCAGGCCTTGTCCGTTGCAGCAGAAAAATGGCCGCGCGTCGGGCGTTCATTAGACGCTGTCACCATGGCGCCGGAGGCGTTCTTTGATGAGAGCGGCGAGTACCTGATGCTTCGGGCGGCGTTCTGGCGGGTCATGCGTCAGGACGGAGAGGGGTTTGATGACGCTGTTGACGAATTCTGGCCGCTCGCCCTGCAACTAGAAGATGAGGCGCTTGAACTGGCGCGCCAACGGTTGCAAGCGGCGCAAGAAGCTTTGCGCAAAGCGCTGGAAGAAGGCGCAAGCGACACCGAAATTTCGCGCCTCGTCGAAGAGCTGCGCGAGGCGATGAATGATTATCTGGCTGCGCTTGCCCAATCCGGCGAGGCGATGGCGTCGCAAGGCAGCGCAGGCGGCATGCAGCAATTAGGGCAAAGCGATCTCGATCAAATGCTCGATTCTATTCGCGATCTGTCGGAGTCCGGCGCGCAGAACGCGGCGCGGCAAATGCTTTCGGATCTGGAAAACATTCTTGAAAATTTGCGGCTGTCGCAAAGCGGTTCCGGCGGCGGACAGGGACAGGGCCAAGGCGGCGAGGGACAATCCGGCGCCGCAGGACAGGCCGGTGATCTGATTGGGCGCCAGCGCGAACTTGCCGATGAAACCTTCGAGCGCGGGCAGGGTTTTGGCGAACCGGGCGATGATCTGGCCGAACGCGAAGGAAGGCTCGGCGGTGAACTTGATGATCTCATTGATGAGCTACAGGGCGGCGGCGATGATCCAAACGGCGACGCCGCGCGGCAACTGGGACGCGCGCGCAACGAAATGCGCGATGCCGAACAGGCGTTGCGGTCGGGTGACTTTGACGCCGCTAATACGTCCATGGAGCGCGCCATAGAACGTCTTCGCGAAGGGGCGGAAGAATTAGCGCGTGAACAAATGCGCCAGGCCGAGGGCGAAGGCGGCGAGGGCCGCGGTCGTGCGCCCCGCGATCCTTTGGGGCGCGAGACCGGCAATGCCTTTGGCGGCGGCGTTGAAGTGCCGGAGATTTCTGACGCAGATAGACGCCGCCAGATCATCGAAAATCTCCGCGACCGCCTTGGCGAGCCCGGCCGGTCAGACGAAGAGATCGATTATCTGGAACGTTTGCTTGAGCGGTTTTAGGCGCCGGTGAGCGCAACAATCTATTTTCTGTTGATCGCGATATCGTGGAGGAACCGGCAAGGGTTGAAACGTTGGAAATGACCGTCAATGAGATTGGCGATGGCGTCCATCTCGCCGGTGCGGGCCCCGCTTACACTGCGTTTAT
>JABDJK010000034.1 GCA_013002535.1 Hyphococcus sp.
GACCATAGACACGGAAAAACAATCGGATTCCGCCTCGCGTAGTGAGGAAAGCGTCACCTATCTGGATCAGGCGCTATGGAGCCAGTTGCAAGACCCGGTTGATCTTGAATCTTTCGGCGCCGCCTGGATTGCGCTCCTCGTCCAGCAAATTTCAGGTGTCCGTTCCGGCGTATTGGTGCTGATTGACGGCGCCGACCGTCAGTTACGTCCGATTGCTTCTTGGCCGCGGGGCTGGAAGGCGACCGCGCCCGTGGTTGCCGCAGCCGAAGCCGCAGTCGGTGAGAAAAAAGGCGTCGCGCGCGCTGCGCAATTTGACCCGGGCGAGGGATCAACAGCGCCAAAGTCGTGCCAACTCGCCCATCCCATATTCATCAACAGTGAACCGGTCGGTGTCATAGCGCTTGAGCTGGATATACGTCCGCGAACCGAAATCACGCTGGCGCTCAGACAAATGCAATGGGGCGCGGCGTGGGTTGAAAAAACGATACAAGGCCGCAGCGCTGATCAGCGCGATGAAAATATGGAGCGATTGCGGACAGCGCTCGACCTGCTTTCCACAATGCTCGAGAGTCATGGCGTCGAAGAGGCGGCAAATGCCTTTGTAACCGAGCTTGCGACTACCCTGAAATGCGATCGCGTAACCATTGGCGCACAACGCCCAAACGCCATGCATGTCTTGGCGCTATCGCATAGCGCGCAATTCGATAAACGAATGAATATCATCCACAGCTTGAAGAAGTTGATGGAAGAATCTGTTGATCAAAATGCGGCGATTGCGATGCCGCAGGATAAAGATGGAATTCTTGTCACTCGCGAACATCTGGATTTTTCTTCGGATAATGATAACGCAGCGATATTAACGACACCATTCCATATTGGCGATCAACGCGCCGGCGTGTTGGTGCTGGAGCGAGAAAAAGACAACCCATTTTCTGATCAGGAAATTGAACTCGTGATGGCGGTCGCCGCATTCGCAGGGCCAATTTTCGAAGACAGGTTTGCGATCGAAAAACCAATCACCGCGAAAATCAGCGACTGGTCGCGCGAAGAAGTCAGAAAGCTGTTGGGCCCAACTGATATTGCGCGCAAGATGGTTTTTGGATCGCTTGCGGCTTTTTTCCTGTTTTGCATTTTCGCTTTCGGGACTTTCCGGGTTGCGGCGGACACCCGCCTTGAGGGAAGCGTTACGCGCGCCGTTGTTGCGCCGACAGACGGGTATGTCGAAAACAGCGACATTCGACCTGGCGATGAAATTGCAGCGGGCGGCGTGCTCGCCAGCATGGATACAACAGACTTGCGTATCGAACGGCTTCACTGGCTCGGAGAGGAACGCAAGGCGACCCTCGAATATGCCAAAGCGATTTCGTCAAGAGATCGCGCATCGCTTGGCGTCTTGAAGGCGCAAATCGAACAGGCAAAAGCTCGTCTAGAACTAATTGATTTGCAAATTGAGCGATCCATGCTTCGTTCGCCGTTTGACGGCGTCGTCGTGTCTGGTGATTTGACCCAGCGTATCGGCGCATCCGTCGGTCGCGGGGAATTGCTTTTTGAAATTGCACCGCTGCAAGACTATCGGATTATCATTGAAGTTGATGAGAAGGAGATCGACTTTGTGGAACCGGGACAAACCGGGCGACTAATTCTCGCATCAATGCCATCCGACCCGGCGCCGTTTACGGTGCGCGCAATTACCCCGGTATCAAGCGCAGAAGGCGGCTCAAACTTTTTCCGCGTGGAGGCAGAGCTACTCGAAGGTGAGCTGCGCGAGCGATTGCGCCCCGGCATGGAGGGCGTCGCCAAAATCGACGTCGGTCAACGGCGCCTGATCTGGATATGGACCCACGATATTTATAACTGGGTGCGAATGATGCTGTGGCGTTGGATGCCGTAAGCGATGTCTGAAACAAATGAAAAATTGTTTTCATCGCAGTGGTACAGGGTTGCTGCGCTAAAACCGCGTTTGCGACCTCACATCAATATTGAGCGTCAGTCCTTCGGCGGTCTTACATGGTATGTGGCGATAGACTCGACAACCGGTCGGAGTCATCGCTTGTCGCCGGCCGTCCATCATGTTGTTACGGGCATGAACGGCGATCGCACCATGGAGACCCTCTGGCTGCGCGCCCATGAGCGTCTTGGCGACGACGCCCCAAGCCAGGACGATTGCATTCAAATTCTCGGTCAAATGCACGGCGCCGATATGGTCATTTGCCATACGCCGCCGGATTTCCGTGAAGTCGTATCGCGGGGCCGGACGCAAAGACGGAAACAAGCGATTGCGCGGTTTAAAAACCCCCTCGGCGTTCGCATTCCGCTTTTGGATCCTGATCGGTTTTTAGAAAAAACAGTTTCGTATATTTCCCCGCTTCTAACGCCATTCGGATTCGTGTTGTGGCTGTTGTTCGTAGGTTACGGGATTATCCTGGCGGGGATGCATTACACAGCGTTCACTGCGGATTTCGCTGATCGCGTGCTGGCCGCTGACAATCTCTTTGTGCTTTGGCTGACTTTTCCCGTCGTCAAAGCATTGCATGAGCTCGGACACGGATATGCGATTAAACGCTGGGGCGGCGAAGTGCATGAAATGGGTATCATGTTTCTGGTTTTTATCCCCGTGCCATATGTTGATGCGGCGGGGGCGAACTCTTTCCGGGAAAAATGGAAGCGCGCGTTCGTCGGCGCCGCAGGGATAATGACGGAATTGCCAATCGCGGTAATTGCACTCATGGTATGGATTGAGGCGGAACCAGGCATTGTGCGCGCAATCGCATACAACACGGTTCTTATAACCGGCGTTTCGACCATTTTGTTCAACGCCAACCCGCTTCTTCGATATGACGGCTATTACGTTTTGGCCGATGTCGCCGAAATGCCAAACCTCGGCACACGCGCAAATAAATATGTTTTTTATCTGATTCAGCGCTATTTGTTCGGCGCCAAAAATACAGTCAATCCCGTTGACCGGCCTGATGAGCGCTGGAAACTGTTTGCTTACGCGGTCTGCGCTTTCTTATACCGAATGTTGATCTGGGTAGGGATCATATTGCTCGTGGCGTCAAAGTTTTTCTTTATCGGCATTCTACTTTCGATTTGGGCGATATGGTTGATGATGGGTTGGCCAATAGTTAAGGGGCTGAAATACCTCGCAAAATCGCCTTCTTTGGACGGCCGGCGGGAAAAGGCGCTGGCAATAACGGGCGGTGTAGTCGCCGGTGTCGCTCTATGGCTCTTTGTCATTCCGGCGCCGCTCGCGACTATTGTAGAGGGTGTTGTCTGGACGCCTGAGCGGGCGGAATTGCGCGCCGGACGCAGCGGAGTCATCGAGACAGTATCAATTGAACCTGGAGAACGCGTCACCATCGGTGATGATATCGCTACAATTGAAGATCCGATAATATTAGCGGAGGCGAAAGTCGCGCGGTTACAATTTCAAGAAGCGCAATTGAAATTTCGGGCGGCTGTTTCGGAAGACCCTCATCTCGCAGAGCTACTTAAATCCGAGTGGGAAGCATCAGCACGGCGCCTTGAATATGCAGAAAGCAAAGTGGAGACGCTCGAGGTAACGGCATCGACGGCGGGCGCCGTCATTGCATCGAATACCGACGACATGCCTGGCAAATATGTCGAGCGTGGCGACCTTGTCGGATTTATCAAAGGCGAAGACGGGCTTGTTATTCGGGCGGCTGTACCGGAAAATGAAATTGCGTTGGTGCGGCGCGGCATCAATCGAGCGAAAGTGCGTTTGGCTTCTGATCCAGACCGTACCTATCGGGCTATAGTAAAGCGGGTTGGTCCAGCATCGACACGTGAGTTGCCCAATATGGCGTTATCAAAAGAGGGTGGCGGACGCTATAGCCTTGATCCCGCTGCGCAAGGGTCCGGACGTGCGTTAGAATCCTTTTTTGATATTGAATTGATCGCCGAAGAAATTGATCACCAGACCAGGATTGGCGGCCGGGCCTACATTAAACTGGAGCTTGGCGCGGAGCCTCTGGCCAGCCAGATTTATCGACGCGCCCGTCAGGTTTTTTTGGAGCGGCTCAATGTCTGACGCAACATTGGCCGCAACTGACGTTACAGGAGACGCGCGAATTCGCCGCCGTCCTGTTTGGCGGCGCGCGAGAAAACGAAAAGAACCGTTGACCTGGGCGCCCTATGGCGTCGTCGCTTCCTATGCATTGTCTACGATGGTGCATCGCGCCGCCGTAAAAAACGATGCTTTGATAAAACTCTGCGACAAACCCGACAATGAGCTACATCTGGAGATCAGCGATCGCATTCGAGATGTTCGGCGCAGTGATTATTCGGTTAAGGCGCTGGACCACTTGGGAATTGCTATTGGTGACGCCGCGGCGCGAAGCGGTCATCCGCCGGGTCGCGAAACGGCCGTATGCGCAGCCGCCGCCCGTATATTATTGGGCCGAAACGTTGCGCTATTAGGGAAGGAACGCCGTTTAACGGCATTGATTGTGGCTGCTGCGGCAGCGGCGCTGCTCGGTGACAGGATACATATTCTTTCGGTAGATGATGCGTCGGCGAAAAAGCTGTTTGAGAACGCGCAAAAATTCTATCGGATGTTTGGGTTTTCAGCGGGGTTCGTTGAAGGCAGTGCGCCGAAGGAGGCGCGCCGGCTCTCCTATCAAAATTCGATTGTTCATGCGGGAGCGCTGACGTTAGCAGCTGATGCGCTAAGCGATCTCGAAACGGCATCGTGCGACGGGCGGCGATTGAAGGCCGCCGTCAACGCGCTTGCGTCACCTGCGCGAGAAGACGCGCGCGTTGTTGCGACTGGTGCAGAAAAGTTACTGGTTGAAGATGCCGATCGCGTTCTAGGCAATATTTCCGCGCGCATAGTCTCTATCGCGGGCGATGACGTCTACTTCGAGGCAACACAATTCGCTGATGAGGCAATTATACTCGCGCGGCGATTGAGCCGCGGTGCGGACTATCAAATCGACGACGGCGATATTTCGCTAACCGACGGTGGCAAGAAAAAGGCAGAACGCGCCGCTCTTGAGTTCAGCCCGATCTGGAACGGCGATGAACGACGAGAAGCCGTCTTGATCGCTGCGTTGCGGGCCATAGAATTGTTAAAGCTGGACCGCGATTACACCATGGCTGACGGGGCCGTGACGGCGTCGAGTGACGTTGCGGCAGCGATAATGGAGGAAAACGTATTCGATTTGCCCATTCGCGCATTTATCGAGGCGAAAGAGGGCATCGTGGATACCAAATTGCGGCGTACGCAGCGGGCGGCGCCTGCGCGCGCCATATTCACAAGCTATTCTACGATCGGCGGCGTTGCGACACCCGGTGCGCAGACCCGAGGGGAGATGTTCGTCGCCTTGAGGATGCCAACCGTATCGATTGATGACGGTATCGAAAAAAAAATCGTAAAAGATACAACGGTGGTTCCCACGGCGAATGAAAAATATGAAAAAATTGCATGCGAGGCATCAGCCTACTCCGGTGGTGCAAAACTATTGATTATCGCGCGGCAACAGGAAATTGAGCCAATCAAAAGTGCGATTAAAGCATCGCCCGACGTTTCACTGTCAGATCAGATGACTTTTCATTCATTCCAGGAAGCGTGCACGCTTGGCGCTGACGATTTTGTCGGCGCTCAAGTCATTATTTCGGCTTTCGGCGTCGTCGATGAGGACTGGCGATATATTCTGGAAACTGTCTTTGCCGCGGTCCCGCCCGCGAAGATTAAAATTATCACCGATGAAACCGATCCGGTTTTTGAATTTTTGGATGGCATCGAAGGTTATAATTTCGCGAAAAAATTTATGCAGAAATTTCCCAATTTTTTTCTAAAACGAGCGCTCACTGCGCGGCGCGCGCGATTTTCGAAATTTCGATTAGCTCAAAAGGCGCATTACCGCGCCATGGACCGCGTGCTCGCGGCTGCTGGCGACCCGCGAGGAGGCGAGATATGAATAACAAAGTGGCAGCGCTGACGGCTATTGTCGTTTTGGCGCCTATGCAATCTGCCGGACAATTGTCTACTTCGCCATTGGCAGAAAATTATGATTGTGTGATCGAACCACGTGAGGTCGCGGACGTAGGCAGCCAAGCTGAAGGCGTTCTATCTGAGATAATGGCGGATCGCGGCGCTTCTGTTAAAAAAGGCGATATACTGGCGAAGCTCAATACGACCGTCGAGGAAACAAACCTTGAGCTTGCGGGGTTGCGGGCTGGAAATGACGCCAAGATAAAGTCCAGCCGCCAGCGCTCTCAATATTTTCGCGCACAAAATGAGCGCTCGGAGAAACTCTTTGAAGAGGGCTCGTTATCGACAGCGGCGGCAGAAAAGGCGCTAACCGAACGCAGGATCGCGCAATATGAAGTCGAAGCGGCGATGGTGGAGTCGAAAATGGCGGACGCGGAGTTTTTGCGAGCCGAAGCTTTGCTTGAACAAAAGATAATCAGGGCGCCGTTCGATGGCGTTATAGTTGATCGCCTGTTGTCGCCGGGCGCCTACACTTATGAACAGGCGCCGGTTTACCGGATCGCGCAGATCGATCCGTTAAATGTTGAGCTTTATGCGCCGATCGACCTTTATCCGCATCTGTCTGAAGGCATGACCGGAACAGTCACGTTGTCGCCGCCCTTCAGTACGCAGTTCGATGCGGAAATTGCAATTATCGACAAAACTTTCGATGCGCCTAGCAGCACCTTTGGCGTTCGTCTGCAACTGTCCAACCCGGACGGCGCGATTCCGGCCGGAATTCATTGCAAGGTTTCGTTTCGAGAATCTGATAGCTAGAGAATATTTTTCCCAACCGGCAAATGTCACAGCTGGCTAAATTCGCGGCTTCCCCGCGGGGACGGTTCAAGTCCGCTATACACACCAGCGAATACCGCGCATTTTGATTAAACCAATTCCGCGTCGGTTATGACTTCGACCAATGCCGGCCCGTCATGCGCGATTGCTTCTTTCAATGCAGCCGCCAGTGAATTTTTGTCGGTGACGCGGCGGCCCATGCCGCCGCAGCTTTGCGCGAATTCGGAAAAGTTCGGATTGCTGAGCGATGTTTGCCAAACCGGCCATTCGCCGCCGCGTTGTTCCTTGGAGATCTTTCCTAACTCGCCGTTGTTCATCAGAACGTGGGTGATATCCATATTGTATTTGACAGCGGTCGTGAATTCCATCGCATACTGACCAAAGCCGCCGTCACCGGAAATCGAGATGACTTTTCGGTCTTTGTATTCAGCGAAATCCTGCGTCGCCGCCCAGGCGCCCATGGCGGCCGGGAAACCAAAGCCGATGGAGCCGAGATAACCGGACATCAAAATGCGCTGTCCGCACGGTTCAAAATAACGACCAAATGAATAGGTGTTGTTGCCAACGTCAACGGGCATGACCGCATCTTTCGGCGCGACATTCGTGAGCGCTGCGAACAGTGAGGCGGCGTTAATGCCGTTGCCGCGATTATCAGCAAGGCGGCGTTCTTTTTCGCGCCGCCAGATCGTCCACCGTTCAGCGATTTCCTTGCGCTGGTCTACAGCATTCGATGCGCCGGGATTTTGCGCAATCATCGCCTCGCGGATTTTCGGCAGGGTTTCGCTGAGCTCTCCCCATATTGGAAGATCGACGCCATGATTTTTGCCGAGATGCATGCGGTCCATGTCGATTTGAATGATCGGTTTTGACGGCTCAATCCCGGTGTGATGGGAAAACGATGCGCCAATGGCGACAATAAGATCGCATTCATTCATAAACCACGAGGCGATTGGCGTGCCGGAGCGGCCAAGAACGCCGCCGGCGAGGGGATGCGTGTCGGGGATCTGCCCTTTCGCTTTGAAGGTTGTGACCACGGGGCAGTTCAAATGTTCCGCGAGCTTCGTGATTTCTTCCATGGCGCAGCGCGCGCCGTAGCCCACGACGAACATCGGTCGTTTGGCCTTGTCCAGGCGTGACGCGGTTTCTTTGATGATGTCATCCGGCGGCGACATGCGCGTATCGCTCAGTCGCCCGTCCGGTTTGCCAGGTTTTGCGTCCGGCGAGGGCAAGGTTTGGGCGTCATCAGGGAAAATTAAAACAGAAACGTCGCGTTCAACGATCGCGGACTTCATCGCTAACGAAGTTGTTTCGCCATAATTCGAAGCGTGCAATACAAGTCCATTGAAGTTTGCTACCGGGGCAAAGGCGCTGTGCAAATCGATATCTTGAAATGCAAACGGCGAGAAGACCTGAACCTGAACCTGCCCGGCGCAAGCGATCACCGGCGCGCGGTCAACTTTGGCGTCCCACAACCCGGTCATTAGGTTCGTCGCGCCCGGCCCTGCAATTGATAAACATGCGGCGGGTTTCCCGGTGAGTTTCGCGTAGCCTGAACAGGCGAAAGACGCTGCGCCTTCATGGCGAATACCGATATAAGAAATATTGCCGGCCTCTTCCTGTAATCTGAATGCGTCGGCCAGCCCAAGGTTGGAATGTCCGACCATGCCAAAAACGCGCTTCAGGCCCCAATTGACCATTGTTTGCGCAACAACATCGGTCGAGGTCTGGACGTGATCGGGCTCCGGCGGAAGGCCGACATAGATGCCGTCTTCGCGCACCTCAACATCAAACATTTCCTGGCCGGTGTCTTCGTGACCACCAGGCGGCTTTCCAGTTAACGGGTCAAAGTCCCAGCCATGCCACGGACAACGCAGCCAGCATTGATCTCCTTCGCCCTTTTCAATGGAGCCTTCGCCAAGCGGGCCGCCCTGATGCGGGCAGCGATTGTCCATCGCTGCGTACTTGCCGTCGAAATGAACGAGCGCCAAAGTTTTGACGCCGGCCGTGACGCTCATCACCCTTTCATCCGGCAATTGATCTAGGTCCGCGACTCGATGCCATTCGATTTTTTTAATATCTATTCTATCTTTCATTGACGGTTCCTGTTGGGCGATAAAGGCGTAATCGTGATTTGCAATTTAAACGCCTGTTACTAGGATTGTGCAAATCAAATTACTTGTTCTTCCGAGGGTGCATGTAATTGAGGACAAGAAAGGGCGTTTGGATGGGGACAAATTGGACCGCGATTGCAAAATGGTCGGAATTGGAAGATCGCAAACCGGCCTACGCTCTTGTCGGTGAAGTTGACCTTGTCGTCATTCGCCATGACAAAGATGTTTCGGTGATGTATGGGCGCTGTTTACATCGCGGCGCGTTGCTTGCGGACGGTCATGTTGATGGTGATAATTTAATCTGCGGTCTTCATGATTGGGATTACCGGCTCGAAACCGGCGTCAGTGAATACAACAATGCCGAGGCACTGGAAAAGTTTACGGCAAAGGTCAAAGGCGGCAAGGTTCTCGTCGATGAAGATGAGGTTAATGCGTGGGCGGAGGAGCACCCGCAACCATTTAATCGGGACGCCTATCAAGGGTTATATGCCGATACGCACCCTGTTCCCGAAGAACCGCATGTCGGGCTCATTCAAGGTTACGCAGAACACGGGCTAAAGAAGACAGGCCATCATGGCGTCGCTTCCGCCATGGGTGTGCCGCGTGATGACGTACCGACCTGGGATGACATTCAGTTTTTGACTGCGCAGCTTCACCGCGTGCCGTTGCTCGATGACGAAGACGTTGCAACTGCGGTCACCATCGGGCCCGGCGCGCAAAAATCGTTGAAACTGGATATTCCGCTTTTTGTTTCGGATATGAGTTTCGGCGCCTTGTCGCGCGAGGCCAAGATCGCTCTTTCCAAGGGCGCGGAAATGGCCGGCACCGGGATTTGTGCCGGCGAAGGGGGCTCACTCGATGAAGAACGTCAGGCAAATAGCCGTTATTTTTATGAACTGGCGTCGGCGCGGTTTGGATTTTCATGGGACAAGGTTCGCGAGTCGGCAGCGTTCCATTTCAAGGGCGGGCAGGGCGCTAAAACTGGTACAGGCGGCCATTTGCCCGGCGCAAAAGTGACGCCCGAGATCGCAAAAGTGCGCGGGCTCACGCCCGGTGAAGACGCGATTTCGCCGTCGCGTTTTCCCGATTGGGATAACCCGGCGCCGTTCAAGGAATTCGCCAGTGAAGTGCGCGAGAACACCGGCGGCATCCCCATCGGTTTTAAACTTTCAGCGCAACATATTGAACGAGACATCGACGCCGCGTTAGAAATCGGCGTTGATTACATCATCCTTGATGGGCGCGGCGGCGGCACCGGCGCTGCGCCAGTCATTTTCCGCGACAATATTTCTGTACCGACTATCCCGGCGCTTGCGCGCGCGCGGCGTCATTTGGACGCGAGCGGCGCAAACAATGTGTCGCTGATAGCAACTGGCGGACTGCGCAAGCCCGCTGACTTTGCGAAAGCCATGGCGCTTGGCGCCGATGCAATCGCGCTTTCCAATGCGCCGATGCAGGCCATTGGCTGTTTAGGGATGCGCGCCTGTCATACCAACAATTGCCCGGTCGGCATCGCAACGCAGAAAGAAAATTTGCGGGCGCGGCTTGAAATTCAAATCGCTGCCAAAAGATTGGCGAATTTTTTTGAATCCGCGACAGAATTGATGAAGCTGCTCGCCCGGGCCTGCGGCCATCGAAGTCTGTCTGATTTCACGATCGACGACCTGACAACGTTCAAACACGATATGGCGATGTTGTCCGGCGTTGCCTATGGCGGTGTCGCGCAGAGAGATCATCGATGATAATGTTCGCAGAAACAGTCGTGATGGCGCTCGGCGTCTATTTTGCGATTGGCGCAGTGGTTGCGCTTATATTCCTGACATTCTTTGTGCACCGTCTGGATGAAGCCGCCAAAGGCGCCAGTCTCTTCTTTCGACCAGCGATTTTCCTCGGCTGTGTAGCGCTTTGGCCATTTATCAGTTTGCGTATTCTATCCATGCGAAAAATCAATCAACCGATTGAGGACGAGCAATGAAGCGCCCCCACCGCCGAACGCATTTTCTTATATGGGTACTACTCGCGCCGATCGTCGCTGTTGCATCTGTATTCGGCTGGATGCAGCGCCCCGGTACACCGTACAGCGAATTGCCGGCGAGTATAGAAGAGATCAATGACGAAGAGGGCGCTGAATAGTGGGACACCAATATCAGGCAGTTCAGTGGAACAAGAACAAGGTCGTCTATGATTTCTATGTCGTTGGCGCCATCGTAGCGTTTATCGCCATCTATATGGTCGTCGGTCTGCAAACCCACGATAGCGGCCACGAAGCCGATCCGGTGGTGTTGATGATCCGCGCCCTTGGCGCATGCGCTTTTACATTGTTAACCGCGCTGCTCGCGATTGGTCCGCTCGCGCGTTTGTCACCGCGGTTTTTGCCGTTTCTTTATAATCGCCGGCATTTGGGTGTCGTCACTTTTACAGTATCCGCCGCGCATTTTGGTTTGGCGCTGCTTTGGTATCATGGCGGCGGGCCGCTCAATCCGCTGGTCTCGATCTTCGTCAGCAATCCGTTATACGATTCCTTACCGGGCTTTCCATTTGAAGTGTTCGGCTTTGCGGCATTTCTGATTCTGTTTGTCATGGCGGCGACGAGCCATGATTTTTGGTTGAATAATTTGTCGGCGCCTGTCTGGAAAGCGCTGCATATGCTGGTTTATCCGGCCTATTTTCTTCTGGTGCTGCACATTGTTCTCGGCTTCCTAATGACGGAGAAGTCGATGGTCTTTCCGCTCCAAACTGTGATCGCTTTTCTAGGCGTTACCGGGCTTCACATCTACACCGGGCTCCGCGAATGGCGTGCGGACAACGGTATGAAATCTGCGAACACAAAAGGCTGGATTGATGTCGGCGCGCCAATGGACATTCCGGATATGCGCGCAGTGATCGCGCCGCTGCCAAAGGGCGATCGCGTCGCCGTCTTTCGTTATGGGAACAAGATTGCTGCGGTGACAAACGCTTGCCGTCATCAGAACGGACCGCTCGGCGAAGGGCGCATCATAGACGGCGCGATTACATGCCCATGGCACGGCTGGCAGTATAAGCCCTGCGACGGTGTTTCTCCGCCGCCGTTTACGGAGAAGATATCGACCTACAATGTCAAGATCGAAGGGGGTAGCGTGCTCGTTGATCCAAGACCGAACCCACCCGGCACGAAAACCGAACCAGCGGTCATTTCAAATTTCGAGGAATAACTTTCATGAGCTTGTCATCAGGCGTTATTGATCCCGCACGAAAAGACCAACACGAGATGTTTGTCGGTTGGGCGTCGGCGCCCAAAGTTGACCGGCGCTTTCTGTTAGCCGCGATGCCGGTGGGGCTTGTTTCAGCAGCCGGCGTCAGTTGGCTCAATGCAGACGCATTGGATGACCCGGGCGCGGGGGCGTGGCTGACAAGCGCGACCCACAATGTAACCGGCGTTTTATCGATGCATCCTTATCCCATGGTCCGCATCACTGATCCGTCATCGTCCTCCGGCGTCCGCACGGTCTTGATTGTTGCGCAAGGGAAATGCACATCAAGCCTCGATCTTAAATCTGTAAGCGGACAAACAGTGCGTGCGTCTGGCATACTCATCGAGCGCCGCAATCGGCAGATGCTTGAAGTGCCGCCGTTTTTGCAGGACTGGCTTGCTGTCGTTGATCAGCGCTTACCTGATTCTGACCTATTGGCGTCGCCGCCGGTGGAGACCGTTGGTTGGGCGCGCCTCGCCGGGACGATCATGGATTCCAAATGCTTCTTTGGCGTCATGCGGCCGGGCCGCGGCAAGAC
>JABDJK010000068.1 GCA_013002535.1 Hyphococcus sp.
GTAAAACGCCTTACCGGCGGCGTGGGCATGCTCTTAAAGAAGAACAAGGTGCGTTCCATCGCAGGCTGGGCGCGTTTCCTCGATGGAAAAACCGTCGAAGTGGAAGCCAAGGACGGTAAAGAAACGATCCAGGCCGAGAATGTCATCATCGCGACGGGCTCGGTCCCGGTTGAATTGCCGTTCATGCCGTTTGGCGACAACGTGATCTCATCGACCGAAGCGCTTGACCTGAATGGTGTGCCAAAAAACCTCGCCGTCGTTGGCGCGGGTTACATCGGCCTTGAAATGGGGATTGCGTTTGCAAAGCTCGGCAGCAAGGTGACCGTGGTTGAGGCTCTCGACCGCATCCTGCCGCTCTACGACAAAGACATGACCCGGCCGGTGGCGAAAAAAATGAAGGCGCTCGGCATGGACGTCTTGCTTGGCGCAAAAGCCAAAGGCGCCAGGAAAGACGGCGTCGAAATCGAAACCAAGGACGGCAAAACCAAAACGGTGAAAGCCGACAAAATTCTGGTGACCGTCGGCCGCAAGCCTTTGACCGAGGGTTGGGGTTGCTCGGAACTCAGCCTCACCATGGATGGACGCCATATCGCTATCAACGATAAATGCGAGACGTCCATGCGCGGCGTCTACGCCATCGGCGACGTCACCGGCGAGCCGATGCTCGCCCACCGCGCCATGGCGCAGGGCGAAATGGTTGCGGAAATCATCGCCGGTCACAATCGCCAGTGGGACAAGCGCTGCATTCCGGCGATCTGTTTCACCGATCCGGAAGTCTTGTCAGCGGGATTGTCGCCCGACGAAGCCAAAGAGGCCGGCGAGGAGATCATGACGCAGATGTTTCCGTTCTCAGCAAACGGCCGCGCCATGACCATGGAAGCAGAGGACGGGTTTATCCGCATTGTCGCGCGAAAAGAGACCCACGTTGTTTTAGGCATCCAGGCTGTCGGCGGCGGCGTCGCGGAACTCGCCGCCGCATTCGGCCTCGCCATTGAAATGGGCGCGCGCCTTGAAGATATTGCGGGCACCATCCACGCCCACCCGACCCAAGGCGAAGCTTTTCACGAAGCGGCGCTAAGGACGTTAGGTCACGCGTTGCATATTTAACGAATGAATTGATCCCCCTCGGCGCTTTGCGCGTCGGTCTCCCTTTTCAAAGGGGAAAAGGGAGTTGCGTCGGCTGCCCGCCTTGAAAAGGGGAGGTCGAAATTCGTTAGACGAATTTCGGGTGAGGATCGGATGCAATCCGGGTTGATTTAACCAAACTCAATTCAACCCCAGGAGGGTATTCTTTCTTAAAACCCAATAGCGGTGGATAATTATCCTCATGACTGCCCCGCGCCTTATAGTAGCGCTTATGAGAAGTTTAGTTGGCCACTGACGCGCTTCCCTCTCCCCAGCGCGAATAGGGAACAAATTGCACATACATCGCGAATGTGCGGGATGACGCCAGACCACAAATTTGAAACACCTGCTCAATGAAAAACCGCCGCCATCGCACGCCGCTACAGCCCAGAAATTCCGCCGATCTCCTCAGGAGAACCAGACCAGATTCGCCGGAAAGCAAGACAGACCAAGGCGTGAAACGGATGTTGACGTTACGACGGTTGTCGCATCCGGCGCAGAAATTCAGAACCTACACCGGCGGGCTTGTCGCGAAACTTTCAACGAGGCTGCCCGCGATCAATCGCCAGCCGTCGATCAACACAAAGAAGATAAGCTTGAACGGCAGCGAGATCACAATTGGCGGCAGCATGAGCATACCCATGGCCATCAGGATCGATGAAATGACCATGTCGATAATAAGGAACGGAATGAAAATGAGAAAGCCGATTTCAAACGCCCGCTTCAGCTCGGAAATCATGAAGGCCGGGATCAGAACATGGAGCGGCGTTGCTTCCGGCGTTTCCGGCTCGACTTCCGCCATATTGAAGAAAAGCTCAAGATCCTTCTCGCGCACTTGCCCGAGCATGAATTCTTTCACTGGCGCCGTTGCGCGGGGGTAGGCTTCTTCCATGGTGATCTTTTCATCCATGAAAGGTTTGACGCCCGCGACATAGGCCTCGCCAAAAGTCGGCGCCATAATGAAAGCGGTGAGAAACAAGGCAAGCGAGATAATTACCGGATTCGGCGGGCTTTGCTGAATGCCGATAGCGGTCCTGAGGAGCGACAGGACAATTACAATACGCACAAAGCTCGTCATCATGATGAGGATCGACGGCGCCAGCGACAATATCGTTGTCAACAACACAAGTTGAATGATGCGTGAGGAAAGTCCGGTTTCGCTGCCCATATCAACGGTGATGGTCTGCGCCGATGCGTCAACGCTGGAGAAAACGATGACCGCGAGGATCGCACCAATGATGCGCAAGGCGGTAATCATGCAGCGTCTGCTTTTTCAAGATCGCCCTTGACGGCGTCGCTACGCGCTTCGTCTCGAAACTTTCTAAGAGCGCGCATGATTGCGAAGGGATTGTCGCGCTGGTCCTTTCCGGCGTCAATTTCAACTTGCGGTGTTTCGAGCGACGGCGTCGGTTCAAGGTTTGACGCAATCACCTGTTCGCCATTGGCGCCAAGAACAATCAGATGTTCTTGGCTATCGCATTTGATGATTGCAAGGCGGCGGCGCGCATCCAGCGCGAGTGTTTCAACGACGGCGAGACGCCGTTTGCGAACGAGTCCGCCCGACGCAGACAATAATCCCGCCTTGCGCGCGATAACGGCGCATATGCCGATCAAGCCAATGACCGCAACAAGACCAAACGTCACGCGAAGAATTTCTGAAAGTAACATGGGTCCCTCACTAAAAATTGCCCGAACCAACTGGGCAAAATTTACCGGGCGCATGCTTAATGGCGGGTTAAGTCGGCTTCTTCGTCACGGCGTCGTCATAAAGGCGGGCAAGTTGATTGAGGGAAATGATCTCGCCGCCAAAGTCATTGCGGAACCAATTAAGAAACTCGAAAGAACGGTTAAGGAAACTTTCAACGTCGTCTTTGCTCTCGGTGTAGTCAGTTGCGCCGGCGGTCAGGCTCGTTGAATGAAATGTGAAGGACATCACCGGCGTTCCGCTTTTATGCAGTCTGCGGGTCAGCGCCTTCATATCGCTGAGTCTCGCACCTTCGGGCGACAGGCGCATGGAGATCAGAAATGGCGTTTTCGCGGGGCGCGCGGAAAATCCGGGCTCGGATTTTTCCTGGTCAAAAAAGGCGCCGGTGCGCGGTATGGCGCGTGCCCCACAGACGGGCGTAACGGCAATGCGCCAATCGTCGCGAGATAAGATGAACGGCTTGTTCGAGAATCCGGAAAAGTCCGGCCCGCCGCGATCAGAAAAATCAAAACCGGCGCTGGGACTGAAGTCGTATTTAATTCCGGCTTCGGCCAACAGGTCATAGTCCGCTTTGGCAATGCCGTAACGGCCGGCGCGGTGGGCGATGGCCCGTTGGCCAAGCGCGTCAGAGAATTTGAACGCCAGTTCGCGCAGCTTCTCCCGATAGGCGTAGCGCGGCAAATTCGTTTGAAAGGAATAAAACTCACCGGAGAAATCGCCCGGCGGCGTCATCCATTGGTGCAAATGCAATCCGGCGTCAGCGGCGTCTTCGCGCAAGAGGCCGCCATAATATCGGGCGACAGCTTCATCGGCGAGCAGCGGATATGTCAAAAAATAGAGCGGCTTGATATTTTCTACGGCGCATCGCTGCTGAAATTTATCGACGTCGGCGGTGTCATTGACGAGATGATGGCGAAAATCAAAAGACGACCAGTCGAATTGTTCTTCGGTGTCAATCGTCACGATAAGGCGCGGCTTTTGTTTCTCCGCGTCGAGCGAGAAAGCTTGCGTTGTTGTCGCACGATTGGCCTCGGACTTCTCCACAAAATTTTCAAACAAATGCGCCATGCCGTCAATGGTCGTTTGCCAGGAATGCTGTTCGGCGTATTCTCGCGTGTCGCTGCGCGGCGGCAAGTTCGACCAAAGGTCGCGGATTGCTGCTTCTATCGCTTCGGGCGTGCGTGCCGTCGAAAGGCGTCCCGCCTCCGGTGCGCGGATAACTTCACTCGATCCCCAGACCGGCGTCGCAACGCAAGGCGCACCGCAGGCCATGGCTTCCAGCAGGACGTTAGGCCAACCTTCGCGGGACGAAGCAAGGACCAGCATATCGGCAGCGCTATAGACGTTGCGCAATTCGCTGTGGTCGACGGCGCCAAGAAATCGCACGCGGTCAACGAGATTTTCCGTCACCGCTTTTGCCGCGAGGGCTTTTCGTTCGGCACCGTCGCCGGCGATAAGCAAAGTGGCGCCAGGGATATTTTTGATCGCGGACATGACGAGATCATGGCCCTTGCGCTCAATCAAATGGCCGACGCTGGCGATGACCGGCGCGCCTTTCGGGTGATTGGTGAGGCCAAGTTTTTCGCGCGCCGCTTCGCGATCAACTGGGTGAAATTTGTCAAGATCAACACCGTTACGAAGGACGTGAATTTTAGGTCGATCGACGCCAAGGCTGATCATTTGATCCTTCAGAGCGGCGGCGACCGTGACGATAGCGTCGGCCTTGCGCGCTGCGCGGAGAATTTTCTTTCTTGGCCGCGGATAATCCGGGATCAGATTAATGTCGGTGCCGCGGGCAGTAACGATCACCGGTTTATCGAGAGATTGCGCAATTTCGACGGCTGCGACGCCGTCAGGATAGAAATAGTGGGCGTCGACAAAATCGAAATCCCAACCGTCAGCAGTGACCTCTTTGATCGCCTTGGTGAAACAACGCGCCAGCGCCGTCGGCGCGTAGTTCATGCCAATCTTTGGCGGCAAGAAATAACGCGGATGGTAAACGTGCACACCATTGCGTTCTTCTCGAAGCGGGACGCGCGCGAACTTCGCGTATTGCCCCAAAGCGTCGTTCTTGAATGGAAACCACGGCACCGGTGCAATGACGCGTATTTCCGCGTCGTAATCGTCCAAAAAAGCTTGCAGCCGGTTTTCTACGAAAACACCATGGGACGGCATCGCTGCATTGGGAAAAAGCGTGGTGAGGACCAAAAACTTCATAAGATTATTCGGTTGTGCGGCGCCACAATAAATCAGCGGCCGCTAACAAGGGCTTTCGAGCGCAATCGTGATCAGCATTTTCGGCAGTTAATTTTTCTTTCGTCTTCTTTTGCGTTAATATCGGAAACGAGAGAGAGTTAGTTTGACCAGCGTAAATACGATAAGTTCTGAAACCGGTTTCGGCCCGAATTCGCGCGCGATAGCGCCGTTTCCGCGCATGGCTTGTGCGTCAATCTGGTTTGCATCTGCGCTGTCGTTATGGGCGATAATCTTCTCCCTTTTCTCCTGAGACACGAATAACTCCAAATTTATTCCCGCAGAAGTTGTGTGTTTCGCAATTCCTGATCGGGCGGCTAACTAATCCGCTCTGACGCAAGAATTCTAGCTTGAATTCTGTCTTAACATCCTGTTAGGCATGAATCGTGCTTCGCATAAAGCGAATCTCGTGAAGTTGCGTAGGTCGCTTTCGGTAATTGAATTAAGCGGCAAAATGGGGCTGGGGGATGGGTATCCTTACAAGTTCGCTAATTGCGGGCAGTTTTATTCTTGTTGCGGCGCGATCCGGGGTCTGGCTTTTAAATGAAGCAGATTTGGCGAAATCTGTTCGCCCAAATCCGCAAACTGGATCTCAACGCCATCCGGTATCTGAGCAACAGCAAGATCATTTGGACATCGAAACCGTTGATATAGCGACGGTAGAAGCCGCGGCCGCACAGGCGACCGGGCGAAAATTTGCACCAGTGAAAAGAGCTATGGATATCGCCGTCAGTCTGGCGTTGATTGGTTTTCTCGCCCCACTGCTTTTGTTGACGGCGATTGCCATTAAGCTCGATAGCCGCGGCCCTTTGCTCTATCGACAATGCCGCGTCGGTTACCGCGGGCGCGAGTTCTCCGTGTACAAATTTCGCTCAATGACCATTGATGCGGAAAAAAACGGTCCGCAATACGCCTCAAAAAATGACGCCAGGATAACCCGCGTCGGCTGGTTTATCCGGAAAACCCGGATCGACGAAATTCCACAAACCATCAATGTATTGCGTGGTGAAATGAGTTTCGTTGGTCCACGCCCGGAGCGTCCGGAATTTGTCCAGGAGCTTGAAAAGGAAATTCCGCATTATCAAAAACGCCACCTTGTCAAGCCTGGCATAACAGGCTGGGCGCAGGTTCGCTATGAGTATGCAGCGTCCGTTGAAGGCGCTCGCGAAAAGCTTAAGTTCGATCTGTTCTATATTAAGAATTTCTCGCCGCTATTCGATATTGACATAATTTTTCGCACTGTTCGCGTTGCGTTATTTGGTCTTGGGAGCCGCTAAATTTTGTGTTTTCGGTGGACGCCCGTCGCGGCTGATTCGCCGCCGATGAACAAAATGCGCAACTAAACAGAAGGCTGGTGATTCGAATCACGCATTTTGAGATCTTGACTGCGAAATAGTGCTTACCGCGTGACGCTGCAAACTTATGAATTCATTAACCTTCCCGCGGGCGGGTGCCCGTACCGGGTTAACTACGCCCGTTAGCCGTGGCAAAGAAATTGCGATGATATTAAGCTGACGGACGCGAATAGCGATTAAACATGCGTATGTGGCGCGAAACTGAACACCTTGAGGATTTGGAAATGATAAAGTTTACGAAATTGGTAAGATTTACAGCAATTGGCGCTGTCGGCTTGGCCATATCCGCCTGCGGCGTCCTGTCGGGCGGTGAAGCGATGCGCGCTGCGCCAATGGATGCGCAATTGGCGGCGGAATCGTCACCGGACTATCTGATCGGCCCGCTTGATCAGCTTGAAATTTTTGTCTGGCGTGCGCCGGAGCTTTCTACGAACATTACCGTCCGCCCGGATGGCCGTATATCAACGCCGTTGGTAGAAGATATGGTTGCGTCTGGGAAAACGCCGTCGGCATTGGCGCGAGACCTGGAGGGCGCACTTCGTACATACGTAAAGAGCCCGGAAGTCACCGTTATCGTCAGCAACTTTTCATCGACTTTCGACCAGCAGGTACGTGTGCTGGGCGAGGCGCAACAGCCTATCGCATTGCCGTATCAAGCAGGCATGACGACGCTCGATGTTATGGTAGCCGTCGGCGGTCTGACTGAATTTGCAGCCGGCAACAAAGCTGTTCTTATCCGCGGAAAAGGCGAAGATCGTGTTTCGTACCGATTGCGTCTCAATGACTTGCTTCGCAAAGGCAATATTTCTGCAAATGTGCCGGTGCTTCCGGGAGACGTAATTTTGATACCGGAAAGCGCATTTTAGTAAAACGCGCTTTGGTATTGGGGAAGGTGTAGGTGGTGTTTCAGTTTTCGGAGTTGCCCGGACCGGTCATCCGTCATCTGAATGGTTTATGGCGGCAACGTTGGCTCGTTGTCGCCATTACCTGGCTAGCTGCGCTTGCCGGTTGGTTTGTCATCTGGACGATGCCCGATGAATACGAGTCGCGGGCGCATGTATTCGTGCAGACCGAAACTATACTTGAACCCGTCTTGAACGGCTTTACCGCGCGCCCTGACTATACTCGCCGGGTTGAGGTTATGCGGCTTCAACTGCTGACGCGACCCAATGTGCAAGAAATCGTTTTGCGGGCTGGCCTGGATGAAAATATCGAGGCGACTAACGATATTGAACATCAAGCCAAAATGGAATCGCTTATCAACACCGTTGCCGGCGCGATCACTATCGATAGTCCGCGGGATATGTATTTTGTCATTTCATATCGCAACAATGATGCGGAAACCGCACGCCGCGTTGTCGATGCGGTAATGAATATGTTGATTGAGCAGGATCTCGGCGCGAGCCTGTCGGAAAATCAGGCGGCGCGCAGGCGGTTGGATTTGCAAATTGAAGACTATGAGGAAAAACTAGCTGCTGCAGAACGCAGGCTTGCTCAGTTCCGCCGGGAAAATGCGGCCGAATTAGCCGCCAGCCAGGGCGCAGTGCGCCAGCGTGAACAAAAAGAATCGGAGCTGGTTCGCATCAATGATGAGATTGAACGAACACGCGGCCGGATTTTAACGTTGCAAAACTTGCTTTCGGCAACGGCCAGGACGAGTTCGGGCGATGAATTGGATAAACTGAAAGTTGCGTTGGCCGATCTCCGCAGCCGTTATGAAGAATCCCATCCCGATATTCGAGGTTTGGTTGCTCGTATTGACCAGCTTGAAAATTCTGGCGGCGGTGAACTCTCGTCAAACCGTGAATATGTCCGGCTGCGATCGGAATTGGGTGTCGCGCGCGACTCAATCGCTGCCCTGGAGTCGCGCGAGGATCGATTAAAAGTTGAACTGGCGGATCTTGATCGCGCTGTCACGGAATCACCGGCCGTTGTCGCAGAAGTTCAACAATATGAACGCCGCTATGACGCAGTATTGAAAACCTACGAACAATTGATCGAACGCCGCGATCGATTAAATCTCACAGAAAATCTGGGGCCAGCAGGGCGCGGCGTCGAATATCAAGTATTTGAGCGTCCAGAGCGTGCGCTCGTGCCGGTGGATCCGCCGAGATTTTTCTTCAGCCTTTGCGTATTTGTTTTGGCCCCCCTTGCGGGCATAGGCGCCGCCGTATTGATGACTTTCATCGACAAGAGTTATTCGCAAGCCGAGGAATTGCGCGAAGCGTTTGGCTTGCCCGTGCTCGGTGCAATAAGTGAGGTTTCATCAGAAGTTGTAAACTTGGCGCGACGTCGCGACGCCGTCCGGCTTGTTAGCGCCGCATTCGGGCTTTTGCTTGTCGGAGCGTTATTTACATATATGTCAGTTTTCCGATTGCCGGCCGAGCTAGATGATGCCGGAAAATCTGCGTCGGTTGTGCAGGGGACGCACCGATGAATATTGTTGAAAAAATAGGTTCATCGCTTGTCGAAATCTCTGCCGAAAAACCGGCAAAACAAACCGTCGCGTCGGAGCCAAAACAATTTGATTTGGATTTGCGCCTATTGAAGCGCCAAGGTCTTTATCATCCAGACGCCGTGTCAACGCAGCTTGCGCTAGAAATGCGCGCAGTAAAGCGCCGCTTGTTGCGCAGAATTGGTTTTTTGCGTGCAACCGGCGAACGCAATGCGTTTCGAAAGCCGGGTAAGCAAAAAAATATTATTTTGGTAACATCGACCCGCGCCGGCGAGGGCAAGACATTCAGCGCCGCAAACCTGGCGTTGAGCTTCGCTATTGAAGATCAAATTGAGACGCTTCTCATTGACTGCGATGTGGCCCGGCCGAAAGTGCGGCGTTATCTCGGCTTGCCGGAATCGCCCGGCGTAACGGATTTGATTGCCGATACGTCTGTCGACCCATTGTCTGTAGCTTGGAAAGTCAATGATTGGCCGATGTCTGTGATATCTGAGGGCGCGCCGGTTGAGCGCGCGACCGAACTTTACGGTAGCGAGAACGCGCAGTCGCTATGGACGAGGCTTTCTCGCGAAAACGCCAATCGCCTGGTGATCATTGACTCGCCTCCGGTATTGGCGGCGACTGAGGCGGTGGTGCTTGCCAAGTTTGTCGATGAAATAGTTTTTGTCGTGGAAGCAAACTCAACGCCAGAGCCGGCGGTCGCGGCGTCGATCGATGAATTGTTGGATGTAAATCCAAATGTGAGTTTAATGTTGAACCGTTGTCTGATCGCATCAGGCGGTTCGCACTATGGTTCCTATGAGTATTACAACCGGGGTGCGCGTGATGGCCGATCAGGAACAAGCAAAGGCGACAATGATGACGATTAATTTCAATCGGTATTCCCGGCGGGGTCTGAAAAACGCGCTTTTGGCAGGCGTATTCACCGGGCTGACGATAAGCACTGCAATTGCGCAAGGTGATGATCAGGGCGTGCCTCTAAAAATGCGCTCAAGTTATCTTGGCTACGCTGCGGGCGTATCCACGCAAGTAACCTACACAGACAACATAAATCTATCGCGCGATGGTTTTAAAGATGGTGAACTGATTACATCGGCGATTTTTTCGGGGGGCGCCATTTTCTCGACGCCACGAGTAACCGGTCTGGTGCTTGGCGATCTTGATTTTTCATTCCTCGTAGACAGCGGTGAATTCCAGGTCAGCCAGGACATTGGCGCAACAAGCACTTTCACTGCGGCTGACAACTGGCTGTATTTTGATCTTTCCGGCCAAACGTCACGCCAATTGTTGGGCGAGGGCGCGCGCTTTGCACGAAACATCAATACTGGGCGGTCGCAACAGGTTAATGTACATTCCTATGCGGCAAGTCCGTATATTTACCACCAAATGGCGGATCGTTCCGCCGTTGAGTTGCGATACCGGTTCTCGCAGCTGTTCGTACCGGATTCTGCCAACTTTAATTCTATCGGCGGCGGCGCGTTGTCTGATGCGGCCACGCATGAAGCAACGGCTAGCTATGAGAGCGGCGCTAAGTTTGATCGGTTCAGGTTTGGCGTAACCGGTTACGCCAATGAGACCAGAGAAAACGGTCGTGGATCATCGTCTGATTTCGATTATCAACAGGCTGCGGTTTCAGCGAATGCGCAAGTCGCTTTATCGACCAAGTTTTCGCTCAGCGGAGCCTTCGGTTACGACGAGATTGACACCGAAAATGCGGCTTCCAGATTCTTTAATGACGACGATCTATCCGGAGTATTTTGGAGGGCGGGTTTTATCGCCACGCCAAACCGGCGGTCACGCATTCGTCTTGAATATGGTCAGCGCTACGATGATGACTTTATCGATGCAGATGTTTTTTATGAATTATCCCAGCGTTTAGCCTTTTCGGCGGGGGCTAGTCGGCAATTTGTAACGCGCGCTCAAGGCATCAATGCGCAATTTCGAGGCGTGCAAACGCAAACGCTCGATTTTGCAGATCGACTTCGCGCCGGGCAGGAGCTTTCGCCAGCGCAGGTGATTGAATCAGCTAACCGTTTTTCTTCTACGCTTTCGAATCGATCGTCGACAACAATCGGTGTGGCCGTGCGCGACAACGCATTTGCCGCATTAGTCGGTAGTTATGGTCGCAACAGTATCTCGCTCTCCGGGCGTTATTCCGACAGCGATTTCGGTTTTCGGCAAGTTCAAACTCATGGTGCGTCTTTAGAATTTACGCGTGAAATATCACGCCGAACTTCTGCAAACGCCGGAATTGATTGGTGCTATCTGGATTCGACGATCGATGGCCCAACATGCCTTGCTGTTCCTTTCGCTTTTGGACTTGATCCACTCGACCCAATGTTTGACCCAGTGACCCAATGTGCTTCGCTGGTCGCAAATAACGGCATCTCGGACACGTTTATCGGACGCGTTGGCGCATCGCATCGGTTATATCAAAATGTCTCTGCGTTTGCTGAATTGGCGCATTCAAAACGTTTTTCAGAAAACGTGCTTCTTGAGTACGACGAAACATCTGCAACTGTGGGTTTAAAATTGGATTTCTAATAATGTACGAAGAACACTTCGGTCTATCGGGTTCGCCTTTTAGACTGAACCCAGATCCAAATTTTTACTTCGGCAGCGAAAGTCATAACAAGGCGATCGCTTATCTGCACTATGGCTTGAAGCAAGCTGAAGGGTTCATCGTTATAACGGGCCCCATTGGCGCCGGAAAATCGATGGTCATCAGCCATCTGATTGATCAGCTCGATCAGTCAAATGTCATTGCCGCTGAATTGCTGACGTCTAACATCGAACCATCTGAATTACTAAGGCACATTCTTTCGTCATTTCGAGTTGAGGCGGCGGGCGAAGGCCGGGCGGCTGAGCTTGAGGCGTTTGAGGACTATTTATTTGACCAGTTGAACGCAGGTCGAAGGGCGCTGTTGATCGTCGATGAAGCTCAAAATTTGCCGCATGAAACCCTTGAAGAATTGCGGATGCTTTCAAATATCGACTATGAGGGTACGCCGCTATTCCAGGTATTTCTTGTTGGGCAACCGGAATTCCGCAAAACAATGGCTGCTGACGAAATGGAGCAATTGCGTCAGCGTGTTATTGCTGCATATCACCTGGAAAATCTTAGTACAGAAGAAACGAAAGAATACATCTTGCACAGACTTTCTGTCGCGGGCTGGCGCGAAAACCCTCGTTTTGACAATGCGGCGTTTAAAACAATTTACGAAGAAACAGGGGGCCGTCCACGCAAAATCAATACGTTGTGTAACAGAGTAATGATGTTTTGCGCGCTGGAACAGAAAGACGTTGTGAATGAAAAAGCGGTGTCAACTGTCATTCAGGAAATGCATGAGGAAAGATTAGGCGGCGAAAAGAAAACAAAGAAAATCGAATTGCCTCGAGTCAAAACAGTGAATGCCCCAGACTCTCATGCCGCTGAACAGAAGGCCGGCGCGGTCATAGTTCCGATTTCCGAAGCGCGTGCCGATACCGGGCATAATGACAAACCGAAATCGAAAAAATCGGAAAAGGGTTCAAGGCAAGATGTTCGTGAACCTTCGAATGAAAATGAGATGCGTATGGTTGCGCCGGCGGAAGCGCCGGACGGGGAGGGTAAAGTGGCCGATAGACAACCGATAGAAAATGACGATGAGATCGTTTCCTCATCTTTAAGCGTCCTAGATCGATTGCGCGCCGGCAAAGCCAAGGTGTCTGCATCGAAATCTGGTGAGGCGCCGGCGAGCGCAACCCTGAAAGACGTCGCTTCGGCCATTGCCGCGGCTGGGTCAAACCAGGCAGGCGATGGCGAAAATTCTAGTACAGATGATTTTGATGTTTCCGATACGGATAGTGAATCCGCGTCAACCGACGACGGGGGAGCAGAGTGGCGGACATCGCTTATTCGGTCTATTGACAACACGAGGGATGATTTGCGGCAAGCACATGCAAGCGTAGACCGGCTTCGAACCTCATTGGCGGATATGAAAAATCGTCGCGCCGAAAAAAGAAAGAAAGCTATTAAAAGTTTGGCGCGCGCCGAAACGATTTTGAGTGAACTTCGCGACGCCTGGAAATAGGCTTTATAAAATTACAATATGGCTGACCGACGCCCCCTCGAAAACGCAACGGTTAAACTACCGCGCGGCCGATTCGCATTGTCGGTTGACGTTGAAGATTATTTTCAGGTCTGGGCGTTTTCGGAAATTATAAGCCGTGAGAGTTGGGACGGGTATCAGCTTCGTGTGGGTGACATGACCCGCACATGCCTAGATATATTTGATCGCCATGGTGCGCAGGCGACCTTTTTTACGCTTGGGTGGGTTGCCGAACGCGACCCCGATATAATTCGCGAGATCGTCTCGCGCGGTCATGAAATTGCCAGCCATGGTTACGACCATACGAAAGTCAATCAACAAACCCCCGAGGAATTCCGCGCCGACGCAGCGAAAACCAAAAGAATCCTCGAAGATATTTCTGGCGTTGAAGTGACCGGATACCGGGCGGCGGGTTTTTCGATCGATAAATCGACGCCATGGGCCCATGAAATTTTACATGAACTGGGCCATCGATATTCATCAAGTGAACACCCTATCGCCCATGATCATTATGGCGACGCGAATGCGATGCAATCACCGCATTATCCTGTTAGCGGCGCCGAGTTTATCGAGGCGCCGGTTGCGACGGTGGATTTTGCCGGGCGCCGGCTTAGTTGCGCCGGCGGGGGCTGGTTTCGCGCTTTTCCCTTGCCAGTGACAAAGATTCTTCTGAAGCGTGCGAAAAAAAAACTGTCCGGGCCTGTGATTTTTTACTTTCACCCGTGGGAGATTGACGTTGATCAGCCGCGGATTGCCGGCGCGTCAACCCGTTCGAAATTTCGTCATTATTTGAATTTGGGCCGCATGGAGAAAAAGCTCGAAAATCTGCTATCCACATTCGAATGGACGCGCATCGACTACGCTCTAGGCGTCAACGCGGCGGAACGTATGAATGGCGGTTGAGATTAAAACTTGTGGTCCCGGCGATGCAGCCTTGTGGGACGATTATGTTTTGCGCGCGCCTAGGGGAACCATTTTCCACCGGTTCGGATGGCGCAATATTATTGCATCGGTTTATGGATATGACGCCATTCAGTTGATGGCTCTACAAGATAACATTCCGGTTGGCGTTCTTCCATTATTCGACATTCGTTCTCCCTTGTTGGGCCGGTCGCTGATCGCGACGGCGTTTACCGTTGGCGGGGGTGTGTTGTCTGAGAATGTAGACGCCTGCGAAGCGCTCTGCCGCGAGGCCGAGAAAATTGGCTGCCGCCGTCGCGTGAAATACGTTGAAATCCGAAGTGAAGCAGCGGGTGCGGCAGGATGGATACCGAAAACTGAACGCTACGCCAGCTTTGAGTTGTCATTGATAGGCGATGCGGACGACGCGTTGAAGGCGGTTCCGAGGAAGCGACGGGCAGAAGTGAGGAAAGCTCTGGAATTTCAAAAAAACGGTCGGCTTTCAATCCGGTTCGATGGAAGCGTAGACGAATTTTATGAATTATATGCTGTCGCCATGCGAAACCATGGCACTCCGGTATTTCCGAAAAAGTATGTTGCGGCGCTAGTTACTGAATGGCCCGAAGATGTTGAGATATCAATCGTGGAGAGCGACGGCGCGGCAATCGTTGCATTGTTGACATTTTATGATGGCATAAATGCGCGACCGTATTTTATCGGAGCGCGCCAAAATACGCGCGGGCTTCGAGCACAAGAATTTGCATATTGGATGACGATGCGCCGCGCTGCAGAACGCGGTTGTACGAACTTTGATTTTGGCCGCAGTAAGATCGATACTGGCCCATACAAATTCAAGAAATTGTGGGGCTGCGAGCCAAATACTTTGACTTATCAATATAAATTGCTCGTTGCGAATACGCTTCCGGACGTCAATCCAAACAATCCAAAGTTTGAATTGTTTTCGAACACCTGGAAAAAACTACCGATGCCGATTGCAAATTTTGTTGGTCCATTTTTGGCGCCAAACTTTCCATGACGCAAAAACCCGAAATACTTTTTCTGGCCCATAGAATTCCGTACCCGCCGGATAAGGGAGATAAAATTCGTTCCTGGCGATTATTGCAGTATTTGACCGAACGCTTCGACGTGCACCTCGTTAGCTTTATCGACGATCAACGCGATGAGCGCCACGCCGATTTCCTTCGTGAACAGTGCGCAAGCGCGACGTTCATCGCTATTGAACCAGCCCTACGGAAAGTCGTCTGCGTATTGGGCTTAGTTACCGGCAAAGCACTGTCAGTTCAGTTTTATCGCAACTCAAAAATGAAGACTGTGATTGACGAAATTCGCCGAAAGCCGCTTGCCTATGAGATCGCATTTTCGTCAACGATGGCGCAATATTTGGAACAACCGGGCAACGCGAGCGCTCGCATCATCGATTTTTGCGATGCGGATTCTGAAAAGTGGCGGCGCTATGCGGATGCAGCGCCCTGGCCGATGAGTTGGGTTTATCGGCGTGAGGCGACTAAAATGGCGGTGGAAGAAAGCAACATAATTTCCTGGGCGGATCATTGCTTTGCGATTACGGAACAGGAAGCGAATATATTTAATTCTCGCGCAGGCGTTTCAAAGCCTGTCGGCTGGTGGTCCAATGGCGTCGATGCGGAATACTTTGATCCTGAGGCGGAATTCTCCTGTCACGAATATTCATCCGATGTTGTGTTTACCGGGGCCATGGACTACCGCGCAAATGTTGAAGCCGTTTTAGGCTTTGTAAAAAATACCTGGCCCGCTATTCGAGAAAAGAGACCACAAGCAACGTTCACGATTGTCGGCGCGCGCCCCGTCCGGGAATTGCTGGCGCTCCATCAGCGTGATGGAATTATCGTAACTGGCCGAGTTGACGATATTCGCCCGTGGCTCGCTTTGGCAAAGGTAGCCATTGCGCCGATGCGCGTTGCACAAGGTATTCAGAACAAAGTGTTGGAAGCGATGGCAATGGGCAAGCCAGTGGTCGCATCGACGGCTGCAGCAACCGGACTAAGGGTGTGTGACGGAGAGAGTATTCTTATCCGTGACGGCGTAGAAAATGTCGCGGGAGAGATTTTGCAGCTTCTTAATGACAAAGTAGTGCGTCAGGAAATAGGCGACAATGCTAGGCGTTGCGTTATTGAGAACTACAATTGGGACCGGCAATTGCAACGATTTTCAATAGCCATCGAAAACAATGAATATCGCTACTCATCCGCGAATGAGTCTGAAGATTTAGCGTCGCCGCCGCGCTCTTCAGCATCACTAAATTGAACGCGCGATTCATTTGGTCGCCTGTCGACGCGCAATTCGAAAACGTCAGGCCGTGAATAGTGGCCCGCAATGTCGCATGCGGCTTTCGCGGCGCGTACTTTGTCCAATGACCCTTCGGCATAGAGAATTGTTTCACCAATATCAGCTTCCGCAATTATTTCGCCGCGTGGGTCAATGATTGCCGACCGGCCTGGATGTTCCCAAATGCCGAGAGGTCGCCATCGCGCCGGAATATCTTTCTCCAGCCGCACGCCTGCCGCGCAAATTACGTAAGCGCAAGCCTGACTTGCAAATGCTCGAGACAGAAGGTGTTGACGCGCCCAACAATATTCGTCCAATCTCGGTTTTTTCTCCCAACCGGGCCATAGCGCCGCATGAATTTGTGTGCCTTGCGCCGCCAGGGAGTATCCCGGCAACATCATTTGATGCTCCCAACAATTCAATGCGCTGATGCGGCCATACGGGCGTTCGACAACGCGCAGGCCGTAACCGTCTCCGTCGCCCCAGATGATGCGCTCCGCATGTGTAGGTTTTAGTTTGCGATGTCTATTTAATATCTCGCCTTTTTTACTGATCGTGATTGCGGTGCAATAAGATGTGCCATTTGAATGAGGGTCGCGTTCCGCCACACCTATGGTCACATCGATAGCCGCCTTTTTTGCGGCTTGCGCCAAAAGCTCAGTTTCAGGACCGGGGATTTCAATCGAATTTTCGAGAAATACAGCGCTAGCCTCCCAGGTCAGATCGACAACCGGTCCCTCAACCCAGAATGGGTAACCCGGCAACCAACATTCGCCAAAGGCGGCGATATTGGCGCCCTTCGAACCGGCTTCAGCAATGAGACTGCATGCTTTTGCAACGCTCGCGGTTTTATCGAACAAAATGGGCGCCGCCTGGATCGCCGCCAATTTGAATGTTGCTGTTTTGCTCATTGGTGACCGAGCCTCGCCGAAAAATTGCGCCAAAAAATGTTCGTATTTCAATAGATTACGCCCTTTTCCATGAAAAGGGAAAACACTTTGGCGGCAATCCGTGCTTGGCGAAATTGTTAACAGCGCGTAAACTGCTTCCTTCGTTGTTGTTGGGCTAGAAGGGGGGTCTTTATGATCCGCATATTAATGCCGCTTGCGATTGTTGCGGCGATATTTTTCGGACCGATGTTTGCCGAAGAGTCATCAGGTTCTGTGACGGGTGACACTACTCGTATTATTACAGGGGATTATTTCATTGGCGGGGTTATTGACTGCGTGATGAAACTGAAGGCGCCGATTGGCGAGGCGTGCGCTACCGAAGGGGTGGCTGATAAATTTACTGGCGTTAGCAGGGTGATGTCGTTGGCGTCTGTCATCGCTCTTGCCGCTGCTGCGGTCGGGATTCTTGGTCTGCTGCCCTTTGTCGGACGGCTGACCAGCATCGTCACAGTGATTGCCGGACTCGCCGCTATGGGATCGATGGGAATGCTCGCGCTAACCATGATGTCTACGTCAGAGGGGCTTCCCGGTATGCAATGGGGGGCTTATCTCGCTGCCGCCGCCGGCTTGCTGACATTAATATCGGGCCTGTCGGGGATGCGAGGCCGCTGACGGCCTTCAGAATACTCAATAAAACAAAGGCCGCGCACACTGCGCGGCCTTTTTTAATGAAAAATTCTAATCAGTTAGCGCAGTGGCGACCGCGATTGATTGAGAAATGATGGCGTTTCCGACGGCGCCGAGTTCCCTGCGTCTGCATTGGTTGTGACAGGCCGAGGCGACGGCGCATTCGGTCGCGACCGGCGGAAATCTTTTGCCGCTGAGTCAGAAAGCGGATCGTCAGAGTGACGGCAATTGCCTTCGAAATGGGCGCCGGTCTCAACCGACAATGACGAATGCAGAATGTCGCCTTGAATATAGGCTGTTGACGCGAGCGATACTGATTTTGCGCGAATGCCGCCTTCGACACGTCCACGAACTGTTACAGTCTCGCACATCACCTCGCCTTTGACGCTGGCCTTTTCGCCAATAATCAACGAACCAGCTTTGATGTCGCCTTCCAGGCTTCCGTCGAATTGAATTTCACCTGCAGAATTTACATTGCCTTGCATGATGACATCAGCGGAAATGATAGATGGAACGCTGCCGGCCTTCATGGAGCCGCCTCGCTTGGAGGGCGCTGTGCTGCCAATCGTCTGCGGCGGCAATGGATCGTTCAACGATCCATTTTGCGGTTTCGCATCTGCGGATTTATTCGTTTTAGCTTTCGAAAACATATCTACCTGCCTCAATAAAACGGCTTGGATTCATCGGTTTCTTACGGAAAAGGATTTCGTAGTGGACGTGCGGACCTGTTGAACGGCCGCTAGATCCCAACTCGCCAACCTTGTCGTGAAGTTTAACCTTTTGCCCCGCCTTTACTGAGATACGGTTCATATGCGCGTAACGCGTTACGAAACCGTTCCCATGATCAATTTCTACCGTTCGCCCAAAACCGGAACGCGTTCCGGCGAAGCGAACTATTCCTGCTGCAGTCGCGGTAATTGGCGACGCCCAAGCTGCTGCAAAATCAATGCCGTGGTGGCTGGAATGGCGGCCATTGATTGGATCGCGGCGAATGCCGTAGCCGCTGGTAAACCTGCGGCTTCCGACGATAGGTGATGAAAGCGGGACGTGGTTAATGGCTTTTTGAAGCGCCGCCAATTCATCGACCGCAAGTGCGGCGCGATTGGCGCGTTGAAAATATTTTGGCGACCCGATGTCGATGCTCGGATCGATAAATGGGCCCCCTTGGGCCAATGCTGTATTGGAAATCTTTGCTGGTGTAATCAACCTCTCTGGCGAGACGCCAGTGGTCGCAAGCACCAAACGCAACTCATCGATTTCTTGCATTGCGCGTTGTTCGACCGACGCAAACAGTAAAATTTGCTCTGTGTAAAGATCTGCCGCGGCATTGCGCATTGTGTCGATAGCATTGGCCGTGATCGCGTTTTCGGAATTAGCGCTGTAGCGGCGATCAGACTCAAGCGCCGCTTCTTTGCGTAATTTGGAAGTTCGCGATTGTCGCGGCGTCGGCTCGCTCGGTTGCACGTCTACCATCACGCGATTGCCATTTAGCGGTTTTTGTCCATTTGGCCCGCCGGCTTGCGCTAAACCTTCACTTAGGGTGCTTATGCTTTGATCGATGACAGCTTTGCGTTGAACGGTGTTTTCCAACATCTGGTGGCGCGCAGATATTTCGCGCATTGCCTTGTCGAACTCCTGTTGGATAATACCGTTCAGCGAGTTTACGTCGTCATAGGCGCGTTGCGCGTCTTGGATGCGCTTTGAAAAACCGGTTTCCATAATCCGGAAATCGTTTTCTTTCGCGACAATGATTTGTTCCTTGAAGACGACGTTCACAGAAGCATACGCAACCCACAGCAGCGCAGCCCCGACGACGATTGCTAACGCAATCTGCGTCTTCGAAGACATCGAAATGAAGTGAACGACCCCATCGCTTCTGTGATAGATTTGTCGTTCCTTGAAGAGACGACTCATCAAACGACGAAATTTGCCGGAACGACGGCCCATTACCTAAAAACGCCCTTTACGCGCACCAACAGCAAATGCGCTGCCACCCCTGTCGCCATTGCAGCGCAAAATTGGAGATTACGCAACACTAATGTGATCCTGTAACGTAAAAAAATCGCTGGTTTCAACATGATTGAACTCTATGGCCGCGAATGTTTCAATTCCGTTCATAGAATGCAGGCTCCAGGCCAGCTTTTTCCCGCGCAACATGGTTAAACGGCGGTCTGAGCGCCGAGCGGAAGCGCCGCTCGACCAATTGTCCAAAAATTGCGCCTGGATCTTGTCCCATTTTGTGACAAACGTGGTCGAACCATCGTTTTCCACAGGCGACGTGGCCGATCTCATCCTGGTAGATAACTTCTAGGACAGCGCAACTTTCCTCGTCGCCCGCTACCCTCAGCCTGTCAATCATGGGGGGCGTTACGTCAAGACCTCTCGCCTCCAAAATGAGCGGTGCAATTGCTAGCCGAGCAACCAGCGAATCCGATGTATTTTCAGCTGCTTCCCACAAACCATTATGGGCTGGAAAATCGCCATACGCGTATCCAAGGGCGTTCAACCGCTCATTTATCAGGCCAAAATGTTTGGCCTCCTCGGCGCCAATTTTTATCCAGTCGCTCGCAAATTCGCTGGGTGCAAGGCCCAAACGATGAATCTCGGGCAAAAAACGAACTGCCATATCAAAAGCGAGGTCAATTGCATTGAACTCGATATGCGCAATGGCGTGAAGCAAGGCGGCGCGTCCAGCGATTGAGCCCAGTTTCCGTCGCGGAACGTCGCCTGGAGGCACCAAAAATGGCTTTAAGGGTCGCGCTGGGCTGGCCGGAGGCAAAGCATCGCCGATTTGGCCCGCGCCAGCCGTTTTTTCTAGAATTTTTTGCGCCGCAAACGCAGCCGATGTTTTTTTCAACGGGTCGGCAGCGTTGAGAACAGCGCACGCCGCCTCGGAAAATGTTCCATTTTTGTTCACGATATTTTTTATCGAGGTTATTTGGATTTTTGGGATTTTAGTTCTTTGACAACCAACAAAACCTCTTCGGCATGACCGGCGACGCGAACTTTTCGCCAGATTTTCTGAATTTTACCAGCTCCATCGATCACGAAAGTTGAGCGTTCGATGCCCATGAACTTCCGGCCATACATGCTTTTTTCGACCCATACGCCGTACTTTTCCAGAACTTCGCCTTTTTCGTCGGAACCAAGTTCGATTTTCAAATTGTGTTTTGCGCGAAATTTTTCGTGTCTCTCAACGCTGTCTTTGGAAACGCCGATGACAATGGCGCCAGCTCGTTTGAATTTTGCGAGGTCTTCGGTGAATGCAATTGCCTGTTTGGTGCAGCCGGAGGTGTCATCTTTTGGGTAGAAATATAGGACGACGATTTTGCCTTTTAATTCGGTGAGGGCAATTTTGCCTTTATCGGTCGGGAGTCGAAACGCCGGGGCACGATCTCCTTCATTCAATTTCTTGGATGGCGGCATTCCAGTCTCCTCAATTTGTTGCGCAAATGTTCGCAATAATAGCGTCCAAATTCCGCGTCAATCACGCCAATAGCTTGCGATTTTAAGGATTCGCCGGTACCGATAATCCTTTGCGCTGCACCTGAATTGGGGAGGGGGCAACGCTTGGTGTCAGGCGGCTGGCGACAGTCGAGTATCGCATGAAAAGACGCGCCGCAAAGGCTTGTCTGCTTTTTGTTGAAATAACCGCCGTTTTGCTAGCGGCGCTGACTGCTGGTGCAATTTTTTTCTACTGGCGTCTGCAACAAGGACCGCTTGTTGTCGATTTCTTCAAACCCAGCATTGAATTTGCGCTGTCACGGCGGCTTCCCGAAGGGCATGCATGCGATATTGGATCAATCACCATCGAGCGTGACCGTCAGTCAGGCGAATTCAAAATTGTGTTATCCGATATCGAAATAACTGATACGGATGAAATTGAAATTGCGACAGCGTCCTCTTTGCTTGTTGGTTTTTCGCCGCCGGAATTTTTCTCGGGTCATTCCGGCCCAACAACTCTTGAAGTGAACGGCGCTGCATTTCGAATAATTAGAGACGCCGACTACGCCCTAAAAATTCCAACTGTTATGGAAACGCGCGAGCGCGCCGGACGATTTAACTTCAGAGGCATTGGCGACCGATTATTCCGCAGCGCATTTAAAGAAGCGCAAATGCGGAATGCGCAGATAATTTTTGAAGACAAAGCGTCGGGCCGGTCATGGCAAACTTCGAATGCGACCGTATTTATTGGAAAAAATGACACGCATTTTGTTGCCGATATCGCTGGCAATCTTGACCTATCCGACAATTCTGCTGGCCTTAAAGTTAATGTTGCATTCGACAGGAGTTCAGGTGTTATCAGTGTTGACGCCAATGGTGAAAATTTTCCGGTTTCCGACTTGCTGCAAACCTTTTACGGTGATCGGGCCGCGATCGTAGATGCGCCAGTATCGGGAACAGCAAACATAGAGCTGACGTCATCTGGCAAAGTTATTTCCTCTAAAATTGCTGGCGTCGTCGATAAGGGTTTATTGACAGTTGGAGGCAAGCAGCATCCAATTAATGCATTGTCATGGGATGCGGCGTTTAATCCGGCGACCAACAAATTTCGCGTCAATTCGTTATTATACGATGTTGCAGGCAATAACGGCAAGTTAGACGGCGAAGTTGAAGTCAAATTCGGCGAAAGCGTTCGTGATCCGCTCGGCGTGCAATTTGAATTGTCGGGGACTGATATTTTAACGACGTTGCCCGGATTTTTGCCTGAGCCGCTTCTAATGGAAAATGCAGGTCTTGCCGGTTCCTATACGTTAAAAAACCGACTGATCGAATTCACGCAATTTAATATTGATGTGGTCGATGTGGATTTATCAGGCGCTCTTGCGGCGCGATTTCCGCGCGCCAGCAAGTCTGCGATTGCGCCTTCGCCCATGGTAAAGCTCGATTTATCTGTCGATGGCGCTCTTGACCCGCAACGTCTATTGAGGTTGTGGCCAGTCCATATCGCTGCGGGCGCGCGCGATTGGATAAGCGATCGCCTTCCCGAGGCTGTTTTGGAAAATATCGTCGGTTCGGTCGATTTAAAAGAAGGTGCAATTGGCGCCGACAATAAAATTCCAGATGAAGCAATTTCGCTTGAATTCGATGTTCGTGACGCCAAAGCATTTTATATCATGGATATGACGCCGTTGACACGCGGATCCGGGCATGGGCGATTGCGCGGCAACAGTTTCATTCTGAAAGCTGACAAGGGCGTTGTCGGTCAAGTTGAGCTATCTGGCGGAGAAGTGGAATTTCCAGTTTTCATCCCGAGATGGGAGCCGATGTATATTCGATTTTCGACATCGGGCGACGCCCATGAAATGTTGTCGGTGCTGGATCAAAATCCACTGAACTTGCTTTCAAAAATTAATCTTTCACCTGACCAATTTCACGGTACTGCTGACGCGCAAGTAGAGATTATGCGACCGAATAAGCGCAACGCTGAACCGGATGAGTATCGTTATCATGGATCCGCAACTTTCTCTGATACAACAATGTCCAATTTGGTTGGCGATATCGAATTGACGGATGCCGCAGGCGAGGTCGAATTAAATCCACGGTCGCTGACTGTTTCGTCAAAGGCAAAGTTAACTGAGGCGCCAATCGATATTGTCTGGCGGCAAAACTTTTTTGATGAGGATGGTCCGTCGGAGTTTTCATTGGCCGGGGTTGTTGATGCATCAATCGGCGATCAGTTTGGGATAGCAGCGCGCCGGTATTTACACGGGCCCGTGAAATTTGATGTAAAGGCGCTGGGCGATATCGGCGATTTTCGCGATATCGCGGTCAATGCTGACTTTACAGATGCGGCGCTCACCATTGGCGCTATGGGCTGGCGTAAGTCGCCATCGTCTCAAGCAACTGCTGACGTATCGATAAAGTTTACCGATGAGACCGTGGAGGTTAGCGAACTAAAAATTATTGGCGATGATCTCGATATACGAGGCGATATTCAATTCACTGACAATGGCGCTGTGCGTTTTGCCGAACTGGCGATTTTCAAATTGAAAGACGCAGCGGACCTATCGTTAAAGCTGGAGCGCAGCCCGGCGAATGAGCTTTCGATCACGGCGCTCGGAAAATACTTAAATGCTGGTGCAATTGTTGAGACCATTACCGAGGGCGGCAATAATGACCGCGGTGAAATAGATTGGGGGCCAGGCGTAAAACTTACCGCACGCATCGATGAAATTTCCATGCGCGGCGGCGCCGAATACAGTGTCACGTCGCTCGATCTTTGGCGCTCGTCCGATGAGTTAAAGCAACTCGATTTTTCAGGCTTTGATCCCGGCGGTTTGCCGTTGAGCGTAAAAATGTCGGAAACTGGAATGGAGGCGAATGACCGCACGCGCACGGTCTCCGCGCATTCGAATAACATTGGCCACCTGCTGCGCGCCGTGTTTAATTATGGTTCGGTTGAGGGCGGCGAAGGCGTTTTGTCTTTCGACCTTTCTGAAGAAAATGCCGATGGCCTAAGCGGCAAACTTGAAGCTAGAAATATCACCTTGTCCGATGCACCGCTTGTCGCGCGGCTCTTTTCCGCGGGTTCTCTAGACGGCCTTGCAAACCTCATGAATGATCAGGGGATCAATTTGACGCAAGCCTATGGAGAATTTGAGATCGCCAACAAAATATTGGGCGTATCTAATTTTCGCGCGACCGGACCGTCAGTCGGCATTACCGCCGACGGCGCCGTCGCCCTAGGGGCAGATGGAGACATTCGTCTCGATGGCGCATTGGCGCCGTTTTACCAGATTAATTCACTGCTTGGGAACGCACCAATCTTTGGTGAGTTATTTGTAGGGAAAAAAGGCGAAGGCATCGTCGCACTGTCATATGCGATTAGCGGCAAGCGGCAATCGCCGAGCGTCTCGATAAATCCGCTCTCAGCTCTAACGCCCGGAATTTTTCGCCAGATCATGCAACCAACTGATCCGGCGTCGCAAGTCACGGAATCGGCGCAGGAATCAGATTTACCGGAAGATTGATCAATCGACCTGAATGATAGCGTGTTTCTTTTTGCCAATCGAAATTTTGATTTGATTGCCTTGAATGTCTCCGGGGTCGATGTTGCGCTCGTCTTTAACCGGCGCTCCATTGACTTTTAAAGCGCCAGCCTTGATATGGCGGCGCGCTTCGCCCTTTGAAGCGCAAAGCCCTGCCGTCAGAAATTGATCAATCAAGGGCGCGCCCGCATCAACCTTGGCCTTCGACAATTGTACGATCGGAAGATCGCCTCCGGCGCCGCCCATTTCAAAAGTTTCTTGCGCTGTTTTAGCGGCGCTAATCGCAGCGTCACGCCCATGCAACAGCGCCGTTGCCTCGCTTGCGAGAACTTTCTTCGCTTCGTTGATTTCCGCGCCGCCAAGCGCTGAAAGGCGCTTCACTTCGTCCATTGGCAATGTTGTGACGAGGGCAAGCATTTTTTCCACATCTGCGTCTTCCGTATTGCGCCAATACTGCCAGTAATCATACGGCGAAAACACATCCGGGTTTAGCCAAACGGCGCCCGATTCTGTTTTTCCCATTTTCTTACCCGATGCAGTCGTAAGCAACGGTGTCGTCAAACCAAAAACCTCTACGGCCGCGGCGCGGCGGCACAATTCAACGCCGTTAACGATGTTTCCCCATTGGTCCGATCCGCCCAGTTGCAAAACACACTCATGGCGTTTGTAAAGCTCTAGAAAATCATAGGCCTGCATCAACATATAGTTGAATTCGAGAAACGTCATTGGGCTTTCGCGATCCAGGCGCAGCTTGACACTATCAAACGTCAGCATACGGTTTATCGTGAAATGGACGCCATAGTCGCGAAGAAACTCAACGTAACCCAGATTCGATAGCCAATCGTCATTATTCACCATAACAGCCGCGTTTTGGACGTTGCCGAAATCCAAAAATTGCGCGAATACAGTTTTTATTGAGGCGATATTTGCGCCGATTTCATCGTCTGTAAGCAAAGCGCGCTGCGCATCTTTCCCGCTCGGATCGCCGACCTTAGTGGTGCCGCCGCCCATCAACGCAATCGGTCGGTGCCCCGTTTGCTGCAGCCAGTAAAGCAGCATGATTTGAATGAGGCTTCCGGCATGGAGACTTTTTGCTGTCGCATCAAAACCGATATATCCGGTTATTGCGCCAGCGGCAGCTTTCTCATCAAGGCCGTCAAGATTTGTTCCCTGATGGATGAAGCCGCGTTCAGCCAACGTATTAATAAAATCTGATTTATAAGCCATTTTTCAATTATCAGTTGTTCTTGACCGGGCACTAACATGCAAAGTCGTGATTTCCAATGTTCATATGCGACAATTCCATTTGACCATTGGGCAACCCATCCGATTCACCATATGGTCATTGACCTAATCTAGAACACGACCCCGCTTATGACAGATACCAAAACAGCAATTGGATTGATGAGCGGCACTTCCCTTGATGGGGTTGACGCTGCAATCATTCGTACTGACGGCGAAAAAATCGTTGAAACGGGACCGTCATTATCCGTCCCTTATTCCCGCGATTTAAAGGTATGGGTGCGCCGGGCTGTGAAAGCAGCGCTAGAGGGCCGTGACGGCGCCGCTGAAATTGGCAAGGCTGCCGGCGAAGTCACGCTGGCCCATGTGAACGCTGTTGAGGATCTCTTGGCGTCGGCTTCAATGAAAAGAACTGACGTCGATGTCGTTGGTTTTCACGGGCAGACCATCCTTCATCGTCCGGCGCGAGAGGCTGGCAGCGTCGGCAAAACTTGGCAGATCGGCGACGGCGGCGTTTTGGCGCAAGAGACGCGGATCGACGTCGTCTCTGATTTCCGAACGGCGGATGTCGCCGCTGGCGGCGAGGGCGCGCCATTTGCGCCGATTTACCATTGCGCGTTGGCGCACCAACTTGATCCTGCGCCGGAAACGCCAATTGGCGTAATCAATATAGGCGGCGTTTCAAACGTTACATTCATTCCACCGATGGCTCGAGGTGTGGACCTTGTTGCTTTTGACTGTGGGCCCGGCAATGGCCTTCTTGATGAATGGGCTGAGCTGAAAACTGGCGCTTCGTTTGACGAGGACGGCGCGCTAGCTGCGGCCGGATCGGTTGAGGAAGCGGCATTGCGTATGATGCTTTTAGCGCCCTATCTGCGACGCAAGCCGCCGAAATCGCTGGACCGATATGATTTCAACTTAAAACAGGTCATGAATTTATCGCCGGAGGACGGGGCTGCGACCCTCACCGCGTTTACGGCGGAGTGCATCAAATTATCGGAAGACTTTCTCGAAGAGAAAGTTGGGGAGTGGATCGTATGCGGCGGCGGCCGCAAAAACCCCTCAATGATGTTGGCTCTAGCATCATCGCTGTCGGCCCCGGTGCGCCTTGCTGAAGATGTCGGATGGCGCGGTGACGACCTCGAAGCCGAATGTTTTGCGTATCTTGCTGTGCGCAGTTTGAAGAAGTTGCCGCTTAGCTACCCGAAAACGACGCGCGTTCCGCGCCCAATTTGCGGCGGCGTATTCCATCGCGCGCCATAATCGACCGGCCGCCGATTCTCTAAACGAACAAAAGGAGATCGGATAGTCAGCGCAATAACATGCGAATAATTATCAATTGCGATTATTTTGCATGTGCTAAAAGGACATCCAAACAGTGACAGAAAAGGCATTCAAGCTTACATCCGGCGTCAGGAGACACCGCCAAGGGAATGCAATGAGCGACAAATTAACGCCGCAAGAACGCGACGAATTCCTCGCTGACGCGAATGGCTGGCTAACGACTAACGATCGCGATGCCGTCAAGAAAACGTTCGAACTTGCGAATTTCAAGACCGCTTGGGCCTTTATGAACTACATCGCGCTCGCCGCCGAAAAAGCGGATCATCATCCGGAATGGTTCAATGTATATGGCAAGGTCGAAATCACGCTGACTTCGCACGATGTAAAGGGGTTGTCGAAGCGTGATATCGCCCTCGCGAAAGTTATTGACGAAGCGGCTGAAAGATATGGTTCTTGAGCAATGTTAACGATGGATGGCCACAAAACAGCCGCATCAGCGCCGTTTGTGTGACAGACGCAGTTCGTAGTAAAAGATTGAAGATAAATGGGAAACAACGATGGCTACAATAACCCTCGTCGATGATGATGAAAATATTCTGACGTCCGTTTCAATGGCGCTCGAGTCAGAAGGGCATACCGTAAACACTTTTGAAGACGGCGCCGCGGCGCTTGAGCATATCAACGCGACGCCGCCGGATATGGTCGTCTCTGATATCAAAATGCCTACTATGGACGGCATGGAACTTTTGCGGCGGATCCGTCAGAATTCGAGTTTGCCGCTTATTTTTCTGACATCGAAGGACGAAGAAATAGACGAAGTATTGGGCCTGACCATGGGCGCCGATGACTATGTCAAAAAACCGTTCTCACAGCGACTACTGCTCGAACGCGTAAATGCCGTCCTGCGCCGCATAGCAGCGAGCGCAACGCCGACGCCGGAAGAAGAAAAGAAGATTATGCGACGGGGCAGTCTGACAATGGATCCCTTGCGTCATTCATGTTTGTGGAAAGAACAGCCGGTTGTTTTGACAGTTACCGAATTTTTGATTTTGCAATCTCTGGCTGATCGTCCAGGTTTTGTAAAAAGCCGTGATCAGTTGATGGACGCTGCTTATGATGATCAAATCTATGTGGATGATCGAACCATAGACAGTCATATCAAACGCGTTCGCAAAAAGTTCCGCGTGGTCGATAAGGATTTCGATGCAATCGAAACACTCTATGGCGTTGGATACAAATACAAGGAAGACTAATCGGGAATGACCGATTCCGGCGGTATGGTGCGAAAACGCCGTTCGCGCGTTGCTATATCGCGTTTGACGCTGACTATTGTTCTCGCAAACATAATCGGTCTCGTCATTCTTTTGCTTGGATCATTTGCGCTAACGCAATATCGCGACGGTTTGATCCAGGCGAAGTTTGAAGGTGTTCGCGCGCAATCACAGATTATCGCCGATATTTTAGCGCAAGTCGCTATCGACGAAACGTCCTGCCAGCCAGTCGAAGAAGAAGACATTCTTGAGCAAGGTGAAGCGACGTCGCTTTGCTCCCTCGCGTTGCGCCAGAATGACGTACGTGAAGTCTTTAATCGCATCTGGGACAGCTTCGAGGGGCGAGTACGGATTTTTAATGCGCCGCAAACCTTTGATGACCCGCCGGTTAAGAACGCGCTCGATTTGCTGATCGAAGATGTGGTCCTGCGTGAAGATGAGATCATTGCGGAGACCCTTGCGCCGATTAATCCTAGCGGTGAGCTGGAGCCTGTCCGCGACAGTCTCTGGACGCAGACGCTGGAAATTTTCTCCAGAAGTTATCGACAACAAGCGGCGCGTCGTACAATTGAAGCGGAACTAAATGAAGCGCTGAACTCTTCGCCTTTCGCGGAGAACCCAGGCGCCGCATCAGTCCGCATCAATGAAGAGGGCGAACTCGTCGCGTCAGTTTCGGTGCCTATCCGCCGAGTGCAAGCCATTTACGGCGTCGTTACAACGGAGATTGGCGGCATTGATGCACTCGTTGATGAGGCGCGATTGGCGATTTTACCGTTTTTTGGCCTCGCGTTTATTGCTGCGATTCTATCTTCGTTGATGCTCACGGCAACCATCGCGCAACCAATACGGCAACTTGCAATCGGCGCTGACAAAGTGCGCGAAGGCATCATGGCGGCCGGGCGCGCACGCATACCAGATTTCACACACCGCAAGGATGAAATTGGGGAATTGTCGGGTTCTTTGAAATCGATGACGCAAGCGATTTACGCTCGTATTGATGCGATCGAAAGTTTCGCGGCTGATGTCGCCCACGAACTTAAAAATCCGCTGACCTCGATTCGCAGTGCGGCTGAAACACTGACACTGGCCAAAACACCGGAACAACAGCAAAAATTGATGGCGGTTATTCAAAAAGACGTGGCGCGGATGGATCGCTTGATAACCGACATTTCGAATGCTTCACGCATGGACGCGGAGCTTGCTCGTGAAACGCGCGAGGCCGTCGATTTAACGTCGCTGATACGCGATATCTCTTCGCTTTATGGAGAAACCGCAAAAGACGGTGAACCAAGTGTTGAATTCAATCCGCCGGCGCAGGCCGTTTATGTCCTCGGCAACCCGTCGGCATTGGGACAGGTTATTCGAAATCTCGTCGACAATGCGCGTTCATTCAGCCCGCCGGACAAGTCCATTCGCATTAATCTGACCGGTCCGACGCAGAGCGCGAATTTTGCTCGTATTATTGTTGATGATGACGGCCCCGGTATTCCGCCCGATAATCTGGATGCAGTATTCAACCGTTTCTATACGAAGCGGCCCCATGGCGCCGCCTTCGGTAATAATTCGGGGCTTGGGCTTTCGATTTCGCGGCAGATCGTAAATTCGCATAATGGTCGAATTTTTGCTGAAAATCGTCATGCAGACCCGCTCGACAAGACGAGCGCGCGTATCGGGGCCAGGTTTGTTGTTGAGCTCCCTGCAAATTAAACTTGCCAAAGTTTTTGAGACATATCTAATTACTTGCTGAAGTCTGAGAGATTTGAGAGTTGGGCCGCAAATGATCGGATTGGTAGTAGTGACACATGGGCGACTGGCGGAGGAATTTCTCTCCGCCGCCGAGCACGTTGTTGGTCCGCAGGAAAATGTCAAAGCCGTATCCATCGGGCCCGATGACGATATGGACAAACGGCGCCAAGATATTCTCGACGCCGCGCAAAGCGTTGAAACTGGCGCCGGCGTAATAATTCTAACCGATATGTTTGGCGGGACGCCGTCTAACCTCGCAATATCCGTAATGGAAAAAGCAAAGGCTGAAGTGGTCGCCGGCATAAACCTCCCAATGTTAATCAAACTCGCCAGTGTCCGCGCGGACGATGATCTCGAAGAGGCAGTGAAGGCGGCGCATGACGCTGGCCGAAAGTATATAAACGTCGCGTCTTGGGTATTGTCAGGCGAAGGTAGCGAGTAACCCGTGGCGGGCGCCGACACAGGCGCTATCAGCGCCATTGTTTCCATTCAAAATAAACTTGGTCTGCATATTCGGCCGTCGCGCTATCTTTCCGCTCTTGCAAAGTCCTGGGATGCGCAAGTCACGGTGCGCAACGGCGATCGCGAAGCAAGCGCTGATTCCCAGTTGGATCTTTTAATGCTTGTCGCGAGCGAGGGAACAGAACTGACAATTTCCGCGACTGGACCACAGGCAAAAGAAGCCGTCGATTCAATCGTAAAAATGATTGAAGACAAATTCGGCGAAGAAAGTTGACTGACGGATTTCGTTAGACGCTGTTACTGGTTTGGATTTCTGAAATTGTCACCGACTGGCCATCGCGTAATCGTTCACCACCACGGATGACGACACTGTCGCCTGGCTCAACGTCGCCAATGACTTCTATGAAGTTGCCCTCCGCAGTCCCCAGTTCAACATCATAACGCTTGGCGTTATTTTCTTCGTCAATGACATAAACACTAATGCGATTGGCGCGCAGTACGAGCGCATCCCGCGGCACCGCTGTAACGGCTCTGGGCGCGCCATTAGGCAAGCTTACCCGAACGGCGGACCCAATATACCAATTTGTATCAGGCAGCTCCATGCGCAATTCAAGCATTCGCGACAAAGCGTCACCGACCGGGACCACTGCGCGTACAATAGCATCCATATTATCGGCGCCGTTTGAGACTTTAATTGTCGCGCCGGCGTCGATATTCCGCGCCAAGCCTGCAGGCGCACGGGCAGTGACTTCCAGCCTCCGCGTATCTACAAGCCGAACCAGCCCGACACCTGGATTGGCAAATTCGCCGACTTGCGATTCTTGGCTGACGACACGTCCTGCAAAAGGCGCCACGACTTCTGTACGTGCAAGATTAATTTGCGCGCGTTGCAATGCAACTTCAGCTTGAGCGACGGACTGCAGCGCCTCGTCACGGTTTGAGCGCATTTCATCAAGCGTCGCTTCAGATTCGCCAGCATCCTCGCCTAACCCAACATATCTTTTGTACAGGCTGTCGAGATAATTTGCGCGTGCGCGTAGGCGTTTAACATCAGCGGCGCTATTGTCACGTGACAACCGCGCGTCTGCGGGGTCGATACGCGCTACGACGTCGCCTTCTTCTACTTCTGCGCCGACTTCGGCAACCCATTCGATTACGCCGGAGGTTGCGGCCGCGACAAGGCTGTCGCGCGTCGACACCACAGAACCCGGCGTTTCTGATTGCGGCGCCAGCGTCCGCAATTCCGCTTTTGCAACTGTGACAGGCGCCGGCGGCGGTCCATTCTGCGCTTGTTCGCCGCCCCCGTCTTGCGCGTTTGCGCCAACGGAATTGCCATAGAAAAATGCGCCGGAGCCCGCCGCAACGAGAATGACGCTAGCCGCGCCCGCGATAATAAATTTTCGTTTCATGACAATACCAGTTTCATTTTCTATTCGGCAGGTTGAGGAACGGTGCGCCCGCGGGGAAGGGTTGCCATCGCCGGTTGCGACCCGAGCTGCAGGAGCGCTGGCAACAAGAACAGCGTAAATATGGTCGAGACCGCCATGCCGCCAACGATTACGGTTGCAAGGCCGCGATAGATGAGGCTGCCGGCGCCGGGCGATAGGACAAGCGGCAACATTCCCATGAGTGATGTTGATGTCGACATGAATATGGGGCGAATGCGCAGCGTTAGTGCTTCGCGTACGGCTTCCGGTCGCGACTTGCCTTGCGTTTCGGATGCTCGGGTTTGCGCAACAAGCAGGATGGCGTTGTTGACGACGAGCCCCAGCAGAATGATGAAGCCGATCATTCCCAATAAGTCGAGCGGAAGCGGGTTGACCAGATCCATGCCGCGTATTGCGAGAATGCCGCCAACCGTCGCCATCGGCAGCGTGATGATAACCAGCGCGGAATCTTTGACCGATTTGAAAAGCGCCGCCATGATCAAAAACAAGATCGCAATGGCAAGAAGGAAATTGCTGCCGAGATTTTTGACAGCGCGCGCCAATGAGTCCGCGTCACCGCCCCATTTCATCGATGCGCCGGCTGGCAGCGCCGCATAGAGGTTAGCTTCCGCGCCTTCTTTCAGCGCTTCAACGGCTGGGCCGAGGGCGATGCCTTCAGGCGGCGTTATCCCAAGCGTAATTGTGCGGCGCGCATCCAGGCGACGAATTTGCTGTGGTCCAACGCCTCGGACAACGGTTACAAGTTCGCCCAAGGGAACAACCGCGCCGGACGGCGTTGCGATCGGCGCCGTCTCCAAAAATTCCGGTTCCGACCATTCTTTGGCGCGCAAATAAATGTCCAGGCGTCCGTCTTCGTGGAAGAATTCACCGAGCCACTGCCCGTCGCCTAGAGCGCGTGCGGCGCGGGCGACTGCGTCGCGGGTCATGCCGACTTCGGCTATGCGTCGGTCATTGGGAATGAGACGTAGTTCCGGCGTCACAATTTGTGGGTCTGGATTGGGCCAGACTTGCGTTCCGGGCAGGGCGGCTTGAATAATTTCGATTGCCTCCGGAACTGCCGCGCCAAGTGCGTCGAAGTCGCTTGCTTGTAGTTGAAGCTGAATAGAGCCTTGCGCGCCCCAATTTCCAAACAGCGATCCCTGGCTTGCAAATGCGCGTGTGTCGGGGAAACCAGCCAGTATTTCTTCGTTGACAATCTTGACCATCTCGTCGATGCGCGATTGGTCTTTGATGCGAATGCCGGTGTTGCCGCCCCATTCGCCGGAATACAGGTAATAATTTCTGAGCGCTGGCTCTTTCTCGCCGTTCATATATGGCTCAAGGCGCTCAACGACGACCTCGGCGAATTCTTCCCGGATCATGTCGGCGCTGGCGCCAGATGGGAAGCCAACGAACGCATCAACCGCGTCGCGTTTTACCGGCGGCAAGTAATTCAATTGCGGCCACAGCAAAAACGAAATTGATATTGGGATAATCGTAAGGGCGCCGACCATTGAAAGCCGGCGTGAATTTGTCGATGTAACCGACATAATGAAATCAGCAATTCGGGTTGCGAATTCTGGTCGATCACTCTTCGCCCCGGTGTCTTTTATGAACATCCTCGCGCCGGTCGGCAGCAATGTCACCGCCACAACCAAGCTGAATGAAACAGCGATCGCAATTGTAAGCGCGAGGTCAGCGAACAACTGCCCCTCAACATCCTCGAAGAACATGATCGGGATAAATATCGCGACTGTTGTGACCGTTGAGGCGAACAACGCTCCAAAGACCTGACCAACAGCGCTCTCCGCAGCTTTGAACGGTGAATGTCCATCTTCGCGAAGCCGCACATAGTTTTCCAGAACAACAATAGCAGCATCCAGCACCATGCCGGTTGCAAAGGCTAACCCCGCGAGCGAAATAACATTGATCGATCTTCCGAATAAATTGAGCACGATAATTGTGGCGGTGAGACAAATAGGGATCGCCGCCGCAATCACGAATGTCGCCATCGTTCGGCGTAAGAATAACCAAAGGGCGCCGACGGCGAGCATGATCCCGAGCAACAAATTGTTCGTGAGCAAAGATATCGCGCGTTTGATGAAGACCGAAGGGTCGAAGCTCTTCTGGATTGAATAGCCCATTTCGGCAAGCACGCCGTTGTTCAATTCATCCAGCACCTCGGTTAGCTCATCAATTGCCTCAAGCGTGTTCGAACCCGGTTCACGGATAACACGCATGCCAATTGCGGGGTTGCCGTTCTGATAGACAACGCCGCCGCGTCTATCCGGGCCGACAGTAACGTCGGCAACGTCGCCAAGCGTCACTGGCGCGCCATTGCGCCACGCAAGAATGGTGTTGTTCAATTGGTCCGCGGAAAAACGCCCCTCAAACCGCATTGTGTAATTTCGGCGCCCAACCTCAACTTGCCCGCCCGTGACGTCGGAAGATCGGTTTACATTTTGTGCGATGTCATCAAGAGAAATGCCAAGCTGCGCAGCAAGGAATGGATCAAATTCAATCCTGACAATTTCCTCGCCATCATCGGAATTGACATCCACCGACCCGACGCCGGGCACGGATTCAATTGCTGGTGCGATGCGTTGTTCGGCGAACTCCGAGAGCCGAACATCCGGGTTGGTATTATTCGGCAGCTTTTGCAGGAACAGGAATATCAGTGTTTCGCCGGAACTACCTCCGCCGCCGCCAAGATTGACGCGCGGACGATCAGCTTCGGCCGGCAAGCCGCGAACTCTTTGAAGGCGTGAATTCACTTCCGTAAACGCCTGATCCATGTCGGCGCCGAGCGAAAACTCGAGGTTCATCCAAACACCGCCCTGGTTCGACCAGGACTGCATTGATGTCATTCCGGGAATGCCGCGCAATTCGCGCTCAATCGGTTCGGTGATTTCACTTTCGACTTCGCGAGGCGATGCAGAACGCCAGCCGGTGAAGATGCCAATCTGGGGACGCTCAATCTGCGGGAACAGTTGAACCGGGAGACGCGAAATCGAGAGCGCGCCAAGCAAAGTGATAATCGCCAAAACGACGCCAGCGGCGGCGGGGTTATTAAGGCAGAGTCGCGTCAATCCCATCGGAAAACTCTCCAATAATTCAACAATGATGGTGTACGCGCCCGAACTTAGTGTCCTCTTTTTCAAGAGGCCGCGCATCTGTTTATCGATGAAGTGGGGTTGATGTGCGGTGAACCGTCAGCATTCACCGCAAACGCAAAATTAACGTTTAGTCTTTGTTTCGCGCTTTTCGTTTTTTGTTGAGACGTTTTCGTTCGCGCTCGATTTCTTTCAGTTCTGCGTCGAGATTGGCTTGCGCCTCGCGCAACGCTTTTTCGCGAATATCGAGCAACTCTTCTTCGTCAATTCCCTCGTATTTTTCGGATGGATTGCGTTCCCATTCCCGTTCCAGGCGTTCAAAATCACGCTCCGCGCGCATCTCTGCGCGTTCAAGCGCGCGCTCCATGTCGCGTTCGGCGCGTTCGCGCGCACGATCAGCGTCATGTTTAGAACGCTCGCGGTCTCGCTCAGCCGTTTCGCGGGCGCGTTCGGCCAAGCGCATCTGTCTTTGTCTTTCCCGTTCAGCGTGTCGATGCTTTTTTTGACGCGCTTTTTCAGCTTCGCGATGCGCCCGCTCCATCTCTTTGTGAGCGCGTTCTATTGCTTCGTGCTGTTCTTCCTTCAAACGCGCTATTTCTTCCTCGCTGAACTCGCCGTTGAAACGGAGCATTCCGTCGCCATCAAACTCAAATGCATCAAAATTAAGACCTTCGATTTCGGCGAGGGAGAGCCGCATATCAGCAAATTCTTGCGCAAGTTCTTTAGTCAGTTCAGCTGAAAGTTCCTCAGCGCCTTCAAATTCATAACCGTCTAAGTCGAAATCACGCACGAATTCTTCGTCTTTGAATCGCGCACTCATGCGCGCAGTGAGTTCATCGAACCGGCCCTCAAGGCGTTTTTCGATTTCTTCTTGGTCAATTTCTGGCGTTGGCGCCGGCATGATCGCCGGGCTGACATCATAAATCGGCATCAGATCGTGCGCCGCCGAGGCAAGAATGATTGGCGGTTCAATCGACAAGGCATGTTCGATTTTCGGCGCAATTACCGGCTCGAACTTCAGCTCCGGTTTGGGCAAGGGTTTCGCCGCAATAACTGGCGAAGGATCAACGGGTTCGCCGTCCCTTAACACCTCGAAATGCAGATGCGGGCCGGTTGATCTTCCAGTCGAGCCAACGGCGCCGATCGTATCGCCAGCAAGAACGACGTCGCCGCGCGTGACAACGAAATTATCAAGATGCGCATAGCGTGTGATCAAGCCGTGACCGTGATCGATGACGACAACTTTGCCCCAGGCGGGTTGATTGTTGTAGCGGCTTGTGGCGGCAACGACTTTTCCGTCCCCGGCAGCCATAACCGGCGCGCCGCGTTTTGCTTTGATATCAACGCCCTCGTGGGCGGAGCGATCATCGCCCAAAGCGACGCTGGTTTCTTTGTAGCCTAACGTAACTTTTCCATCGACGGGCGCTTGCGGCAACGACGCGCGAACCTCGCTTGGTTCAACAACAAAAGCTGCTTGCGCAAAAGCGAGACCGATGGCGGCAAAACCGCCAGCGATCGCAAGTGCTTTTGCCTTTCTGCTGCCGAAGGGAGAATGTGAATCAGCAGACAAAATCGCATTCAGCCGTTCGCGCCGCGATTTCTTATCGAAGGGCGTGAATGAGGGCGCCAGTTCATAATCAGTGCGGGTAAGACCGGCAGAATTGCGCAAGCCATTTACGAAACATCGCGCGTATTCTCTTTGCTTGGCGCCGCGTAACAGGACCAATCGATCCGCGGCCTGTTCTGCTGCGAGAATGGCGCGCGCAGCGATATTTCGCATGAATGGATTGAACCAGAATACTGCCCGCGTCATTGCGGTGAAGGCAAACAGCCATGTGTCGCGGCGCTTAACGTGTGCAAGCTCGTGCGCGCCCATAAGGACGACATCGTTGACCGATAGGCGATCCAGAATTTTCGCAGGCATCAAAAGCTTGGGCCGGAAAAAACCATAGACACACACGCTGGTCACCGCATCGCAATATTTATATGCAGGCTTTCGACGCAATCCCATCCGGTTAGACCAGGCATCCAACTCATCGATCAATTGTTGGTTGTCGATATCAAAGGCATAGCGTGTACGGTGTGAGAAACTGACAAATCGCGCAGCGCCCAAAATGAAAAACAGGATAAACCCGTACACATATAACGCGACAGCGGCGTCAAGAAGAAGTGCGGCGTCAATCGTCCGCGTGGGCGCCATTGAAACGCCCACAGCTGTAATCGTTGCAATCGATTCTGAAGCGTAAATTGCCGGCTCGACGACGGGTTGCGTGCGTAATGAAAAGCCGACGGATGCAAATATTGGCGCAAAAATCGCGGGAAGCGCCGCGATGCCGAGCGCCGTGGGCCAAAGTTTTCCACCGGCCGTTGGAGCGTGTTTTCGCTGAATTTGTAAGGCGCATAGCAATACAAACGGCGCCCAAATCAGTGACAAGATCAAGCAAATGAAAAACGGTTGCGCGAGCCCGATCATTCTTCGTTCTCCCATTTACGCAGAACGCTTTCTAATTGCTCCAATTCATCTTCACTCAAGAGTTTGGAGTCAGAGAAAAACGCAGTCGCCGGCGCGCTGTCCAGTTCCAGCACGCGGCTGGAAAAATCTTTGATCATCCGACCGAGTAGGGAAACTTTACCGACTTCTGCCGAATAAATATTCGCGCCCTTTACGGACTCTTTATCGACAAGACCCTTATCGATCATTCGTTCGAGCACTGTGCGTACGGTGGAATAAGTCCAATTAAACTCGTCAGCGATCTGATGATGAATATCGCGAGCGCTTAGGGTTTTTTCCCGCCATAACAATTTTAGAATTGCGAGTTCTGGACGGGTCGGATTGTTGTAGTTCTGGTCAGTCATTGGTTTCACTAGTTTTGAGTGTCGACGCGCTCGCGTTCAAAAAATATGCTACATATGTCGCGACCATAATGCGTTGTGACACTTGTAGCAAGCCTGACCGACGCGCCGTTAGGTGGGTTAAGACGAAACGAGACAATTTTCCGACGAACAGTGATTATGCTTCAATGAAGAGACCGGTTAGACCCTAAAGAATTGAATTTTAAGGAAAAAGTTGGATTGGCGACAATTTAATCAGTAGTTGACGCTGACATTCACAGCCTTCGCAAGGCGTTCGAGATCGCCAGGTGTCGATAACCGATGGTCGGCGGCTTTAATCAGCGAAATCTCTACATTTTCACTCGTAATTTGTTCAGCGAAATCAACCGCATGGCGCCACGGCACGACATCATCGCGCAATCCGTGAAAAATCTGCACCGGGCATTCAATATTGACCATACCGTTCATCACCAGATTTGCGCGACCATCGTCGAACAGCTTTTTAGTAAAGATTTCAGGGCCTTCCTCATATTCCGATGAGCGTTCGACCCGGCCAATCTGGGCAAGATCACGGCGCTCTTTATCGGATAAAGATGGCAGCAAAAGACGCTCGGTAAAATCCGGCGCTGGGGCGATAAATATAGCGGAGTAAAGAATGTTTGGCCGTTTGAGAGCCACAATGGTTGACGCCCAGGCGCCCATGGATGAACCAATAAAGACACAATTTCCGGGCGCTACTGCATCGATGACGGAAAGTGCGTCCGCGGCCCAATCTCCAATAACGCCGTCTTCAAAGGCGCCGTCGGATTCGCCGTGGCCTGAATAGTCAAAACGAAGAAATCCAGTGTTGGTTTTACTGGCCCATTCATCAAGAAATTCGGCCTTTGTCCCCAGCATATCGGACTTAAGACCGCCGAACCAAACAACGCAGGGCTTGGAAACGTCTCCCGCCCGGTAACGATAAGCGAGGCGCCCGTTGGGCCCGTCGAGATATTTTGGTGGGGCGGCGTCTGACATAATAAATCCTGGAAAACGTGCAGATTCGCAGTGAATTCGCGACTAAACAGACTATGGTTCGCCGCACTTTGAAGCAATCGTAAGCCCAAAAGACAAGTTGCAGCATCATCTAATGGTCAGTTTTCCACATACCGTTTTGCAAGTTGTGCCTGCGCTTAACGCCGGCGGCGCGGAACGCACGACGGCCGATATCGCACAAGCCGTCGTCGCGGCGGGCGGTCGCGCGCTTATTGCTTCAAGCGGCGGGTTTCTCGAAAACGAGATAGTAAAAAACGGCGGCGAAATTTTTACGGGGTCATATGACGCCAAGGACCCGATTTCTCTATGGAAAAACGCTCGGCGCCTTTGCGAGATAATTTCGGAAAATGAGGTCGAAATTATTCATGCGAGGTCGCGCGCGCCTGCTTGGAGCGCTTACATTGCCGCCCGAAATTCGAGCATTCCCTTTGTCACGACACATCATCGCGGTTTTGCATTGGCCGGCCCTTTCAAAAATTTTTATAACTCATCGCTCCTTCGGGGCGATCTGGTAATTGCCAATTCGGCTTTTACGGCGAATGCCATACGCGCCAGTAATGCGATTAACCCCGCGAAATTGCGCTCAATTTCTCGCGGCGTTGATCTTGCAGCGTTTGATCCGGATACGGTCTCGCCTGATAGAATAAGGGCTGTTTTTGCGTCGTGGGGAGTTCCCGGCGATGATGTGGGTGGCGAAGGAGAAAGCAGTCTCCGGATGCTGTTGCCGGCGCGCCTTACAAGATGGAAAGGGCACAAAGCTGCAATTCAGGCCATCGCCGCCAATAAATCTCAAATGCGTGCTGGAAATATGCCTAAATTAACGCTAGTTTTTTGCGGGGGCGCGCAGGGCGGCAGTAGCTACGAAACGTCGTTGCGTGCATTGGTAGAAAAGCGTGGGGTGCGTGAAATGGTCCATTTTGTCGGCGAGTGCGCCGACATGCCGGCGGCCTATGGTTGGGCGGATGTCGTATTGTCTCCCTCAGTGAAACCAGAACCATTTGGTCGCGCACCGATTGAAGCGGGCGCGATGAAGAAGCCTGTCATCGCTTTTGATCATGGCGGCGTTAGGGAGACCGTGGCGCATGGCGTCACCGGAATTCTTGTTGAGCCGGGGAACGAAGGTGCTTTTGCGAGGGCGCTCTTTGATTTTGCAGCCATGTCATCCAGTGATCGGATTGAAATGGGCGCGCGCGCTCGGGGCCGCGTAACCGAACGTTACTCGGTTGCAAAGATGGTTGAAGCAACGCTGGATGCTTACCGTGATGTTATTGCTGGAAGGAATTATTGACCGCAATGTTGGGGCGTAAACAGGCCAATATTCTTGTTATCAAAACGGACAGCCTTTCCGCGTTTGTTGCCGCGGAGCCGGCGTTCGACGCCATTCGTGATGCGCACCCAAACGCTAAAATCAGCTTACTGACCATCCCGCCGTTACAACGCATTGCCCGCGCATCGCCTTATTTCGATCAGGTTGCGTCGATGCCGGATTTTCGAATAACCGAGGCGCGCAAAGATTTTATAAAGCAACTCAAGTCCGCAAAATTTGAAAAGGTCTATGACCTTGCCGGCGACGATCATGGCCGCAAACTCTACAGCGCTATGGGAATGTTCCGGCCGAAATGGTTTTCTGCTGCGCCGGCAAAGAGGAAAAAGAAGACAAAGAAGTCTTCGTTTGATCTGCCGCGTTTGGAAAGAATGCTTGACTCAGCAGGTTTGGATGCGCCGGCGCGATTGCCGAATTTTTCCTGGGCAATCGATGCGCGCAAAGATTCTGCGAATATGAAACCATCATGGTACGGGATTACAACGCCGTTCGGTTTGTTGTTGCCCGGCCTAAACGAGCAAAAGCGCTGGTCGCCGCAAGGTTATGGCGCGCTTGCATCGCTGATGGCGCGTTCAGGATATATGCCGGTGTTGGCGGGACCAAAAGAACTCCATCACTTTGGCGATGAAGTCGCACATGACGCGCCGCAACTTGTCGATCTCACAGGAAAGACGGACCACTTGCAATTGGCTGCGCTTGCGAAAGAAGCCGCATTCTTTGTAAGCGACGATGCGGAAGAAATGCACCTTGCCGTTAGTGTCGGTTGCAAAGGCGTGCTCATCGCCGATGCAAAGGCGCCGTCAGTCGCGCCAGAGGGGCGGCATGTTGTGACATTGCGATTCAATCAAGATCCGAATTCGGTTGAGGCGCCGTTCATCTGGCGGACACTTTCGAATATGGGGCTAGTTGAAATCGCCTCCGAAACCCGTTGATTAGTGGCGTGAAATTCCTATATATGCGGTTCGTTCAGGGTGCGGCGGAATGATTTTCTTCCTCTTTACCCTTTGCCCCGTATAATCCGTGTGACCATTAGCTGACAAAGGAGCGATTTTCATAGCACGTAGACCATTTGCCCAAACGCCGCCCAAGAACGACGGGCCGCGCGTAAACGAGGAGATAGCAGTTCCGCAAGTCTTATTAATTGACGACACAGGCGAAAAACGCGGTGTAGTTTCGATTGAGGATGCGCTCGAGATTGCCGCGGAAGCCGGACAGGATCTGGTAGAGGTTTCTCCCAATACCAAGCCGCCTGTTTGTAAGGTCCTGGATTACGGGAAGTACAAATACCAGCAACAGAAAAAGAAAGCGGAAGCGAAGAAAAAACAAAAAGTCGTTGAGATCAAAGAGATCAAAATGCGGCCTAACATCGATGACCATGACTACGACGTAAAGGTCAAAGCGATGAAACGCTTCTTTGAGGAAGGTGACAAGGTAAAAGTTACTTTGCGTTTTCGCGGCCGGGAAATGGCGCACCAAGATCGCGGCGCGGATTTGTTAAAGCGCGTGCAGGACGACTTTGAAGAAATTGCAAAGGTAGAACAGTTCCCTAAGACCGAAGGCCGCCAGATTATGATGGTGATGGCGCCGAGATAAAATTTGAATCGCGCAATTAAAAAGCCGCTCCGTTCGAATATGGGGCGGCTTTTTTGTTTGGCTCGTCGATTGCTTGTTTAAGACTGAGCTTGCCGTTCGATTGCGCATTTACCATAAATGTGTGTCGAACTGGCGCCGGGTCGTGAGGTGGCATTGTGGAAAGTTGGTTAACAGAGGTGCTCAGCAGCAAATGGTTGCCGGTTGCTGTCGCCTACCTTTTGGGCCTTCTTACCGGGTATGTCCTCTGGAATGCCGGGCGTTCGACTGATGACGGCGATGATGAGATTATCTACGACGTCGAAGATGATGACTTCGAAGGTCCAATCGTCGAATACGACGCTGACGCGCCGCCGTCGACCAAGCTCGAAGCGCTTGAGGCGGAAATCAAGAATGCGAAACAGCTTCTTTCTGAAAATTCTGAAGAGCAAAAGACGCTGTCAGAAATTATCGGAACGGTTGATGACGCCGTTAAGCGCGCAAATGGTCGACTGAAAATCGTATTGAAATCAATAAAGCGAATTAAAACCGGGAGCTGATCGCTACTCGACGACGGCGGGTTCTATCGGCGTCGGTTCTTCTTCTTCGCGTGGACGAACAATGTGCGAGAACGCATGGGTTAGCGGGATAAACGCGCACAGCGTTATCAATCCCGCCACGACGAATGGGGCTCCGGGAAAATATATTCCTGACCCAGATGGAAGAAGCGTTATTCCCGCAATTTTATATGGCGTTGCCGGCGATGAAAAAATTGCAAATATTTGCGTCATTAGCGGCGGCCCGATGACCATAGAGAGGCTGGCGACTGCCGATATCGCGCCTTGAAGCTCCCCTTGCACATTCGCCGGGACGGTGCGTGACATAATGCCTTGCAGGGATGGTTGCGTTATTCCGGCAAGCGCCGAGAAAGCAATAAGCGCATACACCGCAACATCGTTGCCCGCGACTGCGAATCCGAAATACGAAATCACTGCGATCATAGTGCCCGTCAGGGCGGCGTTTCGCTCGCCAATTTTCGGTATGACGATGCGGGTGAGACCGCCTTGTACGATCGCCGCCATCAATCCCACAAACATCAGTGACGCGCCGATCAAACTCGGCGTCCAGCCAAAGCGTTCTTCAGCAAAATAAGACCACACCGATGGAAACGTCCAATGGGCAAGTTGATAAAGGAATATAGAGAGCCCGATTGGCACCATAATGGGATATTTTCGAAATTGCTTGAAATTCCCAAATGCGTTAGCCCGGCGCCATTCAAACTTGCGGCGGTTTTCAGGTTTCAACGTTTCGGGCAAAACAAAGAACCCGAAAAGTAAATTGCAGCCGCCAAGCATCGCGACAAAATAGAAGGGCGCCCGGGCGCCGAAATTGTCGCCAAGCAACCCGCCGATGCCTGGCCCAATGATGAATCCAAGGCCAAAGGCAGCGCCCATTAGTCCGAAATTCGCGGCGCGTTTTTCCGGCGGCGTGATGTCGGCAATATAGGCGTTAGCTGTTGAAAATGTCGCCGCGAAGGCGCCAGCGAGCAATCGAGCAACCAATATAACGCCGATTGTGGGCGCGATCGCCATTATCAGAAAGTCAAACGAATAGGCGGCCAGCGAGATCAATAACACCGGGCGCCGCCCGTATCGATCCGACAACCCGCCAATAATTGGCATCATGATAAACTGCATGGCCGCGTATACGAATGTTAGGGTTCCGCCCCATTGTGCGGCGCGTGAGAGGCCATCGCCGGTCACGGTCATGATGAGTTGCGGCATCACAGGCATGATGACGCCCAGACCGATCATGTTCAAAAGGACGGTCATAAAAATAAAGGCGATGGAGAACCGATGCGACTTATCGCTCATTACGTAGGCGTCCTTTTGCGGAACGGTGGGAATATCAGCGATCAGCTGTCTTGTACAATCGGCGATACCCGGATCGCGGTTATTTGATTGCGCCGTCGGCGAAGAATTTTGAAACGATAGTCGTGGAACGAAAATATCTGGCCAACTTCGGGGATCGATTGCGCTTCATGAATAACGAGTCCGGCAATAGTTACGGCCTCATCGTCGGGGAGATTCCAGTCCATGGCGCGATTGAGATCGCGAATAGTCACGTCTCCATCGACCGCGAGCGATCCGTCAGGTTGTGGTCTGACGCCTTGAACGGGGCTGTCATATTCGTCTTCGATCTCGCCGACAATTTCTTCGAGAATATCTTCCATGGTGACGAGGCCCATCAAGGCGCCATATTCATCAACGACCAGAGCGAAGTGCTCCTGTTTAATTTTGAAAGCGTCCAATTGTTCCTGCAGCGTCGTTGTCTCAGGAACGAAATACGGTATTCGAGCGATTTCTGAAAAATCAATTTCCTCGGGATTGCCGTCGGCATCCCAAAGCGCCCGTAGTAAATCTTTGGCGTGCAATATTCCGATAATGTTGTCCGGCGCCTCACGAAAAAGCGGCAATCGTGTATGTGAACTCTTGAGCGCCTGTTGAATGATTTTTTCGTTATTGTTCTCAATGTCGAGCATCTCAATAGATTTGCGGTGGATCATAATTTCCTCAACGCGCAAATCATCGAGCTCTAGAGCGCCGCGCAAAAGGTCGCGCGCTTCCTTATCCACCCGGCCTTCAGAGTGATGCAAATCAACGGCGCCCCGCAATTCGTCATGGGCAGAGAAAACATTGCTGTCTTCGGAAATATCGACGCCAAAGATTTTCAGAAATGCGCGAACGATGATCTGAACCACGTGGGTGATGGGCGCAAAGATGAAAACGACCCACCGCATAATTGGCGCGACCATCATCGCGAATCCATCTGGCCTTGCGATAGCGGCTGATTTCGGTGTGACTTCGGCAAAAATCAGAACAAGGGCAGTCATGACGCCAGTTGCAACCGCTGTCGCCATGAGTGAATCGCCAAACAAAGAAACGAAGACGCCGCCAGCCAAAACAGATGCTAGAATATTCACCAGATTATTGCCGAGGAGGATGGCGCCAATTAATCGTTCGCGGTCGCGGATAAGGAAATTGACCCGCGCTGCTTTTGCATCTCCATCGGACTCCAATTTATGCATGCGAGCTTCAGACACGGCGGTTAACGCAGTTTCTGAACCGGAAAAAAATGCGGAAAGCATCAACAATCCAAAGATGGTAGCGATCGGGAAAAGTATTTCGGATTCCATCACAAGGCCTTCGTCGTTAAAATTTCTCGTCAAGAAATGCTTTGACATCATTATGAGGAACGCCAGCCTTGATGCGTGCATCACCGATAGCGTGAGGCAATATCAATGTGAGCGCGCCGGATTTCACTTTCTTGTCCTGAAGCATGGCGTTAAAAATGTGCGTTGCGTCGAGGTCATGCTTCGGAGGCAAATCGTCCTTGGAGGTAGGAAGTCCAGCTTTCTGAAAATGACCGGCAACCCGCTTGACGTCGCTGCTGCTGCACATTGAATGTTTTTCAGCAAATTCGAAGGCGAGAATTGTTCCGAGTGCTACGGCCTCGCCGTGCAATACATCGTCGGCGTGACCATAAATTGTTTCGATCGCGTGACCGAAAGTATGGCCGAGATTGAGTAACGCCCGTCGGCCAGTTTCGCGTTCATCTTCGGCGACGATAGCGGCTTTCGCTTCACAAGATTTGGCTATAGCGTATTGCAGTTTGCTGCTTTGCTTCGACGCGCATAGCGCACCATGGTTTTCTTCCAGCCAGGCAAAGAATTCTGCGTCATTGATCAAACCGTACTTTACAATTTCGGCATAACCGGCGCGAAATTCTCGGGCGGGCAGGGTTGTCAGCGCATCCAAATCTGCGATGACCAGTGATGGTTGATGAAACGCGCCGACGAGATTTTTGCCAGCAGGAACATTTATCGCTGTCTTGCCCCCAACAGAGCTATCGACTTGCGCCAGCAGAGTTGTCGGCACTTGTATGAAACGGCAACCGCGCCGCAAGATCGCAGCGGCGAATCCGGCGATGTCTCCGACAACGCCGCCGCCGAATGCGATAATCAAATCGTCGCGCTCAATACCGTGGTCAATCAGCGCCGTAACGAGATGGTCCAGGAAATGAAAAGTCTTTGTCGTTTCGCCCGGCGGCAGAGCAATAAAATTTGCTGCGATGCCTGCTTTGTCCAATGCAGCGCGCAGCCGTGCGCCTTGTGCGTCGGAAACATTATCGTCTGTGACGACTGCAACGCGTTTGCGCTTCAACAAGGGATTCAAATAGTCGCCGATATTTTCGATGAGGCGTCGGCCAATGACAATGTCATAGCTTCTAACGCTTAAATCGATCTGCACGGTTTGTGTTGGCACGTCTTAACTCTCTTGCGCTTAGCCAGCAGCGGTTTCGGCGAAGGCCGTCAATTCGTCAATGATATGGTTGACAGTGTTTATATGGGGCCCGGGTTGGCTCTCAATATGTAAATCCGCTTCAGCGTAAAGCTCCCGGCGCTCCGCCAATAATCGATTAAGCGTTTCCTGAGGGTCGCCGGACTTCAATAGCGGCCTTGTATCCCGGCGCGTCGCCCGCCGAAGAATTGTATCAATATCGGCCTTCAGCCAGATCGACACGGCGCATTCCTTAATTCTGGACCGAGAATCCGAATTGGTGACCGCGCCGCCGCCGGTTGCAAGCACGATATTTTCCTCCCCGAGGATCCGGTCAATTACCCGCGCTTCGCCCGACCGAAAACTCGCTTCTCCGTGAAGCTCAAACAATTCGCTGACGCTCATCCCGGCTGCTTTTTCGATTTCCGCGTCAGCATCATAAAATTTCAGGTCGAGCCGGTCCGCCAGACGCCTGCCCACGGTTGATTTCCCGGCGCCCATCATGCCGACCAGGACAATTGCCGTTTTGCCAGTTTTTTCGAATATGTTGCGGGTTTCGATCATAGCGCTAAGATGTACGGGAGACCGGGGCGGCAGGCTAGGTGATTGATCCACAATTGTTTACCGGCGTTTCATGGGGCTTTAGGGTATTTTACGCAAACAGCGAACCGAGTTAATGGGCGCGTGTTGCGGATATAGAAATTTGGGACCAGGAGTAGTTTTTGTGCGTCTAGTAATCATCGTAATAGTTTTTTTGCTAGCTGTTTTGAGCGGATTGTTCGTGTATGGGCAAATGCTTGAGCCTGACACGCGCGAAATTGTCCAAGAGTTGCCAAATGCCTGATCGGTTTTTCAATTCCGGGGTCTGCGGGTTGATTGCGTTGGCCTTCGCCACGACTGCCGGCGGGCAGGCGCCGGTCGCGGTTGAATCTGCACAAATTTCTAAGGATGCGTTTTCGACCGGAACTCTGACCGCAGCCGACGGGGCGTTGCACCGTCGGTTGTGGGCGAACACAGACCAGTCAACCATTTCCAATTTATTGGATATGGCGCCGGAAACGCCCGCGACACCCGCGATCGGGGAATTGATGCGGCGGCTCCTTTTAACCGAGGCGCCGGGGCCCGCCGGTGACAACACCGAAATTGGTGGAAAAAAATTGGTTGTGTTGGCAAACGCCGGCTTTGTCGATGATGCAATTACAATCGCAAGCCTGTCCTCTGCGCTGCGCAGCGACGCATACGTTAATCAGGTTGGCGCCATAAACGGACTTTTAAAGGGCGAAATAAACGACGCATGCGCACGAAGCGCGAGACTGACGAATAACCAGGAAGAATTGTTCTGGGTTCGGTTGCGCGCTTTTTGTTATGTTGCGAATGACGAAAGAGATGCCGCTGATCTTACGCTGAGCATTTTGCGCGAACGCGGCGGATTGTCTGATGATGATGAAGTATTGTTTCGGTCGCTTTTGACGGGTTCATCGCTAAAACAGGATGTTCGAGTTAAAAGTCCGCTGCAATATGCGATGGCGCGTCGAACCGAAACGCCCATTCTCGCGGGGCGCTTAACAGAAGCCAGTGGCGCGGTGCTTGTCGCCATTGCGAGCGATCCGTCGCATGAGGATGCAGTCCGCATTGACGCTGCTCAACGCGCTGTAGCAATTGGGGCCATGGGAACAAACCAGCTCGAAGCGCTATTTGTTTCTGTACAGTTCGATCTTGCTGAATTCGACCAGGTTTCAGCTGCGATCGAGAACCGTCCGGCGGATTTGACCGTTGACGCCTTGTTATATCAATTCATTCAGACGATGAATGCGCCGGAATTTTTGCGCGATAAAGCCAAACGCATTGCTGATGCCGTTAGCCTTGGTGATACTCCTTCGCGCGCATACGCGCTGGCGAAAATTTATTTTGGCGAAATATCGGCGCTCGATGGCGTACTTGTTGCGCCGGAAGAGGCGTCAGTTTTTGCATCGGTTGCGATGGCGAATGGCGATGCGGTCGGCGCCGCTAAATGGTTGCAGGCGATTGTCGGCGCTAATGATTCAATTGCGGCTTTGCCGCAGGCTATCGCAATTGATTTCATCGAAAAGACGAACCTCCTTGCGGTTCTAGATCCCGATACGGCTGCGCGAGTGGCCGTGGACGCGGAAGTTGCGCTTGATCCCGGGGTGTTCGCCCGCGGAAAAATCGAAAATGGCAATGCTAAAACAAATGCGGATGTCATTGCGGCGGCTTTTCACGCAGCCGTCGAGGATTTGCCTGGTCAGGCCGGACTTGCGGCGCTTGCGGCCTCAGACGGTCATGCCGGCGGGGCTGAATTGGAGGCGGTTGTCGTCGGGCATGCTATGCGTGTCGCCGGAACGCCTGAACTGGAGCGACGGTTCGCGTTTGAGAAAGCTTGGCAAGCCACATTTGCAAGCGCGAAGCCCGCAAGTATCGCCAAGTCTGCCGGCTCCAATGGCGATGACGGATTGACCCCGCGGGTAAAACCTCGCAATTCGCAATGACACCGGCTAATTCGTCGAACAGGAATGATAGCGGCAATAAGGCTAATGTTAAAAACGAATTGATTGATGCATTTCTTGAAATGATGACTGTGGAGCGCGCGGCCTCTGCAAATACAATCAAAAACTATAAACGCGCGCTTTCCGACTTTTCTCTTTTTTGCCGCAAGCGCAGCGAGACTTTGGATACGGCTGGCGCCAGCGACATAACTGCTTGGCTCGCAGAGCTGGAAGCCGCTGGAATTTCCGCGTCGACGGCTGCGTTGAAAACATCCGCACTTCGACAATTCTATAATTTTGCCTATTCTGATGGCTACCGCGCAGATAACCCCGCAAGCACTGTGGCCCGACCAAGAACCCGGCGGCCTTTGCCTAAAACGCTTTCAGTTGAAGAAGTGGAAACTCTGTTTAACGCAGCCAACGAGGCGAGCGGAGAAAAAGGCGCCCGATTACGCGCTATGCTCGAAGTATTATACGCGTCGGGTTTGCGTGTTTCCGAATTGGTGTCCCTCTCGCAATCCAATATTCAACGCGACGAGAATATACTTTTAGTGCGCGGCAAGGGCGATAAAGAACGGATTGTGCCGCTGACCGCACGCGCGGTTGTCGCTATTGACGAATATTTGGCTGTGCGCTCAGCTAAGAACGCGCCGTGGCTGTTTCCATCGCGCAGCGCTCAAGGCCACATCACGGCAGCGCGGTTTGCACAACTTCTCAAAGCGCTAGCGTCAAAAGCGGGAATTTCGGTGCAGAAAGTGTCACCCCACAAGCTGCGTCATGCTTTTGCAACGCACCTATTAGAAGGCGGCGCCGACTTACGCAGCGTCCAGCAACTGCTGGGCCATGCGGACATTACGACGACACAGATTTACACTCATATCGCGCAGGACCGCGCGCGCCGGCTGGTTAATGATAAACACCCTTTGTCAACAATTAAGCGCGACGATAGCTAGAACGTCGGTTGAGTTCGCTGCTGGCGATGGATATGATTTGAGCAACAAACAATGCGGAAATCAGTATGAGAACGTTCCTGGAATTTGAAAAACCGATCGCTGAACTGGAAGGTCGCATTGAGGACCTCCGCCGGGTTGATGCTGGTGAGGGCGTCAATGTTGACGACGAGATCGAAAAACTCCAATCGAAAACTGACCAGCTGTTGAGCAACACATATTCGAATCTATCGCGCTGGCAAAAAACGCAAGTTGCACGCCATGCCAACCGGCCGCATTTCACTGAATATGTAAATCTGATGGTGGAGGATTTTACACCCCTTGCCGGCGACCGCGCATTTGGTGAGGACGCGGCGATTGTTGGCGGTCCGGCAAGATTGCGTGGTGAGTCAATTATGCTGATCGGCCACGAAAAAGGGGCCGACACGGCGGGCCGTTTGAAACATAATTTTGGTATGGCTCGGCCAGAGGGCTATCGCAAAGTCATTCGCCTGCTCGATATTGCGGAGCGATTTGGGCTGCCAGTGGTGACATTAGTCGATACGCCTGGCGCTTATCCGGGTCGAGGCGCTGAAGAACGGGGGCAAGCTGAGGCAATTGCATCGTGCACAGAACGATGCCTCGCCTTGGGCGCGCCGCTGATTTCCGTTATTGTGGGTGAAGGCGGGTCTGGCGGCGCAGTGGCTATGGCCGCAGCAAACCGCATTTATATGCTGGAACATTCGATTTATTCGGTAATTTCACCGGAAGGCTGCGCATCTATTCTTTGGAAAGATGCGGCAGGCAAGGGAGAGAATAAGGCGCCGGACGCCGCAGAGGCAATGAAAGTTTCGGCGGAAGATTTGTATGAGTTGCGAGTGATTGACGGGATTATCTCGGAGCCTATGGGCGGCGCTCATCGCGATCCTAAACTTACCGTGGAGCGCCTGGGCGATACTGTCGAAGCCGCAATTCAGGAGTTGAAAAATTTATCGCCGGAAGAATTGCGAAAACAGCGCCGTGAAAAATTTATTTCAATCGGTCGCGTCGGCCTCGTTTAATCTTTGATCGGCGTCGGTTTTTAGTAAGCTAGATAAATCAATAATATCAAAACCCCCAGAGCAGCGGATAATGCCGCCGCCGGAATTAATTTTCCCGCGCCGCCGGCTACTCTTTTAGCTGGCTCTTCAAATTGAGGGTCTTCATCAAATTCGGTCATGGCAAGGACTTAAAGTTTCGCGGCACGAACATAAAAGCACATAAACGTGTGTCTTGAAATCCTAACTTAACATCGGTTGTCTGCTGTCATTTTACCAGCAACACGCCAGACAAAATTGTCTCGCCGTTCTGCCGAATTTCCACGGCGGTATTTTCGCCTGTCCCGAATAAAAAATTTTCATTCTGAAGGGTTACGTTTAACCTCGCGCCGCCGTCGGCCAGTTTGACTGTGATTGGGTCGCCGTCACCTGGGACAAACTCCGCCCGCTTCCCGGCAATGCCTTTCAAGGAAATTCTTAAGCGGCCCCTGCCGTTGCTCAATGTTGAAAATTTTATTCGGCCTCGGCCGGTATGCCCATTCACGCCTTGGAGATCGGCGGAAAAATGACGAACCGGCAGTGGCAACGTTTTGAACAATGCTTCGAACATAGTCGCCCCCCCCGGCAAGCAATAATGGCGAAACAGCATCTTTCAGTAATTTTATTAAATCACCACGAACTTCCCAATACAATTGGTAAATAAGGATTAACTATATGACGGGCTTCGTCTTAGGGCGGCAGCTATTCCGTCGGCTCGTGATACGGGCCTTCCGGTTTTTCATAAGCCAGGCGAGCATCGAGATAAGCCTCGGCGGCTTCTATCAAAGCTTCCATATGATCTTCGAAAAGTGGTCGGCTTCCGCGATGACTTGAAATTCAACTTTTCGACCTTTTTGCGTACGGGTGCGCTCAACCATGGCTTTGGTTTCTTCCGGAATGCATATCTTGTCCATTTCACCGTGAAGTGAAACGCCGGATGACGGGCAGGGCGCGAGAAAGGAAAAATCATAAAGATTTGCGGGTGTTGACCCACAAATGAAACCAACGATTTCCGGGCGTCGCATTAAGAGCTGCATCGCAATCCAGGATCCAAACGAGAAACCTGCAATCCACGTAAACGGTGCGTTGGGGTTCATCTGCTGCATGTAGTCGAGCGCCGTCGCCGCGTCGGCCAACTCACCTTGGCCATGGTCGTATTCGCCCTGCGAACGACCGACCCCGCGAAAGTTAAACCTCATTACGGAAAATCCGCGCCGAACAAACATATGATAGAGTTCGTAGGTCGCGCGGTTGTTCATCGTGCCGCCAAACATCGGGTGTGGGTGCAACACAAGCGCCACCGGCGGATTTTCGCCTTTTCCTTTTTGATAGCGCCCTTCAAGGCGCCCTTCGGGTCCGGCAAAAATAACTTCTGGCATCTTGTTCTTCTCTCAATATTTTGCGGGAAAACGCGTGATATCCGACTATATTGGCTGAAAATAGCGCAATTTGCGTCAGAAAACCGCATAATTCCAACGGTTTTAATGTTGACTAAATTAGTCCGAAATCATATTTCCAGCTGTAAATACGGTCTGTCGGCGGGCGCGTATAACACGTTTTTGCAGCGGCGCCAGCCGAGCCGGCAATTCAATCCGAAAAGGAGCGCGCTTTGCGCCTGACCACTAAAGGTAGATATGCGGTAACAGCTATGGCTGACCTGGCTGCGAATGGGGGCGACGGGCCGACGGCGCTGTCGGATATTGCCTTGCGTCAGGGGATATCGCTTTCCTATCTGGAGAAACTGTTTTCAAAATTGCGGCGCGCTGGCCTCGTATCTAGCGCCAGAGGCGCCGATGGCGGGTATTTCCTTGCCGTAGCGCCATCCGAGGCACGGATTGCCGATATTGTGGCTGCTGTCGATGAGCACATCAAAACGACGGCTTGTTCGCCGGGCTCTGGCTCCGGCTGTACGGGAACAAGCGCGCGGTGCCTGACCCATGATTTGTGGGACGAGCTCGGCCGGCAAATCGATATATTTCTGAACGCTGTTACCCTTGATGACGTTTTGGCGAAACGCGTAGCCGGGATGGCGTCTGTCAATTCGCCCTCAAGAATTGAGGCGGCTCAATGACGCGTCATTACCTCGATCATAACGCGACGGCGCCTGTTCGTCCCGAAGTCATCGAAGCCGTCGCCGCAGCAATGGCGCATGACGGCAATTCTTTGTCCGTACACGAAGAAGGCCGCAAGGTGCGCAAGATTTTAGAAGACGCACGCGAGTCTGTTCGTGCGCTTGTCAATGCACCTGTAAACGGCGTCATATTCACCAGCGGTGGCACGGAGTCGATTCATTACGCGCTTCACGGCCTCGTCAAGCCCCACACTATAGAGACGATTTTCGTTAGCTCGATTGAGCATGCGGCCGTTAAAGCAAATGCGGAAACTACAGGTGCGAATTTAGAATTTATTCCTGCGACACCTTGCGGTTTGGTCGATTTAGATTGGCTGACGGACCGCCTTGCAAAATTCGATACGGAACGTGACGGCGGGTTTGTCGTTTGCATCATGTTTGCAAACAATGAAACCGGCGTCATTCAACCCGTGGCCGAAGCGGCGGCGATCACGCATGATGCAGGCGGGTTATTGTTTTGCGATGCTGCGCAAGCAGCAGGGAAAGTGCCGGTCAATTTCGTCGTGTCTGGTGCAGACGTCATGTCCTTGACCGGACACAAATTCGGCGGGCCGCTTGGCGTTGGCGCAGTGATTGCCGGCCCAAACCTGCCCCTTGATCCGGTGATGCGAGGCGGCGGGCACGAAGAGAATCGCCGCGCTGGCACCCACAATGTGCCTGGCGTTGCCGGGCTTGGCGTTGCGGCAAAACTCGCGAAAGAAAGTTTGGCCCGCGCTAGTGAAATCGCGGTGATGCGCGATGCAATGCAGGCTGCGGCTGAAGGCGCCGGTGCAAAAATCTGGGGCAAAGAAAATGAACGCTTGCCGGGAACATTGTGCCTGTCTGCTCCCGGATTTTCCGGCGCAACGCAAATGATGACCATGGACCTTGCGGGTTTGGCAGTCTCCGCCGGTACGGCGTGTTCTTCAGGCAAAACAAAACCGAGCCACGTTTTGACGGCCATGGGCGCAAGCGAAGAAGAAGCAACGAGCGCCATTCGCATTTCGCTCGGCTGGAATTCAACCCAAGATGACGCTGACGCGTTTATCCGCGAATGGCCCAGGGCCTACGCGCGCATAAAGGAGAGAGCCGCATGACCGTTTACGCCGTCGGCAATATCAAGATCAAAAATCGCGAGGAATATAACAAATATTCCGATCAGTTCATGGGCGTTTTTGAAAAATTCAAAGGCAAATTACTGTCAGCCGACTTTGATGCGCGAGCAGTGCAAGGCGAGTGGGATGGCGACCGGCTGGTTTTGATGGAATTTCCGGACAAGCGCGCATTTCTGGAGTGGGCGACATCGGAAGATTATCAGGCAATTGCCAAACATCGTGACGCTGGCGCCGACGTAACGGTTGTTCTGGCGAATGCACTTGAGGGCGCCGACTAGTGGTAGAAGTTAAAGAATCCATCAGTAGACAAACCGTTGAGACGGCGAAGTCGCTGGAGACGTATAAATACGGCTTCACGACGAATATCGAGTCGGTGAAAGCCCCGAAAGGCCTCAACGAAGACACGGTCCGGTTCATCTCCGCCAAAAAGGAAGAGCCGGAATGGCTGCTGGAATGGCGGCTCGAAGCGTTTCGCCGCTGGCTCACTATGGACGAGCCGACCTGGGCGATGGTTTCCTATCCGGAGATCGATTATCAAGATGCCTATTATTACGCCGAGCCCACGAGCGGTGCGAAATATGAATCCCTCGATGATGTGCCGCCGGAGATTCTCGCAGACTTCGAAAAGCTCGGCATCCCCTTGCGCGAGGCGGAAGTGCTGCTCGGCGTTGAGGGCGCAGGGAACAGCCCCGGCGAGGCGCGCACCCACCCCGATGGGCCAGTGAATGGCGGCGACAAGCCGAAGGTCGCAGTGGACGCGGTATTTGATTCCGTATCGGTTGCCACAACATTCAAGAAAGAGCTTGAAAAGGCCGGCGTCATTTTCATGTCGATTTCCGAGGCCGTGCGCGAGCATCCGGATCTCGTCAAAAAATATCTCGGCACGGTGGTGCCGACGTCCGACAATTTCTTTGCGACGCTGAATTCTGCAGTGTTTTCCGACGGTACGTTTGTCTATGTGCCGGAGGGCGTTCGCTGCCCGATGGAGTTGTCGACCTATTTCCGTATCAATGAGGCAAACACAGGCCAGTTTGAACGCACACTGATTATCGCTGCGCCGGGCTCATACGTTTCATACCTTGAGGGTTGCACCGCGCCGATGCGCGACGAAAATCAGCTGCATGCCGCGGTCGTTGAGCTCATTGTCGAGGACGATGCAGAAATCAAATATTCCACTGTCCAGAACTGGTATCCCGGCGACAAGGACGGCAGGGGCGGCATCTACAATTTCGTGACCAAGCGCGCCGATTGCCGCGGCGCCAATTCGAAAGTTTCCTGGACGCAAGTTGAAACCGGTTCGGCGGTGACCTGGAAATATCCGTCCTGCGTGTTGAAGGGCGACGGGTCTCAGGGCGAATTTTATTCCATCGCCATCACCAACAATCATCAACAGGCTGACACCGGCACCAAGATGATCCATTTGGGCAAGAACACGCGCAGCCGCATCATCGCCAAAGGCATCTCGGCGGGCAAATCGAATTCAACTTATCGGGGGCTCGTTACAGTAAACCGCAAAGCTGATGATGTGCGTAACTTCACGCAATGCGAATCGCTGCTCATCGGCAATGATTGCGGCGCCCACACCGTGCCTTATGTTGAATCGAAAAATCCAACAGCGGTCCTTGAGCATGAGGCGACAACGTCGCGGCTTTCCGAAGATCAGCTTTTCTACTGTCAGCAGCGCGGACTTTCTGAAGAAGAAGCTGTTGCGCTCCTCGTCAACGGGTTCTGCAAGGAAGTCTTGCAGGAGCTGCCCATGGAATTTGCTGTTGAGGCGCAAAAACTTGTGAGCGTCAGCTTAGAAGGGAGCGTTGGGTAATGTTGAATTTATTTCTCTTGTTGCAAGTCGTTGGCGCGCAACCGCCTGAAAACCCAATCCCGCCATCGGGCGGCTCGATCATCATGAGGGAAGATTTACCGGACCCGCTTGAAGCAGGCTGGGAGGGTGAGCCTGTCTGCGAAATTCTTCAGGAGACGGAAGACTTACGCGCATTGCGATGCACGTTTCCTCCCGGCGTTGGTCATGAAAAACATTTTCACGGACCCCATTTTGGCTACATCGTTGAGGGCGGCGTCATGGAAATCAAAGACCGCACAGGGAAAAAAACTCGCACGCTAAAATCTGGCGCATCATGGCAATCCGACGGCGTTAAATGGCACGAAGTATTGAATGTCGGCGATACCACTTCTGTCTACGTCATCGTTGAATCTAAGGGAGTAACGGAATGAGCAAGATTCCAGAACCCGCAAAGAAAATACAACGCCTGATCATGGTTTGCGCCGTCCTGAGCAGTATTGCGATCCTTGTTATTTTGTTTGTTGATCGCGCGTCCGGGGCCGAGCTATCGCATTACCGCAATCCGCAATTGCCGGAAACGTTTCCGTTTTCATCTGCTGTTGTGGTTGGCGAAACGATTTATCTCTCCGGTGAGTTGGGCCTCGACTATGACACCATGACCCTCGTCGATGGCGGCGTCGCTGCGGAAACGACGCAGATCTTCGAGAATTACCAAAAGACGCTGGCCGCCCTCGGTGCTGGATTATCTGACATCGTGAAATGCACTGTCTTTCTCGATGACATGGCCGAATATTCTGCGATGAACGAAGCTTACGCGGCGGCGCTGCCTGATCCGAAACCGGCGCGCTCAACCTTTGGCGTAGATGGTCTCGCCCTCGGCGCCGCGTTAGAAATTGAATGTATTGCAGTCAGGAAATCTCATGCTGAAGATTGATAATCTCCATGTCGCTGTCGGCGCGGAGGACAATAAATCCGAAATTATCAAGGGGCTTTCGCTGGAGGTTCCTGCGGGCGAAGTGCACGCGATCATGGGCCCAAACGGTTCCGGCAAATCGACGCTGTCTTACACAGCGGCGGGCCGCGACGGATATGAGGCGACGCGAGGGTCGATCACGCTCGAAGGCGCGGACATTCTTGATATGGACCCGGATGAGCGCGCCGCGAAGGGACTTTTTTTGTCATTCCAGCACCCAATGGAAATTCCCGGCGTTCAGACCATGCATTTTATCCGTACCGCGATGAATTCTCAACGTAAGGCGCGCGGCGAAGACGAGGTTTCGGCCGCCGATTTCATTAAATTAATCCGCGAAAAAGCAAAGCTCGTCGGTCTTGACGATGCCAAACTGAAGCGCCCGTTCAATGTCGGCTTTTCCGGCGGTGAGAAAAAGCGGATGGAAATGCTGCAGATGGCGATGTTCGAGCCGACATTTTCGATCATGGATGAAACGGATTCTGGTCTCGATATTGACGCCTTGAAAATGGTTGGCGACGTCGTCAACGCGCTTCGGGGGCCAGGGCGTGGATTTCTTGTAATCACGCACTATCAGCGCCTGCTGGAATATATTAAGCCAGACCGTGTGCATGTTCTGGCTGGCGGCCGCATTGTAAAATCCGGCGGCGCCAACCTTGCTGCCGAACTTGAGAAATCCGGATACGATCAATTTGTCGAGGCGGCGTGAGCAACAGTTTACTCATAAATCCGTCGGCCTTTGAGGCCGGCCTCGAAGCGGCTTTCCGCGCGCGCACCAGCGTGACCGAAACCCATGGCGCGGCGTATGAGCGCTTTGCGTCGCAACATCTGCCGAACCGGCGCCGCGAAGGATGGAAATGGTCGGACTATAATGCGGCGCTTCGTTCCGTTTCGCCAGCGAGCGCACCGGATGCAGTCGAAACGATTGCGCCGTCGGCTTTCGCTCCGTTAGACCCAATCGAAATTCAAATTGTCAATGGACGCGTGATATTGCCAACCGATGCGGCGCCGAAAGGCGTACGATTCGGCATTATGGATGCGGTTGGGACTATTCCTGAACTGGAAACGCACGCGATCGCGTCGATGAATGTCGCTATGTCGCCAAAGGCGTTTGGATTAGAAATAAAAAATGGCGTTTTGTTTAATCGCCCGGTGTTAATACGCCATATCGGCAATGGAGCTGCCCCGATATTCTCGCAAACCATGATCCGCGTCGGTGAGAAAGCTTTTGCGACAATCATTGAAACTTACGAGGGCGCAACGCCAGCGCTTGCATCGCATTTATGTCATCTTGTAATTCGTGACGGTGGTTCGCTGAACAGATTTATCATGAATGAGACTGATGATAACACAGTCAATCATTCGATTTGCGCCGCAAAAATTGAAGAGCGTGCGCATTTTCGCCAAACAAGCCTGTCGACCGGCGCACGGCTTTCGCGCCACGAAACGGTTCTTCACTTTTGGGGCGAGGGCGCCAAAGCGCAGATTGACTCAGCGGCGCTGTTGCGCAGCGACCGCCATGCCGATTTTACGACGCATGTGCTCCACAAGGCGCCGGGCTGTGAGACACGGCAATTGCACAAAGGCGTCGCGGACGAAAAAGGCCGTGCAGTTTTCCAGGGCAAGTTTGAGGTTCAGCGCGCCGCGCAAAAAACCGATGCAAAAATGACGGCGAATGCGTTGCTTTTGTCTAATGGTGCGGAAGCGAACCACAAGCCAGAGCTTGAAATCTACGCTGACGATGTTGAATGCGCTCATGGATCGACCTGCGGCGCCTTGGACGCTGATGCGCTGTTTTATCTGCGCCAGCGCGGGTTAAACGAACATCAAGCACGTGCATTATTGATTGAAGCGTTCGCCGGCGAAGTTATAGACGTGATTGAAAATGATGAAATCCGCGAGGTCTACACCGCGAAAGTCTCGCAATGGCTGGAGGCGCGGGCATGAGCGACGGATCACAAATGCCGGCGCTTGATGTCGTGGCATTGCGCGAGGAATTCCCGATTCTAAAGCGTGACGCCTATGGCAAGCGGCTTGTTTATCTCGACAACGCAGCCTCAGCGCAAAAGCCGCGCGCCGTCATTGACGCCATCAAGATCGCGATGGAGCATTCCTACGCCAATGTTCACCGCGGACTTCACCTTCTGTCGAATGAAACGACGGCGGCTTATGAAAACGCGCGCGAGACTGCCGCGCGATTTCTGAACGCTGCCTCGTCTGACGAAATTATTTTCACGTCCGGCGGCACCGACGCCATGAATCTCGTAGCGAACGCCATGGGCGTCGATGAAATCGGCCAGGGAGACGAAGTCATCCTCTCCGTCATGGAGCATCACTCCAATATTGTTCCGTGGCATTTTCTGCGCGAACGCAAAGGCGCGGTTGTCAAATGGCTCGATGTTTCCGACGATGGCGAAATCGATCTCGGCGCCTACGAAAAACTATTCACCGATCGCACGAAGATCGTCGCAATCACGCACATGTCGAATGTACTTGGCGCGCCGACGCCGGTGAAAGAATTGACTCGTATCGCCCATGAACATGGCGCGAAGATTTTCATCGATGGGTGCCAGGGCGCCGTCCACGGCGGCGTCGATGTGCAGAATATCGATTGCGATTTTTACGCGATTACTGGGCACAAGCTATACGGTCCGTCCGGCATTGGGGTCCTGTATGGCAAAAAATCAGTGATGAATTCGCTTCCGCCGTTCAAGGGCGGCGGCGAGATGATCGATCTCGTGACAACCGAAACCGTAACCTACAATGATACGCCGCACCGGTTTGAAGCGGGAACGCCGCCGATCCTTGAAGCCATTGGACTTGGCGCCGCCCTCAACTGGATGAGCGAGAAAGGCGTAGACGCAATCGCGGCCCATGAGGCGAATTTGCGCGATGCGGCGCTCGATGCGTTATCCAAACTGAATTTTGTGCGGGTTTTTGGCCGTGCTTCCAACAAGGCGCCGATTATTGCTTTCAACGTCGATGGCGCGCATCCCCATGATGTATCGACAATCCTTGACCGCACCGGCGTTGCAGTCCGCGCTGGTCATCATTGCGCGCAGCCCCTGATGGAACGGCTTGGCGTCACAGCGACGTCACGGGCGAGCTTTGGCGTCTATAATACGTTTGACGATATCGAAGCCTTAATCAAAGGCCTTCACAAAACCCATGAAATGCTTAGCTAGTGTGTAATTATGGATGAACAACGCGACATAATTGATGTGAAACCGGCAGTGAGCGAAGATGCGCCCGATGCCGCGCCTGCCGATGCGCTACAGGCCGAAACTACCGGTTCTTCGGTTTTTCCGCAGGCGGAGCTGGATCGCATCACGGCAGACGTCATTCGTGGTCTGAAGACCGTTTATGACCCGGAAATTCCGGTTGATATTTATGAATTGGGCCTCATCTATAAGGTCGATCTTGATGATGATCGGCTTTTGACCATCGACATGACTTTGACGGCGCCTGGCTGTCCGGTGGCGGAGGAAATGCCGGGCTGGGTCGAGGGCGCAGTGCGCGGCATTGAGGGCGTCGACGATGTCAAAGTTGTTATGACCTTCGAACCGCCTTGGACGCCGGAAAAAATGTCTGACGAGGCGAAACTGGAATTAGGGTGGCTTTAAGTGGCGAGACCAAGACCAAAAGTTGTAACGCTGACAGACGCCGCCGCCGCGCGTATGGGCGAAATTGTGGAAGCGGCGGAAGAAAACTTCATCGGCGTTCGTATTGGCGTCAAAAATGGCGGCTGCGCCGGCATGGAATACACCATGGATTATGCGACAGAAGCGGGCCCCATAGACGAAGTCGTTGAGGAAAACGGCATCAAAGTCATCATCGACCCAAAAGCGATCTTGTTTCTCCTCGGCACCGAGATCGATTTTGTGATTGAAAAACTCTCTCAAAAGTTCGTGTTCAATAATCCGAACCAGACCGACGCCTGCGGTTGCGGCGAGAGCGTTACAATTATTCCGCAAAAGATGGATGCGTAACGCCAACTCTCCACCCGATATCCCCGGCAAAAGCCGGGGTCATTAAAAACTAAAACTGCTCTTGTGTATCTGGGGCCCGGCTTACGCCAGGGAAACGGGATCAGTGGTCTTTATGCGAACTTTGGAAACGCCCTATCGATTAACGCTGCGCCGTCAATCTTCGCATTGCTCGCCCCGTATATCAATGAACGGTTTTCAGGGTTCAGCCGTGCGCGGGCATAGCCCTCCGCAACGAAATCCGGCGCAGTTTTGATAAGCGCCGCCGCCGACAGCGCTATGGCTATTTCTTCGGCAAATCGGCGCGCTGTATTCTCGCTTAGCGCGCCAGGCTCAAACCATTTTTCTAATTGACGTGCATGCGCGGCCAAATCAGAATTTAATTTCGCTGCTTCAGAAATTTCGGCGCGTATGGCCTCCAGGCTTGTCGGCTCGCGACCGATGGCGCGCAAGATGTCGAGGGCGATGACATTGCCTGATCCTTCCCAGATCGCGTTCAATGGCGCGCCGCGATAAAGCCGCGGCATCGGGCTTTCCTCAACGAAACCCGCGCCGCCATGACATTCCAGCGCCTCATAGATGACGCCGGGCTGGCGTTTGCAGATCCAGTATTTCGCAATCGGCGTTGCAAGGCGCGCGAACGCCTGTTCGCTCTCGTCGTTGCTATCAAAAGCGCGGGCAATTCGAAAGGCGAGGGCGGCGGCCGCTTCGGACTCCAGCACAAGATCCGCGAGCACGCCAGCCATCGCCGGCTGGTCGATCAGTTTTTTCTGAAAAGCGCTGCGGTGCTCGCAATGCCACAGCGCTTGCGCGACGGCGCTGCGCATGGCGCCGGCTGAACCAACGATGCAGTCAAGGCGGGTATGTTGCACCATATCGATAATGGTTCGAACGCCGCGGCCTTTTTCGCCGACGCGGCGCGCATATGCTCCGTGGTACTCTATTTCAGAGGAGGCGTTGGAGCGATCGCCCATCTTATCTTTAAGGCGCATGATATGAAACGCGTTGCGCGTTCCATCCGGCCGCCAGCGCGGGACGAGAAAACAAGTGACGCCCGCGTCGGTTTGCGCCAGCGTCAAAAATGCATCGCACATGGGCGCGGAGCAGAACCATTTGTGCCCTGTAAGTTCGTACTTGTCGCCGCCGACGAGCGTCGCTTGCGTTGTATTTGCGCGAACATCGGACCCGCCTTGTTTTTCCGTCATCGCCATACCCATGGTCACGGCGGTTTTTTCCGAGGCCGGAATAAAACGCCGGTCGTAGTGCTGTGTGGTCAGTTTTGCGCGCCAGTCTTCGTTGACATTCGGCGAATGGCGGAGCGCGGGAACAGCTGCATAACTCATCGACATTGGGCAACACACCCCGCCATCAGCCTGTCCCATCAGATACATGAGTGCAGAATGCAAAACATGGCCGGCATTCTTTGCGTTCCATGCCGCTGCAGCAACGCCCCCTTCAAGGCCAAGCGTCATTAGCTCGTGATAAGATGGATGAAATTCAACTTCGTCCAGGCGGCGCCCATAGCGGTCAAAACTTTTCAACTTTGGCGGATTGGCGTTGGCTTCTCGCGCCCATTGCGCAGTTTCGCTTGCGCCGCAATTGGCGCCAAATTCACTCAGATCCTTTGCGTACGTCTCGCCGCCATTTACAGAGACGGCGTTTTTCAGCGCATCGTCTGTTTCAAAAAGATTGATGTCTTCGAACGGCGGCGGTTGATTGGAGACTTCATGCGTTTGCAGATCGGTGCGCGGGCGGAAATGGGTCATGGTTCGATGTTACCCTAGACGGCCTTAACATAAAATGGCTGCGCGCAGTGCGGGCCCGGACAAAAAAACGGGCGGCTGTTTCGGGCCGCCCGCATTTATCGAATGTTAGCGCCCCTAGTTATTGTCGTCGCTCTCATCCGCAGCCTCTTCAGCTGTTTCCTCAATTTCCTCGAGTGTTTCTTCCATGGCGTCGATAGCGTCGTCAGCCGCGCCATCCTCGCCGGTGATCTCTTCTGCGACTTCTTCAACGGCGTCGCCAACTTCGTCAGCAACTTCTTCGGCCGCATCGCCGATGTCATCGACGGCCTCTTCAATCGTCGTCTCAGACGCATAATTGCCGTCGGTGGTATACATCTTCCAGCCAAAATAGCCGGCTACCGCCAGCACCAATATGATGATGATCATTCTCATGATAAATGTTCCTTTATGTTTACTAAACGCCGACCTGCCTGGTTCGGCGCGATTTGTTGAAATGTTCTGATTACCCTGCAGCGGTAAATCCTAGCCGTCGAGTTCATCTGCAGCATCTTCCAGTTCATCGGCGACGTCTTCCGCCGCCTTCTCTAACTCGCTTTTCTGAGACTCATTGTAAAAGTACCAGCCGCCGAAAGCGAGTGCGGCGATAATTGCTACAATGATTATTGGACGCATACTCTGTTACCCCGTCGTATATTTTCTTTCTGTTACAAACATGCATTTTAGGAGGGCGAGGCTGGATATGCAAACGCCGCCGGCAATCGTTTATTTATGCGGGTGTCCGCTGATGCATCTGTAACAGTACGAACAATTCGTTGATCGCCGGGGTCACGTCGCCAAACGGGACTTTGATTGTTTTCATGCCCATGACGCGCGCCGGTTTTAGATTTATGCCGAGGTCATCGAGAAAAATGCACTCGTCCGCAGCGACCTTTAGCGTCTCACACATCATCTCATAGATGCGCGGTTCTGGCTTCCTTACGCCCGCTTTTGACGATTCTATGACATGGTCAAAACTTTGAAAAATCTCCATGAGCAATTTCCTATCGTCGCCGGTGACCATGTCTTCGGCTCCGGCAACCGCCATATTATTGGTAATGCATCCTGTTTGGAATCCTGCATCTTGCACCGACGCGAGCGCATCAATCATCTGTGGATGAAAATTGAGTTTTAAAAGGCTTACAAGCGTGCGGCCGGTGATCTCATGCCCTGCCGCAGCAGTTTCCTCAGCAAATAATTTATCGAATGTTTCAAGATCGATTTCATTGCGTTCAAACTGCGCAAAAGACCCATTGTTGATATTTGCTTTTATCACACCGCTAATGAACCGCTCAGGGATGCCATTTTGGTGTTCATAGTCAGCAAAATTCTCCACCGGCGACGTCGTAAAGACGCCGCCGAAATCAAAAATAACCGCTCTATACGTTTGCGACACCCAGCGCCCTTATGATTTTGCCGGACGCTCATGCGCCCAAGGCAGCGCTTCCTCGCGAAAAGCTTCAGCGGTGGGTTTAAAATTCTCCGGCTTTTCGAAAACTCCGATCAGCAAATGCAGCTCACCCGCCCACTTCGCACCTTCATAGGAGAGCGGCGTTCCGCATTTGTCGCAATAGCCGCGCTTCACGCCGGTCGAGCTTGCATAAAATTTTGGCTCGTTGATCCACTTTGTATTCTCGGATTCAAATCCGACCCAAGTTGAAAAAATTGCCCCGGTGGCTCTGCGGCAAGAATTGCAATGACAATATGAAACAAATTTCGGCGCGCCGGACGCCTCGAACTTCGCTGCGCCGCATTGACATTGACCTGAATGTTTTTGCGAGGTCGTCACAAAGTCGTTCCTTTCGGCGTTGCTATGACAGGTTCAAATCCGCTGCGAAATTGGTATTTGCTTCCATCATTTTTGCAAACGCAGGTCTCGCAGTGATGCGATCGACGTAGTCGGCTATAGCGCCGGATTTTTCAATCGCGCCGAACATCGTGGCAAAATTCAATGTTGATCCAAATACGACGTCAGCAGCGCTAAATGTGTCACCTAATATGAAATCTTTTCCGGAAATCGCATGATTGATCGACGCTAATACGCTTTTTTCCGTCCCGTGCCCTGCGGCGGCGTCATTTTCGCGTTTGTGGTCACCCAGTTTATCAAGCATCATGGGTTCAATGCATGAAGGCGCAAAAAACATCCAACGGTAATACGCGCCGCGATTTGGATCTTTCTGCGCCGGCGCCAGTCCGCGATCGGGAAAAGCATCGGCGAGCGTCGCGCAAATTGCCGCCGCTTCCGTGACCGCAACACCATCATGGACAAGCGCCGGCACTTTGCCCATCGGATTGATTGCGAGATATTTTTCGCTTTTGTGTTCACCGGCTTTCAGATTGACAAGTTCTATGTCGCAAACGCCGCCGAGCTCTTCATTCATCCACAAAACCGTTCCGCTGCGTGTTTGCGGCATCACAAATAATTTTGGTTTCGCCATGATCGAAACTCCGTTCATTAAAGAAACAGGTTAGCGCTTTTGGCGCGCGCTATACAGGGCGATTGCCGTCGCCGTTGAAACATTCAGGCTTTCAATATCACTATTGATCGGGATTTTGAATAATCCGTCGCAGGTTGCGCCCACAAGTCGCCGCAGTCCGGCGCCTTCCGCGCCCACAACGATGGCGAGCGGTTTGCCATTTGGGATATCGTTGATCAACGCATCCGCGTCACCCGTTAGCCCTGCGCAGAAAAAACCCTGGTCTCTCAACGCCTCAAGAGCGCGCGCAACGTTCACGACGCGAATGCAAGGTATCGTCTCCACGGCGCCGACAGCCGCTTTCGCGAGGGCGCCAGATAAAGGCGGCGTCCGCCGGTCTTGGGCTATGATCGCCGATGCGCCAAACGCGGCGGCGGAGCGGAAAATAGCGCCGATGTTCTGCGGATCGGTAATCTGGTCGAGGACGACTACGCAAGAAGATGCTCCGGGCTCAGCGCAAATTTCCTTTAACCGCGCACGGGGCAAATCATGGGTTAGCGCCGCCACGCCCTGATGGACGGCGCCCGCTGGCAAAGTTGCGTCTAATTGATCAGGCTTGGCGTCATCAATCAGATCGATGACGGCTGACGGCACATTCTGCCCGCCGAGCCAATCTAAACCATTTTTCGTCGCCATGGCGCGAATGACACGGCGCTTCGGATTTTTTAGAACTGCCGCGACGGCGTGGCGGCCATATATCCACAACGGCGCGTCATCGTGACCGGTGCGTCCCGAGCCTTCGCGCCGTTTGGGACGGCTCTGCTTTTTCTGCGCGCGGTGTTTGCCAGACTTTGCCATGGCGTCCGGCCTAATGGCTTTTCGGCTTCATGGGAAGGTCATTGGCCCAAGCCGAAAAATCCCGGTTGCGAAGCCGCCGCGACGCGGCTATAGACGCCGTTCTCCGAGCGACGAGGCGCATTTTGCGCTCTCCTCGCGCCTCGTGGAGGGGTGGGAGAGTGGTTAAATCCAGCAGACTGTAAATCTGCCCGCATTGCGTACGTTGGTTCGAATCCAACCCCCTCCACCATTCAGTCCGGCTCTAACCGAATTTGAAATGAGATTGCCTCAAAAGCCCGCATTCCGCGCGGTTTTCGGGGATGCGGAGATATATTCTTGTCTCCATGAGGCTGATTTTTTGAATTTCGCCAATTGTCACCAGGGGCCGTTTCGGCCCGCCAATCGACGCGCGGTGGACGATCTCAGTTGCATGCGGCTTACCGGCAAATTCTGAGTGATTATCGTGACTTAAGACTGGTCCAAGCCAAGCAGTCGGCGTTGGTCACGCCAACCCGGTGGGAGGCTACGGAGCTTACGTAGACATTCGGCGTTGAGTGATTGCGGCGCCGACCCGTCAAGCAATGCTTTGATGATGTCGGGAGCAAGGAATGCAAGGCGTATTTGTTTTGTAACCTTCGCAGGACTGGCGCCATTTCCCTCAGCGACTACGGACAGGCTTTTAGCTTGTTCGTCAAAAACCAACTCGCACCATTTTAATGCGCGAGCGAGGAGGGCGCTAATAGCCTGTTGCGGCTCGTTGGATTCATTAAGTCTCACTAAAGATCAGGCGCAGACCCTGACCGCGTGGGCCGATATCTATTGCCGAGCGGATCACGCATTTCTTTTTGAGCGCCAGATCGGATGCGGCGCCGAATATCAATCATTGATTGGCGATTAATCAGCCTACAACAGCCATGAGCACGCTAATCGTCATGTAAATTAGGATAACGGACCCGATCGTCCAAAGAGTTGCACGCACATCATGAATTTGCCCCGTGAGATAGGCTGCAAAATGCAAAAGACGTGATGCCACATAGCCATAGAGAACCAATTGCGCATGCAACAAGGTCGGCGTTGTCAGCACGAATAAAAAAGCTGCGACAAGGAAAAACGGCAGGTTTTCAAGGTCGTTCATCTGGATTCGCCGGATGCGTTCAACACGTTCATTCGGCGCTAATTGTTTTGGGTCAGGCGCTCGGTTTAGCGGCGTTTTCTTCAGGTCTTCCGGCGACCGAAACCCGCCTTTTTCCTGCATCATTCGAATAACCGTCAACCAAGACATGCCAATGGCTTTAAGTATCATCAAACTGGCGGCAACAGCGTAAGTTGCAAAAAGCGGGTTCTGTAAATCAATTGTGGTCATGGTCGGAAGATGCTCCTCGTTAATATTATGAATTACTGGAGCCCTAGCACGAATCGCGAACGCCCGCTTTCGGCGGTGCGATTTACTGACGCTCGCGGTTGAATGCCCGCCAACGGTCCAAAGGAGAAATTCAATGACGCGGCGGAGGACAGTACATTCCGCCTAGGGATTAGCGGGCGAGCCCAGCTTTTGCGTCAGTCAAGGCTTCCGTTGCGTTGACGAAGAGCGCGGTGAGCCAGCCCTGAAGGCGCTCCCATTCATACAAACTTGCGATCACCGATACATCCTCGCACACCTCGTCAGGGGGTACAGTGAGGACGAGCTTGCGGGTGGGGAACGTCCACTGAATGCCGCGATAATCGTATTTCATATCTTCGAGTGGACCAGGCGCGAGTCCGCGGCGGCGCCAGACAGGGTCATCAAGCGGCTTCAGTTCAACAAAATCCGACTCGTACTGAATGATGCCGAGTAGATAGCGGAGATCCTGGAAGTCGCGCCGCTCATCTTCCGTCTGCTGGTTAAGCATTGTCGGGTCTTCCGTAATCTCCTTGAGTGCGCTCATGCGGAAATGAACGCCGCGCGTGATCTGCGCTTCATTGACGCCCGCAGCGATCGCGGCTTCGGCGTCCGGACCTGTGGCGCATTTGCGGAGCGCATCGATTGCGAGAGTCACGCGCGGGACGCTTTCCTGCAATTCCGCGTGGGCATTTGCCACCGCCTCGAGGTTTGCATCAATTTCAACGCCGAGCCGCAAAAGCGCAGACTCGTAGGCATTACGATCAGCTCGCGCTTCGTTCCAGCTGGAAACCTGAATACCCATAAAGACGCCGACTACGACAATGACGAAATCAAGCGCCACGGCTGTCCAGTTTTGGGCTTTTACATGTTCGATGATGCGGCGCAGCAGCATGTTCGCTCCCTCTGTTTGACGCTCTCGTAGCATAACTCGCAAATGCCCGCTATTTGCGAACATTCCGGACATCTGGGACGGGTAACATGAATATCCGCTGCTTTTGGCGATTTTGCGTTTGGCGATCTTTGCCGGTTAAACGATCGCGTCTTGACGACTGAACAGCGCGCAGAACAAGACATTATATGCCAGGGCATAGAAAGAGTTTTTCTGAATGCAAGGCGGACATTACTTGTTACTATTTCGCGGCTTCGTTCCATGGTATGCGATTGAGAGATAAGGATGAGCTATGACGCTGCATAAAGTCATTTATCTAATGAACGAATTTGAGAATTACATCTCGAGCTAGGACTTGCGAGGCGGAATGGTCAATATTATCGACAAAAAAACAGAGGCGATTATTGATCCGTCGGCACATCATTTAGATGAAATGGCTGAAATATTCATTTCAGGACAAAATGAGCATCATCTGCGCATGCCGGAGATATTTTGCAAGCCCGATAACCGCGGAGAAATTATCCAGTATTTGCGGTCATTCCTGAAACCCAAAAATCCTTTGCGCAGACGGCATAAATTCGGCTGCGTCTGGGTCCGAGACGATAAAATCGGCGGGTACATATTATACAAACTAAATTTATCTTCTGATGTTTTCTTTGGTGAAAACCGCTGGACCTGCTTTATCGAAGATATCGCTGTGGCGCCGGCGTTTCAAAAACAGGGTATCGCCAGCGCATTGATGACGCACCTCTTGGAAAATGAATTGGTGTCATACAAACCTTGCATGGTGTCAGGGCAAGTGTGGCGAAATAACATTGCCTCCGAAGGTCTTTTCGAAAAACATTTTTTTGAAGATTCGTCGAAAACATATTTCCGGATCTTACACTAGTGATCGGGTTTGCCGAAATATTGAAAAATCTGTTGTTTGCGCGGTTTAAACTATGAAATGCACGGCGGTCTTAAAGCCTCTTGGCGAGGTTGATAATCTGGAGGCGCTGTGGACGGATTTTGAGCGCCGCGCTTTCCGTCCGTTTTTTTTATCGTGGAATTGGTTAGACGTTGCCGCCTGTCACGGTGCTGATCAGATATTTATTGCCTTGATATCGAACAGTGCTGGCGATCTAGTCGGTCTTGGGTGGTTCTGCGCGCTTGAGGAAGTGCGCCACAGTATTATGCCCGTAAAGCAGCTGCGCCTGCACGAGGTTGGCGAAGACGGCGCAGCGACCGTTCCCGCTGAATTCAATTCGCTGATGACGCTGCAAGGGTATGATACCGACGCTTGGGAAGCGCTATTAGCGGCCGTGTTTTCCAGCGATTGCCCGCCTTGGGATGAGATCGTTCTGACGAACGCCTACACAAAAGTGCAAGATTTTTTCGCCGCGCAAAAGTTGCGTACTCATCGTCGCGCCGAACATATGTCCGCCTTCGTAAACCTGGAGAAACTGAGAGTCGACGGCGCCGTGGGCATAGAGGGATATTTACAGCATCTCAGCCGAAACACCCGCAGCCAGATCCGTCGTTCTATCCGATTATATGAAGAGCGCGGGCCGATTACGTTGGACCGCGCGTCAACGCCGCGCGAAGCCCATAAATACCTGACGACGCTTGCGTGTTTGCATGAAGAAAAATGGCGCGCGCGCGGTAGCGCCGGGCTTATGTCGAATGAACAATATCTGGCTTTTAATCGAACTATGATTGACCGTCATTTCGCATCCGGCGTGATTGAACTATTGTGTGTGCGGGCTGGGAACGAAGCTATCGGCCTGGTTTGTAATTTTGTCGATCGGGGCCGCGTTTTGTTTAACGTCGGAGGTTTCGCGTCGTCTTCGGATAACCGCGTTAAGCCCGGAATGGTGACCCAAGCGCTCGCCATCGCCGATCACATGGATCGCGGTAACATCGTTTATGATTTTATGGCCGGTAACGACCGGTACAAATACAGTCTCGGCGAGCGTGGCCCGGACATGATTCAGTTCGCTATCCAGAAGCCGACGCCCTTCATTATTCTTGAAGCAGCAGCCAGATTTGCAAAGCAAAAAATAGTTTCGTTGTCTCGCATTGAGCCCGCGTTAGAAAAAAACGGTGAAAACACTACCTAATTAGCTGTGCGCCATCGTTTGGTCCTGTGAAATCCGAACCTAATTTTATTTGAATTTCGAGCGCTTTTATTATTCATCTTGCCAGAAAAGCGCAGCGTGCCCCCAGGCGTTTCCACTTTGGCCATGTGGCCAGTCTTGTCTTCGCAGCTTTATGTAGCCGGGGTGAGATTTTGCAAAAAGGCTGCCGCTGCGACGGGCTTTGAAATCCGGATCGAAGCCGATCCGACCAGTGTCCGTGTCAATGCGCAGAATAAAGAATCCGTCCTCGCCGCCGAGTTCCGCGCCCATGACAAGCCGGTTGGACGCCTTATCCTTCGCCAGCCAATGGGGTTTAAACCATTTGGGCGTGTTAATTCTGTGCACCTCGAAAGGCGCGCGGGGATCAGAAATGTCGAGCACAACAACGCTGTTCAGATCACTAACGGGCTGGATCCAGTAGTGACCTACACGAACCGGAATGCTGCACGCGCCGCGGATTTGACCTTTCTGCGGGACTGGGTCTGTTTGAATCGTATAGACCATT
>JABDJK010000088.1 GCA_013002535.1 Hyphococcus sp.
CCTCCGATCAGTCGCCGGCCCGCTTTTTTGCAAGGCGCGCTGCGTCGTCCGGTTCGAGCGCCCAGGCCGCTTCATCAATATCGAGATCGGCGTAATCCGCCGGATCAAACACAGGCTCGACGCCAGATTTGCTTTGGGCGTCGAAGTCGCGGAGCACCCGCATGCCGACAGGAAACAACAGCGCCAGCGCAAACAAATTTACGAGCGCCAAAAAGCCCATGGTGACATTGGCAAACCCGAACGCACTGGCAAGATCGAGCGTTGCGCCCAAGACGATAAACCCAAGCGTCACCGCACGGAAAATATTGAACACCAGCTTGTTGTCATTGGCGAAGAAGTCGAGGGCGTTTTCACCCAAGAAATAATTGTACATAATTGAACTGAAGACGAAGAGTAAAAGCGCTACTGCCACAAAATCATCCGCCCATGCGCCGACATGTTCGGCAAGCGCGGTCTGCGTTAAAATCACGCCGTCTTGTGCGCCCAACTCGACCCCGGAAAGAAGAATAATCGAAGCGGTGCAAGTGCAAATCAGGATGGTGTCGATGAAAACCGACAACGCTTGCACCATGCCCTGATTGGCCGGATGCGGCACATATGCGACAGCGGCGACATTCGGCGCCGATCCAAGGCCAGCCTCATTTGAGAATAATCCACGTTGTACGCCGAGCGTTATGGCGCCGCCAATACCGCCTGCAATCGCCTCGTTCAATCCGAAGGCGCTTGTGACAATTGTCGATAACACCGCCGGCAAATCGGCAGCGCGCGTCGCGATCACAAACAACGCCAGCGCGATGTAGCTGACCGCCATCACTGGCACGATAATCTCCACCACTTTGGTGATGCGCCCGATGCCGCCAAAGATTACAACACCGATTGCCAATGCTAAAACTAGCCCAGTGGTGAGTGGGTCCACGCCGAAAGCGCCAGCGACAGATGTCGATACAGCGTAACTTTGCAGGACATTGAATGCGACGCCGAAGGTGACAAGGAGCAAAATCGAATAGAGGCCAGCGAGCCAGTCAGCGCCGCCGCCGAGCTGTTTTTTTAATCCATGCTGAATGTAAAATGCGGGGCCGCCGCGAAAATTCCCGGACGGTTCAAGCCGTTTAAATAATTGAGCGATCGAACATTCAAAAAAGCTGGTCGCCATGCCAACCAGGCCGACGATCCACATCCAGAATATTGCGCCCGGACCGCCAAGGGTGATCGCAACCGCAACACCGGCGATGTTGCCTGCGCCAACGCGCCCGGCAACCGATAGCGCCAGCGCCTGAAACGACGAGGGTTTGTCTGGGTGATGCTGAAAGCCGCTGCCCAAAATCCCGAACATGCGGGTGAAAAAACGAAACTGAACAAATCTGGAGGCAATGGTGAACCAGATCCCCACCGGGATCAGAACGAAAATCAAAACCTTGCCCCATAGCAAGTCATTCAGGAGTTGAAGCAAAATAATGCCTGCCTTTTGTAGTTATCCCTTGATTTAGGACGCCAAATACGCGCCGCATTGCGCCCGCCCGCGCCTTTTGTCTTGTCGGGATAATATTCGTTCAAGGCGCCGATTGCCGCCTAATCTTTTTTGACAAAAGTCACTGCAAAAAGCGGCTTACCGTCAAAGACGTCTTTGGGCGGGTCCATGCCTTCGATCATTTTGAAAACCCGGGGCGTGATGGAGCCTTCCATACGGTACCCTTTCTCCGCCATACGGCCGCGGTGAAACTCGAGGGCTGCCGCTGTAAATTCGTGCGCGAGAATGGTAATGCGTTCTGATTCGTCAGCCATGAGAAAGCCTGTGCCCTATATTCGTTTTCATTCCGCCCTCATTACCGGGATGACCCCGCGATGTCTACCGGGGACGCCAGTCCTTGTCGCTATGACGTATAATCCAGCGCCGTCAGAACGCTCTCCAATCGTCTATTGAGTTTTTCGATCGTGGACTTTTCCAGTTTCTCACGATGATCGCCCGGCGCCGCTTTTCGAATATGGGCGCGAACATTTTCCTCAGTCACGCCCGCCGCATGGTTTACAGACGCCAGCTTCCTATATCGCCCTCGATCCGGATTGGCGCCGGCAGCCTCTAAAAAAGACTGCAGCCACGCTGGACGGTCTAGGACAAAATCCTCGTATCGCAACAGGGTCGATTGCGGCAAGCTTAGATAGTTATCGATATAGAGCTGGTACTTTTCTTTGAGGGCAATCGCCTCATGCATTACAAATCTTTCGATGCCATGTTCCTGATGCCTCTCACGGACACCCTCATCGACGCCGGGATGGCTGTAAACCCAAGAGAAAAACATGCTTACGAGCACATCGCGCGGATCACGCAGGTGAATTATGACCTTGTCGACTTCAGCCAATAACCCCTCCACCGGTACCGGCAATCTGACAGGGCCAACGAAACCGCTGCACCTTGTGAGTTGTTTTGAAAATCCTGTATCCGAAATATCTTCGGGCTCAATTAAATTCGGCGTTTTCAAATTTGCCGAATGAATAGGCCAGCGTTCGGTTAGCGCGACCTGACGCATCACATCATAAACGCCCAGCGACGCCGCCTTATGCACCGTGAAGACAAAAATTCGCCGGTCAATTTCTTTCGTGGGACGCAGTCTGTCGATCAAATTCATCGCGGGCGTTACTCGCTTTGTGCCGCTAAGTAGCGACCGGCGATAGTTTGCAATTTCAATGTCATGTCGTCGCTTCGCGACGCCGCATCTGTAATTACCGCAAAATCGAGCGCCGTCTCAATGCCGAGTGGTGACGGTGAGCGGATCGGCCCAAGACGTTCTGCTAATGCGACAATCAGCTTTTCCGCTCGCGCTGTGTTCTCGCGCATCACCGCTAGAACATCGGCGACCTCTACCGCCTTCTCGCTTTCGCGCCAGCAATCATAGTCCGTCACCATAGCGACAGTTGCGTAGGGAAGTTCGGCTTCACGGGCGAGCTTGGCTTCAGGCATATTGGTCATGCCGATAACGTCGCAGCCCCATTGGCGGTACATGTGCGATTCCGCGCGGGAAGAAAACTGCGGCCCATCCATGCATAAATAGACGCCGCCGTCTTTGTGCGGAATATCAAGTGCTGCGCACGTTTGAACGAGCGCTTTTTGCAGCGCCGGGCAAACCGGGTCAGCCATAGAGACATGAGCAGTGAACCCGTCGCCGAAAAATGTTTTTTCTCGCATTGTTGTCCGGTCGATAAACTGATCAACGACAACAAATGCGCCGGGCGGCAACTCCTCGCGCAAAGAGCCGCACGCGGAAATGGAAATCAAGTCCGTCGCACCCATTTGTTTCAGGGCATCGATATTAGCGCGATAGTTGATATCGCCCGGCGGCAGCCGGTGCCCAGCGCCGTGGCGCGATAAAAAGAGCACGTCTGCGTCGCCAACTTTACCTTTGATGATGTCGCCGGATGGCTGCCCCCAAGGGGTTTTAATCGAATGCGCGCTCATATTGGCGCCATCGGCCATCTGATAAAGACCAGAGCCGCCGATGAACCCTATAACACGTTTTTCGCCGCTCACGCGCCCTCTCAGCACTTTAAATATTGACGATACCAGTCGATGAATTTCGGAATTCCATCAGCGAGCGGCGTTGTCGGCTGAAACCCATAGTCTTCTTTGATTGCGTCGATATCCGCATAGGTTGCAACAACATCGCCGGGTTGCATGGGAGCAAATTCCTTGACTGCTTCTTTGCCGATCGCCGTTTCAAGGGCGACGACAAAATCCATCAATTTTTCAGGCTTGTTGTTGCCTATGTTGTAGATGCGATGGCGCGATCCATCGCGCTCTTTCACCGGCGACAGTGCTGTAGCAACGACGCCAGAAACGATATCGTCGATATAGGTGAAATCACGCATCATATCGCCATTATTGAAAATACGAATTTTCTCGCCGCGAATAATTCGTTCAGCAAAACTCCAATAAGCCATGTCCGGGCGCCCCCAAGGCCCGTAGACTGTGAAAAACCTGAGTCCGACTTGCGGTATATCGTAGAGCCGATGATAGGCTTCCGACATTAGTTCGTCGCTTCGCTTGGTTGCCGCATAGAGCGACACCGGGTCAGTTACCGGATCGCTTTCACAAAACGGGGTCTTTGTATTTGCGCCGTAAACGGAACTCGACGACGCATAGACGAGATGAGGGTTTTTGTCCGAGCGGCGCGCGAGTTCCAGTATCGACAAATGGCCGACAAGATTGGACGATGCGTATGCGAATGGATTTTCCAGCGAATAGCGAACGCCCGCCTGCGCCGCGAGATGAATAATACAATCGCAGCCTGAAACGTTCGGCAATTTAATTAGCGCATCATGATCAGCAATGTCGCATAGATGAAACTGGAAATCGCCGGCGTCGGTAAAATGATTGAGGCGCGCGCGCTTTAGCCCCACGTCGTAATAGTCATTGAGATTATCAACTCCAATGACGCGGTGGCCGCGCGCCAAAAGATCACGCACCACATGCGCGCCTATGAACCCGGCGACGCCTGTCACCAAAAAGGATTTCGAATTTGAAGCCAACGAACACACCGCTAAAACCGAAGCGCCTAGATGGCAAAAAGCGGCCGATTATGCAATGTCCGCGCGGCGCAATAACCGCCCGCATACATTTATGAATTGGCGGCGGTACGCTTTTCGATCATTTGATCGAAATTCGACCAGACGCCGTCTGCGCCATGCCACTCACCACGGGTCGCAGCTTTGGAGTACTCCGTCGCCCTCGCCTCAAAGAAATTGGCGTGCTCAACGCCATTCAGGATTTCCGTTAACCAAGGCAGCGGATGTTTCTCGACCCCGTAAATTTTCGGCAGCTCCAGTTGGCCAAGCCGCCAATCCGCGATGTAGCGGATGTAGGACTTGATATCGTCGGCGGTCATTCCCTCGACCGGACCCATTTCAAAAGCAAGATCAATGAATTTGTCTTCGAGGCCAACAACAGTTTTGCAGCAATCCACAATATCGTCAGCAACGCTTTGCGTAACGCAACCGGTCTCTTTCGCGAACGCATGATACATCCGGATCATGCCCTCGCAGTGAAGCGATTCATCGCGGATCGACCACGTTACGATTTGACCCATGCCCTTCATTTTGTTGAAACGCGGGAAGTTCATCAACATGGCAAAGGACGCGAATAGCTGTAACCCTTCCGTAAACGCGCCAAACATTGCCAGCGTACGAGCGATATCTTCATTCGACTCAACGCCAAATTCTTGCATAAAGTCGTGCTTGTCGCGCATCGCTTCATACTCAAGAAATGCCGAAAATTCTGATTCCGGCATGCCGATGGTTTCAAGCAGCAGCGCGTAAGCAGCAACGTGGATCGTTTCCATATTGGAAAACGCCGACAACATCATCTTGACTTCGGTCGGTTTAAAAACGCGCGCATAGCGTTCCATGTAATTATCATTCACCTCAATGTCGGATTGGGTGAAAAACCGAAATATCTGCGTCAGAAGGTTGCGCTCTGCATCAGAGAGTTTGTTCGCCCAGTCCTTGCAGTCTTCGCCCAGCGGCACCTCTTCCGGCATCCAGTGGACCTGCTGCTGGCGTTTCCAGAAATCATACGCCCACGGGTATCGAAATGGCTTATAAGCTTTGGAGGGCGTCATCAGCCCCGGCAGGGTCGACGTCGTTTCGGCTGCGTCCAACATTGTGCACTATATCCTGTGATTTTACCGAAAAATGTCGGGATTATTCCACAAGATATTGAGATCACGCCGCAGGGAAAATCAAGCCGGATTAAAAAATTATTTGTCCCGGATTTCCCCAAGGGCCGTCGTGGCCGACGCGAAGCCTCAAGCAAATGGGCTTTCAAACTCGGCAAACGGCATTGCCGCCGCATCCTTTTCGGACAAAAGCACCCGATTATCGCCGAGCGGCCAGTCAATTTCGAATTCCGGCGACGACCACATAACCGCCCCGTCGGAGGCTTTGTCATAAAAGGCGCTCACTTTGTAGGCGACGAGTGTTTCCGGCTGCAGCGTCAGGAACCCGTGCAGGAAGCCCTTCGGGACAAAGATCTGCTTGCGGTTTTCAGCCGAAATCGTCGCCCCCACCCATTTGCCAAAAGTTGGAGATCTCTGCCTTACATCGACGGCCACATCATAAATTTCTCCTGCGATAACCCGCACCAATTTGTCTTGCGCATATGGCGGCGCCTGATAATGCAGCCCGCGCAAAACAAACGCCTGTTTCGAAAATGATTGATTGTCCTGCACAAACCTGACGTCGCCGATCACAGGCGAGAATTTTTTTTCAGTATAAGTCTCTGTGAAATGGCCGCGATCATCCGCGAAAGTTTGCGGCGTGATGATTTTCACATCAGGAATATCGAGCGGTTCTACTTTCATTTTTACCTCAATGATTCCATGACATTTGACAGTTTATCGCTTTAACTCAATGGACTTCAGATAGACAGGATTGCTTGTCTCCCGGCCGTAAATTTTTATTATTAATTCCTGACCTGGCGGCAATGGATTCACGAGCTCAACCATTACATCGCCGGGTGAATTCACAGTAGAATTTGTATCGCCTGCGCATATATCCAGTTTGGATGCATCACCGTCGAACGAGAGAACGATCTTCGAGACGCCTTCCGCCCCCCAATTCACCACTGGCATTGCGCCGGTTCCCAAAATAGCGCCACTTCGTGTAATTCCATTTTTTCCGGGCCTTCCATCGCTGCGCGCGCGTCTCAGGCGGCCGGAGACGGAGGCTGGAAAAATATATTCGAGAAAATGATGCAACGAAAATCCAACCTGGCTCTTTAGACGGCGAACCAAGTTTGGGTTTTGATTGATAATGCGCCGCAATTCGCGTCGACGGGCTGCGCCAAATCCTCCGGTTTTCGCTTCCTCGCTCCACAAAACACGCGACAAGACTTCGTCTGTGTACCCAAAATTCGCCCCCGCGCGCCAGAAACGCACCCAAAGGTCCCAATCCATAGTATAGTGGAGATCGATATCGAGGCCGCCAATTTCATCGTATTTTGAACGCCGAAAAAAACAGGACGGTTGGGAAATCGGATCACCATACAAGATCGCATCACTCGGTGGTTCAACGGCCCAATGATATCCATGAAATTTAAAATTGTCATCGATAATGACACTTTGGCCGTAAAATACGTCCGTATCCGGATTTTCTTTTAAATACGACGCCGCGATCGTCAATGCATCTGGGAA
>JABDJK010000115.1 GCA_013002535.1 Hyphococcus sp.
TAATGATACCGTCATGTTGTAATTCTACCCTAACGGTATCTTCGATCTGGGAGATTGGCAAATTTTTGGGTCCGTCAACAATACCGCCGAAGGACCCAATTTGAGGGCGAAAAATAGCGATAGATCTCGGCAGAAATCTAGCATAACCTATTGTTTTACTTATTTATTTTGATAGACGTCGATAGATCTCGAAAAATCTCAGATCATTCCCACTCAATCGTGCCGGGCGGCTTTGATGTGACATCGTAGACGACGCGATTGACGCCTCGCACCTCGTTGATGATGCGCGTCGCGCAGGCGCCAAGAAAATCATGCGAGAACGGATAATAATCCGCCGTCATGCCGTCTGTAGAGGTTACGGCGCGGAGCGCTAACACATGATCATAGGTGCGTTCATCACCCATAACACCGACCGTGCGAACAGGAAGCAGGACCGAAAACGCCTGCCAGATTTCATCATAGAGACCGGCTTTGCGAATCTCATCGAGATAAATCGCGTCCGCCTTGCGCAGGATATCCCCCTTTTCTTTTGTCACCTCACCCGGAATGCGGATTGCGAGCCCAGGCCCCGGGAACGGATGACGCCCGACAAAATGGTCCGGCAACCCGAGCTCGCGGCCAAGCGCGCGCACTTCGTCTTTGAAAAGCTCGCGCAAAGGCTCGACAAGTTTCAGATTCATGCGCTCCGGCAAACCGCCGACATTGTGGTGCGACTTGATCGTCACCGATGGCCCGCCGTCGAAGGAGACGCTTTCAATCACATCCGGATAAAGTGTTCCCTGCGCCAGAAAACCGGCGTTCTCAATCGCGCTCGCTTCCTTGTCAAAAACGTCGATGAACAATTTACCGATAATTTTGCGTTTGCGTTCCGGATCGTCAACGCCGGCAAGCTCACCGAGGAATAAATCCTCCGCCTCAACATGGATCAGCGGAATATTATAGCTGTCGCGGAATAGCTGAACTACCTCCGCGCCCTCGCCTGCCCGCATCAAACCAGTGTCGACAAACACGCATGTCAGTTGTTCGCCAATCGCTTCGTGGATCAGAACGGCAGCGACCGACGAATCAACCCCGCCGGAAAGTCCGCAAATAACGCGTGCGTCGCCGACCTGATTGCGGATTTTTTCAATCGCCTCGTCGCGAAACGCGGCCATGGTCCAGTCGCCGGAAAGGCCGGCGATCTTTTTGCAGAAATTTTCCAGTAGTCTGGCGCCATCAGGCGTGTGAACGACTTCCGGGTGAAACATAACGCTGTAAAACCGGCGCGCTTCGTCGACGGCAACAGCAAATGGTGCATTTGGTGAAGTGCCGACAACTTCGAACCCGTCGGGCAATGCCGTCACACGGTCGCCATGGCTCATCCAGACCACATATTTGCCGCCAACGTCCCAGATGCCGTCGAAAAGCGGGCTCTCGGCAAGAATCTCGACCTCGGCGCGGCCGAACTCGCGTTCGTCGCTCGGTTCTACCTTGCCGCCGAGCTGCGCCGCCATGGTTTGCTGGCCATAGCAGATCGCCAGCACTGGCACGCCCAGATCAAAAACCGTCTCATCGGCGCGCGGGCTTTCAGACAGAGTGACACTTGACGGCCCACCGGAGAGGATTACCGCCTTCGGGCCGTAATCGGCGAGGAATGCCGCATCGACGCGGTTGAAAGGATGAATTTCGCAGTAAACGCCGGCCTCGCGTAGACGCCGCGCTATGAGTTGCGTCACCTGGCTGCCAAAGTCGATAATCAAGGCGCGTTCGTGCGCTTTTGCGTGAGGGTCTAGTTCCATGGCGAGCCTTTAGCGGAGTCGGGCCCGCCCGTCACCAGAAAATGGCGATCATGAACAGATTTTCCGCCGAAATTTTTCCGCCAACGCGCTCGCGCAACGTTACGCCGCCTCGATCGCCGTTGCCCCTTCCAGGAATTCCGACGCTCGCTGCAAGCCGCCTGCCGCCATCAGCAGAATTTCATCAAGCGAATAGCCGTTGGAATACGCTGCCATAAGGCCGATAAATCCAAGGAGACCAAGTGTTCGCGCGATCGTTCGGCGCGTCGTCAGGAACAAGACTAATCCGCCGAGTAATTCTACGGGACCCGCCAGTCCGCCTACGGACATTTGCTCCATCACTTGCGTCAATCCCGGCATTTCGCCAGCCGCTGGCGCCGAAACAAAACCGGCGCCGGTAGTGTGAGAAGCGCCAAGCAGCCCAAGCAACCCCGCGCAGGCGCCGCGAAACGCATCCAGCGCAAATCCGATTAAACCCGCAATCGATCCGCCATGAAAATACGGATGTTCACCCGCCGGTTTTACATCGTAGATTTTTCCGCTTGTGGATTTTGAAAACGCCATCAAAACTACCGACCCTCTCTCCTCAGGCAATCACCCCTGCTGCACCGCGATCATCATTCGCAAGGCGGTCCAATCGGCGGCGGAAATGTGGCCGCATGGCGCCACACGCGATTGTGATTTGGCGATGCAACTCATCCTGAAACTCATTCGCTTTGGCGTTTCGCCGCTCGTCAGGCGTGCGCAATCCGTATTGTCATCGCGCCGCGCACAGAGCGCGCGAATAAAGAAGGGATGGAACTTATGAAAACATATTTGAGCGCCGCATGCGCGGCGATAATATTGTCAACGACTGCAATAGCGGGAGAGATACCGGCGAACATCAAAGCTGGAATCGATAACCCAAATCGCAAAGAAGAAAACATCGCCCGCGACGGCGACCGCAATCCGGGAAAGGTTTTGAAATTCTTCGGCATTGAAGAAGGCATGACGGTTGTCGATTTCGCATCAGGCGGCGGGTACTTTATAGAAATTTTGTCAGGCGCCGTTGGTCCCGAAGGAAAAGTTCACGCGCAAAATCGCGCCAATCCCGATGCGGCGGAGCGGTTTAATTCCCTGCGCGAACATTATAAACAGTTCGGCAATGTCTCCCTCGATATTACCGAGCCGGGCGCGCCATTGCCTTATGAAGACAATTCCGTCGATGTTTTGTTGCTGTCGCTGATCATTCACCATCTGCATTACGATGAGGCGGCCGGTGAAGCGATCCCTGAACGCTCGGCAGGCATTTACGCAGACTTTAAACGCGTCCTGAAACCTGGCGGCGTCTTCGCCGTGATTGAGCATAAAGCCGCCGACGGTTCTTCGCGTGCGGACAGCGCCTCGTGGCACCGTATCCCGGAAGACATCATGAAGGCGGACGTCACCGCGGCTGGTTTTGTCTTTGACGGATCAGCGGAGAAAATTCACGCCAACCCCGACGACGACGAGAAGAATGTCTGGTTCGATACCGGCCTGCGCGGCAAAACCACACGGCTTGTGCATCGGTATAAAAATCCGGGGTAGTTTGAACGAATATAAAGTTACGCGCCCTCCCCGCCGCGCTTGCGGGGGAGGTGTCGAGGCTGAAAGCCGAGACGGAGGAGGCCGTTGCAGAGTTCTCGAAAAGCCGCTTCGTCTGCTTCGCAGACACTTCCCCCGCAGGCGGCGGAAGAAGGCAGCGACAGGCTCTATGGCACGCTATTCCGCCGGCCAGTTTTTCAAAGTCTGCGTGTAGGACTTCTTGATGATTCTCTCAAGGACTTTCATGTCAACGTCTTCCAGCTTGTTGACATAAAGACACGAAGAACCGCGCTTGTATGGACCGAGCTTCTTAAGTAACGGCTCATTGTCTTTCAGGGAGCCGAGAACGTAGAGCACCATATTCGCTTTGCGCGGCGAGAATCCGACCGCGAGCATGTCGCCCTCGCGGCCGCTCTCATATTTGTAATGGTAAGTCCCGAAACCGATAATCGTCGGACCCCACAATTTCGGTTTCTCGCCGGTGATTTTTTTCATCGCCGCAAGCAAAGTCTTCGCGTCGCGCTTGCGGGTTTCATTTTCAACATCATTGATAAATGCACTAACACTTTTCACCGTCGGCTTGGTCTTCAGGTCCGCCTTTTTTGACGCCTTTTTCTTTGCGGCTTTCTTAGCAGGCGCTTTACGTTTCGCCGCTTGCTTTTTTGCAGCCTTCTTTTTCTCAGCCATCTACGCCTCCTCGCCTGTTGCATTCGCCCAGTCTGCGGGCAGTTTTTTTGCAAGATACCAAAAACCGCCAATTGCAATAAATCCGGCAAACACTACTGACGACAATGCTATTCGAAGTGACATTTCATTATTCATTTCGCCCGACGCCAGGATGTCGCTGAGCACGCCTACAAACGTCGGACCGAACCCGAGGGCGATCATGTTGATGATGAAAAAGAACACTGCCGTCGACAGCGCCCGGATTGATACAGGCGCCAGCGTCTGCGCCAACGCGAAACACGGCCCCAAATAAAACCCGGTCAGGAGATGCGAGAACCACCAGCATACGAGAGACCATACCGGATCGTTGAGCCACATAGCCCCTATAAAAAACGGGCCATTCAAGACAAGCGCTACGACCGGCACCCATCCGTAAGCGGACTTATTTTTCGCCGCCAACCGATCAACCAGATTTCCCCCGACAAATACACCCAGCACATAAGCCGTACCATTGATGATGCCAAGCCAGAAATAGACATCGCCCGTCGCAAAATCCGGATGAGAGCGCCCAAAGAATACAACGATCCAGTTTGCGATCGCATAGGAAGCAAACGACGCCGATGTCAGACCAATAACGATGCCACGATAGCTCGGGATCGCAAGCAAGTGCTTAGCCGCCCGCCACAGAGTCGCAAGCTCGCTGAATGTTGCGCCGCGCATTTTTCCCGGCAGCGGCAGGGTCATCCAGCGGAACATTTTTTCAACGAGACCGACAGGTTCTGCGACCTTCAACCCTTTGAAGGCGTCTATGTTCTTGGCGCCGTCTTCGGTGGCGCCGCGCGGCGGCTCGCGCACGGTAAGTTTCAGGAGGATCGCAAAGAGAATACCGG
>JABDJK010000038.1 GCA_013002535.1 Hyphococcus sp.
TGTTCGTCCTGCGGCAGCCCTGCGACAATGCCGGCCAGGTAGATAAAGTCACCGGCGCGAACGGCAGGACTGTAGTGAAATTGGCTGACAACGCTTTCGAAGCCTTCCGGTACGATCGCCTCAATCGGCGCCGAATTATCCGTAGCAGTCGCGGCGCATGCGGCAATGTTCAAACTAAGAATCGAAAAAAGAGCGGTTTTGCTCATTGACCTGTTCCTTTCCGTAAGCGTATCGCTGCGGAATTCGTGCTGGCGCAAAAAAACGTTGTCGCGCCGGTTCAATACATTATGCGCAAATTAACGTTGGACGAAATGGTCATGGCCGAAAAACGCAATATCAGCAAAGTCGTTCTTGCCTATTCCGGAGGGCTCGACACGTCAGTCATCCTGAAATGGCTGCAGGTCGAATATGATTGCGAGGTTGTGACCTTTACCGCTGACCTTGGGCAGGGCGAGGAATTGGAGCCGGCGCGGCGTAAGGCGGAGCGCGCCGGCATCAAGCCAGATCAGATTTATATCGAAGATTTGCGCGAGGAATTCGTGCGCGATTTTGTTTTTCCGATGTTTCGCGCCAATGCAGTTTACGAGGGGCTTTATCTCCTCGGCACATCGATCGCGCGGCCGCTCATCGCCAAACGCCTTGTTGAAATTGCGCGTGAAACCGGCGCCGACGCTGTTGCCCATGGCGCGACGGGGAAAGGCAATGACCAGGTTCGGTTTGAGTTGAACGCTTACGCCTTAAATCCAGATATTCATGTTATCGCGCCGTGGCGGGAATGGGATTTAAATTCCCGCGAAAAGTTGATCGCTTTTGCACAGGCGCATCAAATCGAAATTCCGAAAGACAAGCGCGGCGAGGCGCCGTTTTCGGTCGATGCGAATTTGCTGCATACCTCGTCTGAAGGCAAAGTTCTGGAAGACCCCGCCGCGCCGGCGCCGGACTATGTGTATCAGCGCACTGTTGACCCGGTCGATGCGCCGAACGAGCCCGAAATCATTCGTATTGGATTTGAGCGCGGTGATGCGGCGTCCATCAACGGCAAGAAAATGTCGCCGGCGGAAATGCTGACCGCGCTCAATGATTATGGCGGTCGCCATGGTATTGGCCGGCTCGATCTCGTTGAAAACCGGTTTGTTGGCATGAAATCGCGCGGCATTTATGAAACACCGGGTGGAACTGTATTGCTTGCCGCCCATCGCGGCATCGAACAAATCACCCTTGATCGCGGTGCGGCGCATCTTAAAGACGAATTGATGCCGCGTTATGCCGAGCTAATCTATAACGGTTTCTGGTATGCGCCGGAACGTGAAATGTTGCAGGCGGCAATCGATAAAAGCCAGGAGTATGTTTCCGGCGAGGTCGATTTGAAGCTCTACAAAGGCTCAGCCGATGTTGTCGCGCGCCGTTCCGACAACACCATCTATTCCGAAGCGCACGTTACGTTTGAAGAAGACGCGGTCTATGACCAGAAAGATGCAGAGGGTTTTATCAAATTGAACGCCTTGCGGTTGAAACTACTGGCCCGGCGGAACAAGAACGCAAAGTAAATAAATGGATCTATCGAAAATCCCCGTTGGCGAGGACCCGCCGCGGGGGGCTTTTGACGGCTCGATAGACTTTAATTCGACCCCTGGCGATGGGGCAGAATTCTACTTCGACTTGCTGGTGGTCGCCCGCCAGGCGAGCCGGAAAACTTTTGCGTAGTCGCAACAGATCCGGCAATCGGCTTAGAATAAGTTGGCAGCATCCAGGATAGGTTAATAAAAACAATATGATAAAGTGGATGGGTCGTTATCGCACGCCAAGCCCAGGCTGGTTTTTTAACCCTTTTTTAAGGCGTCGCTTCAGGTTAACATACAATTCGCGCGTCGTTTGAGCGCGATGTTTGTGTTTGGGGAATTGTTGACGAGGGGTTGTCATGCGGAACTTGCAGATAGAAGCGATATTCGGCGGCATATTGGTGTTGCTGGTTATGGGCGTGGTATTTTACGCCATCGCAAATACGACTTTTGGCAACACTACAAACCCAACGAAACCTGTCATTACGACGACATCCGCCGGGCAGGCAGTGACCTTTGCGAGCACCGCCGGTCAGGATTTGATCTGCGAGTGCTATGACAAGGCGTTTGATCTTGCGGCGAAGGCAAAAGTTCTGTCCCCGGACTATCGCACCGGATTCGAACAATGCCGCGCGCGCGGCGGTGTTGACGGCGGCGACGCCTGGACTGCCGGATGGAATGCGCGCCTTTCCGCCAAGCCTTATGAGGCGAGCTGCCGCGCCTACAAGCGCAAGCTGTAATAGCTGAAATTAGGTTGTGAGCGCGCCGGTGACGATCCGGTAGGCTTGTATCTCTGTGTTAGAAAACAACCCCGCGACTGCGTAAGGGTCTTTTGCAGCGAATTCGCTTGCCGCGGTTTTATCGGCCGCTTCAATTATCAGCATACTGCCGATAGGAGCTCCGTCGTCGCCAAGCGTCGGTCCAGCAAGGAGAACAAGATCGCCAGCGGCGGCGATGTATTCCAGATGGCGCTCGCGGGTGTCAGCACGCAAAGCCCCGGCGTCAGGCCTGTCGAGGCAACGAAGTATATAAGCGGGCATCTTTAGCCTTCCTTGGTTATTGGGCGCGTCAACAATGATTTTATCGCGTCATCGACGGAAACCGCCCCCGTTGTAAGCGCGGCAACTGCTGACGCAATTGGCATGTCGATGCCGTATTTCTTGGCCATTTTGAGCAGTGCAGGCGCTGTCGCAACGCCTTCGGCGACGCTGTTTCGCTCGCCTATAATACTCTCAAGCTTGCGGCCTTTGCCCAGTTCGCGGCCGAGGGACATATTGCGCGACTGCGGCGATGAAGCTGTCAGGATGAGATCTCCAAGTCCGGAAAGCCCAGCCATGGTTTGCCGGTCCGCGCCCATGGCGACCCCGAGGCGTTGAAACTCTGCAAAGCCTCGCGCGATGAGCGCAGCGCGCGCGCTTTCACCAAGACCTTTGCCGTCGACAACGCCGGCGGCGATGGCGAGAACGTTTTTTACTGCGCCGCCGAGTTCGGCCCCAATAAGATCGCGCGAAAGATACGGCCTGAACTGCGCGGCGCCGATGCTTGCCGCCCAGCGCGAGCAAAGGTCGTCGTCTTGGCAGGCGAGGGTGACGGCGGTTGGCAGACCGCGGGCGACGTCTGCGGCAAAGCTAGGTCCTGATAAAACCGCCGACCGCGCATCCGGCCAAACCGCGCGCAAAACATCAATCATCAAAAGGCCGCTTGATTGTTCAATTCCCTTCGAACAAAGAGCAATCGGCAAATCGGCGACGGATAATGTTTGCAACTCAACAAGAACGCTTCGCGCAAACTGCGACGGCACAACAAATAGAGCCGCCTCGCATTTCGCGGCCTCTTTAAGATCACCGGTGGCTGATAGGTCGGCGCTGAGCGGTATTCCGGGCAAATAATCAATATTTTCGTGTTTCGCGTTTATTGATTCGACGACGGATGGCTCTCGCGCCCAAAGCAACGTTGTTCGTCCGTTCGCGGCGCAAAGACTGGCAAGGGCTGTCCCCCAGGCGCCGCCGCCTATCACCGAAATTGTGTCAAATGGCGCAGCGCCGTTCATAAGCGTCCTTGCAGAATGAGCATTGAACGTTTTATACAATAATTACCAATGTGACAGGTCTGGATGCGGACAGATAAAGGCGCAATCTAAATAATGCCAATCGAAAATCTCGACGAGACCGCGAAGGAAATCCTGAACGCCGCCAGCCGGCGATTTCTGCACTATGGATATGGAAAGACGACCATGTCGGAGATCGCCAAGGACTGCAACATGTCCACCGGCAACCTCTATCGGTTTTTCCCGTCAAAGCTTGATATTGCAGAGATGTTCGTGCGCGTGTTGCGGCGCGAGCATGTGGATAATCTGCGGGCCGTCGCGAATGACCCGTCAAAATCTTCTACCGAAAAACTGAAAGCTTTTTTTCTGGCGAAAATGCGCCTCGCCTATGATCGCTTTCATGACAAACCGAAAGCTTATGAGTTGTCGTCGTCTTTGCTGACGGAACGTCCTAAGGTCGGCATGGAGTGGGAAAGCGCTGAAGCTGGCGTTCTTTGTGACATTATTTCGATGGGCAATGCTGACGGCGGCTTTGCAATCGAAAATCCGGAGCGAAACGCCAAAATTCTTCTTGACGCCGCATACCGGTTCACAAGCCCGGCAGTCTTCCACGAGGGTGAGTATGATGAGCTGGCGGACGAGCTGAATGAGGTGATCGACCTCATGCTTGACGGATTTTCGTGGCGCCGACGGCTGCGTGCCGGCGAAAAACCCACTCATTAGATAGCATAATACACCAATTTTTTGATATATTAACGTTCAAAAACCTATATTCTATGCCCGTTTTTGCGTCAGCTGGGTAGAAATATTCCAGTCATATTATAGAATTAGCAGCCCTAATGGCGTTGTTAGTGAATATAGTGCTAAAAAATGAATATTTACGAATGCGTTCATTGACAAGTTTTCAGGGGGTCCTTATATGCTCGAAACCATCGGCGAGAGACGAATTAAAAATAATCGCCGGCCCTCCGATGGCGGATCAAAGATCAGAATGGACCGACCAAGGAAAGACTAGAGACATGAGCAACACATTTGGAAATTTCGCATTGCAACTCGCCGCCACGCTAAGCCTTTCAGGGCTTGTCGGCGCTGCGTTGTTTTTCTTCGCTGATTACGCAACCTCCGGCGTGATCGTCTAGCGACACTAATCGAACCCTGACGCTGCGGTCTGTCCCCTCCCCCTGTTTGGACAAAACCTCCCTTGCCGCAGTGTTCACCTGGCGCGGAAACCACCACCCCGGTTTCCGCGCCTTTTTTATGTGCAAATCTGAAAAACGGCCCCGTCTTGGTTGCGGCTTATGCCTTCGGTCCCTTTTTGCCGTGGCCGATTTCGCGGCCCTCGATAGGCGGAGCCAGCGGCCAGCGCGCGCGCGGCGCCATGGCTAACACCTCATCCTGATCGGGCGCGCCGGCTGCGGCGAAATGCTCCGCGCCGGCCCAGGCGATCATGGCGCCATTGTCGGTGCAAAATTTCGGCGGCGGCGCGATCATTCGCCAACCTCTTTCTTTGCAAGCAGCTGTTAGCGATTGCTTGATGGCGCTGTTCGCAGCGACCCCGCCGGCGACAACAAGGCGCGGCGAAGCATCTGTATAATCGCATTGTTCCATCGCTTTTTCGGTTTGCACCCTAAGATGGCGTGCAGCGGCAAACTGAAACGACGCCGCGATATCATCGACGTCCTGGCGCGTTGGATTTTCGATCGCTTCGGCCGCTTCGCGCACGGCGGTTTTCATGCCCGAAAAAGAAAAGTCGCAGCCGTCGCGTTTCGCGAGCGGCAAGGGAAATTTGAAGCGGTCTGCGCGCCCATTTTTTGCAGCGGTCTCAATAAGCGGACCGCCGGGCTGTCCGAGGTCGAGGAGCTTGGCGGTTTTATCAAAGGCTTCACCAGCGGCGTCATCGATCGTTGTGCCAAGCCGGTGATATTGTCCGAGGCCTAGAACATCGATCAATTGCGTGTGCCCGCCGGAAATCAGCAACAGCAAATACGGAAAGTCGACGCGCTCTATCATACGCGCGGAAAGCGCGTGGCCCTCAAGGTGGTTGATGGGAAGAAACGGCAGATTGCGCGCAAGGCTAATCGCTTTTCCAGTGGTCAGGCCTACCATAACCCCGCCGAGAAGACCCGGCCCGGCGGTTGCTGCGACTGCGTCGAGATCATCCAGGCCAAGCATTGCTTCGGCCAGCGCCTTTTCTATGGTGATATCAATCCGCTCAACATGGGACCGCGCGGCTATTTCCGGCACCACGCCGCCATAGGCCTGGTGATCGTCGTGATCGGTCCAGACGAAATTGGCGAGTATTTCCGGCGCACCATCAGCGCCTCTGCGAACAATGGCGGCCGCCGTGTCATCGCAGCTTGTCTCAATGCCGAGGACGAGAATATCTTTAGCGCTGGCCATTCCCCGCCTTGGACATCAAAACCATAGGTCGAGGCAAGCCCCGAAAGGCAATGCGCGTCCATGAAAATATTGAACACACGGCCCGCGCAGGATAGCGAAGCCTTCGCCGAGGCTTGTCGCTCCGCAGGGCTGACGCCAGTTGCCTGCCCGGTGATGACGATTGAACATTTGCGCATTGATGTTGATTCCTCAAGCATCGGAGCGCTTGCCTTCACATCCGCAAATGGCGTGCGCGCGTATTCCGCAAACAGTACGCGGCGGGACATGCGAGTTTTTGCCGTGGGCGACGCGACAGCCGACGCCGCGCGCGATGCGGGATTTGCAGATGTCACTGCCGCTGGCGGCGATGTTGACGCGCTCGCAGAATTGATCGCCAGCGAACATTTCCCTGACGCTGGCGAAGTCTATCATGCCGCTGGCGACCGTCTGGCTGGCGATTTGGTTGGCCTCCTGAGCGAAAAAGGGATCGCGGCGCGCAAACAGGCGCATTATCGCGCGCGCAATGTTCAACAATTGCCGAGCGATGTTTGCGCGGCGATGGCGAACGGCGAAATCGACGGCGTGGCATTCTTTTCGCCGAGAACTGCGGCGCTATTTATTACTTTGGCTGAAAAAGCTGCAATTGCAAAATATTGCGAGAGCGTCGCCGCCGCCTGTTTCAGCGAGAATGTCGCCGACGCTGCGCGCGCCATAAAATGGCGATCCATCGAAGTGCCGCATAAAAGAAATCTCACCGCCATGGCTGCTTTATTGAAATGACGCCTTGAGCGGCGATAAGACCGCACTTACCTTCTCATTGACGCCGCATTTTTAAACTTTGGTGAGCCGCCGTCTGATAAAGAGTAAATATGGCCGACGAAACTAAATCGAATGACGATGAGAAACCGGATAACGCTGTTCCGGAAGTTGAGGCCGAAATCGTCGAAGATGAGCGAACCGCCAATGATGACGATGCGTTGGGCGATCTTCACAAAGATGCAGAGCCGGCCGAGACGAATAAAAATACGAAAGTCTTTGGCCTATCGCCGGGCGTCATTTTGCTTGGAATTTTTATTTTCATTGTGGGCGCGGCGGTTCTGACCTGGAGAAATTTGGCGAACAATCAACCCCGTGTTGAGGAAGAGGCGGCGCAGGATGCACCGCCCGGCGCAATCATAGAAATGCCCGCCATTGATGACGCCGATGAGGCGGTTCAATTGCCGCCGCTCGGCGAAGCGGAATTCGAAGAATCGCCCGACAGTGGTCAGGCCGATGACGCGGCAAGTCTGCCCGCTATGGATGAGGACGCAGAGGATAAACTTGCAAATACTGTCGCGGAAGACATTTCGCCCGAAGCTGTTGGCGTAATCGCTGGTGACAATCTTGAAACGGCGCTGGAAGACGGCGAAGTATTCTTGCCGCCGCTTCCCGATGCAGAGGCCGAAGTCGGCGGCAACAAATCCTTCGTCGCTGATGCGAAATCTGCCCTTGTCGAAATCGACGAGACAGAAAGTGAGCCGGAAAGCGGGCTCACCTTATCGGAAGATGCGGCGCAAGATGGAGCGAACGACGTAGACACCGAGGATCAGTCGCCGACCGGGTCAGAAAGTGACAACGCGAATTTAAATTCGGAAGATGTCGGGCGCGCGGCAGTGATAGAGAGCGATCCTGATACAAATGAATTATCGGAACGTTCCGCCCTCGCTGCGATATCGGATGAGGAGAGCGGCGCCCAGGATCCGCCCATTGCCGAAGAGAAAATCGCAGCACTGTCTGCCGGTGAGATTGAAGCCTTAAAGGCGGCGCTGGCGGAACAGACCCAGGAGTTGACAGTCGCGTTGGACGCTGAACGCGCCAAAACCGCGACCCTTGAGGATCAGATCGCGCAAATGCGCGCGGATTTTGCCGAAGCGTTAGATGCGCGTGACGCACAAATGCGCGGTGAGATTGCCGCTATCCGCGCTGAAGTATTAAAGCTCGAAAACCGAACATTTTCTGAAAACGCCGAAGCAGCTGTGAATTTGGCGGCCCTCGACCGTCTTGCTAGCGCGGTTGAAAAGGGCGAGCCTTATTCGACCGAATTGAACGCGGTGGCGAAGTTTGTTGATGATCCCGCGGCTCTTGACGCATTGCGCCGTCATGCTGCGGGCGGCGTTGCAACAATGCGTGAATTAAAGGCGGCGTTTCCAGAAGCTGCGCGCGATGGAATTGCGGCGGCGTCTAAAGAAACGCAAAAAGGCCCCGCACGATGGTTTGGCGGGCTCTTAAATGTACGGCCGGCCGATGCAACTGAGGGCGATAGTCCTGGCGCCGTAATCTCCAGGGTGGAGGCCGCTTTGAGCGAGGATAAGTTGCCTGACGCATTGCGCGAATTGGCCGCTATGTCACCGGCGGGCCTGGGTGCAATGGCCGATTGGCGCGAAAAGGCGGCGGCGAGAAATAGCGCGTTAGCGGCGATCCAAGTCATTCGCGCAGACGCAACCCGATAGAAAGCCATCAATGATCCGTATATTGATATTCCTCTTGGTCATTTTGCTTCTGGCAGGGACTATTACATTTTTTGCTGCACTAGACAGCCGTATCGCTGGCGAGGCGTTTGGCTACAAATTCGATGCGCCATCGGGGATCGTTGTCGGCGCGCTCGCTATCGCTTTTCTTTTGGCGATCTATGTGACCCACAAGATCAAGGACATCATCGACTTTCCGAAAAAACTGAAAGCGCGCGAGGCGGAAGCGCGCCGCTCGCGCGGTGTTGCCGCGCTGACGCGGGGCCTCGAAGCGGTTGCTGTGGGCGATGCGACGGACGCCAGCCATCACGCCAAGGTCGCCGAACGTCATCTCGACGATCTCGCCCTGACACGGCTCTTGTCTGCTCAAGCAGCGCAGCTCAGCGGGGATAATTCGGCAGCAAAACAAAGTTTCACGGCTATGCTGGGGGCGCCGGAAACCGAATTTCTGGGTCTTAAAGGGCTTTTTAATGAGGCAATGGCGGCTGGCGACAAAGCCAAGGCGCGCGAGTTTGCCGAGCGCGCGTTCAAACTGCGCGCTAACGCGAAATGGGCGTTTCAATCGGTCGTCGATCTCGCGTTGGCGGCTGGCGACTGGGGCGCAGCCCGAGACGCCATCACGAAGGCGCGCAAGAACAAATTGATTGAAAATATTGCCGCTGATCGGGGCGAGGCGGCATTGCTGACGGCGGGCGCCTATGCTGCTGCGGCGTCTGACGATCAGAAAACGGCGATCAGTGATGCGGAGGCTGCACTGAAACTTGCGCCAGATTTCGCGCCGGCGGTGTGTTTGGCGGCTAGAGGCCATGGCGACGAAGGCAAGACCGGCAGGGCGGCGAAACTCATCGAATCCGCTTTCACGCTCAATTCACATCCGGCTTACGTCAGCATTCTCAATGATCTCTATAGGGATGAAAAACCGGAGAGAGCCGCCCCTAAATTGCGTCAGGTTGCGGAGAAAAACCGCGAATCTTTAGAGGCGCATCTGTTGAAGGCGAAAGCAGACATTCTGGAAGGAAATTTTGACAACGCCGTAGATCATATTGAGGCGGGGTTGGAAGCGGCGCCGTCGCCTGCGGCTTATCGGTTGATGGCGGAAGCCGCCGCCGGTCTTGGCGGCGAGGCAAAAATCTGGCTCGAGCATGCAGCGCTGGCGCCGCGTGACCCTACGCCCGGCGCCGACGGTGACTTTAATTTTACGCGAGAAGGGTGGGCGCGGCTCATAGCCGAATATATGCATCATGGCCGGCTCGCGCCGCCGCCCCTGCAGGAATTCAAGCCCGCCATCTCGAAAGAGGAAATTCGGTTGTTGATTGCCCCAGCGCCGGTTGAAATCGCTGTTGTTCATGAGACAGATGAAGAGCTGGAAAATTCATCAGGGATCACTGCTGACGAACCGCCAGCATCTGATGACAAAACGCCTCCAGCCGATCAAAAAGGCGACCTCAATCAAAGGGACGATGAGCCCGCAGATGAACAGGCCGATGCGGAACGGGCAGTAGACGCCGCGCGCGGTGTTTCGTGAGCGATTGTGATAGCAGTTATTCCGCGGCGTCTTTCAAATCTGTCTTGGCGTCTTTTGAATAATCGCGCTGTTCCTGCGCATCTGCGTCTGCAGCAAAGTCGACGGCTGAGGATTCGACAGATTCTTCAGGAGCATCTTTAGCATCTTTCGCCGGCCCCTCGCCATCGTCATTGGCGGTTTCTGTTTTTACCGCTTTTTCTCTTTCAGCCTGTTCTTTGGCGGCGGATTTTTCGGCTTTGCGTTGTTCTTTCTCCAGCCGCTTTTTCTCGGCCTTTTCCGCCGCTGCGATTTTCTTCAGTTCCTTTTTGGAAAGTTCCGGCGCCGGCTCGTCGACCGGTTTTGCAAGGGCTTCTTCGGCGAGGGTTTTGACTTTGAGGAAATCAATTTTCCCGGTGCCGAGAACCGGGATTTCGTCAACGCTGACGATTTTCTTCGGCACTGAAATTTCGGCAACGCCGTGGGATTGCGCCCAGGCGAGTAATAGCCCGCGCGGCGCGTCTTCGCGGTCGGTCACCAGAACAACCTGTTCGCCTTTACGCGGGTCAGGAAGAATGGCGGCGGCGTGCAAATTGTCGGGCCATACGGCGGAGGCGCAGTTTTCGACAACAGCGAGCGACACCATCTCGCCGCCGATCTTGGCAAAGCGTTTGAGGCGCCCGCGAATAGAGATGTAGCCCTTGTCATCAATGACAACGACGTCGCCAGTGTCGTGCCAGCCATCCTCTGGCGGTTTGACGACGCCGGGTTCGTCTGCGGTGATGTAGCCCTTCATGACGTTTAGGCCGCGAACATGGAGGCGTCCGCCGTTTTCCATCCCTTCGACCGGTTCAAGGCGGGTTTCAATACCCGGGAGCGCCTGACCGACGGTGCCGGCGCGGATGTCGCCGGGCTGATTGGCGGCGAGCACGGGTGAGCATTCGGTGACGCCGTAGCCTTCCAGCACCTCAAAGCCAAAGCGGCGTTCAGCCGCCTGGCGCGTCTCGTCACGCACGCGTTCCGCGCCGCAAACGGCGATACGCAAGGATGACATCGCACCGTCTTCACTGGCCCGCATATATTGCGAGAGGAACGTGTCGGTGGCGAACATGACCGTCGATCCGCTCTCCTGGATGCGTTGCGGGATTATTTTTGTCTGCAACGGCGAAGGGTGCAGGACCACCGGATGACCGTTCAATACTGGCCAGAGTGCCCCAGCCGTTAGCCCGTAACAGTGAAAGGTCGGCAATGGATTGAAAAAGATATCTGTCGGCAGCAATTCAACATGGGCCGATATTTGTTCAATGTTGGCGATGATGTTTTGATGCGAGAGGACTACGCCTTTTGGCGCCCCCTCCGTACCGGACGTAAACAGAATAACGCCCGGTTCATCGAAGTGTGGCTGCGCCGCAAACAGACTGGGAATCAACGGCCCGGCGATCGCCAGAAATTTTTCGCGCCAGCCAATTTTTTCTTTGACGTCCTCGAGAAAAATGATTTCGACGTTGCCTTCCAACTCGCTGATCAGCTTGTCAAGATTGGCGAGATCGACGAATTTTTTCGCCGTGACAATTTTAGTGACTTCCGCCGCAGCGCATGCGGACAATATATTTCGGGCGCCTGCGGTAAAGTTCATCATCGCCGGAACCCGGCCGCGCGACAGAAGCGCGAATAAGGCAATCACCGAACCGGCGCCCGTAGGCAAAAGAACGCCAACCCGTTCTTTGCGCGCCGTCATTCCGGCGAGGGCGCCGCCGAGGGCGAACGCCGCTCGCGTCAATTCTTTGAAGGTCAGTTTGGTCTCATCGCCGTCGGTCAGCGCGACGGTCTCAGCGCCGTTCTTTCGCGCGCTCGCAAGATAGGCGTCGAAAATATTACGTTTTGATCTGCGCTCAATGCGCTTGACCCTATCACCCATAGCCCACCCCTGAACTGGTATTACCGCCAAAAATAGCGGTGATCATTTGCGCCATGGTATCCAAGCTGGCGCGAAAGCGCAAAGGCTTGATTTGCTTCAAATTATGCGAGCGCTGAAGTGATTTCGGCGACGATATTGTCCGCCGCTGCCGCTGGGTTTGGCGCCGCAACCACCGGTCTGCCGACGACCAGACGATCAGCGCCCGCCTTGATAGCGTGAGCCGGCGTCACCACCCGTTTTTGGTCATTTGCGGCGGCGCCCGTAGGCCGAATACCCGGCGTAACAATCGAGAGGGCGTCGCCGAACCGCTCGCGAATAGCCGCCGCCTCTTGAGCGGATGCAATCACGCCATCCGCGCCGGCCTCCGCCGCGAACTCGGCGCGTTTCAAAACAAGATCGCCGATGGGCGTAGCAATACCCATTTTTTTGAGGCTCGCCTGATCAAGACTGGTCAGAACCGTTACTGCAAAAATCTTGAGGCGCGGATCGTCGCCACGGCCTTGCACTGCGCCCGCCAAAACGTCTGGTTCGGCGTGAACGGTGAGGATATCGCCGCCTAATTTGCAAACGCTTTCAACGCCGCGCTCTACAGTGGCGCCAATGTCGTGAAATTTGAAGTCGAGAAAAATTTTTTTACCCTGAGCTGACAAGTCGCGAGCAATCTCGAGCCCGCCAATGGGCATCAACTGATAACCGATTTTATAGAACGCGCCGGTATCGCCGATTGTATCTACAATGTTGCGAGCTTTATCTGCGTTTGCCACATCAAGGGCAATGATCAGGCGTTCTTCCGGCGTCATGCGGTTTTCTTCTTTTTCGTCGCTTTGCGTTTGGTTTTCGACTTCGGTTTCACTTTGCGCAGTTTTGGCGCGCCAGCAAGTTTTTTAGTTTTTTTCTTTAGTTTTTTCTCGCCCGGCTTCGTTTTATCCTTGTAAAGACAAAGGTCGGCAATCTTGCAATTGGGGCAATCGGGCGCCTTCATCGCGGTGCAGATGTAGCGCCCGTGAAGGATTAACCAGTGATGGGCGTCCTGCAAATAGATTTCCGGAACGACTTTTTCGAGGCCTTTTTCGACTTCGAGCGGGGTTTTGCCAGGCGCCGCGCCAGTTCGGTTGCCGACACGGAAAATGTGGGTGTCGACGGCAATGGTTGGCGCGCCGAAGGCGACATTCATAACGACATTGGCGGTTTTTCGCCCTACGCCGGGGAGCTTTTCAAGCTCTTCGCGGGTTTGCGGCACCTCGCCGCCAAAGTCGTCGATAATCATTTTTGAGAGCGCGACGACGTTCTTGGCTTTATTGCGCCAAAGACCAATGGTTTTGACGTATTCACCGAGTTTCTTCTCGCCGAGCGCCGCCATTTTCTCTGGCGTATCAGCAACATCGAATAGTACTTTTGTCGCCTTGTTGACGCCTTCGTCGGTCGCCTGGGCGGAAAGGGCGACGGCAACCACCAGCGTAAACGGGTCTTTGTAATAAAGTTCGGTTTTTGGCGAGGGCGAATGTTCACAAAGGCGTTGGAACATGAGGGCGACGTTTTTTCGCGTCATTTTTCGCGCCATCTTGATTTGACCCTTATAAAAAAAGTGGAATGATGCGTTGCAATGACGCAAGTGTTGTTTTTATAGATGAGGGGACGAATGTCGACTGGCGAAACTCGAGATACGCGAAATCTTGAAACGCTCGCGCCGGACGCGCGAGGGCGCGCGTTGTCGACGCCAAATGACGCGGCGAGCGAAAAGTATCTTTTCGACGCCGTGCTTTACCCCAACCGTTCACTGCCGCCGACGGGTTTTTATGTTGTGATGGGCGTGATCATGGGCGTCGCCTTCTTTTTCAGCATTACTTTTTCGGCGCTGGGCGCCTGGCCAGTCGTTGGGTTTTACGGACTTGATATTCTGGCGGTCTACATTGCTTTCCGCTTGAGCTATCGACAGGGACGGTTACGCGAGCGCGTACGCGTCACCAGAGACGAATTGCTGGTTTCGCGAAATCTACCGTCGGGTCATGAGATGCGCTGGCGTCTGAAACCATTCTGGACGCGCGTTGAATGCGAAAAACCGGTGCGCCATGACAGTCAGGTGCGCATCGTCTCCAAAGGAAAATCGCTCATTCTCGGCGCTTTTCTTTCGCCTGAAGAACGCGGACGCTTCGCCGATGCGTTAAAGGACGCCTTGGGAAAGGCGCGAATTTAAGCTAGACGAAGATGGTGTCGTCGCCGGTTGGTAGGGCCACAATGGATGGGAATGGCTGGGTTTTTCGGAATTGTTTTGCTGCTGATCGCCGCCGCCGGTGCTCTCTATTGGCGATGGAAAAAGCATATTGAAGCTGAGATCGCGGAAGGCGCTGCGATTGAGTGGGCGCACTATCAAAAAGTCGAGCCTGAATTCTTACGGGGATATGACGAAGCAAAATTTCGCGAAGTCTATGCTTGCGTTCATACGCCGCGATTCCCCGGCTACGCCATGGCGATTGCCGGAACGTTTGCTCTCTCACTGCCGATCGCATTCGCAGTTATCGCCGGGTCAATCTGGGCGGCTGGGCAAATGGGCTTGTTGCCTGAACCTGCCGAAATCGTCCGATATGTCCAGATCGGCGAACAAAAATCCGTGGCGTCCTGGCAGTGCGACGCGATTTGTAAGCTATACGTCGCCGAGGCTTTCTCCGGCTTTTACGTCTATTTTGCGGTCATGGTGATTTGGCTCAGTATCGTCGCATTTTATATGCGCCGTTATCATGCGCGGCGGCCTGGTTATTTGCGAGACGAAATCATCCGGTCCAGACCCGCGTCGCCCGATCCGGTTAAAGAAAGTGAAGAGGCATGAAATATTTGCATACTATGGTCCGAGTGAAAGATCTCGACGCCTCGCTTAATTTTTATTGCAACAAACTCGGCCTGGTTGAGGTTTCGCGAAAAGAAGTCGAAGCGGGACGATTTACGCTGGTGTTTCTGGCGGCCCCCGGAGACGCGGATCGCGCCAGGGAGCATTCTGCTCCCATGGTTGAGCTGACTTATAATTGGGACACGGAAGACTATAATGGTGGGCGAAATTTCGGCCATCTCGCTTATCGTGTCGATGATATCTACGCCCTTTGCAAACGCCTGAAAGACGCCGGTGTCGTCATCAACCGTCCGCCGCGCGACGGGCGTATGGCATTTGTTCGTTCGCCGGATGGTATTTCAATTGAACTTCTTCAGGCTGGCGATGCTTTAGCGCCGGCCGAGCCGTGGGCGTCCATGGAGAATGTTGGCTCCTGGTAGAGCGTTTTTATCGCTTCCTTAACAGGCGCCGGCCAATAACAATCCAACCGAAAATGTGACCAAAGACCCTCCATGACGCACATCGCCGCCTCTCTTAAAAACGTAACAAAACGCTTTGGCGGCTTTGTCGCTGTTGAAGAATTAAGCTTCGATGTGAAGCAGGGCGAAATTTACGGGTTTCTTGGTCCGAACGGCGCCGGCAAGACTACAACTCTCAGAATGATGCTCGATATCGTTTCGCCTTCGTCGGGCGAAGTCATGGTGCTCGGCTCGTCGTCTGCAATTCCAGTGCGCCGCCGGATCGGCTACTTGCCGGAAGAGCGAGGGCTTTATCGCAAAATGAAGGCCGCAGATTCTATTGCCTATTTTGCGCGGCTTCGAGGGTTAAACCCGCGCGCCGCAAAAGAACGCGCCTATGAGCTCCTGAACCAATTTGGCCTTGAACAGTTTGCGCGCACCAAAAACGAAGCGCTTTCCAAGGGCATGGCGCAAAAAGTCCAATTGCTTGCAACAATTGCGCACGAGCCGGAATTTCTCATACTCGATGAACCTTTTTCCGGCCTTGATCCGATCAACCAGCAAACGCTGGAAGATTTGATCCGTATGCAGCGTGATCAAGGCCGAACAATAATTTTTTCAACCCATGTGATGCAACATGCGGAACGATTGTGCGATCGTTTCCTTATTATTGCCGAAGGAAAAAAACGATTTGAAGGAACGCTGTCGCAGGCGCGGGCATCATTTGCAAAACGTGTCCATGTGCGCACCAAAGCATCGCCGGAAGCTCTGTCGTCGCTTGGCGGGGTCGCCAATATTCGTATTGAAAACCATGAAGGCGACGGCGGTGAAACGACTTATGAACTAGAACTGGAAGAGAGCGCCGACGGCCAGGTTTTGCTGGCAAGCGCCGTAGACGCGGGGTTGAAACTATCGCGCTTCGAACAGGCAGGCGCGACGCTTCACGATATTTTTGTTTCTCTCGTTGGACAAGACGATCAAGACGCCGTCTCAACTACCGACGAAGGACTTACATTAAAGGCTGCGGCGGAATGAACGAAATATTCACCATCGCCTGGCGTGAGTACAAACAATATGTTTTTTCGCGCGGCTTCCTCCTGTTCCTGCTCATGTTCCCGCTGGGTATGGTGTTTATAGGCGGCGCGCTTGGGCTTCTGGAGCGCAACAAGCCAATCCGCTACTTCGTCGTACACGACATTTCCGGCCGTTATTCAGACGCGATAGATCTCGAACTGGAAAAGCATGAACGACGCGGAGCAATGCGCGCATGGGACGCGTACGTTACCGCTCATGCGATGCTGCATGGCGCCGACCCGGACGAGCTGCAGCCGCCTTTCGCGCCGGCGGACTCCAGTAACAAACGCATCGAGGAATTTTATGCGGCCGGTGGATTCGAAGCGGCGCAGGAAGCATTGCTGAAAATTGCGCCGGCGCCGGCGATCGCGTTCAGTGCGCCGACACGCCGCTTTCAACGAATTGATCTGCCGGATGAGGTCTCGCCCGGCGCCAGCCTTGCTGAAGCTGAGGCTTTGCTGAGGCCGTATCTCATTGATGAGAAAACGGTGCGGGCCCCCGACGGCGCCGAACGTCGGCTCTTTGCTGCGATTTTAATTCCCGGCAATTTCGGACGCAGTGAAAATGCGGAGCCCGCGCAATTCTGGAGCCGAAACCTGACCGACCCGGCGCTTGAGAGCTACATTTCAACAGCGTTGAATTCTTTGTTGCGCCGCGAGCTTTTCTCCGAATTCGGATTGCCGCCCGCCGCGCTTGATGAAGTCGCAGGGGTTAATGCGCCGATGGCCTCTTTTAGCCCGCACAAAGCGCCCGATGAAGCAGAACTCGATATGCAGGATCGTATTGAGACAATGATGCCGGCTGCGCTGACTTATATGTTGCTGGTCATCATATTTGGCGTCGGCAACCTTCTGTTGACCAACACAATCGAAGAACGCTCAAACAAGATCGTTGAGATCCTTCTTTCTTCAGTGACAGCGAACCAGTTGATGATGGGTAAGCTCATCGGCATTGGCGCCGTTGGCCTGACGATGCCAATTATTTTCCTCGCAGGCGGCGGACTTCTTTCGCTGATTGCGGGTGATGCATCCGACATTGCAAACTCAGCGATCGCGTCCTTGTTTTCGACAAACCTTGTTTTTGTCTATCTGTTTTATTTTTTCTGCGCCTATCTGATTTTCTCCATGATCTTTCTCGCGATCGGCGCCGTCTCTAATTCTCTTCAGGATGCACAGTCCTATATGGGGCCGGTGATGCTCATCGTCTTCGCGCCGATGCCGTTTATGTTGATGGTGTTTCAAAATCCGAACGGGCTGGCGGCGACGATCCTCACATGGATCCCGATTTATACACCCTACGCGGTAATGATGCGCGCCAACGCCGATCCGCCGATGTTGGAAATTGTCGGCGCGACGATTTTGATGCTGTTGTTTGCAGGCGTCATGATCCGTGTGATGGGACGAATATTCCGTCAAGCGATCTTGCAAGCAGCGCCGCCGAAAATGCGTGATGTCTGGTCGCTGGCGCGATCTGCGACAGATTAGTCGTTGCCTGCGGCGTCAGGCTTGTAAACAAATTTTCGATCGCAATAGCCGCACTCGGCCTCGCCGTCCTCAAGCGAATAATAGACAACCGGATGCCCGAGCGCGCCGCCCCCCCCGTCGCAGGCGACGTGGCGTTTATCGACATAGACTGTCTCCGGTGCGGGCGTCTTTTTGTCGGTATCGGTCATTCTATCCTCGCATTGGCATAACGGGCTATGAACGCAAACATTGAATTGCCTATTACTCACACAATTCGTCAAGTCCCCGGTTGGGGCCGCCAACTCTTGACGGCGCGGCGCGGGCGGCGGATATCTCGTCAAAACTAGGCTTCGACGTTATGACTGCCAATCAATCCACCGAAGAATATGCAATTCGCGCAAGAGAGGTGAGGAAAACCTATGCCGGCGATAAAAAATCGCCGGCGACAGAGGCGCTGAAAGGCATCGACCTGTCGGTGCGGCGGGGGTCGATATTCGGTCTGCTTGGTCCCAATGGCGCTGGAAAGTCGACCTTTATAAATATACTAGCAGGCCTCGTCCGCAAATCCGCCGGGGAAATATCGGTTTGGGGTTTCGACGTTGATAAAAATGCGCGCCAGGCGCGTGCGGCCCTCGGCATTGTGCCGCAGGAAATAAATATGGACGTCTTCTTTACGCCGAAAGAAGCACTTGAGATCCAAGCGGGTCTATATGGCGTGCCGAAATCAAAGCGCCGTACGATGGAAATTTTGCGCGCGCTCGGTCTCGACGACAAGGCGGACGCTTACGTGCGCCAGCTATCCGGCGGCATGAAACGGCGGCTGCTTGTTGCCAAAGCGATGGTGCATTCGCCGCCGATCCTGATTCTCGACGAACCAACGGCCGGTGTGGACATCGAATTACGCAAACAGCTTTGGGATTACGTCCTGGAGCTTCACGCCAGCGGCGTAACGATTATTCTGACAACCCATTATCTGGAAGAAGCGCAAACCCTTTGTGATGAAATTGCGATCATCCATGAGGGAAATGTCGTCGCCTGCGAGCCGACAGAAAAATTGATTGCGTCCCTTGATCGCAAGACATTGATGGTGACGCCGCTAGAAGATGTTTCGTCGGCCCCTGACCTCGGCGACTACCAGGCGGATCTGCTTGACGATGGACGCCTCGCGATCCCCTACGCCCCCAGCAAAGCACAGGTTGCGGCGATACTGGAACGAGTGTCTGCGGCCGGCATCGGCGTCAAGGATTTGTCAACGGTGGAAACCGACCTCGAAGACGTATTCCTTGAACTCACCTACAAAACTGATAAGCGCTCGATTTAATTCTGATCGGGGTTCCTTGGCGCGAATGGCTTCCAGGCTTCGCCTTTGGCGACTTCTTCCATGGCATGGACGCGCAAGGCGGCTGTAACTTGGTTAGGGTCACCGCGAAGATCACTTGCCGGGATAGGCGGTCCAAAAATGATCTCAAAAGTCTTGCCGGCTTTGTTAAGGAGTTCATGAAACAGGGTGATGTCGCGCAATTCGGTATTTACGTCCCAGAACCAGTAGTAAAGCCACGAATTGCGCATCACGATATGCGCCGGCACGATAGGGCTGTCGTATTTGCGCGCAAATATTGCAACAGAGTTTAGCCATTCCTGTTCAACAAGTTTCTTGTCGTCATTCATGAACGCGATGCGGCCTGACGGAAACAGGACAACACAACGCTCGCCAGTAAAGGCGCGAACGACGCCTTGCAGCGTTTCGCGTGATCTCGCCCGGGTGCGTCTCTCCTCAACCCATTCAACGGGAATGATCATTTCTTCGAGATTGGGCGCCACACGCGTTGCATCACGGTTGGCAAAAAAAGTTATGTCGTCCCTGACCGGACTAATCGCATCCCATACAGCGACGCCGTCGGGAATTCCGGTCGGGTGAGTCATGGCGACAAGGGCCCGGCCGTCTTTCGGAACGTGTTCTAATCCCTTCACTTCAACATTCAGGTCAAGAAGCCGGCTTAGATATTCAAAGACATCAGCGCCTTCGAGCAGCGCAATCGCATCGGCCATTTTTACGGCTTTTTTGTAGCCCAAAATTGGGTAGAGAATGCTGCGAAAGAATGGCCATGCTAAAGAGCGTCGAATTTTCTGGCAGCGTTCTTCGATCAATTGATCGACGATGTGCAGATCAATCGCTGGCGCCGATGCCTCACTTGCGATGATCAAATTTTCGTCGGAAGCGGGCAAGTTTCGCGTCCTTCATGCTGGATCGCCGGTTACAATACACCGATAGCCCTAAAGCTGTTCGTAAAGGCTGACAAAGCGGATTTTTGACGCCGGATCAGCGTGGCTCGCGGGTATCCTCGCGGAAAGGCTCGCTGGCGAGATGAAGCGTCAGGAATGCCGCCGCCGCAAAGAGCGCAACGGCCAGGAGCGCGTTGCCATTGTTGCCCAGCCAGTTGCCAATCGCGCATGCGAGCGAGACCACGACGTATGGCGTCAAAGGCGGGTCTTCTTTGCGAAAGCGGGAAAAGAATAACCCAGCCGCCGCGATGAAAAGGCTCACCGACAGAAAATCAAATATTGTGGTCACGAATTGCGCGTCTCCTTTACGGAGTTTCGCGCGACGTCGTTAATGACGGCTTACCGTTTATGGTAAACCAAAAATAAATAGGCCGCCTGCATTTGGGTGTGCAGGCGGCCCATTCGATGAATGTGTTTTGAATTATTCAGCGCGCTGGGCGTCGCGTAAAGCTTTGAACTCGTTTCCTTCGTACCAATTTGGCCATGCATTAGAATAAGCGATTGCTGCGCCGGTCTGGTATAGAATCTTTGTTGTATCGACCATCGCTTCCATCGGCCAGTCCTTGGAGTATTCGTCGCTCGGCTGGTGATAGCGGTTGATGCGGTAATCGGAGCCGGCCGCTGCGCCCGCCTCCATGCCGCCGTCAACGAAATCGGCTCCGCCAGAGGCGTAAAGCATCGGCACGCCTTTCTTCGCGAGCGAAATATGGTCGGATCGATAGAAATAACCCTTTTCTGCCTCCGGGTCCGGCGTCAACCGGCGCAAGAATGGCGCGGCGGCTTCCTGAAGAATATCTTCAAGTTCCGATGCGCCATAGCCGACAACGATCATGTCTTTGACCGGCGGAGTTGGCAGCATGGCGTCAATATTCACGCCGCTGACGATTTGTTTTAAGGGGACTGGCGGATATTCGCCAAAATAAGCAGATCCGAGCAGGCCGGATTCTTCCGCCGTAACGCCGACAAACATGACTGAACGGTCTGGCGCCTCTTCATTATTGGCGAAACGTTCAGCGATTTCGAGGATTGCGGCAATGCCGGTCGCGTTATCCACGGCGCCATTGTATATTTTGTCGTCGCCTTCCGTATTCGGATTAACGCCGAGATGATCCCAATGGCCCATATAAAGGACATATTCGTCCGGCGCTGATTTGCCGGGTAGCATTGCAAGCACATTCGCGTCCTCACTGCGGATGATTGAGTTATTCAACGTTGCTGACGCTGAAAGACCGGTCATCGGCGCGGCGGCAAAGTCGGGCTGCAACGCCGCCTGCATCTGCTCATCAAGATCGAGACCAGCAGCGCTGAAGAGGTCGCGCGCTGTCTCATTTGAAAACCAGCCCTCGACCGCAACGCGGCTTTCGCCATTGTCGGCGCGCTGCAGATCAACTTGCGGTCCGGACCAGGAGCCTTCAACCACGTTCCAGCCATAGGCCGCCGGTTTGGTGTCGTGAATGACAATTGCCGCCGCCGCGCCCTGACGCGCCGCTTCTTCATACTTATAAGTCCAGCGACCGTAATAGGTCATGGCGTTGCCATTAAAGAGACTAGGATTTTGCGTCGCGTATCCAGGATCATTCACGAGCATCACAACGGTTTTGCCGGCGACATCCAGATTTTCGTAATCATTCCAGTCATATTCCGGAGCGACAATGCCGTAGCCTACAAAAATCAAATCGGCGTCGTCGATCGAAACGCTTTGCGTTATGCGTTTTGTCCAGAAGACAACGTCCTCGCGATAGGCAAGATCCCGCACTTCTCCGTTTACATTGACGGAAAAAGATGAGGTCTCCGGGTTGAGAGTCGATTCAACAATCGGCACTGGCTGTTCATAACTTCCGTTTACAGGCTCCAGGCCGAGGCGCTGAAACTCGCCTGTGATATAATTTCGCGTTTTCTCTCCGCCCGGCGTTCCTGGCGCACGGCCCTCAAAATCATCAGAGGCTAAAATCTCGATATGGCGCGCTAATGCGTCTGCGGTGATATCGCCGGCCGCAGTTGCGGATGCTTCATCAGTTGCCTGCGCGGTTGTTGTTTCCTCTGCGGCGGTCGGCGTTTCGGTGTCTGATTGTCCGTCATTGTTGCCGCAGGCAGCGACCAGGGCGAACGCAGAAAGCGCGGCGCCAACTCGAAAAATTCCATTCATTACGCTTCTCCAGATTACGGTTAACGCCGGATTTCGCACGGGCTGCCGAAAGACTCAAGGCGGTCCAATTCGCGGCAATTTTGTGAGGTTTTGCCGGTGCGCTGGTCATGGCCTGTTTTTTGATTTATTAGCGCCGTGGCCCCCGGATCGGCACATTCGGGCTGGGGCCCAGTTTTATGCCTTATTTTTGGGGTCTCGGGAGGATTTCAATGGGTGCACCCGCACCGTCGCATGACAGCGGCGAAAAAAACTTTTTGGCCTTTGCGCCGTCCAAGCTGACGAATCTGTCCGCTGAGGCCCTTTATCAACACGCCGTTCAGCGCGGCGAGGGCGAGATCGCTAAAGGCGGACCGCTGGTCGTCAAAACTGGCGAACACACGGGCCGATCGGCGCAGGACAAATTCATTGTCCGCCAGGACGAGACCGAAAAAACGATCTGGTGGGACGCCAACAAGGCGATCACCCCGGAACAATTTGATACGCTGCACAGCGACATGCTGGAATATGCATCCGTGCACGAATTATTCATGCAGGATTTGCGCGGCGGCGCCGATAAAGACTATTCAATCAATGTGCGCGTGTTTACGCAATTTGCCTGGCACAGTCTTTTCATTCAGCACTTGCTGGTGCGCCCGCCCATGGACGAGCGCGGTGGAATCCCCGACTTTACAATTGTCGACCTGCCGGGTTTTGAAGCCGATCCGGAAAAACACGGTTGTCGTTCCAAGACTGTGATCGCTGTTGATTTTGTTCGCCGCCTCGTCTTGATTGGCGGCACATCCTACGCCGGCGAAATGAAAAAGTCGGTGTTCACAATTTTGAATTACTTGCTCCCGAACGACGGCATCATGCCGATGCATTGTTCGGTGAATGTCGGCGAAAAAGACGATTCTGCAATTTTCTTCGGCCTCTCCGGCACCGGCAAGACGACATTGTCGGCGGATCCGAAACGCACGCTCATTGGCGATGACGAGCATGGTTGGGGTCCGAACGGTCTGTTCAATTTCGAGGGTGGTTGTTACGCCAAGATGATCCGTCTGTCGGAAAGCGCCGAGCCTGAAATTTACGCCACGACCAAGCGTTTCGGAACGGTTTTGGAAAATGTGGTGATGGACCCGGCGACGCGGGAGCTTGATCTTGACGATGCGACCCTGGCGGAGAATTCGCGCGGCGCATATCCGATCCATTATATTCCGAATGCGTCGCTCGACGGCCGCGCTGGTCAACCGCACAACGTAATTATGCTGACCTGCGACGCCTTTGGCGTGATGCCGCCGATTGCAAAATTATCGCCGGCGCAAGCCATGTATATGTTCCTTTCCGGCTATACCGCTAAAGTCGCCGGCACGGAGAAAGGTCTCGGCAATGAGCCACAGGCGACGTTTTCGACTTGCTTTGGGGCGCCGTTCATGCCGCGTCACCCGTCGGAATACGGCAAGCTTCTTGGCGAGCTGATCGACAAACACAATGTCAATTGCTGGCTGGTCTCGACCGGTTGGACCGGCGGACCACACGGCGTTGGCCAGCGTATGCCGATTAAGGAAACGCGGGCGTTACTGAACGCGGCGTTAAACGGATCGTTGAATTCTGCGCCGATGCGCGAGGACCCGATTTTCGGGTTCCATGTGCCGGAACAGGTTCCAAATGTTGACAAACGCATCCTACGCCCGCGCGACACCTGGGATGATGGGTCGGCGTATGACGCGCAAGCCGCAAAGCTTGCCGCAATGTTCGTCGATAATTTCAAAATCTATGAAGACTATGTCTCCGACGACGTGAAGTCTGCAGCGCCGAAAGTCTGATAGTCGCTTTTTTGCTTACGCTTGGGTGTCGATGTGATCGCCGGTTGTCGGTTCACCAGCGTCTTGCGTCTCTTCCTGCGGCGTTTCTGACAAGCCGCTGGAGACCGTCACCATTGCTGCGCGTAAAACGCGATTTCCAATGGTAAAGCCCGGCTGCGCGACATCAACAACGTGACCGGCGGGGACAGCGCCGCCGGGAATTTGCGCAACCGCCTGGTGCAGGTTCGGATCGAACTTTTCGCCGGCAGGATTAATGCGCTTGACGCCATGGCGTTCCAGAACGCTCAAGAGTTCGTTTTCTGTCATCCGCAGGCCGGCGACAATTCCGGAGAGCGCTTCAGTTGAAGGGTTGGCGTCTTCGCCGCCTGCAGCATGAAGGGCGCGCTCAAAATTATCGGCAACGCCAAGTAGGTCGCGCGCAAAGTTCGCAATCGCATACCGGCCAGCGTCGGCCTTCTCCCGATCAGCGCGGCGGCGGGTATTTTCCAACTCAGCAGCTAGTCGCAAGATCTGATCGTTCAAATTCGACAATTCTTCTTTCAAGGCCTCGTCGCCAGGCGCAGCTTCTGCGTCCTCGCCGCCGGCTGCGATGGCGGCGGCAATTTCTTCGTCGGTCAATTCATCGGGAAGCGCATCAGCGTCATCTTCCTGGCCTTTATTGGGCGGGTAATTGTTGTCTTGCATGGGATCTATTACATTTGCTGTTTCAGCCGAATGAGCATTTACGGATAACAACTCGCTATTTCAACATGCGCGAGACATATTCGGCGGTATAATCGACCACCGGGATAACTTTTGCGTAATTGAGCCGCGTAGGCCCGATCACCCCCAGGACCCCAACAACCTTGCGGGCTTCGTCGCGATAGGGGGCGGCGATGATGGAAGAGCCGGAGAGCGAAAACAGCTTCGTTTCCGAGCCAATAAAAATCTTGACGCCCGGCCCTTCTTTGGCGGCGTTCAAAAGATCGACGACATCGCGTTTTTTCTCGAGGTCATCGAACAGCATCCGGACCCGCTCAAGGTCCTGAACAGCGGTCTCATCGAGCAGATGACCGCGCCCGCGCACCATCAACGAGCGGTCGTCTCCGCCAGCCTCCTCGGCGATACCGTCTTGCACCAATCGCGCAGACAGCTCATCCAGCTCCGCCCGATTTGATTCAATTTCGTTCAGGATGTTCTGTCGGGTTTCATTCAAAGACCGGCCGCGCAGCCGCGCATTCAGATAATTACCGGCGGCCGTCAATGATGATGTCGGCAAGTCTTCCGGCGTGTCGAGAACCCGGTTTTCGACACGACCGTCTTCAAAAACCATGATCGCCAGCGCGCGCCCCTTTCCGGTCGATACAAACTCGATTTGCCGCAGCGGCGCATCCGAACGCTGGGTGACAACGAGACTCGCAGTTTGCGTCATGCCGGAAAGCTGCGCAGCGGCGCGTTCGAGCACATCCTCAACATCATCGCCTCGGGTCTCGGATTCAATAGCGCGCCGTTCTTCCGGCGATAGCTCGCCGACTTGCATAAGGCCGTCAACAAAAAGCCGAAGCCCAAGTTCGGTGGGCAATCGCCCCGCAGAAATATGGGGCGCATGCAAAAGTCCGGCATCGGTCAGGTCAGCCATAACATTACGGATCGTCGCGGCTGAGACGTTGATGCTCGTGTCATTGCTAAGGGTTCGCGACCCAACGGGGTCGCCCGTTGAAAGGTAGGTTTCAACAAGGCGGCGAAAGATTTCACGCGAGCGTTGATCAATTTCGTTGATTTGCTTCATGGCGTTCAATTTAGCGATTGCTCCCATATTCGCCAGCAGTCTTTCTAAAATTTACAATACGAAAATAGATCGACATGGCGCGTGCGCTGACGCTAGGTATGCGGTTCCAATATTCAGGAGAATTTAGATGAGACCTTCGGGCCGCGCTTTCAATGAGTTGAGATCAGTGTCCATGACCCCGGGATACGCCAAACACGCTGAAGGGTCTTGTTTGATCAAATGCGGAGACACGCACGTTCTATGCACGGCAAGCTGGGATGAAACGACGCCGCCATGGCTCAGGGGGGCGGGCCGCGGCTGGGTCACGGCGGAATACGGTATGTTGCCGCGATCAACCGGCGGGCGGATGAAACGCGAAGCCAAAGGCGGCCAGTCTGGCCGAACGCAGGAAATTCAACGTCTGATTGGGCGCTCCTTAAGGGCGGTCGTCGATCTTAAAGCCCTTGGCGAGCGGCAAATTCTTGTCGATTGCGATGTCATTCAGGCTGATGGCGGCACACGCACGGCATCGATAACCGGCGCGTGGATCGCACTTAATGAAGCCTGCAAATGGGCGGTCGAGCAAGGCATCATCAAGTCTTCGCCGATCATCGACCGCGTCGCAGCCATTTCTTGCGGTGTCGTCGCCGGCGCGCCCGTGCTGGATCTCGATTACGATGAGGATTCAACGGCGCAAGCCGACGCGAATTTTGTCGTTACCGGCAAGGGCGGTCTTGTGGAGATTCAAGCGACGGCAGAGGGCGATCCGTTTTCCGACGATCATTTTGCCGCCATGCTTTCACTGGCGAAAGAAGGATGCGCGACATTGTCTGCGCAACAATCTGAAACCTCAGGCTAGAACCAAGTCCGGCTTCTTTTGCTTGCGCACATGTTTCAGCCGCATCGCGGTTGCAACGAAACCCAAAATCATCAGCGCCCAGGTTTGCGGCTCCGGTGTCGGCGAAGTCACCTCCACAACTTCGCCGTCTACTGTGACATAATCGACTTCGACGCCTGGTGCGCCGCGCCGTGCGCGGTGCGTTGTAATTGAAATAAAATCGCACCCGCCGAAGACGCTGCAACCATCGTCAAATAGTGAACTGATACTGAGCGGGCTTCCAGCGCGCATATTTCGTCGCCTGACAATTGTTGGCGATCCGTCATTATAGACGCCGAAGGAAACCCATGCGCGAGCGAAACCGCGCGGCGGCGGTGGTAAGGAAAATATGGTAACATTTTCGCCACTGGACGTCGCAAAAGGATCGTCGAATACCAGTTCTAAAGTGCTGTCGAGCGGGATGAGATAACCGGCGCTGTCTCCGCTGGTTCCGAGCGCAATGCGTTCCGCTTCGGTCATGCTGGCCGGTGAAACATAAGACGCGGTCGCGGCAAATGACGGCGTTGCGATAGAACCGGCACACAAAATCGCCCACGCGACGAAGACCGCGCGGCCCGTCATCGTCGAGGCGTTTAGATTTTTCTCGCCGTTATCCGACATTTTTCCGGTTCCGTTCAGCAAGTTGAAAGTTTCACCTGCTCGAATGCGGCCAATCATCGTCGGGTAGAATTAACCCAGGCTTAAAACAGTTGGTAAAAACCTCGAATAACGCGGCGTTGCCCCTGACGCCGCAACCCGCAGAAGCGGCGAAATCGACGGCGGCGCGCCCAAAACGCGCACGGCGCGCTGTTGTGGGAAAAAAATCACCTCACGCCGTTATCATTATTGAAAACATGACAGTGCCGCCGGACCGGCGTGTCTGGCAACAGGCGTGCGCCCTGCGTGATGATGGCTGGCGCGTCAGTGTGATTTCGCCAAAGCTTGGCGCATTTCAGGCGCCACACGAAATCATCGAGGGCGTCGAAATCTATCGGCATCCGTTGCTGATCGAAGCGCGGACGATTGCCGGCTACGCGCTTGAGTATTCCGGCGCGCTGGCATGCGAGCTTCATCGTCTTGTTGCGCTCGACTTAAATGATATTGACGTACTTCAAATTTGTAACCCGCCGGATTTCCTTTTTGCGCCAGCGCTCATGGCGAAAAAATTCGGCAAGGCGAAAGTTGTTTTTGACCATCATGATCTGACGCCCGAACTCTTGATCGAAAAAACCGGATCCGCCAAAGGTCCGCTTCTTTCGTTCGCGCGATGGGCTGAGAAAATGACATTCAAGATCGCAGATCGGGTGATTTCCACCAATTCTTCATTTCGTGATCATGCATTATCGTCTGGGCTTATATCCCAACAGGACGTCAATATTGTTTATTCCTCCCCGGATCTCGAACGGTTACGCGCCGGAAACCAAAAAAGCTCCCTGAAGAAGGGCGCAGCACATTTATTGTTCTGGGTCGGCGTTATTGGTTCGCAAGATGGTCTCGATATTTTGCTGGATGCGATGGCGCATTTGCGCACGCTTCCAGGCGGTGATGACTTTCATTTGCTGATTGCCGGCGACGGGCCTGAACGCGCAGTCATGGAAGCGCGCTCGCGAATGCTCGACCTTGACGATCTCGTTACCTTTGCGGGCTTTTTGAGCGGTGATGATCTCGCAGATGCTTTTGCCACGGCAGATATCGGCGTTGGATCTGACCCAAAGAACGACTTTAACGATCGCCTCGCCATGAACAAGGTGCTTGAATACATGGCCTATAATTTGCCCATGGCGATGTTTGACCTGAATGAATCCCGCAAGATAGCCGGGGACAGCGCGTTCTATGCGTCAAACAATGATCCGGCCGCGCTCGCGGCTTGCATTTCCAACTTGATAGAATCGCCTGCGGTTCGCAGCGCCATGGGCGCGCGCGGCCGTACGCGGCTTGAGACTTCCTATTCCTGGGAAACACAAAAACAGCGTTATCTCGATGTGTATCGTTCGATCATCGAAGCGCGTTGACATCAGCGTTATCGTTCCGCATTTCGAGCAAGCGGAACTTTTGCGTGCGTGTTTACGCAGTCTTGATGCGCAAACGCTCGCAAAAACGGATTTCGAAGTAATCGTTGTCGACAACAATTCGTCATGCGATCTCTTCGATATTCGGGCCGAGTTTCCGTTGTTTAAATTTCTCAGCGAGTCCAAACAAGGCGCCGCCCATGCGCGAAACGCCGGGATAGACGCCGCTCGCGGCGAAAATTTTGCGTTTATCGATGCGGACTGCACCGCGGCGCCGGATTGGCTGGAGAACGGTTTAAAGAAACTTGGGTCCAGCCCGCTTTTTGGCGGTGAAATATTTGTAACGGCGGAACGGCCTAAATCACCAACGCCCGTTGAGGCGTTTGAGCGTATCTTTGCATTTCATCAACGAACCTATATCGAACGTAAACGTTTTTCCGTGACGGCGAACCTTTTTGCGACACGCGCCACAGTTGAAAAGATCGGACCGTTCCACAATGGGATCGCCGAAGACCTTGAATGGTGTCATCGCGCTGCGGCGCTAGGGTTTCATTTAGCATTTAACGATACATCAATCGTACGCCACCCGGCGCGAAAGACGTGGGACGAACTCGTTTCCAAATGGGAGCGGCTCACATTGGAGCGCTGGAATGGTTTTGGAGGGCGTAGTCTGATCCGCCGAGTAAGGTGGGCGGGTCTGGTGGTCGCAACGGCTTTATCGCCGGCGCCGCATTTTGTGTCTGTTTTGTTTTCCAACCGCGTTTCGGGATGGAAAAACAAGATTGGCGCGGCGACGGTTTTGCTGCGGATTCGCTTATGGCGGGCGCGGCGAATGATGTCGTTGTTATCGCCGGCGTAATATGCCCTTCGCGAGAAAAGCGGAGGTATGGCGATGCATTCAGTGCGCCAATTATTAATCGGAATCGCATTTGTCTTCGCATTAGCGTGTGGCGGCCCGGCCGCCAATGCGGCTGACCGCCAAAAGGCCGACAGCGGCAAAACGCAGATTGTCGCAAAGCTTGGCCGCCGCGAAATCACAATCAGCGACCTACGCAGCGAAATGGCGCGGTCGGGTTTGTCGCCGAATGAACCGGCTTCCGAACGTATTGCCCTGGAGCGTATCATCACACGCGCGCTCCTGACGGATGCTGCGCGCGACGCAAATCTTCATCGCCAGCCGGAAGCCATGCGGCGCATGGCCATCGCCCAGGAACAGGCGCTTGCCGATCTTTATCTTACGACGGCGTCACAGCCGCCGGAACCGACCCGTGATGAAATTGAACAGTTTGTTCGGGAAAACCCAACCTTATTCGCAAAGCGGCGCGCTTATTCTTTTTCTGTCCTGACGCTGCCAACAAACAATTTTGATGAAGAAAAATTTTCGCCGCTCTTTGACGAATCAGAAAATTTTGATGCGCTGTCTGTGGTATTAAATGACGCAAATATTGAATTTTCTGTTGGCCCGGCGCGGCAAGTCGCAAATGCGTTTCCGGAAGCCATCCGTGATCAGCTGGCCGAGTATGGCGTCCGCGATAACATCGTCATCAAGGGTGCGCAGAATACACAAATCATGAAAATTACCGGTGTCGAAAGGGCGCCGCTGAACTCCAAGGACAGCCTTGTTCTCGCGCGCAATGCATTGTTGCGCATGAATGCGGATGACCGCGCGAAAAACTTATTGGCAAGCCTGCGCAAAAAGACTTCGCTTTCTTACTACCGGAAATCTGCAGCGCCGCTATCTGACACCAAGGGTATGGAATAACCCGAATGGGATTGAACGCTCTCTTTACAGTGCTTCTCGCACGCAAATGGATCCTAATCCAGGCGGTAATGGTTGGGGCGTTAGCGGCGTTGTTGGTTGGTTTAATATTGCCAAAAGAATACCGTTCGACAGCGCGGGTGCAGGTCGATTCGCTTCAGCAAAATTTGTTGACAGGAAACTTCGAGCCGCGGGTGCGGGTTTCTGAATTTCTTGGCCAACAAGCGGCCATCGCGGGCAGTCGCAGCGTAGCGGTGCAAGTCTACGATACGCTGGTTGCGCAAGGTCAGCTGATTGAGTCCGATCTTGAGGCTGAATGGCGCGAGGCCACCGGCGGCGAACTGGTCGCTGGCAACGACGCGCGGCTTTGGGCGGCTGACAAGCTTTTAAAGAAGCTCGAAATTGAAGCGGACGCCGGCCAAAGCACTCTGACAATTGGCTTCAAAAGCGAAGATCCGAGCCAGTCGGCGCGGGTCGCGAACGCCTTCGCCAGTCAATATATGCAGTCCGTCCTCGATCAGCGCCAACGCCGCGCTGCCCGGAACGCGGCAAACTTTTCCGGCGAAACAGAATCGCTCGAAGAAAACATCGAACAAGCCCAGCGCGACCTGACAGATTTTCGTCAGCAATCAGGTATTGTTGGTCTCGGCGCGCAACGTCTCGAAAATAGCGAAGTTGAACTTGCCGCTGTCACTATGCGACTTGCCGAGGCCCGCGCTGATTTATCAGAAGCCCAATCGCTGCTGCGCCAGGCGCGCGAAGCAACGGGCCGCGAACTTCTAACGCTCCCATTATCGCAGGAAATCGCGTCCGGCCGTCAGGCGCAATCGCGCCTTGGGTCCGTTCTGGTGCAACTTCAACGCCTGAATGACCGATATGGCCCGACCTATCCAAGTCTCATTGAAGCGGACAATGAACGCCGTGCGCTTGAGCGGACAATTTTAAAATCGGTTGAAGACCGCGCAGAATTCGCAGAGCGCCGGGTCGCCGCCCTCGAAGCTAATCTGCAACAGAAAAAAACTGAAGTTGTCGCACTCCAGGAAACGAAACAAACATACGATGTCCTCTCCAAGCGTGTCGATGCGAGCCGTGAGACCTATGACCTTGTGACGACGCGCTCTTTGCAGGAAATGCTTCAATCGCGCGTTGGCGTCGTCGATGTCTTGATGTTGGCGCGCGCTGTGCCGGCAGAAAACCCGTTCACGCCGCATATAGCAATTATCATTTTCGCCGGCGCTGTGATCGGCATGGCGCTTGGCGCCGCATCGGCGGTGGCGTTTGAATTATATGAAGGCCGAATTCGCAGCGAAGAAACCGTCGCGAGATTATTAAAAGCGCCAGTTGTTGCGGATATTTCATTACCCAAGCGCGCCAAGCCCAAACCCATAAGGCGGGCCGCATGAATATAAATACCTCACCATCGCCAAAAATGGCGCAGCGTATTCTCGCTGAAAACTTTTCCGGCGCTTCCGAAACGCTGATCGCACCGCTTGCGGAAACTATAGTACGGCTCGGCCGTATGTCCGCCGAGGACGCAGCGCGTGTAGAAGATGCGCGGAATAAAACCCAGATGCCTTTCGGCCGGACGGCGGTCCGGATGGGGCTGCTCTCGAAAGCGGATTTGCAATACGCACTCGGTGTTCAGCTCGGATTTCTTCACGAAACCAACAATCCTGTAATTATTCCGCAATTGCTTGCGGTCGCGAATAATCCCTATTCAAAAACCGCAGAACAATTTCGTTCCATGCGAACGCACCTACTCGCGGGTCGTGATCCCAAAGATCTAAATTTGTTCGCAATTACGGACGCGGACGAGCGTTGTGGCGCAGATTTTATCGCAGCAAACCTCGCCGCGTCGTTTACGCAACTTGGCAAGCGTGTGGCGCTTGTTGATGCTCGTCTTCGAAAACCGACGCTTGGAAAAATCTTTGCCGCCGACGCAAGTGAGGGCGTCAGTAATTTCGTCGCAGGCGGCGCGTCGGTGGAAAATGTTGTCCACCCTACGCTTATTAAAAATCTTGATCTTACGCCTGCAGGCGTCTCGGTCGCCGATGCGCAGACGATATTGGCGTCTCAGAGATTTTCGTCGCTCCTTAATGCGCTTCGCAACAATTATGAAATTGTCATTGTACTGAGCCCGGCCTTCGGTGAATCAACGGATGTTGAATTCGTATGGGCGGCGGCGGAAAAAGCCATCATTGTGGTTCGCAAAGATCATTCGCGGGTTGATACGCTTCGGAGTATCGAGAAAGCAGCGCGGCGATCAGGCGGGCTAATCATCGGCGCGACATTTACGAACTGAGGTCCGGCATGGCGACCGCAGGCGCACAAAATTTCAATACTGAATTTAGCAGAAACTGCTTGCTGGCGGCGCTAATCATAGCCGGATGGGTCGTTTTATATGCGCCCGTATATCTGCAATTTCTTGATACCGCCTGGGCGCGCGAAGAAAACGGCCATGTTCCGTTTGTGATGGCGATTGCAATTGGCGCGGCGTGGAGCCGGCTGCAACTGGGCGGTTTCACGCCGGCGCCGATGCGTGAATTTCGGTTTGGGGTTGTTGGTTTGATGATTGGGCTCGCACTATTTGCCATCGGTCGCATCGGTGAGATTGATCTTTTTTTGTCGGCGTCTCAATCGGCGATTGCGGCCTCGCTCGTTCTATCCCTGTTTGGCGTCGATGGCGTAAAGCGTCTCTGGTTCCCGTTATTGCTCACCGCCTATTTAATTATTCTTCCCGGGTGGGCGTTAGACGCGGCGACAGCGCCGCTCAAACGATTTGTGTCAATTGTCGTCAGTGAAACGCTTTATCTTTTTGGCGCGCCAGTCGCGCATTCCGGCGCCGTTATTTCCGCCGGCCCGTATCAGCTTTTGGTCGCGGACGCCTGCGCTGGCCTGAACTCGATTATTGCTCTGACGTCGGTGGGCGCAGTTTATCTTTATGTGGTCAAACGCCAATCGATCAAAACCAATATTGCCGTCATCGCTGCACTATTGCCGCTTGCAATTATCGCAAACCTCATTCGGGTGGCGATGCTGGTGTTGATCACGCTCTATCTGGGATATGATGCGGGCCAGAGCTTTCTCCATGATCTCGCTGGACTGGTAATGTTTGCAATCGCGCTGGCTGGTGTGTTCTTGGTCGATGCGATTGCCGCGCGCATGTTTGAGGCGCCGCCATGATTGCGCGCGCAGCCTTCCTGACAACGCTTATGATTGCTGCAGCGCTTGCCAGCGCTATTGTCAAATCGCCTGCACCAGCAAAAATTTCGGCGCCGGATCTTGCGGCGCTAGCGCCGGAAAAATTCGGCGACTGGCAGGAGATTGAGATATCATCGGTTGTCCTGCCCGCAGAATTGGAACTCGGGCCGGGCGAAGCAATTCTTTACCGGGCTTATAGCGACAACGCTGGCCGAACGGTTACGCTTGTTGCCGCTTATGGCCCGCCGCTTGGCGATTCGGTGCGATTGCACAGGCCGGAAAGCTGTTACGTTGCGCAAGGGTATACAATTGCAAAGCGATCAAAGACGCCTCTCGTCATCGGCGACTATGCGTTGCCGGTAATCCGCATGGATACGGAAAAATCCTTACGTCGCGAAGCTGTCTCATACTGGTTGCGCGACGGCGATGCGTTTGCCGAATCAGCGGCAGACCATCAATTGCTGTCATTTCGACGCGGCGTATCAAATCGTGCTGATGGCGCCTTAGTGCGTGTTTCTTCTTCCGGCGCGGGCGAGACTGCTTATGAAATTCATATAGAATTTTTGTCGGCGTTTGTTGATGCGCTTCCGCCGGAAGGCCGCAAGCTCTTTTTGGGTGAAGTTAGATGAGTATTGGCGCGGTAATTGTGAATTACAATACAGGCGCACTCGCGATTGATGCGGCGCTCAGTATTTTAGGCGACGTCCCATCTGTAAAAATCGTTATTGTCGATAATGCGTCAATTGACGACTCAATTTCAGTTTTACGATCGGCGTTTTCCGGCGAAGTTGATCATGTTCCGTTGGCGCCGACCAATGCGCCGTCGCCCGTTGGTTTTGCAGCGCTGCCGACAATTAGCGCAGAATTTCTGGAGGAAGATTGCGAACCATCTGGAAAAAATATCACGGTTATTCAAGCGCGGAGAAATCACGGCTTTGGCGCCGGGTGCAATATTGGCCTTCGTTTTCTCCAGCGTCGGTTCAATCCGAATATTTTTCTGCTTCTAAATCCGGACGCTCTTCTCGCCACAGGTGCGATCAACGCCTTTCGGTCGCGACTTGCAGATCGCGAGGCTGGGCTATGCGGCGCAAGCATACTTCGCTTCGAAAATCCGCAGGAAACGCAAGCATTCGGCGGGGCGTCGTTGAACCGGCTGACCTTGCTCGGAAAGAACATCGGCGCAGGGCCTGCGTCCGATCAATTGCCGACCCGCAACCTTGTTGAATCAAATTTGTCCTATCCCTTGGGCGCCGCCATCGCCTTTCGAAAAGATTTCCTGGAACACGCTGGCTTCTTCGATGAAAACTATTTTCTCTATTATGAGGAGGCCGATCTTGTTCGTCGCGGTGCGCCGGCGTTTCGGCCGGTTTGGGCGCCTGAAGCAATTGTCTATCACCGCCACGGGGCCAGCGCCGGAAGCCGGCGCAAACAGGGTGGCAGGTCTGTGCTGGCGGACTTTCACATGGCGCGTTCGAGGATGCTTTACGCGCGAAAATGGCGGCCAATTTTGACACCGCTGCTATTATTATTGTCATGCGGCCAAGCCTGCAGACGCATTTTGCGCGGCCATTGGCGCCAGGCGGGCGCCATCATGCGCGGCGCCTTCGGCGCGGTCGCGCCCTAAAGAAAAAAATATATAGGGCGACCTCGCCGAGGTGTTTTGCGCGCCGTTGCGGCGCATGATAAGGACTTTGCGACGCAAATTAGATTGAGCCTTGAATGCGCCAGGACCCGGACGCGCCCGCATCACCATCAGAAGCCGAAGAGGAACCAGCCGCCAGCGAACAGTCGCCGTCGGAAGGTGATGGCGCTTCTGCAGATGCCGCGGAAGGAACCGATACTGACATTGTCGCCGATACCGATGGCTCGGCGATCGAGACTTTGGTCGGCGCCGATAGCATGCGCGAAAAGGGCGAGGAATTTCTAAACTGGTTTCAAAGCCAGATGTTTTCTGTCGAGATTGCAGTCCAGGCGGTAATTTTGTTTCTGGCGCTGGCGCCGGCGGCTGTTTTTGGCCCGCAAATCAAAAAACTCATACAGACCCAAATCGCGCCGCGTGCGCCGTACGGGATATTGCGACGGGCGGCGAATGCGTTCGCCTATATCGCGACACCGATTGCACTATTCATCATTTTACAAACGGCGGTTTTTGCGCTCGGCTTTTTTGACATGTCGAACGCAATTGTTGCTGCTGCGGTAAGCTTGCTAACGGCGTGGATCGTCATTCGCCTGGTCACGCTCGTAATTCGTTCGCCGTTTTGGTCAAAATTTGCGTTTTACGTTGCATGGCCTATCGCTGCGCTCGACGCCTTCGGAATTCTCGATGATGTCGTCAACCAGCTCAACGCGTTTTCGATTCCTATCGGGGATTCAAATGGCGTTTCGCAGACTCTGTCGGCGCTCGATGTTATTCGAACTCTCGCAATATTCGGCGTCTTGTTTTGGGGCGCGAGCGTTGCCGGCAATTTTATCAAGGGCCGAATAAGCGCCATCGATGAGTTGACGGTATCGTTCAAGGCGCTGCTTTCGAAAATACTGGATATTCTTCTACCGATTGTGGCGTTGATCGCCGCGTTGCAGATCGTGGGTTTCCCGTTTGGAACGCTTGCGATTTTTGGCGGCGCCGTCGGTCTCGGCATCGGTCTCGGTATGCAGCGTACGGTCTCGAACTTTTTTGCCGGCTTTACGCTCATTGCTGATAAATCCATCAAACCGGGCGATGTGATCGAAATCGAAAACACCTATGGATGGGTGACGCAAATGAATGCGCGATACGTTTCCCTTCGCACGCGCGACGGCACTGCGCATTTGGTGCCGAACGACAAGTTCATTGAAGAGGGCGTCATCAACTGGTCGCACTCCGACAAGGTTGTTCGTTTGCATGCAGGTTTTGGCGTCTCCTACAGCACACAGGAGTTGCGAGCGCTGGCGAAAAAGGCAGAAGAAACCGCATTGACGATTGATCGCGTATTAAAGGCGCCGGCGCCGCGTTGTAATCTTATTGAGTTTGGCGACAATTCGGTCAATTTCGATCTGCGTTTCTGGATCAATGATCCGGCGAACGGCACGGCAAATGTTCGCAGCGACGTGTTCATGGCGATCTGGGAAATGTTGCATGAAGAAGGTATTGAAATTCCGTTCCCGCAACGCGACCTTCATATTAAGTCATTGTCGGAGGAAGCGCGCGGTCTGATTGAAACAAAGCCCGAAAACGCCTGAATTCACGCGCTTGCGACTTTGCGAAGGGCGCCGCCGGCGCTATAATGAGCGCTCCGGGGCGAGATGGGGCTTAAGTCTGGAGACGTTTGGATGATTAGAAATTTAATTGGATTGGGCGCTGGAATTTTATTGGCTGCTTGCGCTACTGCAACGCCATACCAACCGGCTGACGGCGCGCGCGGTTACGGATTTTCGGAACAGCGGATCGAATCCGACCGGTATCGCATAACCTTCCGCGGCAATTCGTCGACGTCGCGCGATACTGTTGAGAATTCGCTTCTCTATCGCGCTGCGGAACTGACTGTGCAGCAGGGCTATGACTATTTCGTTGTTATCGAGAATGACACCGAGGCCAGGACTTCCTATAGCGGGTCATCCTATCCGGCATTCTACGGTCGCTATGGATATGGCCGACCGTTCCACCGTCCGTATTATTCGTTTCCTTACTACGCATACGGATTTGGTTGGGGCTATCCTTATGACAGCTATGCGCGTGAAATCACACGTTACTCTGCGGTTGCATTCGTCGCGATGCATCAAGGAGAAAAGCCGTCGGGCAATTCAAATGCCTTCGATGCACGCGAAGTGATCCAAAACCTTGCGCCGCTGGTTCTAGGCGATCAGGCGCCGGGCGCTGGCTACTAACCCGCCCGCTTAAAATGAAACTTGAATTGATTAAACGGCGCGCAGCATCCGTTTTGGTGTTGCCGCCTTTTTGTCATAAACGACGATGAATCCCCCAGGTGAATGTCGCATAACAATACCGCGTTGACGTCCGATATGGATCACCGATCCGACCGGCGGCTGACGTGACGCCTCTACTGCGACGCCGTCAACAGATTTGTCCATGATCTTGACGAATAATGAGGTCCCGTCCGAAAGACGGCAAACCGTGCGGCTGCGCATGTCGCGATGGCGCGGCGTGTTACGTCGATCTTTTAGGCCGTCTGCGAAATTAGGATTAGCGAGCACCATAATTCGCTCAATCAGTTTGGTTCGGCGTCCCTTGGAAAGTCTGAATGAAACAGCAAAACCGTCCGGGAAATTGCGAGCAACCGTTCCCTCTATGATATCAAGGCCGTCAATGGAAACGACAACGGCGTCGCCCTGGATGACATCGACGTCGACCATTAACGCCATATCTCCCGGCGAAATATTTATAAGTTCTGCAGGAATTTCCTCGCCGGCGTTAATTGCAACTGTTGCTGGAAGCTTCAGGCTGACGCGCTGGAACCGACGGTTTTCCTTATTGGACATGGTTAAATTCCCATATAAAGCGAAACTGCTCCTCGCTTTGCAATCTATAGGCCAGCGCTCAAACCTTTTCTAAGCGGTAATAGGAAATTTTAACCTTTGCATTTGCCTTTTCGTTGCTGCGAACCGGTATTTGCAAGGATAGCGGGCCTTTGTATGGTTAATTGGGGCGCGATTCAGGAAGTCGCAAAAAGGTGCGGAAACAATGATCAAGAAAATTGCGGGCGCTGCGATTGCAGCGGGCTTAATGGCGACATCGACAATGGCTGAAGACGACCCTTATCTCTGGCTGGAGGAAGTTGAAGGCGAAGAGGCCTTGGCCTGGGTCCATGAGCAGAATGAAAATTCGCTCGCTCCGCTAACAAATGATCCGCGATTCGCCGAATTAGAGCGTGAAGCGCTATCGGTATTGACGTCCAAGGCGCGCCTTGCGACCGGGCAAATCCATAACGGCGCCGTTTACAATTTCTGGCAGGACGATGTCGCGGTTCGCGGCGTATGGCGCCGGGCAAGCGTTGACTCTTATCGCAAGGGCAAGCCTGATTGGGAAACGCTTATTGATTTTGATCAGCTTGCAAAAGATGAAGACCGCAACTGGGTTCGTGGAAGCACCGTTTGTCTGTCCCCGGAATATCGTCACTGCATGGTTGAATTATCTGACGGCGGAAAGGATGCTGGATACTGGCGCGAATTTGACACCCAAACCACAGAGTTTGTTGAAGGTGGGTTTCAACTTCCAGAGGCCAAAGTCTACTTAGCATGGGTTGATGAAGACACTCTTTTTGTTGGCACCGATTTCGGTGAAGGCTCATTAACGACATCGGGCTATCCGCGCGAGGTGCGGCGCTGGAAACGCGGTGAAAACCTGGCGGATGCTCCAGTGGTTATGACCGTCGGCGTTGACGACGTCTGGGCGTTTCCGATTGTTCACCGCGATGGCGATAATACTCATGAGATGATACTACGGGGTCCGTCATTCTTTGAACGCGAATATAATTATGTGAATGACGATGGCTCGCTGACTGTTTTGCCAACGCCGCTCAATGCTGATCTGCAGGGTATTCTTGACGGTCAGGCGATATTCCTTTTGCGCGAAGATTGGGAATATCAAGACGAGAAATACAAGCAGGGCACGGTCGTTGCGTATCGCTTTGACACTGGTGACGCGGAGATAGTGATGACCGCTGCAGAAAATCAGTCGATTGAAGCGGTCTCCACCGGCAAGTCAAACATTATTGTTGAGTACCTTGAAGATGTTGTCGGTAAGGCGGCGCGCTTAACGCGATCGAAAAGCGGCAAGTGGAAAACGAAGGAAATCAAGCTTCCCGATAACGGCGTCGTCGCCGTTGTTTCCGCCGGCGGCGGCACTGACGATGCTATGCTTTCTTTTGAGAGCCTGACAACGCCGGAAACGCTGTTTTATATCACCGCGAAAAATAAAGTTGAAAAAATTGCGGGAACGCCAGCTTTCTACGATGCGGCCGGCGTTGTCGTTGAGCAGCGATTTACAACGTCATCGGACGGAACTGAGATCCCGTATTTCATCATGGCGCAAGACAGCGTCTTGAAAGGCGGCAATGCGCCAACCGTACAATACGGGTATGGCGGTTTTTTGGCGCCAATTGTTCCATATTATTATGAAGACCCCTCGCGGCCGCAGCATGGCGCCCTCGCAGGCCTTATGTGGGTCAAGCGCGGCGGCGTTCTAGTGCTGTCCAATATCCGCGGCGGTTCGGAATACGGTCCGCGCTGGCATGAAGCGGCGCTCAAGGAAAATCGCCAGCTTGCGTTTGACGACTTCATCGCCATTGGCGAGCATCTGGTCGAGACCGGCGTCACCAGTCCCGAAAAACTCGGCGCCATCGGCCGCTCCAATGGCGGTTTGCTGATGGGGGCGATGCTAACCCAGCGGCCTGATCTTTATGCGGCTCTCGATATTGGCGTTCCGCTCTTCGACATGAAGCGCTACAACAAGCTTCTCGCCGGCGCGTCATGGATGGGCGAATACGGCAATCCCGATATTGAAGAAGAATGGGCGTATATTTCTGAATATTCGCCTTATCAAAAACTCGAAGCGGACAAGGGCTATCCGAAAGTTTTATTTTATACGTCGACTAAAGATGATCGTGTTCATCCGGGGCATGCGCGTAAGGCTGCGGCAAAGCTTGCCGATCTCGGCTACAACTACTTCTATTACGAGAACACTGAAGGCGGCCATGGCGGCACCGCCAATCAGGAGCAGCTGGCTTACCGCACGGCGCTTGAATATATGTATTTCGTGCACATGTTGATGGGCGGGCAACAGGGAGAGGGCTGATCGCCGATATTCACGCAACCGTACTGAACCGCGCTTGGCGCAACGTTGACTTGAAACTGTCGATAGACGGCGAATTACACATCTTGCGCTGGCGGCGCGGCTGGTTTGTCGATGAGGTGCTCTTCGATGATCGTCGCGTTGCGACATCGCAAGGGCTCTTTGCGCGGGAGGCATTTTTCGGTTTCGATATCAATACGGGAGCCGGCGGATCAACCAAGATGGTCCTCCTCATTGACGCTAATATGGCGTGGGATGAATGGACCGGCGAAATGCGCCCGCCGGGTGTTCGCCTCGAAACCGCAGCGGAGACCCTGATTGCCGCGGGATCGTTTGACACCGAGCGGCCTTCCACATTCCGCGATCTCTATGACCGTGCAGTGAAATCCCTCGGCCTTTCATAAGCGCGCCAAACCCGGTAGGTTCCGCCGTCACTGACGGAGGCGGCGGATCAAGGGAGCGCAGCGATGGCTTGGTGGTTTGAAATCAAACTTTGGAAGCGGGTGATGCTTGGCCTCGTGCTGGGCGTTGTATTCGGTCTTGCCGTTACCCAATCCATGGGCATGGAACGCGGTGAAGCGCTTCTCAGCGATATCAAGGTCATTGGTGATCTGTTTATCGGGCTCATTCGCCTCGTCATCATTCCGCTGATCTTTATGACCCTTGTCGCTGGCGTTTTGGCGCTTGGCGACCCAGCAAAACTCGGCACCATCGGGATCAAGACGATCCTGCTCTATTTGGTAACGACGTTTTTCGCGAATATCATTGGCCTCACTATGGGGACGCTATTCCGTCCCGGCGCGGGTGTTGACCTTGGGACGGCGGAGCCGCGCGAGATCACGGCGGAAGCCGCCGGTTTCTGGGATCGCGTAATGGGAATGATTTCGAAGAATCCGTTTGAAAAATTTCTTTCCGGCGATCCCATGACGTTGGGCCTTACCGCGGTCCTTATCGGCATAGCCGTCATCGTCGCAATCCGTTCCCTCAACAAGGGCGAGAAATTACCGCGCGCCGCGTGGGGGTTCGTCGGTCTCTTCACCGTGGGCGTTATGGCGGCGTCCGGCGATATTCTCGTTGTGATTTTCGCATCGATCATTCTTGGAATCATCTTCTTGTTCATTGGTCAGGAAGACGGACCGGTGGACCGCTTTTTCAACTACGCGTCTGATAAAGTCTTGGGCGTCACCCAATGGATCATGGAGCTTGCGCCTTTCGGCGTCTTCGCGCTCATCGCCTATGTCGCCGGCACCAAGGGCATTGAGACATTCACGGCGATATTCTGGTTGGTGATGGCGGTTTATCTCGGTTGTTTCCTGCACATGGCGGTAATCTATGGCGGCATCATCAAGTTCGGCCTACGCCTGCCGCTGATCAACTTCTTCCGCGGCATTCTGGATGCGCAGATGGTCGCCTATTCAACTTCGTCTTCGTCAGCGACGTTGCCGGTGACGATTTCAAACGTGCGCGAAAATCTTGGCGTTCATAAGTCGGTGGCGGGATCGGTGCTTCCTCTTGGGGCAACCATCAATATGGACGGGACAGCGCTCTATCTCGGCATCGTCGCGCTCTTCACTGCGCAAGCGTTCGGTTACACGCTGGAGCCGCATCACTACGGACTTATCGCCGTGACGGCGGCGCTCGTTTCCATCGGCGCAGCAGGCATTCCCTCGGCGTCGCTCTTTTTGCTGGCAACCGTGCTCCAGGTCTTCGATGTCTCACCGGAGCATACCGCGCTCGTCGTCGGCTTTATCTTCCCGTTTGACCGCCTCCTCGACATGATGCGCACCGTCGTCAATGTCACTGGCGACGCCACCGTCGCGACGACCGTTGCAAAATGGGAAGGCGAGCTTGACGAGGACATTTTCAGGACAACCGCGACGCAGTAAAGAATTCGCCGGACAGTGAACAACGTAAAGCCAATTCGCCATGCCCTCCGGCTAAGCCGGCATCAGTTTGCCCAGCGCATCGGTATTTATCCGGAATATATCGTTACACTTGAAGCCGGCACGCGGCCGCTTACGCCAATTTGGACTGAGGCGATCTCTAAAGCGTTTGGTTATTCAACCGATGATATTACAAATCCGGTATTTATCGCATCTCACGAATGCGAACATCCATTGCCGCCAAAGCGCGACTACGCCAGCCCGATTGCAATTCGATACGCCATTCTAGCGCTCATGGCAGAATGCGCCGGTCTCAATCACACGCTGGAGCTCGACGAAGATCAAATTGCCGACGCGGTTTTGAGTTTCAATGCGTTCATCGCGGATAGTGCGGGGGCGCCGGGGGCCGAAGACAAAAAAATCAATCGTCTTTTGAAAGGTCTTCAAATAACCGTTTTAGCAATCTTTCAATCTTGCGAGACCGACCTTCCTTCAGATTTTGAGGAGAAAATGAACCAGGCGCTGGCGCCGCTTGCGCGCCTTGTTGCGACTTTTCCTGTGGCAAGCGATTGCGTCCTGGAAACGCAATAACGTTATTTCGCTTCCGAACCGGAAACGCTTCCAACAAACGTTTACGCAACGCTTCGGCTCGTTCTTTTTCGTGTTCTCCCACGCGCTCCCCGCTCGTGATAATTGTCTGCTCAGCCTCTTACAAACTCCTATTGCATCCTTGCCATAGCGGCAAGCGTTAGAAGTTAGTTTGTTAACCAAACCCTAACACCGAATTTACGTTTCGTTATCCTCTATCCGATCTCCTGCGGCGTCCGCCGATGCGCGGTTGGGCACAAGGAGGTCACTATGAAAAAGCGGGATCTGCGTTCGGAACAAGCAAAATTGTTGCGATTCGAAAAGCTCATTGAACAATCGTGCCGTGAAAAAGTCAGCGGCAAACCGTTAAACAAGGCGGCGATTCTCACCGGTTTGCCGCTTGTCGCCGCCGCCGCTGCGAGCGCCAGCGCAAAACTTGGCGCTGAGGCGCCAATGCAATATTTTGCGGAAACAACGGCCGCAGCCACAGCATCCGGCCTTTCCGACGAGGCTTGGCTTATCCAGCTTGCCGAGGTCGTTTCAACAGGTCACAATGTGATTGAACAGCTCGCTGAACGCGGCGCATTCTTGCTGTTTCAGGCGAACGGAACGCCCAAAGATCCGCCGCAGGAGATAGTACGATCACTCCTGAGCAATGGATTGTTGTAACCCGTTTCGGGGTCTTCCTTTTCATTGGGGTGGGCCTTTGCTGGCTATCGCGTTCACGTAACCTTCAATTGGCGGCAATCCTTATCGCCGCCAGTTGGGTGATTGCGAATATTCTATTTTACTTTTTCGGAAATGCGGCGGTCAATTTTATCGCGCCGGTTCAGGCCGTCATCCTCGCAATATTTTTCTTTCTGGCGCGTTCAAAAAGTTTGAATGGGGCCTTCATTCACCGCGTATTTTTCATATTCTATTCGCTCTATTTCGCCATCAACAGCTGGCATTTGACAGGGCGAATTTTCTTTCCGCAAACGCTTGTCGCCAATTACTGGTTTTCCCTTGCTGCCTCGAATGGCGTCTTTGTTCTAATGGTGGTGACGCTATGGTTTCTGGCGATATTGAAGTTTTTCGACAACTATGCCGATGGTGGTTTGATGGGCGTCTATGAACGCAACATCGGGGCCTGGCGGCGCTGGTTCGGCGGCGGGTGACTTTGTCAGCTTGCCAAAGCGGCTTTAAACCCCTATATCGCCCCCGGATTTTCGGGATTTGACGCAATTCCCGCGTCTGCCGGCACGACCCCCTATATAGCCATGTAGGGCTGGGGCCGGGGATGCACCTCCGCCGGAGTAATGCTCTCGCGGGGGCGATCTGCGTTTGTTCCTGAAGCGAAAGGATGACGATGTTTGAAAGTCTATCAGACCGGTTAGGCTCGATCTTTGAAAACCTGAGGGGCAAAGGGGCCCTTGAGGAGAAAGACGTCAATGAGGCGCTGCGCGAGGTGCGCATTGCACTCCTTGAGGCTGATGTCGCCCTGCCGGTCGCCAAGACATTTATCAACAAAGTCAAAGAACGCGCTGTCGGCGCCGAAGTCCTGCGCTCGGTGACACCCGGCCAGCAGGTCATCAAGATCGTCCATGACGCTCTCGCCGAGATGCTCGGCGGCGGCGAAGGCGAGGAAAACGCCGGCGCACTTTCTTTCGCGACAACGCCTCCGGCCGTCATCATGATGGTCGGCCTTCAAGGGTCCGGTAAAACAACATCGACAGCGAAGATCGCACTGCGCCTTCAAAAGCGCGACAAGAAACGCGTCCTGATGGCGTCGTTAGACACGCGCCGCCCTGCGGCGATGGAACAGCTCGCTATTCTGGGTGAGCAGGCGGAAGTCAAAACGCTCCCCATCATTGAAGGTCAGTCGCCGCGCGATATTGCGAACCGCGCCGTTGAAGCCGGAAAGCTCGGCGGATATGACGTTGTCATGCTCGACACCGCGGGCCGACTTTCCATTGATGAACAGTTGATGAGCGAAGTCGCGGATATTGCCTCGGCGACGAACCCGATTGAGACGCTGCTTGTTGTTGACTCGCTTACGGGTCAGGACGCCGTTGAAACAGCGACGCGCTTTAAAGAGCGCACCGCGATCACTGGCGTCGTCATGACACGGATCGACGGCGACGCCCGCGGCGGCGCCGCGCTTTCCATGCGGGCGGTTACCGGCGCGCCGATCAAGTTCGTCGGTGTTGGCGAAAAAATTGACGCCCTCGACACGTTTGAACCGGAACGCATGGCGGGCCGCATTCTCGGCATGGGCGACATTGTTTCGCTGGTCGAAAAAGCGTCGGAAGAAATGGACATCGCCAAGGCCAAGAAACAGGCCAAGAAAATGGCGAAGGGCGAGTTCGACATGGACGACCTCGCCGACCAGTTCAAACAAATGCGCAATATGGGCGGCATGGGTGCGATCCTCGGCATGATGCCGGGCATGGGCAAAATGAAAAAGATGGTCGATCAGGCCGGCGGTCTCGACGACCGCGAAATCGTGCGTCAGGAAGCGATCATCTCGTCGATGACGAAGAAGGAACGCAAGACCCCGAAAGTATTAAACGCTTCGCGCAAAAAGCGCATCGCTAAAGGGTCCGGCACCAGCGTTCAGGAAATCAACAAGCTGATCAAGGCCCACCGCCAGATGGCCGACATGATGAAGAAGATGGGCAAAGGCGGCATGAAGGGGATGGCGCAACAGCTTGCCGGCATGGGCGGCGCGGGCGGTCTCGGCGGCATGCTTGGCGGCGCGCCCGACCCGGCGCTGGTCGAGGGTGCGGGCGGTAAGGGCAACAAAGGTCAGCAGACAGAAGATATCGATTTTGACGCAATCGAAAAGGCGCTGTCCGGTCAGGCGCCAATGCCGCCGGGGATGCTGCCGGGAATGGGGAAGAAGAAATGATGGACGACGACATTAGAAAGTACTGGGAAGACGCGGCATCAAAAAAAGTACAGAGTTTTATGCGAAACATCGAAGTGGTGAAACAGCAAGGCCGTCAATTTGAAAAAGCATTGCGGACCGAGGATGCGCGAATTGTAGATCTCTTAGTAGCGTTGCGCCCGGAACGCCGAAATCGAATTTATATTTCGGAGGTGAGATGACCCGGCCGGGCAGATTTCATAGAACTCGCTAAAAATCAAAAACCAACATCGAAAAACCATTTAAAATTAGAAGGAAAGAACCATGTCACTTAAAATCAGGCTTGCCCGAGGCGGCGCAAAAAAACGTCCTTATTACAATATCGTTGTCGCTGACAGCCGTATGCCGCGGGACGGACGCTTCATCGAAAAGATTGGACATTACAACCCGCTCCTGAAGAAAGACGACGAGAACCGCGTCAAGTATGACGCCGATCGCGTCAAGCACTGGATCGGCGTTGGCGCCAAGCCAACCGATCGCGTTGCGCGCTTTTTATCCGTAAACGGATTATATGAGTGGAAAGCCAGCAACAACCCGCAAAAAGCGGCGCCTGGCGAAAAAGCTCAAGAGCGCGAGCAGGAAAAGAAAGACAAAGCTGAAGCCGCAAAGGCCGCTTTAGAAGAAGCCAAAGCGGCGCCGGCGGAAGACGAAGCGCCAGCTGAAGAGGCCGCCGCAGAAGAAGCTGCCGAAGAAAAGGTTGAGTAGCCTTTGCTAACTGGTTTACCTCTTCCCGAGGGGGGGGGAGGGAACAGTTTGTGCCTGACGCGCTGTCAATTCGCCGCTCTCCCTATCGAAACTTTCACCCGTTTCCTCATGCGGCTCACAGCCAAATTTGGTCCAATATTCTCCGCCCTCGCCAGCGCGCCGAAAGGGGAGACGGCGTGCGGCGAGAGCCAGGCCGCCACATATGATCGCACGCGCCGCCAAATCGGCCGGGACGAGCCAGGTGCGCGGGGCGATGATGTTGTGTCGGCGGAACACGACATTGGAAACTCTTCCTTCCTGAAAATTCTTCTCGCGCAAATTGCTTGCGGCGTTCGAGAAGAATAATAAGCGCGCCACGCGACACGTGGGCTTCCTGACCGTTTATGAAAAAATTAACCGTGTAACCGGCTGACAATGTGTACCGCTTTACAACCATCGGGCGACTAACGTTGCGTGCGGCGCACCGCTTTGAGTGTCAGGCCGCGCGAAAATCTCTACAATTTTGCTACAATTGAAGGTGGATCTTACGCATCGCCGAAACCATCTTTAGCGTAGTCTCTTAGCGAACAATTGTTGTTTTGGCGGGAAGGAAAAACCAATGACCAGATATTTGTGCATTTTCGCATTTCTCTTGTGCGGGTTCTCAACAAGCGGCTGCGTGATCGCTGCTGCGGCCGCCGGCGGCGCTATCGCCGCTGATGAAATTGGCGAAAAGGACGGCAAGTTCGATCCGCTGGAGGACGCTTATGACGGTGACGAGTCGACAGAGGTCCTGAGCGACGACGGCTAATATCAGAAACTAAAACGCGTCGACAATTTACCGCTGCCTTAAAGAGGAAACGCCGGCGCAGCTACGCGCCGGCGTTTTCTATTTATAGGGACGGCCGGAGCGGCCGCCCGCTCCCGGGCGTTCTACGAACGGCTGGATGCTACCCGTCGTTCGCTTGTGCAGGATCGAAAATTTCAATCGACCCCGCGGGGGCGCGGCTCAAACGCTCGGCGCGCTCCATTTTTTCGCGGCCGTCATTAACGCTTTTCAGGCCGGCGCCGTGCATCGCAGTCAGGCTGTCAATGCGGGTGCGTGTCTGCGCGAGCTTTTCGCGATTTTTTTCGGCTTTCTCGAAGGCGCCGTTCCAGTCGTCGGCCGCCTTTTTCAACGCTTCAACTTCGGCCTTCGCCATTGCCGGGGTCGCAACATCGCCGCCGCGTTTTGCAAGGCTTTTGTAGGCCGAACCCTTTGCGTCAGCTTGCGTCACTGTCTTATTGGTTTTCTCGACGAGCTTTCGCTCTTCCTTGTGGGCTTTTTCCAGATCTTTCTGGAATTCGCCTGCTTGGGCGAGACCGGCGATTTCCTGACGTTTGCCTTCAACCCATAGGGCCGCAAGAGCGTCAGCATTCGCCGCCGCGCTCAGGGTTATCGTCGCTGGCGCGATAACCGGCTCGTCTTTCTTGCCGGCATGGGCCGGAGAGGCCAACAACATTGTCGCCGCTGCAGTAGATACAAAAATCGTTAGCGATCGTTTCGCCATGAAAATATTCCTTTCGAATGTTCACTATTTCGATTGTGGAAATGAAATGGGGGTGCTGATATATTTTGCAAACAAATATAATTGCACGATTAAATCGGAAATACTGCATTATGGATCTTGCCGAAATCCGGACTTTTCTGGCGGTTCTCGAAGGCGGGAGCTTCGTTGCCGCAGCGCGGCTTTCAAACGTTACGCAATCTACGGTGAGCGCGCGGATCAAATCGCTAGAGACGCGATTGGGCGTCCGGCTTTTTATCCGGACCAAGGCGCGTTGCGATCTGACGCCGGCGGGCAGCCAGTTTTATCGCTATGCGCGTTCGCTGGCGCGCGTTTGGGAGGAAGCAAAACATCAGGTCGCCATTCCCGAAGGGTTCACTGACACGCTGATAGTCGGAGGGCAGTACAGCATGTGGAACCGCTTGCTGTTGCAGTGGGTGGGGATGTTCCGGGCGGCGCAACCAAACGTCGCTCTTCGCTGCGAAGTCGGGATGCCACAGCGCTTGCTGCGCGAAATGCGCGAGGGCGTCATGGATATTGCCGTGGTTTACCAGCCGGAGTATCGGCCCGGTTTTGAAGTCGAGGAATTGTTTGAGGACGAATTAATTCTGGTTGCGGCGATGACAGCGTCCCCGCTTGAGGAGTCTTATGTGCACATCGACTGGGGCCCTGATTTTCGCGAGAAGCATGCCGCTGCTTTCCCGAATTTACCGCCACCCGCGGTCACGCTTGATCTCGGCGCCCTTGGCGTCAACTACGTGCTTGGCGCAGACGCGTCCGCCTATTTTCCACGACGCATCGTTGCGCCGTTTATCTCCGCGGGACGCTTGCACGAAATTGAAGGGGCGCCGCGTTATGGCTACCCGGCCTATGCGGTCTATCAGGAAGAATTCGCAGCGCCCATAGTTATGGCGGTCGCCCTCGATACGCTGCGGGAAACGGCGCATAAAGCCGCCAACGATGAATTGCCGCCGCCATTCTGGCGATAGAAATCGCCGGCGCAGTTACGCGCCGGAGTTTTGCCATGCGAACGGCTTGAGGGATGTTGTGGAAATTCGGCGATGTTTTGATCACCAGTCGATGAATTTCTTCAAATTTCTCTTGCGATGCGTCGCCGTCAATGCGCACCATGGAGTTGAGACTTTCCTATCCCGGCGCAACCACGCAAGAGGAGATCTGCGCGTTCCGCTGGATACAGGGCGCGAATTGGCCGCGAACATTCCGGACGCGCGCTTTGTTCTTTTGGTAACGAATAACCATCTTGTGCCGGAAAACGACCCTGCCTGGCCGCGGTTTCGGGACGCTATTCTCGATTTTTTCGACTGTTGATCTTTGCAGTTTTCGAATTGAGATTCCAAACAATCGAAAAAACCGATCATTGATATACATATTATCACTTTTACATATTTAATCGCGCGCCGTATTCTTAAGATGTGATTCCCCAGTTGCGTCTGAATTTCAAAATTTTAGGAGCAAGCCCCCTCATGAGCCGGACAACAAAATCAACCTTTCTCGCAGGCGTTTGTATTACAGCGCTGATATTCGTCAGCGCTTGCGGCAATCAGAATGCGCAAGACGACGCGGCGCCAGCAGAAACTTCTGCAGCAAGCGAAGCAGCGTCTGTAGTTGAAGAAGTATCGACGACGCAAGCGTCGCCGTCGGCGGACGCCAGCGATAAAAAAATTGCAACTGGCGTGGCGCGGTCGAACGATTTCTGGTGGCCCGAACAGCTTGATCTCTCTCCCCTACGTCAGAACGAGGCTGAGTCCGACCCGGATGGCGACTTCGATTACGCCGCGGCTTTCGAAAGCCTCGATCTTGATGCGGTGAAAGCTGACATAGAAGCGGTAATGACAAATTCGGTCGATTGGTGGCCGGCTGACTATGGACACTACGGCCCTTTCTTTATTCGAATGGCGTGGCACTCGGCGGGCACTTACCGCACCATTGACGGACGCGGCGGCGCCGCCGGCGGTCAGATACGCTTTGAGCCTTTGAATTCCTGGCCCGACAACGGCAATCTCGACAAGGCGCGCCGCTTGTTGTGGCCGGTTAAGCAGAAATACGGCCGCAATATTTCATGGGCCGATTTGATGGTTTTGACGGGCAATGTTGCGCTCGAATCTATGGGTTTTGAAACCTATGGTTTTGCGGGCGGCCGCGAAGATGATTGGCAGGCGGAGCTTGTCAATTGGGGGCCGGAGGCAGAAATGCTCGGCCGCGATCGCCATGGCGGCAATAACGGCCCACTTCAAAAACCCTTCGGCGCATCTCAGATGGGCCTTATTTATGTGAACCCGGAAGGCCCAGCGGGGAACCCTGATCCGCTAGCAGCGGCGGAACGCATTCGTGAGACTTTCGGGCGCATGGCGATGAATGACGAAGAAACGGCGGCGTTGATTGCTGGCGGTCACACCTTCGGCAAGGCCCATGGCGCTGCGAAACCGGCAGACTGCGTTGATGTCGAGCCGGCTGCAGAAGGCGTTGAGGCGCAAGGTTTCGGCTGGAAAAATTCCTGCGGAAAAGGCAATGCAGAAGACACGATTACATCCGGCCTCGAAGGCGCCTGGACGTCGAGCCCGGCCCAGTGGACGCATCAATATCTCTCAAATCTCTACGCATTCGAATGGAAGCAAACAAAGAGCCCGGCCGGCGCCACGCAGTGGATCCCGACCGATGAAGCGGCAGCCAATCTTGTTCCCGACGCGCATTTGCCGGACGTCCGGCACGCGCCGATTATGTTCACAACTGACCTCGCGCTGAAAGAAGACCCGGCCTATCGCGAAATTACCGAGCGGTGGCTGGACGACCCCGAAGCTTTTGAGGACGCCTTTGCACGGGCCTGGTTCAAACTCACTCACCGCGATATGGGGCCGGCGGCGCGCTATTTAGGTGATCATGTCCCAAGCGAACGCTTGATGTGGCAGGACCCGGTTCCTGCTGTCAATCATCCTCTCGTGAACAGTTCGGATATTTCTGCGCTGAAAGCAGATATCCTTGGATCGGGATTGTCCGTATCCGAATTGGTGCGAACGGCCTGGGCGTCGGCGGCGTCGTTCCGCGACACGGATATGCGCGGCGGCGCCAATGGCGCAAGGCTGCGGCTTGCCCCGCAAAAGGATTGGGCGGTGAATGATCCGGCAACGCTAGGGCCAACGCTGGCGACGCTTGAGGGAATTCAAACCGCATTTAATGACGCGCAAACCGGCGGTAAGCGCATTTCCATGGCCGACCTCATTGTCCTTGGCGGCGCGGCTGCGATTGAAAAGGCTGCAGCGGATGCGGGTCACAGTGTTTCCGTGCCTTTTCGCCCCGGCCGCACTGACGCGAGCGCTGAGCAAACAGACGTTGAAAGCTTTGAAGTGCTGGAGCCTTCCTCAGACGGCTTCCGAAACTATCTCGGCGATGCAGAAAAGCCCGCCGACGCACTTGTGGAACGCGCCGATCTTCTCGGGCTCACGGCGCCGGAAATGACAGTGCTCGTTGGCGGCATGCGCGCCCTTGGCGCCGATGCCAGCGGCGCAAACCATGGCGTTCTCACAGACGCGCCGGAGCAGTTGACGAACGATTTCTTCGTCAACCTCCTCGATATGTCGACGAAATGGACGCCTGCTGATGAAGCGTTCACCTATGAGGGCCGCGGCCGGACATCTGGCGACCTCAGATGGACGGCAACCGAAGTCGATCTGGTTTTCGGATCGAATGCGGAGCTTCGCGCAATCGTCGAAAATTACGCCTATGACGGCGCTGAAGAAAACTTCGTAGAGGCGTTCGTCGCCGCATGGATAAAGGTTATGAACAATGACCGGTTTGATCGGTAGCATCCTACTATAACAGTCTCTCCCCGCCGGCGCTTGCGTATCCATAGCTCCGGACAAAAGAAACCGGCGTCGCGACCGCTTCGCCGGTTTTTTTGTTTCAGTCGCCGCTGTGTCGCTCGCGCCGCCGCTCACGGCGTTCCCGCCGCCGCTCGCTGCGCTGCTGCGCTTCTTCTCGCAAAAGCGCCCGGCCTTCAGGACCTAGTTGTTCCATCGCGTCGAGAAAAACTTCGTTTGCAAAGGCGCTGAATTCGGCCCGCGCCAGTTCCAGTTCGCGCTGGGCTACTTCTACCTGGTCGCGGTCCCACTCGGCAGCATGCAGCGCTTCAAAATAAGCACGCTGGCGCTCTCGAACAACGCCGCGCCTTTCGCGCAATTCGGCAAGGTTTGGTCGCAAAATCTCACGAAAGGCCTCACGGCTTTCCGGCGGCAACGCGCGTGTGTGACGCATCATTCGCATCGGATCCGTGGATGGTCCGCGCGCCTCTATATTTGGCTGCGTGTCGGCGCCATAGATTTTTTTGCCGCTAATGAGCCCAACCGCAAATACATTCAACGCAAGCGAAATGAAGAGCGCAATTTTTATTCCATTGCCCATGGCGCAAACTCCTCTTCTTCGAGGGCCGCATATGCGCTGACAGTTTCATTAAGCGCATAAAATTCATACTCCGGTCCGGCGTACCCGGCTGTCGCAGACATATTCGCGCCGATAGCTAGCCCCAAGGCGCCTGCGCCGGCGAGCGCCCCGGCTTGCGCAAGCGCCGCGCGTCGCAGCAACGCGCGTAACCCAAAATTGAAACGATGGGATTGGCGCGCCTCTCTTTGCAACGAATCAAAGTCCGCCAGAATGTCTCGCTTTAGAGCATCACGCGCCGCCGGTACGTCGGCTTGCGTAAAATACTCACGCAAAACAGCATCGGTGTCTCGATCCGCCTTATTGATATTGTCTGATTGGGCCATTGCCTGCCTCCTTCAGTGTTTCGTTTTCCTTTGACGCAAGCACATCACGCAATTTTCGCCGTCCCCGCGCCAAGAGTGATTCTATTGCCTGTATATTGACTTCCATTATTTCAGCAGCTTCCGCATTGGACATTTCCTGCAAATAGCAAAGGGCGATCGCCATGCGTTGACGTTCCGGCAATCCATTTACGGCGCGCATTATTATTCCCCGAAACTGCTTTTGCGCCAATATATCAGCGGGGCCGGCAGTCTGATCTTCAAAGTCTGCGATACCTTCATCACTGACTTCGCGGCCAGCTTTGCGAAGTTGATCCAGGCAATAATTCGCCGCGATCCGTGAAAGCCAGGTTTTGAATTGCGCGCGTTCCGGCTTCCAGCTTTTCGCCTTTTTCCACACACGCAAGAAGACTTCCTGCGTTGCGTCTTCCGCTGCTGCGGCATTGCGCAAATAGCGAAAGCATTGTCCGAACACACCATCTGTATGCCGTTCGATTAACATAGCTGCCGCCGCGCGGTCGCCGCGCGCTGACAAACCCGCCAGTTGCTCATCGCTTTCTGCGGCGTAATCCAATCTGCCCTCATTGCAGTCCGGCGCTGACCATAACAGCCAGATGCGCCATTGTCTTTTTCGCGTCACAATAAATCCGGCGCCGCGATTGTAGCTCCGAGCCTCAAGGGACGCGGGCCAGTGCGGCGCCGGACAATTCGCTGTCGCCAGTGGGTTAACCGCGACCCCGACGCTTGCCATGACGCTTGCCTTTGCGAAGTTCATCGTCGCTCAAAACGCCGTCGCCATTTTTATCCATGCGGTCAAATCGCTCGCGAGCCTTGTCGAGGAACTCAACTTCAGAGACGATGCCGTCGCCGTTTTTGTCAGGGTTGCGCTCCGCGCGCCTGGCCGCGCGATAGGCTTGCATCTCTTCGCGAGAAACCGACCCGCTATTGTCCTTGTCGGCTTCGGCAAGCATCTTCGCGCGCTGCTCGGCCCGGCGTTCCTGTCGGTCTTCGCGGCGTTCTTCCATACGCGCCTCAGCGGCCGCGATTTCAGACGCAGTTATCTCGCCGTCATTGTTCTGGTCAAGCTGGTCAAAGCGTTTTCCGCCGCGGTCGCCATGGGCGAATGCGCTAACTGCAATCAAGCTGACGCCCGCTGCGGCAAGGGCGCTAAAGATAATCTTTTTCATGGGGTATATTCCTTAATTCGTTTCAGGTTTCGCCGTCCCAGTACCCCAATATACGGGCGACGCCGCAAAACCTGTCGCAATTATAGAAAATTTCGCATATTCGACCTGCCTTTATCCCGCCGCAAAATCAACACCGTATGACCGCGGCATTCACCGACGGGCGACCGCCGGATGATCCGTATAGGACTTTGTAAGACAATATGGCTGAGGGGCTCTTTGCTCACCTGGAGAACTAAAAATGTCCAATAAACTGACACTGAGTGTCCTCAGCGCTGTATTTGTCCTCGGCGCCGCAGCGCCGGCTTTCGCGCAAAAAGGAGGGCGCAACGCCGACAATGACCGGGGTCGCGACACCAACTACAGTCAATCTGACAATCGCCGCGGCGAAGCAAACTCACGCCGCGATTATAATGCACGCGACTCGCGATCTGACCGCAGCCGCGATTATCGCCGCAGTCAAACGCGGAAGGTTTTTAACACCCGCTATCGCGCCACGATTGTTTTGACAGAAAGTTATTTAAGCGGTCGCCGCGGCGGCCGGCAGGTCTGCACGGTGACAGTACGTGGGCCGCAGGCGCGTTACATTCCGAAGAAAAAGGTGCGCCGGATCGCGAAAAACAATTGTTCGCGCTGGGCTAAAATCCGGATCTAACCAACGATTTCAAGTTGCGAATTAACGCCGGCCTTAGCGGGCCGGCGTTTTTGATGGGCCTTAAGCCGCGGCGACGCGATCAATTGCGGCGACCATGTCGCAGCCATGATAGAGTTTCTCGCGCACCCAGCGATGGCGTTCATCATGGGTCCAGTTGGGGTGCCAGGAGGCGTACATTTGAAATCCGGGGACCGGGAGCGGCGGCTCAAACACTTCGATATTGTTTTCGTCGAGCGCAAGCAAACCTTCCGGCGCCGTCAGCAAACAATCGGTTTTCTGCAGTATCGACAGCGCCAGCAAAAATGTGGAGGTGCGGAACGCGATCCGCCGCGACATTTCCAGCTTGGCAAGTTCCATATCGACAATGCCGGTTTTTGCGCCGTCGGGCGTCACCAGAATATGGTCGTAATCGCAAAACCGCTTCATGGTCAAATTTTGGCCTGATAGCGGATGACCTTTTCGGATTGCGGTTTTATAGCGCGTCGCCATCACAGGTTTCGATACAAACTGATCGATATCGAGAGTGGGCGGCAGATCAAGAACGCGCACTTCCGGCATAATGACAAGGTCTATCTTTCCGGAGACAAGATCGCGCGCAGCCGAGATGGTGAGGCTTACAATATCAAGATCGATGCCCGGCGCCTCTTTGGCGACGGAATTTAGCCAGGCGCTGGCGACCAGCGCGCCGGTGTAATCGACGCAAGCGATGCGGAAGCTGCCCTGTTCCGTTGACGGATCAAATTTTTCCGTAAGGCGCAAGACATCGCGGCATCGCTCGATAGCATGGGCGAGGGCGGGCTGCATCGATTCCGCAAACGGCGTCGGCGTCATCACGGCGCCGGACTTAACAAGCAGCGGATCTTCGAAAATATCACGCAGGCGCGAGAGCGCCCGGCTCGCCGCTGGCTGCGACAGGCCAAGACGGTTGGCGGCGGCCGTGACATTGCGCTCGGCAAGCAACCAATGCAGCGCCAGAAGCAGGTTTAGGTCGAGGCCTTCAAGGCGTTTTTCGCTCATACGTTCCTGATATAATGATTATGCTAACTATTCATTTCTAATATGAGATCAATGCCCTTATCTTTTCAATTGTCAACAAGGCGGGACGAAAAACGCCCCGAAAGAGCCAGGAAAGAAAAGGAAAATCATCATGTTAGTTAAATCCCTCGCTGCTGTCGCCACTGCCGTGGTCGCCCTCTCCGCCACACCGGCATTTGCCGGCGATAAAGAAAATCTCGCTGCCTGTTGGGCAGCGATTTCAACCGAGCGTCAGGTAGAGACCACCGATCTTCGCTTCCGCTCGCTCTCCGGCGCCAGCCTTCAGAAAATCCGTTTTGATGTAGACAAAAACGGCGAGAAATCTCGCGCCGTCTGCAAGGTAAAGCGCGGCGAAATTGTCGAGATTACTTATGAGGCCGCGTAAGAAGGCCGACTAAGAAAACGCCGGTAAAGCCCCACCCCTGCGGCTCACCAGCGAAAGAGAACCGTCCGGACTCCCTGCCGGACGGTTTTTTATAGGCGCCGATCCTGTTGGTATCTTGCGTCTATCCATTCAGCGCAAAGACCCGTTATAAGAAGAAAAACAAAACGGGGGTCAGTTTGCTTCTTCGCCGCATCACCGAACACGTCAAAGCTCAGAACTGGTTTGCGGTCGCGCTCGATTTCCTGATTGTTGTGGTCGGTGTCTTTATCGGTATTCAAGTCGCAAACTGGAATGACGAGGCCGCATTCCAGCAAAAAGAAACCGAATTGCTGATCGAGCTCAAACGTGAACTTGAATCCTCAATCAACACAACAGAACAGAAAGGCAATGCCTATGCTCAGGCAGCCGCTGCTGGGAAACGGTCGCTCACTTTTTTAGCAGACGAGCAATCGTGCGCGCGTGAATGTTGGCCAATGCTGATTGATTTTTTTCATGCATCACAGTGGCAGCCGATCGAAGTTCCACGGGCAACCTACGATGAATTACGTCGTCAGGGATTGCCGCAATCGCGCGACATTATCGACGCTGTGGAGTTCTATCTTGCGCAGAACGCCAATCTTGAAGCTCCGAACCGGGAACTGCCTATCTATCGCTCGCTGGTGCGCCAGTTGATCCCTTTAAGTGTACAAGAATATTATTGGCAAATGTGTTGGGATTTGACCGGCGGCGTAGAAACATATGTGCTCGATTGCCCCAAGGGCGTCACTGACGACGTCGCCGCGCGGACGGTCGACGAGATTATCAGTGATCGCAAAATCAAACGTCATCTTACGGAATGGATTGGCTATATCTGGACCATGCCGGACGACCTTAGCGAACAAAATGCAGCAGCGGAACTTGCTATAGCCGCTATTGATGACGAACTGGAGCGCCGCTAATGCTCCTCCGCCGCATTACCGAACACGTCAAAGCCCAGAACTGGTTTGCGGTCTTCCTCGACTTTCTGATCGTGGTCGTTGGCGTCTTCATCGGTATTCAGGTTTCAAACTGGAATGACGCACGCGCTGTTGATCGCAAATCTGTTGTTGTTTCTGAGCGACTGACATCGGATTTGCGACATGAAGCGTGGAATTACCAATATACGATTGAATATTATAAAGACGTACAGTCGAGCGGATATCGCGCCCTGAATGCTCTCACTGGTAAAGCAGATTTGTCCGATGAAGCTCTGCTGATTAACGCTTATCGCGCGACGCAATATCTTGTGAACGCCCGTCGTCGATTGACCTTTGATGAACTTTCATCGACAGGCGAAATCGAATTGATTCGTGATGAAAATCTCCGCCAAACTGCGCATTGGATATATAACGCACCCGTATTCGGGCAAATCATACGTGAGCGCGACAATCAGCAATACCGAAGTTTATTTCGCATGCTTGTTTCTCTAGATGTCCAGGACGCGCTGCTCGAAAAATGCGGTGATCGGGAAGTTGTGAGTGGAGATTTTGAAAACATCGTCGACTCCCTGGATTACTCTTGCGAAACCGGTATAGCGCCTGAGCGCGTGAGCGAGACCGCCAGGATTCTTCGATCGGATGCGTCCATGGTTCCCTTGTTGAGGCTGCGCATGGCCGATGTAAAATCTTCCATCGCCAATCTCACTATTTATAATATGGAAGCGATTGACGGCTTGCTAATGATAGAGAATGCCGACTAATGCTCCTCCGCCGCTTTACGGAACATATAAAGACGCAAAATTGGACGGCCGTCGCGCTCGACTTCGCCATTGTTGTTGTCGGCGTCTTTATCGGTATTCAGGTGTCGAATTGGAATGACGCGCGGGCGGACCGCATCGCAGAAAAAGAATACCTTTCCAGATTAGTTATTGACTCAACAGCATCGATTGAGCTCATCGATATGCGGCGCGATTCATTATTGGAATGGGCGAGAAATGTTGAAGCGCTCGTCGCCGGTTTGGCGAATGGCGACAGAGTAGCCGTCGCCGTGCATGAGGACGGTCTGTTACAAGCAACGCGAATTAATCGCGCGTCGCCACAATTCGCAACAATCACAGAGCTTATTTCAAGCGGTCGCATTAATATTATTCAGGATGTCAAAATCAGAAACGCCATTGCTGAAGCCGAAAGTGAAGCCCGGAACCGGGACGCATATGTAGACATTCTTAACACCGGACAAAAGTCGTTATTACCAATTATAAGAACGCGTTTTCGCCTGGTCACAACGGGTGAAGACCCCGACGGTTTTATGGATTATCGAATTGAATATGACTTTGATGCGCTTGCAGCCGATGAAGAATTCATCAATGCCTTGTCACAATCGGCAAACCATCTTCGTGTCAACGCCGGCTGGCTAAACAGCGTCAAGACTGACATGGAAAAACTTCGCTCGCTAATTATCGAGGCTAACCCGTCACTGGCGCCCGCAACGGAAACTGAATAATCCTCCTCCGCCGCGTCATCGAACACTTCAGCGCCCAGAACAGGACGGCGGTTGCGCTCGACTTTGTAATTGTCGTCTTTGGTGTCTTCATGGGTATCCAGCTTGGCAACGGGAATGAGGCGCGTTCTAATCAGGGGACTGGCGCCGCGCACCTGTCGGAGATCGCCGATGATCTGCGAGCCAATCTCGGGTTTCATGATAAACTTTACGATTCCGCCGTCGCGGGCATCGCAGCGGTCGACTATGTTTACGAAAAAGCATTTGATCGCGAACTACCCGATGTTCTTCGGTTATCGGTTGAGACGCGGCCAGTCCCCGACACCAAAGCCATCGCCGAAGAAGGCCTCGATATCCTCATGGGGTCAGTAAACCTGATTGGCATCATCGTCATATCGCGCAATGGATATGAGTCGCTGATTAACCCGGGCCATCTCGGGTTGATCAAGAACCGCGATCTCGCTCGCCGCTTCCAGCAATATAAAAATCAATATGACGACGTTCGAGATACCGCAGGCGACGTTTTCCGGCCATTTCGCAATGATAGCGTTTTGGCGAACTACAAATATGGCGTGTCTGTTTTTGGAGAGCGCCCCGTTGAGGAAATCATTGAACGCACCCGAAATCATGCGGAATTCGCAGCCTATCTCCGATCGGCGCGTGAATGGGGTATTGTGCACGCCGTATTTCTCGACGACTAAAAGACAAGCACCGAGACGTTGCTGCCCGAGATAGACGAAGAGCTGGAGCGCATGTAATGATCCTTCGCCGCAGCACTATTTTTTAAGGAAGTTAAAATGAAACGTATACTCATTATCGCCGTTGCCATTCTCGCTGCTGCGTGCTCGCGCGAGGCGCCGCCGGAGACTAACCCGGCCGATGAACTCATGGCGAACCTGAAAGCCCATTGCGGCAAGGCCTATCAAGGCGCGCTGGTCTCAAATGATGAGGCCGATGCGGATTTCGCTGGGCAGTCTATGGTGATGCATGTCAGGACTTGCGAGGATGATGTGATCCGCGTACCGTTTTTTGTCGGCGATGATCGCTCGCGCACCTGGGTTATCACGCGCACTGACGATGGCCTGCGTTTGAAACACGATCATCGCCATGAAGACGGCGAAGAAGATGTCATTACCCAATATGGCGGCGACAGTGCCGCGATTGAGAGCCCGGCGCGCATCGAGTTTCCGGTCGATCCATATTCCATTGATCTTTTTAATCGAGAGGGCCTGACGGCCTCGGTCACCAATGTCTGGGCGCTTGAGCTAAATGACGAAATTTTTGCCTATGAGCTCACCCGCGAAAACCGCCATTTCAGGGTGGAGTTTGATTTGAGCCAGACCGTCGATGCGCCGCCCCCTCCATGGTGATTGAATTGGGGGGTCTTATTAAACGCGCCCCCGGTTGAGTTGGTCATACTGGGCCTCGCCCAGGCATCCATGGCGTATCACCGCCACAGACGCATGGGGATGCATCTTCATTCCATGGATTCCGGCGTTCACCGGAAAGACAGCTTCGCCCGAATTCCATAGAATCCACTGCTAATACTGTCGGTTTCTGCAAACCACTTGCCCCGGACGCCCGGCCCCGCCTAATCTCCTGCAAATTTTGTAAAAATGACTGCGCCCGTCTGCAAAGGGCGCGGCAATAGGGGTATGATTTGGTCATGGAAGAATTTTACACCGGCGTTGATAATGTCAGCGGCTTTATCTGGGGCGGAACCTGGGGTTCGGCGCAAATACTGCCCGTCGCGCCAATGGTTGTGGTGCTGCTCGGCGCTGGTCTTTTCTTCATGATCCGGCTGAAATTTCTGCCGATCCGGCGGTTGTTCCCGGCCTTCGGCAATCTATTTTTCAATTCGCGCAAAGACGATGTTGAAGGCGGAACCGGCGGTGAGATCACGCCCTGGAATGCGCTCTCAACGGCGCTCTCAGGTCAGGTCGGCACCGGTAATCTCGCGGGCGTTGCGACGGCGCTGACGCTTGGCGGTCCGGGCGCGATTTTCTGGATGTGGGTGACCGCTTTTCTCGGCATGGCCGCGGCGTTCGCGGAATCGAGCCTTGCGGTTAAGTATCGTGAACAGCACCCCGACGGCCATGTTCATGGCGGCCCGATGTTTTATATTAAAAACGGTCTCGGTAAGAAGTGGGCTTGGCTCGGCGTCTTCTTCGCCGTCGGCACGATCTTTTCCGCAATCGTCACCGGCAATATGACGCAAGCCAACTCAATCGCGACCGCGGCGGAAGCCGCTACGGGCATTCCAACCTGGATTTCAGGTCTGGTGATCGCGGTTCTCGCTTTCATCGTGATTATCGGCGGCATTAAGTCCATCGGGTCGGTCGCCGGTAAGGTCGTTCCGGCGATGGCCCTCGGTTACATCATCGTTGCGATTGTTATGCTCGTCATCAATGCGGAGCATGTGCCAAATTCCATACGCATCATTTTCACTTACGCATTCGGACTTGAACAAGCCGCGGGCGGCATTGCCGGTTACTCGGTGTTGGCGGCAATCCGTTTCGGCGTTGCGCGCGGTCTGTTTTCAAATGAAGCTGGGCAGGGCTCAACCGCGATCGCACACGCCGCGGCGAAAACAGATGATCCTGTTTTTCAGGGCGAGATCGCCATGCTCGGCGCCTTTATTGACACGATCGTCATCTGCACCATGACGGCGTTGGTTATCCTATCCGTGCAGGGATCATTCCCGGGAGCAGACGGAACCACGGTTGAATATGCCTGGCAATCCACCCTGCAAGGGGCGCAGGTGACGACTGCAGTCTTCAGTCAGGGTATGCCCTATGGCGGCATCTTTATTGCCGTGGCGCTGGGGCTTTTCGCGTTCACCACCATTCTCGGCTGGTCCTATTATATGGAGCAGGCGGTCACTTACCTCGTCGGCGACTGGGCGGCGAAGCCGATGCGATTTGTCTGGGTCGGCATGGTCTTTATTGGCGCGCTTCAACAGATCGATTTTGTCTGGCGCTTCGGCGACATTGCTAACGCGTCGATGGCGTTCCCGAACCTCATTGCAATCTTGTTATTATCACCGGTGGTGATCGCCATGGCGAAAGAAAAAGGCCGGCTCAAGTAACTGCCGGCGAAGGAGCAGTATCCTCGTGCGTAAATTGTCAGCGTTATTTCTGGGCGCAACAGCGCTCGCTGGTCCGGGTTTCATCAGCACTGTAGCGGCGCAAGAGGGCGCCAATGCTGTTGTCGATGACCACGCTTATTTCCGCATCGGCGGCGGCGTCAGTTGGGTATCGGATTGGGACGAAGTCGTAGCGCCCGGCGTTGCGACTTGCTTGGCTATTGGATGTAATCCGGAAAGGCAACTAATTGCATTATCGGAAGGCTACACGGCCTCCGCCGCAATTGGTTTTGACTATGCTGACGGAATTCGAACGGAATTGGAGTATCGTTTTTCTTCTTCCGCAATTGAAAGCAGAAGCCTTTTTGAAAGCGGTTCAGAAGTTGATACTACTATCGACAACGACATTGCTGCGCATTTTGTCATGTCGAATTTCTATTTCGATTTTCATAATTCTTCGCGGTTGACGCCCTATCTGGGAGGCGGTGTCGGCGGCGCATTCGCGAACAGCGACATAGATGATCGTGACGCAGCTTTAGCATGGCAAGCGCGCGGCGGCGTCTCCCTAGCTATGGGCGGCGGTTTCTCGGCGGACCTTGAATATAATTATATTCAGTCAAACCCACTTTTTGATGACCCAGATGATATTACGCCGTCAACCGCTGTCGCGACGCGTGAGGGCTCGCGGTACAAATCATCTTCCGTATTACTCTCTGTGCGCAAGGCGTTTTAGAGGCGGCGCACCAATGTCGCGGGCTTTTATTGAAAAACGAACTCGCTGTTTTAGGTGATTTATCGGAGATTGACATTCTATCCTCGATAAAGTTGACCCTGCCGCATTACCTTCAACGCGTATTTCGCCTAAAATCGCTTCATTGATGCGGTGAAGAGTTTCGCTGTGATCGTAAAATTCACAGGGGGCGGGCATGAGACTGTTTTTCAAAGTTTTGCGAGTGCTGTTCGTATTATGGCTTGTCGTTTCGGCGGTGATGATCGCCATGAACTGGTCATTAGTGACGCAAATCTGGCGGTTCAGCCCGATTGTCATTCCGGCAATGTATGGCGAGCCGGAAACCATTACTGAAGAGCGCGAGCAAGATCTGCGCTTTCTCAAGAAATTTCTGAAATATGACCGCAGCTATTCTGAAAGCGAAAAAGAAGAATTCTACGCACATGTCGAAAGTCTCGAAACGCGGACCAGCGAGCTTACCGATGCGGAGTTATTTCTTGGCGTCGCGCGCGCCGCGGCGATTGCTGACAATGGTCACACAAATATCTCAACGGGACCGCTCTATCGGAAATTCAACCACGCAAACGTAAAATTCTATTGGTTTGTAGACGGACTTTATATTGTTCGCGCTCATAATTCACTTCGCAATCTTGTGGGGTCGCGCGTGGTTGCCGTCGATGGGCGTTCAACGGAAGATGTTGCCTCGGAGCTCTCCGCATATTTTGGCGGCGTCCCCGGATGGCGGCGTTTGTACGCGACTTATTTCATGGAATCCCCGGAAATTATGCACGCCGCCGGACTGGCCGCGTCTGCCGATGCGCTGGCATTGACGATTGTTGATCGATCAGGTGCGGAAGGGGAGATCGTATTGCAAGGCGTGTCGCGTGATCCTGATGCCGATTTGCCAACCCGGCGCCCGTGGATGACTTTGAAGCCGATTGCTCTGCCGGATGAGGACGACGACTGGACAAAAACCTTAAGTGTGACCGGCGCCAATGCTCCACTTTATCTGCGCGACACCGAAAAAAATTTCTTTTGGACGGAACTGCGCGGCGGCGTTTACGTGCGGCCGCAATTGCTCTTGCAGCGCGAGGGCTCGCCGCTGCTCGAACAATATCAGGAAGTTTTACGTGTGGCGGACGCCGAAAAGTTTGACTTTATGGCTGTCGATCTTCGCTGGAGCCCCGGCGGCGACTACACCAAAGTCGTTGAATTTTCCAAGGCGGCTCCCGGCGCCATCAAGGATGAGGGCCGCCTATATATAATTGTTGGACCACAGACATTCTCCGCGGCGGTCGTGAAGGCAGCGTTTTTGAAATATTACGGCGGGGAGAAAGCGGTTATTATTGGCGCGCCTATGGGCGATGGTGAACAATTCTGGGCCGAACGCGGGCCGTTGCCATTCAAGTTGCCAAATTCTGAATTCTCTGTGAACTTTGCGACCGGCTACCATGACTGGGCTGAAGGGTGCGCGGGAAAGCATAAATTTTGCTTTTCGCAGAACCTTGTTCACGAGGTGCCTGCCGGTTCTCTGACGCCGACAGTCTCTATGGCGGCGACCTATGGCGAATATGCGAGCGGTCAGGACATTATCATGGACTTTATTTTGTCTCTTGAGTGAATTCAGGCTATTGAAATTTATTCATTGAATGGCGGATGACGGGTGATCGATTGATGGATCCCCGATAAACAAAATTGGCTGAGGGGCGTCGCATGCAATTAAAATCGATTATGGCATTACTTCTGGCGGGAATGTTTTCTGCATCCGCCTTCGCGCAGTCTGGCGATCAGGGTCGTGTTGTCACCGGGGCGCATGCCGTCCTTGAATATCGCGACCGGCCGGCGGCGGAAAACCTGATGGTTGAGGACCGGCTCAAAAATCTTTTGCCCGCGCTCATGGAAGAAACCGACATCGATATGTGGCTCGTCATCAATCGCGAGTATGCCGAAGACCCGATTTATTTCACGCTGGCGCCGCAACCAACATTCGCCGCGCGGCGCACGACCATGCTTGTCTTTCACCGGACTGACGATGGCGTCGATATGATGACCGTCAATCGCTATCCTTTAGGCGGTCTATACGATTCCGCCTGGGAGGGTGGGCAACTTGATGAACAGTGGGAGGCGCTGGCCGCGCTAATCGTTGAGAAAGACCCGGCGCGCATTGGCGTCAACGTCTCGCGCGACTGGCCCGTTGCTGACGGGCTAACGCATGGTCTGCATGAGCGCCTGTTCGCCGTTCTGCCGCAAGAATTTCAGGACCGCCTCGTTCCGGCGCAGGATCTCGTCATTCGCTGGTCCGAAACCCGCAGTGAGATGGAGATGGACGCCTATGGCCATGTTGTTGGCATCGCGCGCATGGTCATAGGCGAGGCATTCTCGTCAAAGGTCATCACGCCCGGCGTCACGACTGCGGATGATGTCGCCTGGTATATCCGCCAGCGGTTCGAAGATTTAAACCTTGATCCGTGGTTCATGCCATATGTGAATATTCAACGGCCGGGTAAGCCTTGCGAAGCCGATCAGGCGTTCTGCGGTGAAAAAGGCGTCATCCGCCGCGGCGATGTTCTGCATACGGATGTCGGTATCTGTTATTTAAAGCTTTGCACCGATACGCAGGAGATGGGATACGTCGCAAAAGCAGGCGAGGCGGAAGTTCCGAAAGGGCTGAAGGCCGCCCTTAGAACCGGCAATCGCTGGCAGGATCATTTGACGTCATCCTATCGCGTCGGCCGCACCGGTAATGAAGTCCTGGCTGCAACGCGCGAGAAGTGCCGCCGGGCCAAAATGAATTGTTCCACCTACACGCACCCGATTGGCTTTCGCGGTCACGCTGTCGGCCCGACCATCGGCATGTGGGATGATCAGGACGGAACGCCCGTGCGCGGCGATTGGCCCGTCTATGCGAACACCTGCTACGCGATCGAAGGCAATGTGAAGGCGCCGGTCCGCGAATGGGATGGTCAATTGGTGCAGATCAAGATGGAACAAAGCGCCTGTTTTGACGGGTCACGTGTCATCTATCTCGCTGGCCGGCAGACAGAATGGCATGTGATCCGGTGAACGAACCATTCGACGATCGCTGACCGCCGGGCCCATTGGCGGTTGGCTATTTTTGCCGGCATCCAGACGCCCATCGCGATCATGACGAGATTTTCCGTCAACGAGACAAACCCGAGCGGCACGTTTGAACCCCCGCCGACGCGGTCGCCTTCGATAAATGTTTGCGACGTTGTCGCGACGTTGTGCTTTTTCTGAAAGGCGTCGGTTTGGTCACGGGTTTTTCAAGGTGATGGTCGATTGCCTCTTATCCTTTACGCTCTAACAGCCATTTAGATTTGAGCCCATAGGGGCATGTATGGTCAGGCATTACCATGCGGTAGAGGTCGGCTTGCATCTGCGTTGCGACGTTTACTGCTGGGTATCGCCTTTCAGTCGCTGCGGTTCAGTTTACGCGCAAACACACCTGAAAAATGCAATTTCTCGCAATTCATGGCGGTCGCGCACTAATTTCGCGTGTGATATATAGTTGCGTAATGGACCCTTCACTTTACCTCGCCTTCGTTGCCGCCTCGGCGCTCCTCATTTTAACGCCGGGGCCCATGGTGGCGTTTGTCACCGCGACGACGCTTGCCCGCGGGCTCGGCCACGGTTTTGTCGCGGTCGCCGGATCGACGCTGGCGTCGGCGATCCAGCTTGGCGTGGTCGCTCTTGGTCTGACGGCGATCCTGAACGCCGCGAGTGAGGCGTTTGCGATCATCAAGTGGATTGGCGTTGCGTATCTCTTGTTTCTAGGGATCAATGCGTTGCGCTCGCCCGCGGATGCGTTGGCTGCCGGAAAACCAAAAGCAACGGCGCGGCGCACATTTGTCGAAGCGTTTTTCGTCAACCTCACCAACCCGAAAGCTCTGCTCTTTCACGGGGCCTTCCTGCCGCTTTTTATTTCAGCGGACGCGCCAGCTGGTCCGCAACTGGCGTTGCTCGCGATGACGTTTTTGGTGATCGCATTCGTCATGGATTGCGGCTGGGCGCTTTTCGCCGCACGCCTGCAGCCGGTGCTTGCCCACGCCGGGCGCTGGCGGCGCCGACTTACCGGTGGTGTTTTGCTCACCGCTGCGGCCGGCCTGGCGCTGGTGCGGAAATAAGCGGCAAGCGCTTCCCCTTTTGACGCCCATCCGCTAAACCGCGACGCAATGCTTTGACGCGCCGCAGCATTGCGGCTCCCCACTCGACAGGAGAATTTCAAAATGGCCCGCAAAAAACTCGCGATGATCGGTTCCGGCATGATCGGCGGCACCCTTGCTCACATCGCCGCCCAGAAAGAGCTCGGCGATGTTGTGCTTTTCGACATTGCCGAGGGCTTGCCCCAGGGCAAAGCGCTGGATATCGCTGAATCGTCGCCCGTCGACGGGTATGATTCTAACCTCAAAGGGGCGCAGGATTATGCCGATATCGCCGGCGCTGATGTCTGCATCGTGACAGCGGGCGTTGCGAGGAAACCGGGCATGAGCCGCGATGATCTTCTCGGGATCAATCTAAAAGTCATGAAATCCGTCGGCGAGGGCATCAAAGCCCATGCGCCGAACGCGCTTGTGATCTGCATCACCAACCCCCTCGACGCCATGGTCTGGGCGCTGCAGAAATTCTCCGGCCTGCCAACCAACAAAGTCATTGGCATGGCGGGCATTTTGGACTCCGCGCGCTTTCGTTATTTCCTTGCCGAGGAATTCAACGTTTCTGTTGAGAGCGTGACAGCATTCGTCCTCGGCGGGCACGGCGACACCATGGTGCCCCTGACGCGCTATTCAACTGTCGCCGGTATTCCTTTGCCGGACCTTGTTGAGATGGGCTGGACCACGCAGGACCGTATCGATGGAATAGTTGATCGCACGCGCAAGGGCGGCGGCGAGATTGTAGCGCTCCTCAAAACCGGATCCGCTTACTATGCCCCGGCGGCGTCAGCAATCCAGATGGCGGAAAGCTATTTGAAAGACAAGAAGGTCGTTGTTCCGTGCGCGGCGCACCTGACGGGCCAATATGGTTGCAACGACTTATATGTCGGGGTTCCGATTGTGGTCGGCGAAAACGGCTGTGAGCGTATTGTTGAAGTCAATCTCAATGCTGATGAGAAAGCGATGTTCGAAAATTCTGTCGATGCGGTGAAAGAACTGATGGAAGCCTGCATCAAGCTGGACCCAAGCCTTGGTTAAGCTGGCGCAACAGCGCATTGGCTCCAAAAGATTAACAAAAGGCGGTGCGATGCGCCGCCTTTTTTCATTTCACCGCAAGAAATAAACGCTTTGACGAAAACCGCCGTCCGTTAGGGTTTCTTCGGCAGTTTTCGTGTTAGCCCTCCGGCTGCGACATTTGTCGCCAACTAACGCGGCAACGGGAGGGCATGTCTTGAAATTGTTGAGTAAATTCTGCACATTAGCGCCAAGCGCCATTGCCCTTACTGCGGTTATTTCCCCGGCGAAAGCACAAGAAGAAACGCAAAACATTTGCCCGGACCCATCGGCGCTCTTTTGCACCATCGGCGATAAGGTTTTCTATCTCCCCGGCTTTTTCGATCAGTATAATCCGGTCACCGCCCTCGATATGGTGCGGCGGGTGCCCGGCTTTTCCATCGAACCCGGCGACGATGTGCGCGGTTTCGGCGGCGCGGCGGGCAATGTTCTAATTGACGGTGAACGCCCCAGCACAAAATCGGCGGACCTCTTTCAAGTGTTGCAACGCATTGGCGCCGGCAGCGTCGACTACATTGAATTAATCCGTGGCGGCGCCGGCAGTCTCGATACCGCCGGTCAGTCAGTTGTTGTCAATGTGGTGCGCAATACCGGCGCTGGAACGCGCGATGCGGCGCCGTGGGAATTCAGCATCGTTAAACGCCGGCCCGGCGGCGGCGTTCGCCCGCAAGGCTCGGTCTCTTATTCCGATACTTTCGGCAAGACAAAATATACCATGGGCGCCAACATCTTTGGCATTTCACTGGCATTTCAATCTGAAGAAAACATAACAAGGTTTTCCGGCCTCGATGAAACTCGAAACCGCAATGGCAATTTCCGGGAACAAGGCGGCGGCTTAAATTTCAAACTGGAACGGCCTTTCGACAATGGCGATAAGGCGCAGATCACAGTTGAGGCGGAGTTCTTCAAATGGCGCGAGACCTATAATGAAGCGCGCCTGATTGAAAATGGCGATGCGAGTGACGCGTTTTTTACCTTCCCGTTTGAAGATTTTAACTTCGAAGTCGGCGGCGACTATGAGCACGGGATATCGGAGAACCTTGACATAAAATTCATCGCGCTTTTCAGCCGCGAGTATCAGGACCGGTTAATCGAGTTCGCGGTGATTGATCCGCCGGCGCCGGATGAGCGCTCTTTGTTCGCGACGGACCGCGAAATTGGCGAATTGATCGGGCGAACGGAGTTGAATTTCACCGGATTTGACAGTCACGCCATGCAGTTTGGCGGAGAAATCGCGAAAAACTTTATCGACAATTCGTCGGTGCTTTCTGTCGCTGACGCAACAGGCATGTTGACGCCAGTCGATATTGCCGGCGTCAATACGCGGGTCTCGGAATTGCGCGGCGAAGTGTTCGTTAAAAATTCCTGGTCGCTGGCGCCAAAATTGACCGTTGACCTGGGCTTTGCGCTGGAAGCCTCGCGCATTTCGCAATCAGGCGATAACGCTAACAGCCGCGATTTCCTTTATCCCAAACCGTCCCTTACGGTGACCTATGCGGCGAATGACAAAACACAATTTCGCCTCGCCGCAGAACGCGAAGTAGGTCAGCTTGATTTTGGCGAATTTGTCAGCGCCGTGAATTTTGACGATGATGATGTCGATTTCGGCAATCCGGACTTGCGGCCGCAACGCACCTGGGCCTTCGAGGCGTCCGCCGAACGCCGCTTTGGCGATATCGGCGTGGTGAAATTGACCGGGTTTTATGACCACGTGCAGGATGTCGAGGACCTTTTGCCAATAGGCGGTGTGGTCGAGGTGCCCGGCAATATCGGCGACGGCAAAGTCTATGGCGCGGTCATTGATGTGACGACGCCGCTTGCCTGGTTCGGGCTAAAAAACGCGCGTCTTGAATCAAGCGCGACTATTCGCGATTCATCTGTGATTGACCCTGTAACTGGTTACCCCCGTGAGTTCTCGTTTATGGAGAATACATTTTACGAAATCGAATTCCGCCAGGATTTTCCGGCGTACAAAGTTAGCTGGGGCGCGAGCACAAACAATTCCAGCGAAGAATTTGGCTTTGGACTGGACGAATTCTCCCGTTTCACACGCGATCAGGAATTAACGGCTTTCATTGAGACGACAGCCATTGATGGGGTGAAAGTCCGGTTTCAGGTCGGCGATATTTTAAACGTCACCAATGTCCGTGACCGCACTGTCTTTGACGGCTCGCGCGCCTTAAACATGCCGCTCTTCCGCGAGGTTCGCCGCAGTAACAATGGCGGCAACTTCATTCTGACCCTCAGCGGAACGTTTTAACGCCCTGAATAAAACCTTTTTGTGTATTGACGGCTGCGGCCGCAATCGCCGCTGTAGAACCCTTGCGTGCAAAGGCGACGAATACGCCGGAAGGGCGTCTTGATTTCAATTTCCAGATTGAGCCCGCGATGACGCACGGCCGCCGCTGCGTCGCCGCCGGCTAATTTCTTGGCGCCTTTGAACAAGTGGACATTGTGCTTGTTCTCATAGGTAACGCCCTTGCCCATGGCGGCGCGTTCATTTTCGCCGACGATCAAAAGTTTTGAGCCTGGATGGGCGTTCGCGCCAGCGATCGAAATAAGACTTATGGCGATTGCGCCCGTTAAGAATTTCAGATTTTTCATGGCGGCTGTTCCTCCGTTTCTCATTGACGGAATCGTGCGGCCCGGCAAAGCTAGATACAAGGGGCGACAAGAAGCTAATCTCCAGAAGCTCAAACTTTTTACCGCCAATTTCGCGTGTCGCGCGATTACGTGAAACTAAATTCCCGTCCGAGGCGTATTGCGCTTGCCCGCGGGCGCGATAAGAACAGCGCCATGAAGTTCCTTTACTCCCATCGAACCCGCGCGTCGGACGGCCAGTATGTTCATATTCGCGAACTGACGAACGCATTAAAAGCGCGCGGGCATAGTATTTTGATGGCGGGGCCGGAAGGCGATGAAAAAAAATCGCTTGATGCAGGAAGCGGCGGGCGCGGCTTGCGATCGCTCTTTCCGGCGCGCGTTTACGAATGCGCCGAGTACGGATATTCTTTTCCCGCCTATCGCCGGCTGGCGGCGGCGGCGAAGTCTTTTGCGCCTGACGTCATCTATGAGCGCTATAATTTGTTTTACCACGCCGGCGCGTGGGTGAAAGATAAGATCGGGCTTCCGCTAATTATGGAAGTCAATGCGCCGCTAGTGGATGAGCGGAGCGCAAACGGTGAGTTGGCGCTGAAAAAATGGGGGCGCAGCAGCGAAAACGAAATCTGGCGCGCTGCTGATCACGTCTTGCCCGTCACCGATGCGCTCGCCGACTATGTTCGCCGCGCCGGCGTACCTGAGAACAAAATCACGATCATACCGAACGGCGTCGGCGAAGAGTTTCTTGCAACACCGAACGGCGGCGAAGTCCGCGCGCGATATGGCCTTGAGAGTAAACTAGTTCTTGGCTTTACTGGATTCGTGCGCGATTGGCATGGCGTCGATCGCGTCTTGAAATTTATCGCAGGCGAAAGGCGTGCAGATTTGCATCTATTGCTGGTCGGTAACGGTCCGGAACGCGATAACCTTGAAACGCTTGCGCGGCAACTGAAGATTGAAAACCAATTTACAGTGACTGGCGTCGTTCAGCGCGAAGAAATGGCGTCGCATGTGGCGGCGTTTGATATCGCATTGCAGCCGGCAGTCGTCGAATATGCGTCGCCGTTGAAGTTGTTCGAATATATGGGGCTGGCGCGCGCCATATTAGCGCCAGCCAGCGCCAATATTCGCGAGGTGCTTACCGACGGCGAAGATGCTGTGTTATTTACGCCCGGTAATGACGCGGCATTCGCTGAAGCGTTACGGAGACTGACTAACGGCAATGTTCTGCGCGAAAAAATTGGGCGGGTCGCTAAAGCGAACCTGATCCGCAATGATCGCACTTGGGCCGGGAACGCCGCGCGGGTCGAGAAAATCGCAAATGAACTTCTGGAAGAACAAAAATGACAAGCAATCACCTTCGGACAGAACGCCTTGTAATTCGTCCATTTGCGGCGCGCGACGTTGAGGCGCATGTGGATATGATGATGGATGAGCGGGCTGCGGCGTTCTTGTCGCCGACCGGCAAGCCGCGCAGCCGCGCCGAGGAATGGCGGGCCGCAGCCTGTTATCTCGGGCATTGGCATATTAGGGGTTTCGGATTCTTTTCGGTCATTGATCCGCAAACCGACGAATGGCTCGGACGGGTCGGACCATGGATGCCGGAAGGCTGGCCGGGCCTCGAATGCGGCTGGTCAATTTGCCCCGACCATTGGGGAAAAGGCTATGCGCCAGAAGCGGCCGTTGCGACGATAAAATGGACATTCGAAAAATTCCCCGATCTGCCGCGGATCATCTCGGTAATTGACCCGTCAAATGCGAATTCGCAAGCGGTTGCCAAGAAAATTGGCGAGGAAAAAACTGGAGAAGTTTTCCCGTTTCATGATTTCTCTCTTGATGTCTGGGCGGCGGACAGAGAAGATTGGCTGAAGCAATTTGCCTGACCTGAGGTGCATTCCGGTGCAAAACGCTAAATCCGTTGACGACTATATTAAAAAAGAAAAAAGCTGGCCGGCAGAGTTAAAAAAACTGCGCGAGATTATGCTTGCGACGCCCCTTGAAGAAACCATCAAATGGGGGGCGCCCTGTTACACCTATAACGGAAAGAATGTCGTCGGCCTTGTTGGTTTCAAGGACTGGTTCACGCTCTGGTTCCATCAGGGCGCGCTTCTGAAAGACGAAGAGAAAGTCCTGATCAATGCGCAGGACGGCAAAACCAAAGCGCTGCGTCAATGGCGGATGACGAGTGCAAAAGATATAAAACCGTCTACTATCAAGGCATATGTAAAAGAAGCGATTTCCATCGTTGATGAAGGCCGCGAGTTAAAACCGGATCGCGCAAAGCGCCTGGTCGTTGGTCCTGAACTAAAGGCTGCATTCGCAAAAGATAAAAAAGCCGATGTTGCATTTAAATCGCTCAAGCCGGGCCTGAAACGCGAATATGCTGATTACATCAAGGACGCTAAACAGGCGGCGACAAAAGATCGCCGCATCGCCAAGATTTTGCCGATGATCAAAAAAGGCGTCGGCCTGAACGACAAATACAAATAAGTTGGCGTTGCCTTGTCGCTAACAAACCGCCAGAAGGAAAACTTCGTGAAATTAATTCAGTTTATCTCCGCCCTCATCATAATTGCGATGCCTGCGTACGCTCAGGAGGCGCCGCAGGAAACTGCGCCAGCCCTGACCGAAGCGCAAAAGCGAACTGTCGATCAGCTAATTGACAAAGCGCTGGAAGATGATCGCGCCTACGATATTCTGGAGAGCCTGACGACGGAGATCGGGCCTCGCCTTGGCGGCTCTGAAGCCGAGGCGCGCGCCAGAAACTGGGGTGTTGCAAAACTGCGACGGCTTGGTTTTAAAAACGTCCGCATCGAGACGTTTGATCTTCCGGCATGGTCGCGAATTTCGGAAAGCGCAGAAATTGTCTCGCCGTTCCCTCAGCCTTTGGCAATCACGGCGCTCGGTCAATCACCATCGACGCCGGCAGGCGGCGTTTCTGCGGAAGTCGTCCGGTTTCAAACCTTGCCGGAACTTCAAGCTGCGCCCATAGAAGGATTTGAGGACAAAATCATATTCGTCGATGAACCCATGGCGCGAACCCAGGACGGCTCGGGCTATGGCGCCGGCGTCCAAAAACGTGTTCTCGCCGCGGTCGAGGCGGAAAAGCGCGGCGCGGCCGCGGCGCTCATCCGATCGGCGGGAACGGACAGTCATCGTATGCCCCACACTGGCGGCATGGTCCGCGGTGGTGCAACTCTAGGGCCTGCGCCAGCGGCGGCGCTCTCTAACCCAGATGCCGACCAGCTTGCCCGCGCTATGGAGCGCGCAGACGGACCGGTGACGGTACGCCTCGATATCCAGACTGAGTGGCGCGAAAGCGCTCAATCCGGCAACGTCATCGGTGAAATTCCGGGCGAGACCGATGAGCTTATCGTCATCGGCGGGCATCTCGACAGTTGGGACAATGGCACTGGCGCCATCGATGACGGCGCCGGGGTTGCGATTACGGTAGCGGCGGCAAAACTAGTTGACGAATTGCGCGGCAAACCGCGCCGCACTATTCGCGTCATCATGTGGGGCGCTGAAGAGGTGGGGCTTTGGGGCGCACGCGCCTACGCTGAACAACATGCCGACGAACTCGATAAACACATTATTGCGTCAGAGTCGGATTTTGGCGCTGGCGAAGTATGGCGTTTCGATACCGGTTTCGGGCCGAGCGCCGAGGGCAAAGTGAAGCCCATGGCCGATGCGCTTCGCCGCTTGGCGATCGCACCGGGTTTTCCTGTGGCGCGCGGCGGGCCCGACGTCACGCCTTTGCGCGAGGCGGGTGTGCCGGTCGCAACACTTTATCAATCGGGTACGGATTATTTTGATCTACACCACACGCCGGATGACACTCTCGACAAGGTTGATCCGGAAAAATTGAAACAGAATGTCGCCGCCTGGGCCGCCTTCATCTATATGGCGTCAGAAATGGATGGTGATTTTGGGCGTCTGCCGGTCAAGGGCGAATAATCGGCGAATTGTTAAAGAGAATTCGAGGGGTAAGGGTAATGAAGAAAACAGTATTTTTATCTGTAGCGGCGGCGGCGCTTGCGGCCTGTTCAACTCTAGAAGGCGGCGATCAGAATGCTGCAGCTTCCGTCGCGCCGGAAGCGCCAAATGGCGCAATCCAGGCGATGCCGATGCCGTCGGCGCCGCTGGATATGTCTAAAACCCTATCGCGGATCTTATTCGCCTCTTGCGCTCAGCAATTGGAAGACCAATCGCTTTGGGATCAGCTTGCTGTCGAAAACCCTGACCTAACGCTTTACGTTGGCGATAATGTTTATGGCGATGTGCGCTCGAACGATCCGGCGCTTCCCGAATTGAAAGCCGCCTATATGCGCCTCGCGCAATCGGAGCCATTCTCGCGCTTGCGCGCCGCTGCGCCGATGATTACCGCCTGGGACGACCATGATTACGGTATGAATGACGCCGGCGGCGAATATCAGTATAAGGAAGCCTCGCAAGCGCTTTACAATTATGTCTGGGCGGTGCCGGAAGGCGATCCGCGCCGCACGCGCCCCGGCACGCATAATTCCTGGATCATCGGCGAAGACGGCAAGCGCGTGCAGATCATTGTGCTTGATACGCGCTATTTCCGTTCGGAACTAAAACCCACTGATGAGCGCGGCGCTCGCGGCAAGGAGCGCTATTTGCCGGACGCGGACCCCAAAAAAACAATGCTCGGCGATGAACAATGGGCGTGGCTCGACGGCGAGCTGCAAAAACCAGCTGATCTGCGGCTCATCGTTTCTTCCGTACAGGTCATATCAGACGGTCATGGCTGGGAGGCCTGGAAGATGCTGCCGGTTGAGCGCTCGCGCCTTTATCGAATGATAGACAATGTGGGCGCGAAGAATACGCTGATCCTTTCGGGCGACCGTCATTCAGCGGCGCTCTATCGCAAAGAAGGCGTCGCCAGTCATCCGATTTTTGAGGCGACATCTTCATCAGTCAATCTGCCCGTATCCGGTTTCCGCCGACCTGATGAAGAGCCCTATATGGAGCCGGGTCCCAACCGCCTCGGGCCCATGTATGAAGAGGCGAATTACGGCGTTCTCGACATCGATTGGGATGCTGGCGCAGTGGTCATCTCCATTCGCGATGAAAATGGCGATGCCGTGTTAAGCGAAACGCTGGAGTTTGCGGGCGCTGACTGATAGTCCGCACCTCATGAAACTTGATAATGATTTCGTCCGGGCGCAATTCCCGGCCTTTGAGGAGCCTTCGCTTGCAGGGCAAGCGATGTTTGAGAACGCCGGCGGATCTTATGCCTGCCGTCAAGTGATTGACCGTCTAACGCGCTTCTATCGGGAGCGCAAAGTTCAGCCATACTATGCGTTCGAGCCTTCGCGCCTTGGCGGTGAAGAAATGGATGAGGCGCGCCGCCGCCTTGCTGCAATCATGGGCGTTGAAACCGACGAAGTTTCATTCGGGCCTTCGACAACGCAAAACACCTATGTGCTGGCGCAGGCTTTCGGTGAATTGTTGTCGGCCGGCCACGCGGTCATCGTCACCAACCAGGATCATGAAGCGAACTCCGGGCCGTGGCGGCGCCTTGCCGACCGCGACATTGAGATCCGCGAATGGAAAATTGACGCTGATACCGGCGAATTGCCAATTGACGGGCTGAAAGCGCTGCTCGACGATAAGGTGAAACTCGTTTGCTTCCCGCACTGTTCAAACGTTGTCGCCGAGATTAACCCTGTCGCAGAAATCTGTGCGCTGGTGCGCGACGCTGGCGCCTATTCGTGTGTCGATGGGGTCAGCTATGCGCCTCACGGTCTGCCAAACGTCGCGGCGCTCGGCGCAGACATCTATATGTACTCTGCCTACAAAACTTACGGACCGCATCAGGGGATTATGGTGTTGCGCCGGGGCATTGGCGAAGCGCTGCCCAATCAGGGGCATTTTTTTAACGCCGATACGCTCTACAAACGAATGACGCCAGCCGGCCCGGATCATGCGCAGGTCGCGGCGTCCGCCGGCATGGCTGACTATATCGACGACCTATACGCACATCACACCGACAAACAGGCCGCAGCTCCAGCGGTGGAGCGTGGCGCACATGTCAGCGCGTTGATGCGCGGCTATGAAATTGAACTGGCGCGCCCAGTCCTTGATTTTTTGAAGTCGAAAAATTCGGTGCGGTTGTTAGGGCCTAGCGATCCGGTCAAAAGAGCGCCGACAATTACCGTTGTTTCCGAAACGCCCGGCAATGATCTTGCAGCCGCTTTGGCGCCAAAGGGCATCATGGCGGCGGGCGGCAATTTTTATGGCGTACGGTGCCTGGAGGCGATGGGCGTTGATCCGGCTCACGGCGCTTTGCGCGTCAGCTTTGTGCACTACACCTCAAAAGAAGAAATCGACAAACTTCTAAACGCGCTGGATGAAGTTCTTTAACTTTCCGGCGCGGGCGTAAATTCCTGATTATCGTCTGGCGGCAGTTTGAACATCCCGTTCTCCCAGTCCTGTTCGCGCCAGGCTTTTTTCGCCGCTTCGATTTTTTCCTGCGAGGACGAAACGAAGTTCCACCAGAGATAACGTTTTTCCGGGAAGACCTCGCCGCCAAGCAGTATCAGCCTTGCGCCGGCCTCGCCCGCGCAAAGCGTCATCGCGCCGCCCGGTCGGAATACGATCAACTGGCCGCTTTCATATTTGTCGCCGGCGATTGTGAGCGACCCATGCGTGATGTACACGCCCCGATCTTCGTGATTTTCGGGAAGAGGGATTTTGGCCCACGGGTCCAAATCAGCGTCGGCGTAAAACATCTCCGAGAATGTTTTGACCGGCGCCCGCTCGCCGTAAGCATTCCCAAGGATTAGGCGCAGCTTTGCGCCGTTGTCTTCAATGAACGGTAAATCGTCCTGTCCATGATGTTCGAATGCTGGCTCTGTACCTTCGTGCCTAGTCGGTAGAGCCACCCAGGTCTGAACGCCGTGAAGAGCGTGCTCGCTTTTTCTTGTATTATCGCTCGTGCGTTCAGAATGGGTAATCGCCTTCCCTGCAATCATCCAGTTGACCTCGCCCGGATAGATCATCTGGTTGGTGCCGAGGGAATCGCGATGTAAAAATTCCCCTTTATAGAGATAGGTTACCGTCGCAATGCCGATATGGGGGTGGGGGCGCACGTCAATACCTTTTCCGGGCGCAAATTTAGCCGGGCCGGCTTCATCCAGAAACGCGAACGGCCCGACGAGCCGGCGTTTCGGCGAGGGCAACGCCCGGCGCACTTCAAACCCGCCGAGGTCACGCGTGCGCGGGATGATAATCGTCTCGACCGCGTCGGTTGGCGCATCAGGACAATCGGGCTCGGCGGTATTTATCCAGCTCATAAAACTTCTCGTTCAATTGCGTTGAAGATTTCATACAACAAAAAACGGCCCCGATGGAGGGGCCGTTCTTAAAGCACAATTTCGGCGGGGTGTTATCCGCCGCCCGCTTCTGCCAATTCTTTCAAGCTGGAAAGGCCCTCTTCATATTGCGGCCCCAGCATGCCATCCATCATGAAACCAAAATACGTCGACATTGGTTTCATATAAAATGGCACGCCATCGCGCATATTGGTGTCAAAGGACCATACGACTTTTGTACCGTCGCCGGCGGCCGGCGATAAATCGAGCGCCGCTTTTGCCAGTCCCTTATCGCCGAAGTCGAGATCGACTTTGACCTGACTTGGCGGGTCCAGTGCGGTGATCATCTGTGCGCCGTCGCCGACATTGGGATGGTCGCTCTGCCAGGACATTGTCTGGCCGACGCCTTCGCCAGCTATTGTTGATGTCATATCCGGATCAATTTTCGCCCATGGCGACCATTTTTCCATCTCGCCCAGATCGCTGACAAGCGCGTAGACTTCGTCCTGCGGCGCATCGATAACGATTTCACGTTCAAGATGAACTTTGTCTGGCAGAACAAATCCCAAGATAATCAAGACAAAGAGTACTAATCCTATGCCGCCTAAAATTTTTCCAAGCATGCTTTATGTCTCCCGGATTTTGACCCGGCAATTATAGACCCCGCAAACCAGGGCGTCATTCGCTGGATGACAAAAAACCCGGCGATTTGCCGGGTTTTTTGAAATTCTCTCGTTTTATTGTTCGCTTATGCGCCATTTTTCGCACGGCGATCAACTTTTTCCTTGATGCGCGCAGATTTGCCACGGCGCTCGCGCAGGTAATATAATTTGGCGCGGCGGACTTTACCGCGGCGAACGACATCAATTGAATCGACCAGCGGCGAATATATCGGGAAGACGCGCTCGACGCCCTCGCCAAAAGAAATCTTGCGAACTGTGAAGGCCTCATTAAGGCCAGAGCCGCCGCGCGCAATGCAGACGCCTTCAAACGCCTGGATACGTTCGCGTTCGCCCTCGCGCACTTTAACGTTGACGCGCACGGTGTCGCCGGCTGCAAATTCCGGCACTTCTTTGCCGAGTTCTTCCATGTGCTCTTTTTCGAGCGTCTCAATGATGTTCATCGTTTTTAGTCCTTGTTCTTGTCGCGCCGGATAGGACCGTCTTGTTCAAATCTCTCAAAGAGATCCGGTCGTCGCGTCCGCGTTATTTTTTCCGCTTCCTTGCGCCGCCAATCAGCGATTCTTTGGTGATCGCCTGACAGCAGCACATCCGGGATAGCCCGGCCTTCAAAATCCCGGGGCCGCGTATACTGGGGATATTCCAGCAAGCCGCCCTCAAAGCTTTCCTCCCCGAGGGAGGAAGCGCAGCCCAATACACCGGGTATCAGGCGCACGCAAGCCTCGATCAGGGCCATGGCCGCGATTTCACCACCAGCGAGGACAAAATCGCCGATCGAGACCTCCTCAACGTCCCGGGCAGCGAATATCCGCTCATCAATGCCCTCAAACCGGCCGCAGAGCGCGATGACGCCGGGGCCTTTGCTAAGTGATTGGGCGCGCCGTTGAGTGAGCGGCTTCCCCCGGGGCGAAAGGCACAGAATTGGACGATCGTTTCGCTCTACGCTGTCTATGGCCGCGGCCAAAATATCGGCCCGCATGACGAGCCCGGCGCCGCCGCCGGCGGGTGTGTCATCAACAGAGCCATATTTGTTGTCCGAAAATTCGCGGATGTTGACGGTGTCGAAGCTCCAATGGCCTTCCGCCCGCCCGCGGCCCAGCACCGAAGCGTCGAGCGGGCCCGGAAAAAGCTCCGGATAGAGGGTGAGGACCGTAGCGTGGAACATGGCCGGTCAAATCGCACGGGGGGCGGATTGAGGCAAGGCGGACCGGCGCCGCCCAGAATAGTTAGGCGTGGGTTTTCTGCGCCGCCCCCGTCGGCGCCGGCTTTGCTTTGGCGAGGGGCCAGAGCAATTGCTCGGCGACGGTTGTGTCAGGCAGGTTTTCCACGCCGAATTTTTCCGGGTAGCAGCGCGTGATTTTCGCGGTGCCAAAAAGCACATCCCAGAAGAAAAGAAGATTGCCGTAATTGCCTTTGTAGTTGGTGACGCCGTCATCGGCATGTCTGCCGTGATGGGCGGAATGGGTCGCCGGCGTCGAAATTGTTCGCTCAACAACCCACATTACCGGAGACAGCCATTTTATTTTATAGAGCTTCGCGTCCCAGCGAACGTCCGAATGCGCGCCATAAATCACAGACATCTTAATGATGATATAAACCGCATAAACCCATCCGCCGCCCATGTAGATCAGGATGCCGGAAAACCAGAGACCCGGCATCATCAGATAATAAAAGATGTTGTTTCGATAAACGACGCGGATTGAGAGATACTCCGCATTGTGATGCGGCCGATGCAAATTGTAGAGCCACGGCGTTTTATGCGTAATCCGATGCCACCAATATTGTGTCATGTCATCGAAAATCAAAAATAGTCCGAACACAGCCCAAAACGGCCAGGACTTTAAGACGTCGCTCATGCCGGGCATTACCAAGGCGCCAAGAGCAAACCCTGAGGCGAGCACAAAGGGTTGCGTAAATAGCGTCAGCGTCGCCGTGGAAAGGACTTCGACAATGCCGTCGCCTTTTCGTGCGCCCGGCTTTTTGAAAAAGTTTGTGAACAGGATTTCCAGCAGGATAAAGCCCGTGAAAATACTCAAGACAACGATCAGTTCTGGTTTCATCGGATCTTCCTCGCGAGCGCCCTTGCGTTTTCCATTGAGCTGATTTTGCGCTGGGCCATTGATGAGAAATGCTGAGTGATTGCAAACGCCACAGCAAAATTAATCAATAAAAATTTCGTATCTTATCCGCACATTGAGGAAAGTTGGAAATTAATCGACATTTTTGAACATAAACAGGAATAGATTCTGACAACACCATTTAAATGACTTCCTCTCTTTCACTTAAATGCTCGTGAAGTCCGAAAATTTTTACTAGGTCTCGAAAGGTAGAGTAAATTATCGCATCGCTAAGGCTCATTGTTTCGTATGGTAGACCCACATCTTCGCGAACCCATTTGCGCCACATGATCAATTTCAGCGCTGCATCTTGTATTAAAGATGCCCTGGTGTTTGCAGCCCGAAACAATAAATCGCTCTGTTTTTGGATCAATTCACTGAAATGTTCCGCTTCGGATTCAGGTATATTTCTTGGTTCAAAAAGCGCCTTCTCGATTTTGTTAAAATCGTCAAACAGCAATTTAATTTTTTGCGAGTCATCTCCGTCATCGAACTCGTGAACGTGACTTTCGGCGATCGTGGTTTCTGCTGGTTTCATCGTGTCTTCCTCGTGTGCGCGACCTTGCGTCTTCGATTGACCTCATTTTGCGCCGTGCCATTGATTTATAATGTTAAGTATTTAACATTTAGGCATGAGCAATGAAAATCAGCCGTTCAGGCTAACCGCCTTTATGGAAATGCTGCCAGCGGACCTCGCCGACGCGATCAAGCGCCGGGCGACCATGCGGCGCTATGCAAATAACCAATTCCTTCACAGTCGCGGCGACCCGAATCCGGGTCTTTCGATTGTTAAAAGCGGCGCTGTAAAGGTCGGCGTATACGGGCTCGACGGTGCTTTTGTTTTGACGTCCGCGCTGGGACCCGGACAGACATTTGGCGAATTCACCCTATTCGCCGGATTGCCGCGCACCCAAGATGCGGCGGCTACAGGCGACACGGAAGTCTATCACCTAAGGGCCGCCGAATTTCTCCCCCTATTTGAGCGCCACAGAGAAATCGGGCATGCGCTGTTGGCGGCGTCTTTGCAACGATTGCATGTTGTTATCGAAATTCTCGACGCCATGCGCCGCTTGCCGGTTCGCGAACGCACCGCGAAGATTTTGTTTCTGACGGTGCAGACTATGGGCGCCGCAGAACATCTGCAAATCCGTCAAACGGAAATCGCGCAGATGCTCGGGGTTTCGCGCGTCACTATGAACCGCGCTTTACAGGAACTTTCGCAGCTTGGGCTTATCGCCATCGGTTATGGCGAAATTAAAATTGTTGATGTTGCGCAATTCAATGACTGGATCGACGCCAATTGCAATGTGTCGCTGGAGGCGGGCTGAGATACGGCCCTGTGCCCAACTGCTACCGCTTCGGCGCTCCCGGGCGCTGTCGCGTTTGCCACTCTGGATCGATCCAGAGCGGCGGGTCTTCCGGCGCCAAAGGCGCTTTTCCAAGGATGAGATCGGCGGCTTTTTCCGCCGCCATGATGACCGGCGCATTGATGTTGCCATAAGGCGCCGTCGGAAAAATTGAGGCGTCGACGACGCGTAATTTCTCAACGCCATTCACACGGCATTGCGTGTCGACAACCGCGTCACCATCATCGCCCATACGGCACGTACCGCAAGGATGATAAGCGCTCTCAACATTTTCGCGCACCCACCCGTCGATTTCGTCGTTAGACTGAACGCTGTCGCCCGGTTGAATCTCCGGCCCTCGAAACTCATCCATCGCCGGCTGCGCCATAATTTCACGGGTCAGCTTGATACATTGCCGCCAGGCTTCGATATCGTCATCATGTTCAAGATAATTGAAGAGGATGCTTGGGTCCGTATCCATGTCGCGAGCGGCGATCGCGACGCGCCCGCGTGATTTAGGTTTGTTCGGGCCAACATGAACTTGAAATCCGTGGCCTTTGATAGACGACGTTCCGTCATAACGCATGGCGGCGGGAAGAAAATGATATTGAATGTCTGGCGACTTTAGCCCGGCTTTCGATTTGATGAAGGCGCAGCTCTCAAAGTGATTGGTCGCGCCCAGACCGGATTTGAAGAAAAACCATCGGGCGCCGATCAAAAATTTTGAAAAATAGTCAAGCTTGTCATTCAGGCTGACGGGTTTTTTGCAATGAAACTGGAAATATACCTCCAGATGATCCTGTAGGTTGGCGCCGACATCGGGGAATTCGTGAAGTGGTTCGATCCCGAGATCTTTCAAAAACGCCGGTTCGCCAACGCCCGATCGCTGCAAAATAGACGGCGATGCGATGGCGCCGGCGGCGAGAATAATCTCGCCTTCAGTCTTGAAAGTTTTTGTCTCGCCGTTGACCCTTGCCGCCACCCCCGTTGCGCGTTTGTTGTTAAAGATGACGCGATCGATCTCCGCGCCTGTAATGACTTGCAAATTGTTCCGGCTGCGCGCTGATTCGAGATAAGCGCGCGCCGTTGACGATCGGACGCCGTCGCCGACGGTCATGTGCATGGCGCCGAAACCTTCCTGCGCGTATCCGTTATAGTCTTGCGTTTTAGGATAACCGGCTTCCACACCGGCGTCGATAAACGCCTGGTATAAAGGGTTCGATTTCATTTCATTGCCGGCGCCGACTTTCAAAGGGCCGCTCCCGCCGCGATAGTCATCTGCGCCATGAGCCCACGTTTCGGCCCGTTTGAAATAAGGCAGGCAATCTCGATAGGCCCAGCCTGCAGCGCCCGCTTCCGCCCATTCATTGAAGTCGCAATGATGGCCCCGCACATAAACCATGCCGTTTATAGCGGATGAGCCGCCAAGCCCTTTGCCGCGCGGACAGGAAATGCGCCGGCCGTCAAGACCGGGTTCCGGATCGGAATTATAGCCCCAATTATATTTGTCGCTGGCCATGGGATAGGAAAGCGCAGTCGGCATATCGATCATGATCGATTTGTTGCGCCCACCCGCTTCCAGCAGCAAAACGTTGTGTTTTCCGTTCTCCGACAGGCGATTAGCGAGAACACATCCGGCGGATCCCGCGCCGACAATTATGTAATCAACCATTTGCAGTCTCCGGCGTGAGCGCTTCTCGCCGCCTCAATGTTAACCCAAAGATAGCGAAGTAGATGCCCACAAGCGCGACCCATTCAATTTTCATCGGTGTAAATTGGTAAGAGAGAATTAGCGCAAACAGAAGCGCCCAATGTCCGGCGATGTAAACTGGTGCGCCGAAGCGTTCGCGTGTCAAATTCAGATTGTCTGAATAGAGACGAACTAGAGAATCAAGTGAATTAATCACGAAGATAATGCCGACGGCGACCATGGCGGTGCGCATTGTTCCGGCTATTTCAACGCCGCCAGTATGAATGGCGTATAATATTGAGAACCAGAATGCGATGGGAATGGAGGGCAATATCAAAAGTGCAGCTAGCAATGCCCACGTTGAAATGCCGCCAACAAAACGCGATACGAACTGGCCGATCATGATGGACCAGGCGAGCCACCACGAGAGATAGAATGCATGATAGTCGCTGATTGGCGCGACAAATTTATGGATGTTGGTGAAGTATCCGCCTAGATTTGACGCGCTTTCAATGAATGCCGGCGGGCTAATGCCCGCCGCCCACCACAAATAAAACCCGAGCAGAATAAATAGCGTCGTTGAGGCAAGGCTCAGCCATTTCACAAACCGTATGTCAGTTGACGAAATTGCCGCCAGCAATACGACGACTGCAACCAATGCGTATTTGGCTGTCGGCGTAATCCCGGCAATATAATCCGGCAGATACGACAGGAACAGGAAACCGGTGAAAGCGCAGGTCGCAATGATGACGCCATTATTGATGAACTTTATCGCAGGGATTTCAAAGAGTCTTAGTCGAGGTTCGACAACACAGAAATAAAATGTTGTTAGAAAATAAAGACCCCAGACCAGAAACGCCCAGAAGCCGAATTCAATCGCGAGGGGGTTGGTAAAAGCGTAGGCGGCGTGCGCTTCATATGTCGGAAATTCCGTCAGTGGAAACATGATCAAACCGACATCAAGGCCGGATGTAAAAAGTATCGCCGCAAAGACCGGCAACGCCGCTGGCGACGAGCCAATAACGCGCTTTAACGGAAATCGGATAACAATGAAGGCCGCTGTTGCGTAAATGACCCCGAAGGAGAAGGTCAGAACAATTGACATCAGCCGGCGCGGCGATCAGTCGGCGCGCTTTACGTATTCCAGCGTTGTCGTGTTGACGATCACTTTTGTCCCAGCGCTGAGATGCGGCGGCACCATAACGCGCAAGCCATTCTCGGCGACAGCAGGCTTGTACGAAGACGAAGCTGTCTGGCCTTTGACAGTTGGTTCGGTTTCGGTGATTTCCAGCGCCACATGCTCGGGCATTTGAACGCCGATAGGCGTGCCTTCATGGCTTTCGACAACCACTTGCATGCCGTCCTGCAAGAACGCCACGCGTTCGCCGATAAGGTCCTTGGCGATATTGATTTGCTCATAATTCTCGGTGTCCATGAAAACTAGAAAATCGCCCTCTTCATAGAGAAAAGTGTGATCTTTCTGCTCGAGGCGCACGCGTTCAACAGTTTCGGAGGCGCGGAAGCGCTCGTTCAGCTTGCGTCCGTCGATCAGGTTTTTCAGCTCGACCTGCGCATAGGCCGGACCTTTGCCGGGTTTAACGGCGCCGGTTTTTACCGCGACCCAAAGGCCGTCTTGATGCTGAATAACGTTGCCTGGACGAATTTCGTTGCCGTTAATTTTCATGGGGTGCGCCTTGATCGAATTTGTTGCCGCGCTCTAGCAGGCGCGGCGGCGTTAGGCAACCAGTGTTGCGGTTTACATCCTGATTGTATGCCCCAGTCGCAAGGCGACGCCAGTGCCAACCGACCGGAACGAGCTTGGGAAATCATCTTCTCGGATCGTGCCGGTGTGACCGAGCGAAATAAAGACTTCCTGCTCCGGTTGCGGTTCCCAGATGAAGCGGCTGAACAGAGTGAAGTTCTCTGAAATGTTGTCGTATTGAATGTCCGTCGCGATGAACATGTCCGGAGTGAAAGACACGACGGACTCAATCGATGCTACATGAATGCCGACTTCACCGGATGGGAGGTCAAACTTTGTATAATCATACTCTACCTCCAACTCGATGTGTTTACTCGGCCGCCACAGGAATTCACCGCCATAGGATCGGAAATTTCCATCATAAATACCGCCGACGCGGGCTCTTGCTCCCAAAGCTATCGAGCGCGCGCGCGAAGTGTCCGCGCGAAAATCATACTGCCAATAGTCGTATTCGCCGACCGGCACCGTTACGACATCGGCAATTTCAAAGCTTTCGCGAATATCGACATAGGCGTTCTCTATTTCGAAATGCAGATTGTCGCCGGGATTATTGTTGAGATCGAAAAAGCCGCCAAGAAAACGATCTGTCACGGCATCGTCAAGATCAGTCAGTGTATTTGTAAAAACGCCAATCGTGTAATTGCGGATCGGGCCGCTATCGGGCCGAAAACGACGGCGCCCAAACGCGCGATACTGCCGCAGCCCCGTACGATTGGCGAAGCCAAGTTGCGGATCGTAATTCTCTCCGATCTCGCGGACAACGACGTTGTAACCATATTTGTCGCCGGTGTAATCGACCGCGACGCCAAAGAGGTCGTCTTCCACGCCGTCCGTAAAACTGCGCAGATATACGAGGTCTGCGGTGATTGTACCGTTGAATCTGGTTGAGTTTTTGTATTGAAAATCGCCGCCGGTCACGGTGTTGGTCGATGATCCATCTGGGTCGCCATGGGTAAAAATCAAACCGGCATTTGATTCCCCGAAAACGTTTGTAGAAACCCGTCCTGCGGTAAGAAATTGCCCGTTAATGCCGAGGGCGTCTTGCGACCCTGTCCGCGTTGCGATCATGCCAATGTCGAATGGACCGTGTTTGCCAGAGACTTTCGCGCCAGCGATGATATCGACGGGTGAACCGTCGACATTGCCGATGCGCCTTGTGAACAACGGCAATCCATTCGTGGTTCGGCTGAACAGTTCATTGCCGAATTCGAACACAGAGGCGTCCTGCAGGAAAAAATCACGCGTTTCCGGGAAAAACAGGGAGAAGCGCCCCGTATTCACCTGGCGCTCATCAAGTGGGGAATCCGAAAAGTCAGTGTTGAACGTTAATGATCCAGTCAAAGACGGCGTCAACTTGTAGAAGACATTTGCGCTTGGATTAAAGCCGGTGTCGAATTCATCGAGCTCCCAATCATAGGAGCCCGAGCCGGTGACGAACAGTTGCGCTTCGAGGCCGATGCCGGAATCGATGCCTTCAATGCCGGCGAGGCGTCCGGGGTTGGTAATATCGATGCGCCCGCGGGAGCGATCGATATTGGACCATCGGATTTCTTCACTGTTGCGGCGGATTGTGCGGATGATTTGCAAATTCCATTCAGTAAGGTCTGCATCGAATGAGATCGATTGAAACGGAATTGCAAATTCAGCGATCCAGCCGTCCTCGACAACGCGTGCTTTGGCGTTCCAGATCGCGTCCCATTCCGGCCGGATCGAATTATTATTCTGAGTCAATAAATCGGCGCGCGCGCCGTTGGCGTTTACTGCGAAAAAGTATGCATTTCGGAAGGTCCCGAAGGAATCAATAATAATCCGCAAACCGTCTTCGTCCCGCAGTTGCGGGTCGCGCTTTAATTGCTGGCGCCTGATCAGGTCCGGTTCGTCGTCATAGGCGTATATGCCGACATAGAGTGTCGTTTCATCAAAGAGGATATAGGCTTTTGTCGGCTGGCTTGGCTCGCCGCCGTCGACGGGTTCAACCTGATAAAATTCGTCGATGACGTTTGCGCGCCGCCAGACGGGGTCATTGAGATTGCCGTCGATAATTGGCCGGTCGTCGCGGTCAATTTTTACCGCTTCGACGCGGGGCACGTAATTAGCGAAATCGCGCGCAGCTGTGCTTTCACTGTCTTGCAACGCACCTGCAGGTGAGAAAGCCAGCCCAAAAAAAACAGCAATGGCGAAAGAAACAACGCCCCGAACCATTCGCCCCTCTATACTCAACAAACCCCATAGCCGCGATGGGCGCAGCATGAACCTAGTCATAAGCAATAAACTATAAAAATGAAAATTACAGACTGGATGATTAGGAAATTTTTCATGTGCCGTCCCGTTCCGCGCTTGCAACATGGTTAAAATTCAAGATTGAAACATTCAATTAAGCCGTTTCTGCCATAGTTCGCGCGAATTCCCGGGGCGGTTATTGAGGCGAAAGAATATCATGAATGGTGCGGCGTCAGGGGCAATGAGCAAACGCGGGCGCGCAGACGCGCAGGCGGACAACTCAATACAGGTTATTTTAACCACGCAATATGCTCGGTATTTGCATATCACGTGCTGGGCGATCTTGTTGTTGCCTTTAACCTCCCTAACCGTTGCCGCGTTTTGGTATGTTGCGACGATTGCCGCCGGCGCCGGGCGCTCCTATCTCGAACGATATTTGAACAAGCGAAAAAAAGGCGAGAGCCTTTTGACGTCCTCACAATACGGGTTCATCGCCATGGCGTCTTGCTCCTTTTGGGCGGCCGCGCCGGTGATCGCAGTCACCTCTGGTCATCCTTACGGCGCCGCGGCGGCGATGTTCTTTATCATCAATGGTTATATGCTGGCGTTCGCACAATTTAGAACGACGCCAACAAATGCATTACTAGCGACCTCGCCTTATGCGGTTGCCTATGTCGCATGTTTGGGCGTTGTCGCAGGGACGTCGATGTTCACGGTGATGATCGCGGCATTGCCGGTGTTCATCGCAAGCGTCAGCTACGTTTTGATGTATGGCGTTCTTTCGCAGCGAGAGCTCGACAAAGCCAACGACGATCGCGAAAAATTAATCGAGGAACTGGAAGAAGCCTGGGTTGCTGCTGAACGCGCGTCGGCGGCGAAATCCATGTTCCTTGCAAATATGAGCCACGAAATCAGGACGCCGATGAATGGCGTTCTTGGGATGGCGGAATTGCTGGCGGCGACACGGCTAGATAATTCGCAACGCATTTTTGCCGACACCATTCACAAATCTGGCGCAGCGCTTCTCACAATTATCAATGACATTCTCGATTTCTCAAAGATCGAAGCCGGCAGGCTGCATCTCGATGTGGCGCCGTTTGATTTGCAGGCGTCCATTGAGGACGTTGCTGCGCTTTCAACTGCACGAGCGCAAGAAAAAGATATTGAAATTATAATTCGCTTCCAGCCGGATTTGCCAACCCATCTCAGCGGGGATGGCGGACGCATTCGCCAGATTGTCACCAATCTTGTCGGTAATGCCGTCAAGTTTACATCAGAAGGATATGTCCTGATCGATGTTAGCGGCGTCAGCGAAAATGATATCTCGAATTTCCGCATTAGCGTGAAAGACACGGGCGTCGGCATTTCTGCTGAGAAGGTCGAGAAGATATTCGACGCCTTTGAACAGGCCGATACGACGACAACGCGTGAATTCGGCGGCACTGGTCTTGGACTTTCGATTTCAAAAAAATTGACTGAAGCTATGGGCGGCGAAATCAGCGTTCAATCAGTGTTCGGAAAAGGCTCGACTTTCAGCATAGATTTGTCTCTGCCTGTAGAAGAGCCCGAAGAACTCTCCTGGCAGTCAACATTCTCAGCAGACGGACGGCGTATCCTGATTGTTGACGATATTGACGTCAATCGCGATATCCTGACAGAACAGCTTCGCAGCTGGGGGTTCAGAACAGAAACTGCGCCGAGCGGCGCTAAAGCGCTCGAAGAGTTGGCGGAAGCAAAGAGCGCTGGCGATCCATTCGCGCTTGCCATTCTCGATTTCATGATGCCTGAGATGGACGGCGAAGAACTGGCGCAAAAAATTCGCGAGAATGACGACTTTGCCGACACGAAATTAATGGTGCTGACATCGGTGGATCGCTCGAACGAATCTCATCGGTTGCGAGAATTGGGCGTTGAGGCTTATCTCGTGAAACCAGCGCGAGCGTCGCTGATTTTTGAAACGCTGAGCGGCGTATTTAAAGAAGGACCAGCGGAAATTGAAGCAGATGACGAAGCCGTCGCCGAAATGCCAAAGGTTCGAAATGCGCCATTTACGAATAAAGTGAAAATTCTTCTCGCCGAAGACAACGAAGTTAATCAACTCGTCATAAAGCATATGCTCAGCCCGAATGAGTTTGACCTGACCGTCGTCGGCGACGGCATGGCTGCATTTGAAACGGCAAAATCGGGTGAAACATTCGACGTCGTTCTGATGGATATTTCGATGCCGATCCTCGACGGCTACGAGGCCGCGCGTCGCATACGTGAATGGGAGCGGCTCACCAGCCGCGAGCGCATGCCTATCGTTTGCCTTACGGCGCATGTCCTGCAGGAAGATATGGATCGCTGTTATGCGGCGGGCATGGATGATTTCATCGCCAAGCCGGTCAATCGCGAAAGATTACTGGAAACGATCGATCGGGCGCTAAATTCGCAAATTTCAATCGTGTCCGACGTCGGTTAGCTCGCGAGCCGTTCCATTTCCTCATCGGAAATCTCGAAATTTGCGTAAACATTTTGTACGTCATCGCAATCGTCGAGGGCGTTCATGAGTTTCATCAGCGTGTCAGCCTTGTCACCTTCGATTTCAATCGTGTTTTGCGGTTTCCATAATGGTTTTGCTGATTGCGGTTCGCCAAATTTCTTTTCCAGCGCGGTCGCGACATCGGCCAATTGATCAAACGCGCAATAGATTTCGTGGGTTTCCTCTGACGATTGAACATCTTCGGCGCCGGCTTCAATTGCGCCTTCCAGCATTTCATCTTCTGAGCAAACACTTGCCGGGTATTCGATATAGCCGACGAGATCGAACATGAATGAAACGGAACCGGTTTCACCCAAATTGCCGCCATTCTTGGAAAAGATCGCGCGAATATCGCCGGCGGCGCGATTGCGATTGTCAGTTAGCGCTTCGACGATAATGCCAATGCCATTTGGACCAAATCCTTCATAGCGGATTTCTTCAAATGCCGCCTCGTCCGCATTCGTCGACTTTTTGATTGCCCGCTCGATATTATCCTTCGGCATGGACTGGCCTTTTGCGGCCTGAATGGCGAGGCGCAGTCGCGGGTTAAATTCGGGGTCCGGCGCGCCCATTTTTGCCGCGATTGTGATCTCTTTGGAAAGCTTGGAAAACATCTTTGACCGTTTGGCGTCTTGTCGGCCTTTGCGATGCTGAATATTCGCCCATTTACTGTGTCCGGCCATTATTCCCTCAATCTTTCACATTCGAATTCGCAGGCGTTGGCCGCGTTCGTTTACACGGGAAGACAAGGCGCTTTCAAGGGTCGCAAGCCGCAAATTCTTCGCGCTTCTTGACCGATTGATCTGGCCCGCGTCACACTGCGCCGTGGGAGATGAGATCCATGGCAAAACCGATCGAAAGCATCACAATTGTCGGCGGGGGAACGTCCGGCTGGATAGCTGCGTGTTATCTGGCGCGAATTTTCGGCGAAAAAGTGCGCACGCAACAACTCAAGATTACCGTCATTGAAAGTCCGGATGTCGGCATTATCGGTGTCGGTGAGTCGACAGCGCGGCCAATGTCGGACCTCCTGCGCATTCTCGGCGTCCCGGAATCTGAATTCATCAAGCGATGCAATGCGACGTTCAAGCTTGGCGGGCTTTTCACAAACTGGGATTTCGATACGAATGGGAAGCCGATTACCTGGGTTAATCCATTTTTTTCGCAGACCGATATCAACGGGTTTAATCCGGCGGCGGCATTTGCAAGTTTCGCTATGGACCAGAATGGGGAACCAACCGGAGAAGATTTCACAGAGGCAATTTCTGTTTGCCCTGAAATGATCCGCGGCCGTCGGGGACCACGGGCAATTGGCGCTCAAGACTACCAGTCGGACATTCCCTATTCCTATCACATGGATGCGGTAGAACTCGCCGCTATATTGATGGAGCAGGGAAAGCGCCTCGGCGTACGGCAAATTCTGGATCACGTAAATGACGTTAAACTTGATGAGAGAGGCTACGTCAGTGACCTGACATTAAAGGAAAATGGCGACTACCCGGTTGAATTCATTATTGACGCTACCGGCTTCGCCTCCATTATCATCGGCAAGGCGCTTGGCGAGCCGTTTGAACCCTATAAAAAATATCTCCTCAATGATCGCGCGGCTGTTGCACAACTGCCCCATGAAGATCCAACGAAAATTGAACCGACTTCGCGCGCTACGGGCATGAACGCCGGCTGGTCGTTTCGGGTGCCGCTCTTCAATCGTGTTGGCTCGGGTTACATCTATTCAAGTGATTTTATTTCCGATGATGAAGCTATCGCAGAATTCAAAGCGCTCGCCGGCGACGCTGCAAAGGGCGCTGAACCGCGCGTCATTCGAATGCGAATCGGAAAAACGCGCCGTTCCTGGGTGAAGAACTGCGTTGCGCTCGGGCTATCTAGCGGATTTGTCGAACCGCTTGAAGCAACCGCGATTTATTCCGTGCATGTGGCGCTGCAATGGCTCGTTTCGTATTTTCCCGACAGCGACTTCGATCCGGCAGTAGCGGCGCGGTACAATAAAATGATCGACGGGCTATATAACGAGATCATCGACTTTATTGCTTTGCTTTTTTGTACCGGCAATCGCGAGGACACGCCTTATTGGCAGGCGGTTCATAACGATATGGAAATCCCGCCGCGGCTGAAGGAAAATCTTGAATTGTGGCGCTCCACATTCCCGGACGATCTCGATCTTGGAACGCGAACATTTTTTACGCCGACATCCTATCGATCGGCCTTGATGGGCAAACGCTTTTTCAAGGGCGGCGACAATATGCAAGCCGCGGCGCTGGGTGAGACTAACTGGAAAAAATATCTCGAATTGCGGAAGCAACGCACGCAAGGGCTTTTGCAAAAACTGCCCGACCACTATGAGTTGTTGAAAAACATTCGCGGCGAAGGTGACAAGAGCCCCATCGCCTTTCAATCATTTTCTCTCACGCATGGCGGTTTTAATTGATGATGGATCTAACAAGTAAAACGATTTTGATCACCGGCGCAGCGCGCGGCATTGGCGCCTCAGCGGCAAATATTTGTTCACGAGCGGGCGCCACTGTCATTTTGCATGCCAGTGGACCGAGCGACGCAGCGGAAAAAGCAGCCGCCGGCGCGCGCCAAAAAATGGATGATTTCCTGTTTGAAGACTTCTCAACTGACGGCGCAGGATTTCGATTGTTCGAACGCGCTCTTAAAAAGGCCGGCGCCATTGACGGTGTTGTCAATAATGCCGGCGCCTTTACGCCATCGCCGCTCAGCGGTGACATCAATGAATGGAATGACGGTTGGACGCGGGCGATGTCTGTCAATGTCCAGGCGCCAGCAGATATTTGTCGCGCGGCCATCGAACATTTCCGGGAAAGCGGCGCCGGCGGAACGATCATAAATGTGGCGAGCCGGGCCGGACATCGCGGCGATGGGGTTGAAAACGCGGCTTACGCGGCCTCGAAAGGCGCAGTTCTCGCCATGACTAAAACCTGGGCGCGAGGGTTGGCGAGCGAGGGAATACTTCTTTACGCGATCGCGCCCGGCTGGGTCGAAACCCGGATGGCGCCGCAAGACATTGCAGCGCGTGAAGCGGCCGTCACGGAAATTCCACTGGGCCGCGTGGCGCAGCCGGGCGAAGTGGCGGAAATGATTGCGTTTCTGCTTTCTGGCGCCTGCCCGTCTGCAACCGGCGCGACTTTCGATATTAACGGCGCAAGTTATGTGCGCTGAGCGTTTCTATTGACGGCGGCGGCGCATATGCGCAAAAACCCAAGTTCTTAGGGCGCTTAGGGGCGATATAAATTGCGGTTCGAAGTTGCGTTGTGATGAACCGAATAGATTGATTCACAAAGGGAAAACAAAATGAAACACCTTCTCACAATTGGCGCCGCAGCGGCGGCGATGTTCGGCGCGGCAAATGCTGGTGAATGGGCAGACGCCTGCACCGCGACCCTCGAAGCGGAAGGACGCGACGCATCTGGTTGCCAATGCCTTGAAGACGCCATCGCCGGCGATGAAGCGCTGATCGCAGAATTTCTTGAGCTCGGCGAAGTTGCTGATGCGTCAGAGCGTTATGAGCAAGGGTCTGACGAAGCAAAATCTGTTATGGATTCTTGCACGCGCGGCTAGATATATTTATTGACTTTCTAATGCGGCGTCCGGTGTTGCCCATCGGACGCCGCAATTATGCTGCATTCACTAACAAGAGATTTTACGTCCGAGATTGTAGCCAAGAAACATTATCGTCGCGGCGTCGCTGATTTGCCGCGCGGGCCGGCTGGCTATTTTCGGAACTTCCAAAAATGAATATCTCAAAGGCGGAGCAGCGAACGCTCCACGTCCTGGCGCCTGTGCGCGAATGCGCACAATTTACTAAATGGTCGCGTTGCGGCCAAGGGCGCTATTGTTGTTGAAAAAGACGAAAAGGGAAAATTTTGCGAAATCAATTGCGTCACCTGCGCGGGGCGGTCCCTTGATGATTGCACCTTCGCGGTTTTTCAATAGTTGAAACGGCGACGAGTGATCGCGTCGGCCAATAGGGGACCTTATCGCGCAACACAGCTTATCCGAAAATCCATGCGCGGGCAGCTCGATAAT
>JABDJK010000089.1 GCA_013002535.1 Hyphococcus sp.
ACGGGTAAAGTTGCCGGAAATTATATCGTTTGCATTCAAGGCAAACAGCCGATGCCTCAAACGTTTTAGGAAATCGAATAACAGGCGCTTGGGGGGGCGCGGCATTGAAGCCGCGCCATTTATCGACGGTGTGGAGAACATCGTCATAGGCGCCGCCGGAGACGGCATTCGGCAGTTTAATTTTTCATCGCTACTATCCGAGATCGAAATTGCAGATGAAAAACATGAACAATTCAGCGAAAATGAAATTCGAAAATTGCTTCTTACAATTCATTCTGCGAACCAAAATACAAAGAACCTGAACATCGTACAGAACAACAAGACTTTTCAAAAATCCTATCTGCATTAGGACCAACCGCAGATGCGGCTAACGTAATCAGCTTATTCATTCAATTGTTGCGATAGCAAACATTACCCACTCCGTCGCCTTCGGCGACACCTCCCCCGCAGTGCGGGGGAGGAATGAACGCTGCCAAACCGTATCGATTATTCGGCGGCGTTCTTACCCCATACCCCGCGCCGTTTCCGGGCCCTCACCGCCAAACAGTGTTGCAAGACCGCCGAGCACAAGACCGACAACGGCGCCCTCAACGACGCCCCACCACGGGGAGGTAAGCCCCATGAAATCGACTTGCGCCATCAGGGACGCAAAGTTGTCCCACGCGAACATAATCAGAATAAAGTTCATCCATGCGCCGATCCACGGGCCGATGAACCACCAGGGCATGCGCAACTTCAACAACGGGTGATAGGTCATCACGCCGGCTATGGCGATAAAGGCGCCGATAGAGACATACCAAAACAAAAAGCCGATACGCAGTCTCATATCATCGACGCCATATACCGGGAGCGCAAAAAAGCCCCAGACGCCTAGAGCGAAGCCTGCGAGCTTTGCGACGGTGATACGCGTTAAAAGTGACGGTTTGCCAAACATGGGAACGCCTCCTTTTGTTGGTTTCTATTCCTTGCATGTGGGGTCCGTGCGGTCCGCGACGAAGGAATTCCGGCCGGGTGCGACGATTGCTGCGCAGATGCGTCGCAATTGCTGTTAGGCGGCATATTTCGCCCGGTTTTTTTGGCCTCTAGCCCCGCATTCCCGACACACTGTAATAACCCGCCATGCGCCAATCGATTTTCGAACTTGTCGGCAATCTCGACACGCTGCTCGCGGTCGTAGTCGGCGCGATATTGGCGACGTCCGGCGCGCTGGTGGCGGAGCTCATTCAGGAGCGTCTCAATCGCAGGCGCCGCGCGCGTCACGCCGCGCGGTTCATGGGCGAGGTGATGACGTCGATTGACCGCATTCTCGAACGCGCAATTCACTCGCAGACAATCGGCGATAAATGGGGGCCGGTGACGCGGCGCCTGTTCAAAATGGCGCTCGGCGAATGCCAAGTCTATGAGCGAAACCGCGAGCGCCTGTTCGACATTCACGAGATGGACCTCAGAACGCGCATCCATACGCATATGCTGACCCTCGCCTTCCCGCTCGACGCAGTCATCGACTACACGACGGAGCTCGACCGCATTGACGATATCCTTTTTCACGGCGAAGGGCTGAACGAGAATGCGCACGAACGGTTGGAGACCCGCGCTGAACAACTGCAAACGTCGCTAGACGGCGCCTTTGACGCAATCTGCAACGAGATCAAACAAACGCCGGCGCTCTGCGCCGACCTTGAGCTAATCGCCGAGCTTAAATTCAACGCCATTGAACCTGTTGCGGCAACGCCGCCCGCCGCGAAACAGCAAGCATAAACACGCCGCCCCCTAATTCTCCCGCAAGTACCCCCAGGAGTGGAGTTTGTCGCTGTCCTCGAACCAGCGCTCGCCAATGTCGGTGCGGTAATACATGTTCGGGATCAAGATATTATCGACGCGGGCGTAGGCGCGGCGGCGCGCCTCACGCATGGTGGCTCCGTGGCCGGCCACGACCAGCGCGACACCGGCGGAGCCCGTCACCAGCCATTCACCATTCACGAGTTTGACGTCTTCGATATGAACGCCGTCGGTCATTGGTTTTTTAAAAACAATGGTCGCGTTTTTGGAATAGGATTCGAATGTTTGTTTGTCACGAAACGGATAGGGCGGCACAGCGAGCCGTACGCCGACCTGAAATCCTTTTTTGACTTTGATGTCGGCGTCGGCGCCGCTCGCCAGATGGTTAAAGAAATCACTGAGCGGCATGGCCAGCCCGTCGGATTGAATCTGGATCGTCGGATAGCCGAAGCGCGCGGTGAATTCCAGCGGATACATCCCCTGACCGTTCACGATGCAGTTGAGGTCGATATAGCCGACATAGCCTTCCTCAGCCAAGCGCGGCTCCATCTTCTTCAGGGTCTGGTTGAAAAGCCGGTTCGATTTTGACCAGAACATCGACGTTCCCATTTCGCCCGTCGCCGGCCCGATATTGCCGGGGAAAAGTTTTTTGTGTTCGAAATTTATGTTGATCGGCTCAAGAAATTTCTTGCCATTGAAAAAGCCGCCGACCGCGACCTCAACGCCGGTGACGCGGTTCTGCAGTTGAAAGATCTTGATCGTATCCGACCAGACGCGCTTATAGGCTTCAAGAACACGCACCACATCCGATCCGTCGTCCTCCATGCCGACGAACAAAAGACGCTTGATATTCTGCGCCTCGCCGGAAGGTTTAATCACATATTTGCGTGGGTTCGCTTCGACATGGGCGATCGCGGCGTCGAAGTCGTCGAACTCCTTGTAATTCAGGATCGGGATGCCGGCGTTTTTCAATTCGTCCTGGCCGAACGAACGATCGTCCTCCAGCCGGTCGGTGTAGGGCGTGCCGCCGATAACGTATTTGCCCTTCGCCCTTAGACCGGCGGCGATCTCGCCATGCCCGAGGACATCGTCAAAGACGATAATGTCGGCCCACTCGACATGGGGCTCCCACGTCTCGACTTTCGGCACGAACCCGTCGCCAATATCGGCCTCGGCTTTGTTGTCGATATAATAACGAACGTCATGCCCCTCGCGGACAATGCGCCAGGCGCAGTCAACGTGAAGGGCGTCGTTGGAGATAAAGAGAAATTTTCGTTTTTCAGAAGTGTCCATCAGCAGATGATACGCGTCTTTTTCAGGGCGCGATACAATCATTTTTATCGCCCGATTTGTTCGAAATCGACGGCGCGTCTATTGCCGGTCATGGGCCCGCTTCCCATATCCGGTGTACACCGCGAATGAAGGAGCGCGGGAAGAAATGTTCAAGTTTGTACGCCGTTTGCTGTTCATCGAACTCGTCATCGCGCTTATTGGCGCGGCGGTTTTGGTTTACTTTTTCGCGTAAGTTCGCGAAACTTCCAAACATGTCCCGACGCACTGTCAACGCCATATGCAGGAAGCTTCCCGGCGCGGAGGTTTGTGATCCGTGGGCGCAACCCGGCGACGACAGTCCGGGCCACGACGCCTGGAAAGTCGGCGGCAAGATGTTCGCCTGTATCGGCGCGAAAACGCCGGGCGTTTCAGTCAAAACTGATTCCATCGAGACTGCGCAGATGTTGATCGAAGCAGGCGTCGGCGCCAAAGCGCCCTATTTTCACCGCTCCTGGGTGCTCCTCAATCCCGACACGGATAAAGATGAGCTGCGCCACCGCATTGTCGAATCCTACAAAATAATCCGGTCGGGCCTCACCAAAAAAACGCAAGCCGCGCTCGGCCCGGTGGACGAATAATAATTTCACGCGCCGTAATTGACTAAGGCGCTTTTTTTACCAAATCTCTGCAATATTGCTCGCGCATGAACGATGCGGGAGACGGCAATGATTAATGCGCAAATCGATGAAGAAAACGCGATACTCGTCACGGAAATCTGCGATGAAAATTCGGTTGAGGAATATAAGCGCATCATGGATATCAAGATCGATCTCGCCGAAAGGCGCGGGCGTTTCTGTGAAATGGAACTGTTCCATGGCGAAGGCCGCAACGCTGTTACGGCCGGGGTCGGGCCTACAAAAAGATCGAGAATACGCTGAACAGGCGCATGCAACGATAAAGAAAAAGTTCGCTGCGCTTATGTCGCCAACGGCCACACGATGATGAAATTTGTGGAAATCGCCGGCAGCATGCTGATGCCGTATTAAGCCCGCGCCTTTGACATTCATCAACGCGATGAGACCATGGGGCGGCTCATCGCTGGCGACGCGGAACGCCGGCGGCTATTGAAATCCAGGCCGAATAATTCGCCCGTCCTTCAGTAATCGTTTCAAATTGAAACATCCGGCTTCAGCGTTTTGAAACCATCTTTGCAGCATTATAGCCACGGGTGAGAGACTGGTCTCGCTGTGGTTTCAGGGCCGCATAATTTTAACGGGGAAGTAAGTCATGCTGGCGCGACGCAAGAAAATTGACCAAGATGAAGAGCAGCGAAAAATCGAGGAACTCAAAGCGCGGCTTTCTGCGCGACTGACGCGGGTTGCCGAAAAACCGGCGCCGGAAAATGCGCCGAAACCGGTTTCACTGGGAAATCTGAACACGCGCGACGCGCAGCGCATTAAGACCGACAGCCCTGCCATCGTCGTTTGTGAAGCGGACCAGGACACGCCAGCGCAGATTGTCGATATCTCTAAGACCGGATTGCGGCTGCGTTTCGCAAAGCCACATTATCTGCCGGAAATGGTGTTGCTAGACGCACCGGCGTTCACCGGCTTCGTCGTGTCCATCGTGATGTGGCAGGACGGTAATGAAGCCGGCGTCAAGTTCGATACCGCTTTGACGAAAAAGATTGCGCCAATTGATGAAAAACGGGAGTTTCTCTCGCGAATTTCAACGGCGGACAATACGCCAACTGAGACCAGCGATTAGGCGAGATTGCCATGCTTAGAACTCTAGTTGTTGTTGCAACGTTTTCTATTGCCGCATGTGACGGCGTCGATATGGAACAGATGCAAGCGGATAAACTTGCGTCCATGGAATTGACCGCGACAGAACTCGAAGTCGCTAACGCGCTTATTGAAGGCTACAAAAAAGAGATGGGATCAATGCTGCGCAGTCGCGAGATTGTGCGCGCAGCGTGCTATGCGAAATCCGTTGAAATGCCATCCCAATGGCATCGCGTTCACAAAGCGTATATCGCTGACTACACCGCTATAGACGATAATTTTTACCCATGGTTTGCGTCAAAAGGCATTGGCGAACAAACCGCATGGGACATCGGCCAGCGCGTCGTAAAAGGATACGAGGCGTGCTCCGTTGGATCGCTCCTCAAGAAGCGGTTCTCCGACAAATAGCGCGGCCAATTTCAAGCAATCCTTGAGATCAATCGGACAGCAGGAAATAATTGGCGAACATCACTAGTCCGCCGGCTATTAACAGCAAAATTGAAATGGTTCCGAGAACGCTCATATTTCTCCCCTTGAGCGGCAAATAGTGACAGTTAGTGTTTTCCCAGCCCCGATTTCCCGGAGCCCCTTAGACCTATGAACCCCCCACGGCGTTTCAAGTAGTTTTGACCAAAAATTTTTGGTATTCCAAAGCCATTCGGGCTATGGCGAAGGCCGCATCCGAAACGACCAGCCGCCAGTCCCAGCAGAGGCTTTTCATGACAAAACAAGACGCCGGCAAGAACCGGCCCGCCTTCGCCACCCGTGTCATTCACGCCGGGCAGGAACACGACCCGACTACCGGCGCTGTCATGCAACCGATCTATCAGACGTCGACCTACGCCCAGGAAAGCCCCGGCGTTCATAAGGGCTTTGTATACGCCCGCGGGGCCAACCCAACGCGCCATGCCTATGAGCGTTGTATCGCGGACCTTGAGAATGGCTCACGCGGCTTTGCTTTCGCCTCTGGCATGGCGGCGATTTCTACAATGCTGGAATTGCTTCCCGCCGGCTCCAACGTCATCGCCATGGACGATGTTTACGGCGGGACTTTTCGGTTGTTTGAAAAAGTCCGCCGCGACTCAGCCGGCATGTCGTTCAGCTATGTTGACCTGACGGATCCGCAAAAATTCAAAGACGCGATCACGCCGGGAACGAAAATGGTGTGGCTGGAGACACCGACCAATCCGCTCCTCAAAATCGTTGATATCGAAGCGATTTCCAAAATCGCCCATAACGCCGGATTGCTCATTGGTTGCGACAATACCTTCGCATCACCCTATTGCCAACGGCCGCTCGATTATGGCGCAGATATTGTTATGCATTCAGCGACGAAATACCTCGGCGGGCATTCAGACGTAATCGGCGGCGTCTTGGTCGTACACGATGGCGAACTCGGTGACCGCTTGGCGTTCTTGCAAAACTCGATCGGCGGGATTCAGGGACCGTTCGATTCTTTTCTGGCGCTGCGCGGTTTGAAAACGCTATCGCTGCGCCTGGAACGCTCCAGTCAGAACGCGGCGGCGCTCGCGGAATGGCTGGACGGGCACGGCGCCGTTGATCGCGTGAATTATCCGGGCCTTGCATCCCATCCACAACACGCCATTGCCAAGCGTCAGATGTCAGCCTTTGGCGGCATGGTGACGATCTTTCTGAAAGGCGGTCTCGATGCGGCAAAAACAATGTTGGAACGAGTCGAGCTTTTCACTCTCGCAGAAAGTCTCGGCGGCGTTGAAAGCCTTATTGAGCACCCCGGCATCATGACCCACGCCTCAATCCCGCCGGAGCGGCGCGCGGAGCTCGGCGTCGATGACGCGCTGGTGCGTCTTTCTGTTGGCGTCGAGGATGTTGGCGATCTCCGCCGCGATCTCGATCACGCGCTGGCGGGACTTTGATCCATGGCTGAAAACGCAAGCCTAGCTGACCAGATCAACAACGCGCTGACGCCGGTCAGTGATTTCGTTTCCTCGATCATCTTTTATCAGGAACCGTTTTTTGGTTTCCCGCTCGTCGTTTTGTGGTTGATGGCGGCTGCGGTAATCCTCACCTTCGCTAACCGGTTCGTCAATCTTCGTGGGTTTCGGCACGGGCTCGATCTTGTCTGGAACCCAAAGAAGCATCTTGATTCACCGGGCGCAATCTCACACTTCCAGGCGCTCGCCGCGGCGCTTTCCGGCACCATCGGTCTCGGCAATATCGCCTCGGTTCCCGTTGCGGTTACCCTCGGCGGACCAGGCGCCATCTTCTGGATGGTCGTCGCTGGGTTTTTTGGGATGTCTGCGAAGTTCGCCGAATGCGCGCTCGCGGTGAAATACCGAAAGACGTTACCAGACGGCCGCATCCTCGGCGGGCCGATGTATTACATCGAAGAAGTGCTGACGCGGCGCGGCATGAAAACCGCCGGCAAGGCCGCGGCGATATTCTTCGCAATCATGGCCATGGGCGCCTCGGTCAGCGTCTTTCAGGTCAATCAGTCTCATGCGCAATTCGCCAATGTCACCGGTATTTCAGCGCCAGTTGCTTTTGGCGTCATCATGTCGACCGGCGTTGCGATTATCGTTCTAGGCGGCATCAAACGCATCGGCGCCGCCATGCGCTTCATCGTACCATCCATGGGGCTGCTTTATGTTGGCGCGGCGCTCATTATCCTTGTCATGAACATTCCCGCCATTCCCGCCGCCATTCAAACGATTTTTGAAAGCGCATTCGGGCTGGAGGCCGCCGGCGGCGGTATGATCGGCGCCATTATCAACGGCATGAAACGCGCCACCTATTCTTCCGAAGCCGGTGTCGGGTCCGCCGCAATCGCCCACGCGCAAGTGCGCACCCGGGAACCTATGACCGAAGGTTATGTCGCGTTGCTCGAACCGTTCATCGATACGGTCGTCGTTTGCTCAATCACCGGGCTGGTGGTTATCGTGACCGGCGCATATCTGCCATTCGTCGGTACAAGCGATCACGGTATAGAGATTACCTCAGCCGCGTTTGAAAGCGCCTTTAGCTGGTTCCCATACGTTCTGCTGGTCGCCTCGATGCTATTCGCTTTTTCGACCCTTGTGGGCTGGGCGTTCTACGGGGCGCAGGCAGCGGCGTATCTGTTTGGGCCGTCAAAAACCACCGACGTTGTATTCAAACTGACGCTTTGCTTCCTACTATCAACAGGCGCAGCGGTGTCATTGTCGGCGATCATCAACTTCATCGACTCCATGCTCTTTGGTATGGCGATCCCGAACATCATTGCGCTCTATTTATTGCTGCCGGAATTGCGCCGCGACGTGAAAGCCTACGAGGCGAAGAATGGGCTTTAAGCCCGCGGATGCGCCTTATCGAATACCGCACGAAGGGTAGCGGTTTCAATTTTGGTATAACGCTGCGTCGCGCCAAGCGAGGAATGGCCGAGCAACTCCTGAATGGTGCGAAGGTCGCCGCCGGCCTCGAGCAAATGCGTCGCAAATGAATGGCGTAAGGCGTGGGGCGTTGCGCTGTCAGGAAGCCTAAGGGCGCTGCGCAATTGCTGCACCGTTCGCTGCGCCAATGTTGGCGACAAGGGTTTGCCGCGTTTGGAGAAAAACAGGGGATCGCCGTCCGCCCCGCCATAGGGACAAACCTCGACATATTGATTGATCGCATCGCGCGCGGCGTCGATCACCGGAACGAGCCTCACTTTCGCACCCTTGCCTTTGATCTGCAAAGTTTCTTCGAGCGGCGTATCGGACCACCGCAAAGACAAGGCTTCCGAAATTCGAAGACCAGCGCCGTAGAGCAGCGTCAGAAGCGCAATGTCGCGAGCACGCTCCCAATTCGTTTTTTTCGATGTCGCAGCCGCATCTATGAGCGCGGCGGCGGCGTCCTTCGAGATCGGGCGCGGGAGGCGTTCGCGCGCTTTTGGTCCGCGCATCACCGCAATTGCATCGTTTTCAATGTCGGCGCGCATGCTCAAAAATTTGTAGAATGTCTTCAGCCCCGATAGCTCAAGCTTAATCGATGGCGGCTTTAACCCTTCGGCGACTCGCGACGCCAGATATCCGCGAAAATCTTTGGCTTCCAGCGCTTCCAAATCCTGAAGCGTTGCGGTGCGGCCAATATGCTCCGTCAGGAATACATCAAATCGCTCGAGCGACGCGCCATAATTGCGCTGGGTATATTTGCTTGCCCGTTTTTCAACGCGCAAGAATTCCGCAAAGGCTGCGCGCCAAAACTCAAGCGTATCAGTATCGGTTTTTTTTTCGGGCGAGGCCATGGCCTAAGAGACGTGGCCGAAGGTTAAGAAAACCTTACCAGCGCAGTTATTGATGGGCGAGCGCGGCCAAATCAGCGCGCATTTCCGGGATGCCCTCGCCGGAAATCGAGGACGTTGCGCCGATGATGGGGTGCGCCGCCGGCCGGCGAATTATTTTTTCAACCGTTGTTTTTTGTAAGGCGGCGACCGCTGTCGGTTTCACCTTATCGGCTTTGGTCAAAACAATCTGATAGTTGACCGCCGTTTCATCGAGCAAATCCATGACTTCGATGTCAGAGGCTTTCAAACCATGGCGAGCGTCGATCAAAACACAGACCCGGCGCAGTACCGACCTGCCGCGCAGGAAATTGCGCGTCAGCGATATCCAAGCGGCAATATCTTTTTTTGAAGCACGGGCATATCCGTAACCCGGTAGATCGACAAGGCGCATGACGCCGCCCAAATCGAAGTAATTTATTTCGCGTGTGCGGCCCGGCGTGTTCGACGCACGCGCCAAGCCTTTTTGGTTGGTGAGCGCATTCAGGAAACTGGACTTCCCGACGTTCGACCGGCCGGCAAATGCGACTTCCGCTGGTCCCTCATCAGGCAGCGTATCCATTCGGACAACACCGAGCATAAACTCGCACGGGCCCAAAAAGAGCTTGCGCCCCGTTTCTAATTCGGCGCGCGAAAATCGCTCGTCGCTTTGTGTCATTGGAATGCCGTGCGGTTACTCACCGGGCGCGGGATTTTTCTTGCGGCCGGGAAGTTTCAGATTCTCCGCAAAATTTACCTCAACGCCGTTCTGTTTCATGATCACCCATTGCTGCAAAATGCCGAGGAATGTGTTCCAGAACCAATAGAGGACAAGGCCAGCGGCAAAGCCCGCAAAGATGAAGACGAAGAAAAACGGTAGGAGCGCAAAAATCTGCGCCTGCATCGGATCAGCCGGCGGCGGGTTTAACTTCGTCTGGAACCACATGGAAACGCCCATCAAAATCGGCAATACGCCAATGCCGAGAAATGCGCCAATCAGCGGCGCTGCTGTTGGGTCAAACGGCAGCAAACCGAACAAATTAAATATCGTTGTGGGGTCCGGGGCAGATAAATCACTAATGTACAAAAACGGCTGGTGACGCATCTCCATGGTTACGAACAGCGTTTTGTAAAGCGCGTAGAAAATTGGCATCTGCAACAGCAGAGGAATACAGCCCGCGACGGGGTTGAGCTTTTCCTTTTTGTATAGCGCCATCATATCCTGCTGGAGCTTTAACTTGTCCTCGCCCGCGCGCTCGCGGATTTTCTCAAGCTCCGGCTGCAGTTTCTTCATCTTGGTCGTCATCTCATATCCCTTGTTCGCAATCGGGAAGAGAAGAAGTTTGACGATGACGGTGAGAATCAAAATCGCGACGCCGAAATTACCGGTGAGGTCGCCAAAATAATCGAGCGTATGAAAAGTCGGCCGGGTCAGGAAAAACAACCGGCCCCAATCGACAGCCTTGTCAAACGATGGAATGCCGAGACCGCCGTCCGCGACCGATTTTTCGTAAGCTTGCAAGACATCGACGTCTTTTGCGCCGCTGAAAACGCCTGTCGTGATGACAACGGTCTCGCCTGGCGCAATCGTTCGCGTGTTCAGATCATAACTCGATTGAAAGACCGGTTTTTCGCGAGTGCCAACATTGCTGAGTTTGGCATTGATCTCTTCATCTTGCGCAGGGACCGCTGCAGCAAGCCAGTATTTATTGGTGATGCCAATCCACCCGCCGACGCCGCTTTCAGAAACTTTCTTTTTCTCGTTATTCTTGCGCAGCGTATTATATTTGCGCTCGTGCAGGGTGTTGCCAATAACTCCAAGCGGGCCTTCATGGAGGATCATGAAGTTCGTAAAGTCTTCGGGGATATTGCGCTGAACGACGAAGGCGTAAGGCGTCAGCGCTTCGGGTTCCGCCCCATTGTTGGTGACCGCTTCTTCAATCGTGAACATATAGCGGTCATCAATTGAGATAGTTTTTTCAAAGGTCAGATCGCCCGATGTGCGCGTTAAGGTAACTGGTGTCGTCTCTGTCAGTACGGCGCCCGTTGGCGCGGTCCAGACCTGGTTCAGACCTTCATCACCAACAAAACGAATGCCGGTTTGCACGAAATGTCCGTGTTCGGTGTTTCCCGGTGAGAGAACCCGCACAAGTGGACTTTTGTCTTCCAGGGTCTGGCGAAATTTCCGAAGTTCGATATCGTCGATCCGGGCGCCAACGAGGTTTATGGAGCCGTTGAGCTCGTCTGTGCGCACCGGCACCCGACCCGCGCCATTCTGCAATGCGTCATTGACAGATATTTGCGCGCCCCCGGCGGTGGCGCCTTCAATCTCGGCTTTGCTCGCCTCATCTTCTTGTGCAGCTTGTTGCGCGGCGACTTCGCGCGCAGCTTCCCACTCTTTGCGCTGAGGTCCGGCGACCAGCAGGTCCCAGAGTAAAAGAACCCCCATAGAAAGGGTGATGGCCAAAATTAAATTACGATCCATGGGTGCTGTTCTCACGTCTGCCGGCGGCGTCGGGCGGCGGCCCGGCCAAGTGGCTTATTTAGGGTGTTGGGGGAGCCTTAAAAGGGCCCCCTTCATATCGTCAAGTAGAGCCTCGAAGTTGCGGTCATACGCCGCTTGCCGGGCAATCAAGACAAGGTCGCGCCCCGGCGGCGCGTGTTCTGGTAGAATTTGGCGGCAAACCGCACGTAATCGTCGTTTGATTCGGTTGCGTTTGACGGCATTGCCCAGTTTTTTTGTGACGGTGATGCCGAATCGTATGTCGCAACCGTTTTCCCCATTCTCGCGAGCCAGCAACAGAAATCCGGGCGTCGAAACGCCTTTTCGGCCGCGCAACGCCAAAAAATCCCGCCGCGCCTTGATTGCGGACAGTTTTAAGGGGCGTTCAACCATGAAAACGCTCCCTGGCAGTTAAATTGTAGAAATAGGCGATTAGGCCGAAAGTTTCTTCCGGCCTTTTGAACGGCGTGCGGCCAATATTTTGCGGCCAGCTTTCGTCGCTTTTCGCGCACGAAAACCGTGGCGGCGCTTACGTTTTAGCCGGCTCGGTTGATAAGTGCGTTTCATCGGTCAGTCCTCTTGGGCGCGGGAATCCGGGCCATATTTCGGTGTGAAAGCGGGGAAATATATAAAACGATCCGGCCCGTCAACACTGATTAGGCGAATTCAGGCGTCGCAGCCCAAAAATGACTGATTTCGCCATATGTCGCGCAGTTTTGATCGAAATCGCGCGATCTTTAGTTCAGCGGACCAAACCGTCTCTATAAACCCGGCCCTTGATAAATCGTCCGGTCGACCAGACAACAATTTTACGCCGCAGTTTTCCAGGACAATGCAAACCATGACCGCGCAAGACGGCCCTTCAAACAACAGCCCTTCCAAAAAATCTCTCATCCGACGCGCTGGGCCGATTGTCCTCGTGGCTGCTGGCCTCGTATTGTTTTTCGCGCTCGATTTGCAGCGCTATCTCACCCTCGACGCCCTGCGTGACAATCGCGACGCCTTGAAGGCCTGGGTCGAGACGTCTCCCCTTCTCGCCATGTTAATTTTTGTTCTCGCCTATGCAGCGGCGGTGGCCATATCATTTCCCGGCGCCTCGATCCTGACTGTGTTTGGCGGTTTCTTGTTCGGACTTTGGCCCGGCGTCCCGCTAATCGTCATCGCCGCGACATTGGGCGCCAGCGCAATTTTCTTAGCCTCAAAATCAGCCTTCGGCGATATGCTCACTGAGCGCGCCGGCGGTTTTGTGAAATCAATGGAAAAAGGATTTCACGAGGACGAATTGAATTACATGTTTGTTCTACGGCTGGCGCCAGTTTTCCCGTTCTGGGCGATCAACATCGCCGCCGGACTGCTCGACGTGAAATTCCGCAACTTTTTTATCGGAACATTCTTCGGCATTATTCCGGGATCGTTCGTTTACACAAGCATCGGCAATGCCGCGAATACTGCATTCGATGCGGGTGAAGACGTGTCTCTCTCGGGCATTCTTTTCCAACCGGCAACGCTAATCCCGATCATTGGCCTTGTTGTGTTGGCGCTAATACCGGTTGTTTTAAAACGGCTGAACAAGTCCGCCGCGCGCGAGTTAACATCAGATGAGTAGCGCTGATACGATCAATGCGGATCTTTGTATTATTGGCGCCGGGTCCGCGGGCCTTTCCGTCGCCGCCGGCGCAGCGCAATTGGGACGAAATGTTGTCCTCATTGAAAAAGGCGAAATGGGCGGCGATTGCCTCAACACCGGCTGCATTCCATCCAAAGCGCTGATCGCCGCGGCAGAGCGCGCGCATGATATGCGCAATGCTTTTGTCTTTGGCATCGCCAATGAAGCACCGACAATAAATTTCGAGGCTGTGATCGACCACGTTCATTCAGTAATTGAAACTATAGCGCCCATTGACAGTCAGGAAAGATTTGAAGGATTGGGCGTTACGGTATTGCGTGACGCCGCGGAATTTACTGGCGCGCGTCAAGTCAAAGCCGGAAACAAAACCGTAAACGCCAAACATTTTATTATTGCGACCGGCTCAACGCCGGTCGCACCACCCATCGACGGCCTCAAAACGGTTCCGTATTTTACCAATGAAACGATATTCCAGAACCGGACTTTGCCCGATCATTTGATCGTTATGGGCGGCGGGCCTATCGGCATTGAAATGGCGCAGGCGTTTCGCCGGCTCGGCGCCGATGTGACTGTCGTTGAAGGCGACAGGATCATGAACAAGGACGACCCGGAATTGGTCGATGTCGTCCGCAAACAACTCATCAAAGACGGCGTCACGATAATTGAGAGTACATTTGTCGACCGCGTCGAAAAAACAGGCGGTGGTTTGCGCGTTACTGCCGACAATAAAACAATTGAAGGCTCTCATCTGTTGGTCGCCGTTGGGCGCAAACCGACGGTTGACAGCTTAAATCTGAAAGCCGCCGGCGTTGAGTTTTCTAACAAAGGCATCACCGTTGATGATTATCTGAAAACAACCAACAAGCGCGTTTACGCCATCGGCGATGTTGCCGGCGGGCGTCAGTTCACTCATGTCGCCGGCTATCACGCGTCTTTGTTGATCCGCACTATCTTGTTCAAGATACGCGCAAAGAATAACGAAGCGATTGCGCCTTGGGTCACCTATACAGATCCCGAACTCGCTCATGTCGGCCTGACTGAAGAAGATGCGCGCGAACGTCATGGCGATATCAACGTCCAGAGCTGGGAATTCGCCGAAAACGACCGTGCGCAATCCGAACGTGATACGCGCGGAATGATAAAAGTCTCAACAAAGAAAAATGGCGAGATTGTCGGCGCCTCGATCGTTGGCCGTGGCGCTGGTGATTTAATCCAACCCTGGCAATACGCCATCGCAAATGGCCAAAAAGTAAAAAGCTTCACCAATATGGTCGCGCCTTACCCGACCCGCGGAGAAATCTCAAAACGTGTCGCCGGCGCCTTCTTCACTGACACGCTGTTCTCCGACAAGACCCGCAAGCTTGTGTCGCTTCTTTCAGTTTTTGATTAATATCGCCCGCGATGACAGGACAGAACGACGCCAGACAAACACGGTCGCTTTCAACAAAGCTGCTTTTGTTGACGATCCTGTTCGTATTTTTAGCGGAGATCGTTGTTCTTATTCCGTCAATCGCAAATCAGCGGCGCGACTGGTTCGAGGCGCGCATCGAAGCTGCGTATCTTGTTAGTCTTGCTTTGGAGAATCCAAACACCGCGATGATGGACCAGAATGTCGCGCGGCAATTATTCGCGACAGCGAACATTCGCGGCGTTACCGTCAATCACGAGGATATGCGCATGTTAATCCTCGCGCCCGAAATCGACCCCCACGGCCCACCGCGGATGCACCGCGTGGACCTGCGCGAAATGCCGCCGACAAATATGGTGATAGACAGTTGGGGAACGGTGTTCTCGCGTGGCGACGATCTGGTTCAGGTAACCGGCTCGCCGCAATATGCCGACGATAACATGGCCGTCGACATTATTGTGTCCCAGGGCGATTTGCGAAGCGATCTGCTACTTTTCGGACGAAATATTTTTTTCCTGTCGCTGTTTATTTCCGTGCTGACGGCATCCCTCGTATACTGGGCGCTGAACCGAATGATCGTCAAACCGGTTAAAAAACTAAGTCATAATATGATGGCGTTTGAACAAGACCCGGAGAACCGTTCAAATATTCTCGGCGTCTCCAACCGGCGCGACGAAATCGGCATCGCTGAACACAGCCTCGCAACGATGCAACAGCGTCTATTCGATTTGCTTAATGAGCGACGGAGATTAGCGGCCTTGGGTTCCGGCATTTCCAAAATCAGTCACGATTTGCGCAATATTCTAGCGTCCGCGCAGTTGATGTCGGACCGCCTGGCGAAAAGCGAAGACCCCGCAGTGCGCAAACTTAGCCCACGGCTCGTTACCGCCCTCGACCGCGCCATCGTTCTCAGCCGCGAGACGCTGACCTATGGCGGTATGGATGCATCGAAACTTGATAAATCGCCGGTCAATCTTCACGCGCTAATTGACGAAGTGTTCGAAGACACGGCCGCCATGGGCGTCGCCATGAACAATGAAATCGCTGCAGATTTCGAGATTATCGCTGACCGAACGCAACTCTATCGGGCGCTATTCAATCTGGTGAAAAATGCTGCCGAGGCGATTGCGCCAGCAGAGAATGGTGAATCATTTAGCGATGAAATCCTCGGCGCCGTCACTGTTTCGGTCGAACGATACGAAAGTACAATTGAATTACAAATCGCTGATTCCGGCGCCGGGCTTCCTGGCCACGCCAAAGATAACCTGTTTGATCCCTTCAAAGGCTCGCAGAAATCCGGCGGCACCGGGCTTGGCTTAGCGATATCATCAGAAATCATCCGCGCCCATGGCGGCGAGATCGCTCTTGCAAAAAGCAATGAGACCGGAACGACCTTCGCGATAACGCTGCCCGCATAGCCTCTTACTTATCGACAACACCGGTGAGCCACACGCCCTCGCGGCGCGGGTCAGCGCCGCCTTCATAGGAACCGTCTGGATTTACGCGCACGGCATGTACACCGCTGGTTAGAGCCCGCTCTGTAATTTCATGACCGAGCGTCATCAGATCGGCGCGGGTTTGCGTATTGAAACCGTTTTCTTCAAGAATGGCGCTCCCCCGTGGGTACACTGCATTCGGAAGATCAATCGCATCCTGCAAGGACATCTCCCAATCGATGAGTGCGATCAGAGTTTTCGCGACGTAACCGATGATCGCCGGCCCGCCGGGAGAGCCTAGCGCCGCCCAAAAATCTCCGTCATCATCAAAGGCAATCACCGGCGACATGGACGAGCGCGGACGCTTGCCCGGCGCCACTGCATTCGCAACCGGCTTTCCGTCGCGCACCGGCAGAAAAGAAAAGTCCGTCAGCTCATTGTTGAGGATCATGCCCGCCGCCATCAAGTGGCTGCCGAAAGCAAACTCGACTGTTGCCGTAGTTGAGACAACCCGGCCTTCGCCATCAACAATAGTGTAATGGGTTGTGGACGGCGGTTCCGGTGACGCATCGGCGCCGAGCCCGGACCATTCGCCCGCGCCAGTCTCAATCGCGTGTGCGGAAGGATCGCCTGCGGTGACATCTGTGGCGGCGCTAGTCGCATCTATCAAGGCTGCGCGGGCTTCGAGATATGCTGGGTTGAGCAATCCTGCGATGACTTCTTCCGGCGACAAGCCGCCCTTGTCGGCGAGCGCTAGATTATCCGCAAGGTATTGATTGCGATCGGCGTAAGCGAGCTTGGACGCCTCAAATAACAAATGCAGCGCCGGCGCCGTGTGCGCGCCCGCCGCCGCAAGATCGAACGGTTCAAGCATCGCCAATATCTGCAGCGTCGTCACGCCGCCGGAGCTTGGCGGCGCCATGGAACAAATTTCATAGGCGCGATAGCCAGCGCAAACCGGCGCCTGTTTTAGCGCCGTGTAGTCAGCCATGTCCTGCATGGTCATGTCGCCGGAAATTGAGGCGCTGTTGACAGCGTCGACAATTGCCTCGGCAATCGCGCCCTCGTAAAACGCATCAGGGCCATGCTCGGCAATAACGCGTAAGGTTTGCGCGTATTCCGGGTTCTTTAGGAGATACCCGACCTCGCGTGGCGACCCATTTTCATCATAGAAATATGCAGCAGCCTCCGGCGTTGCGCGCAGACGCGGAAACCGGTCAAGCAACATATTCATGCGCGGCGAAACCTTAAATCCGTCATCGGATAATCTGATGGCGGGATCAAAAAGTTTATTCCAGGCAAGTGCGCCGTGATCGTCATGGGCAAGAGCATACATGCGCACCGCGCCCGGCACACCGACGGACAAGCCTGAAGCAACAGCATCATAAAAATTCATTGGCTCGCCGGTCTCGGTCAAAAAGCGATCGGGTGTTGCCGAAATCGGGGCTTTTTCCCGACCATTATATGTCTCCAGCGCGCCAGTCGCCGGGTCGTAATGCAAAAGAAACGCGCCGCCGCCGAGACCCGATGACTGCGGCTCGACAAGACCCAAAACTGTTGCGGTCGCCACCGCTGCATCAACCGCTGAACCGCCTTGGCGCAAAATCTCTGCGCCTGCTTCCGCAGCATAAGGATTGGCCGCGGAAATGAACCAGCGTTTTTCGTCAGCCGCGCCATTGTTCGAAGAAGCACTTGCAGACGCCGCCTCATCAGGCGCCGGCGCACTCTCTTCAGCAACGCCGCCGCTCTCAGACGTCGCGTCGCGCCCGCACCCGGCAGTGGTAAAAAAAACCGCCATAGCGGTCAGCAAAATCGATGAATTTCTCATGATCTTTAGCGTTGTCCCCGAAATAACCCGTCAATGAGCGCGAACCTTAATCGGGTTCCTCAGCGCTGGCGAGCCCGGAATGTGCGGTGAACGGCGTCAGCCATGATATTCCGCGAAACCGCCTTGCAATTGCGACGCGCTTGGGGTTAAACCCCGCCCTCGGCTTCGACGAGGCTGAATGCGCACCCGTAGCTCAGCTGGATAGAGCACCAGACTACGAATCTGGGGGTCAGAGGTTCGAATCCTTTCGGGTGCGCCATTTTTTCAAAGACTTGTCCTGTGGAAATTAAATGAAACTACGGACGGTTTACAGGCCGTTTACAGCAGAGTTTGCATTACGTTCCACTTAGTCGCTGAATTAGCGCGATTGCAGCTGCCTTACGCGCCACGTATTTCTTTTTAATCGTTCTAACTGATTGCTGATCCCAGTCTACAATATCGGCGACCTCAAGGATGACGTGCTGCCCGATATTGGGCCACCCGGCTGGAGATTCTCCGGGCTGCCTTAGAGCTTTCGTTTGATGACGTCCTGAAGCATGGCTTTGTCGAACGAGAGATCAGCGACCAACTTTTTGAGCTTGGCGTTCTCTTCATCCAGCTGCTTCAGCGTTTTCATCTCGGACGGCATCAGCCCGCCATACTTTTTACGCCAATTTTAAAAAGTAGCTTCAGCAATGCCGGCTTTGCGACAAACCTCAGAAATGGGCGTTCCTTCCTCAACCTGGCGCAGACCAAACGCGATTTGTGCATCAGTAAGCTTGGATCTATTCATCGAATTCTCCTTCTCCCATCATCGGGATCAAATTTGGAAAATTCCAGCTCGAAATGGCTCAACAATTGGGAAGCGCGTCAGAGCATCAACATTGGATTTGTTTGTCGATGAGTCTGAAAATTCGAATTTGTCTGATTCGACGATGTTGACCATGTGACGCCAAAGATTGGGACGTAGTAAAATAAAGAATTAATGAGCATTCACTTGCGGGCGTGAATAGCGTCAGCGCTTGAGTTATTCTGCTTTTTTTTTAAGCACTGCGTCCTATTGCCATTCGATTTTGAATGAATTGCCGGCGAGCCACGAATGGTTTGTAGCGGCTCGCCGACGAGGAGGGCATTTGCATGCAAATACGCGATTTAGTGCAGAGATTAGCAGTTAAGGTGTGATCGCGTACGAAACACCAATAACGCGATATTGGTTTATGCAAAGTAAAATTTGTGCCGCAATCAGTCGTCGGGAAAAAGTTTGTAAATTTTTTAGCTGGTCTAAATCAACGAAGCTTGCTCGATTTATGATATTTGCAAAATTTTGCGCTGAAAACGCTCACTTAACGAGTTAACCAGATTTAAACACAATTCGCGTTATTGGTGTTGTGTGCGGACCATTTCTCTCTTCACCAAGCAGAAATCGCACCGGGGCCGGCAAGCGTTGAATTTTCTGATTTATACGCAAAGCCGGCCCAATTTTTTGATTGGGCGCTAACAATCACGCTGAAAATCGCACGCCAGTAAATCCAAAACATTAAGCGTCTTGGATTCAAATTTGACTATTATTTCTCTTATTCAGTTTCTTGTGGAGCATGAAAAACACTCGTGCAAACGAGTCTTCTAATTGAATAAGTTCATTTTGGTGTGATTTTGTTAACTAATTTCCTTGACCCAGAAACATGGCCGGCGAGCGGGCAACACGAGCAAAGGATACGACGATGCGAAAGTTTAAAATTAAGAAAATTGCCGCCTCTGTAACGGCTTTGGGATTTACGCTCATTCTCGCCCAACCTGCTTTGAGCGATACATTGCCAGCGGCCCAATTCGCGGGCGCGAAGATACCGGCAACTTCCATGCTGTTTGCTTTGGGTCTTGGTTTAATCTTCCTTAAACTTCGGCACGAAGAATGATTCTTTCGGCCTGCATCATTTAGCTGATGATCTGCGTGATTAGGAAATACTTGCCAATTAGATTGATACGGCGCGGCGCATCAGTTTCAAATCTGCTCGAAAAATTAAAACGGTTTGCTAACCATGAAGCTGTCCGTGCATCGGCAATCAACAAATTGTTAACCATGATACACCATATCGGTGTTGTTCGTCGGTGCGTTTTGCAATCGCCTAAAAGCAATTTGGCGTTGTTCGCAGCGAACAATTTAAAGTCAGGCTGGCTGGCGCCACTCCCACTCGACCTGCCAGTCAGCCAGCCAGCCTGACAAATTCTATGAGTTATGAGCGTTGTGGTCCAATAAATTGAATTTTTAAACAGGAACACGCTAAGCGGCGATCAATAATAAATACACAATCCGAAACGAGGGGCATTATGACATCGACAAATCAGCAATTTGACGAAGAGCTTCGAAACATTAGTGCTATAGCCGATAAAAATGCCGATATAGATGAACTTTTTGGCCACGCACAAAACATTATCGTCACACTACAGAGCATTGAATATTCAAACACGCTAGACGAAGACCCAATTGGCGCGGCCGCTTGTGATCCTATTGAAAGCCTCGGTGAAATAGCTGAACGCCTGGCGCTAACAAATTCAAAAAGCTTGTCAGATCTAGAAAAGAAAGTTGTTGTATGGAAGTCGCTGACTGATGAAGAAACACTCGCGCCCGATACCGGCCCAGTTGACGAACGATTGCTACTTTCAATCGTAAATGATGTGGAAGCATTGACGAAACATCGTGTATCAACGTCTCCCTGACACAAAACTCACAACGTAGCGCCAAGGTCATTTTTTACATTCAAATTCCGCAATTCAACCAATTTTACAGCCTTTTTATTTTGCGCAGCGCCCAATATCCCGCTACCGATCGTCAACTCACCGTCCACAGTCTGCAAATTTAGATCAACTGAGCGATCAAATTTTTCGAGCGGAATCATATCACCAATTTTAAGCTTTGGAATTTCTGAAAGCGCCATCTCAAAGCGATCCAACGTGACGCAGAGATCGATTGGAGTAGCCGCTACATTAGCTTTCATAATTTTTCGCCAATGGGTCTCATCGCCGTCGTTTTCATGCGTAAGAATTAGGTTTTCCAGCAGTCCGCATTTTTCAATGAAATCGAGAGGAAAATGGAAAACCATCGCATTCATTTTCTCCGACCCAATGGAAATATCGAGATATATGCTTAGAAACGTCTTGGTGGTTACTTTATCTAAAAACTCTGCACCACTGTCGCATAACTTTATTGGAGCTAACGTAAATAACGGGGCCTCAGTTGGTTCATGAAAATCATGAATGCTAAACTGCTGAGCGAATTTTTCTAAATATATGCTTATAAGCGCATAGTCCAATTCTGTCGGCGCTACATTTTTCACAGCGGTTAAACTACACCCGAGCAGAGACTGGCTTAGTGATACAAGAAACGTTTGTGAAAGTTCCACCAGCACAAATTCGTCTTCTGAGTTTCCCTGTAGTCTAAAATAGTACGCCTCAGAATTTGTATCTGACTGTATCGCATTCTTGTTTTGCATGGTTATACCCGACGCAACAAACTCAATTGATTGCGCGGTCAATTCATACATTGACAGTGTTGCTAGCTGTAAAATACTCAATGCAAGCCCATCCAAATGAGGAAAAGCGCTGTTATCGAAATTCGTTTGCCGAATTTTTTTGGCTAGAATGTTTTGCTTCTGATCATCCATACATTGAGCCCCGATCGCATTTTTTCGAAAATTGCAATCGACATATGTATAATCTCTTAATCCTAATACAAATTCTCCACATTGGTGTTAGCCGCAATTTAACATGCAAACGATACGCAACACTGACCCTGTAGTGAGCGTATCGACCGTGATTAACCCCCAGCAAGTAATTATAAAAAAGGTAAAAAAGGTTTCGGGCGGCGGTCATCATGGCGGCGCCTGGAAAGTCGCTTATGCCGATTTCGTAACAGCTATGATGGCGTTTTTTCTATTGATGTGGCTTCTAAATGCGACAACTGAGGACCAACGCAAAGGAATTGCAGATTATTTCAATCCGACAATTCCCGTCAGCCCAATTTCTGGCGGCGGAAAAGACGTATTGAACGGATCGTCAGTGTTTGCTGAGGACACGCACGCGAAAGACGGTACAGGAGGTGCAAAGACTACGGGATCACGTGAAGAGAAATCCATCATCAAGGATACAAATGACAATATCGAAGTCGCTCATACCGTTGAGGATGCGGATGCAAAGGCGGCCGCGTTGGATCAATTGAATGACCAATTACTTAATCGGCTCAATGAAGAGCGAACAAAGGGATTGGCGCAACACATCCAAACTCGCGTCACACCCGAAGGACTTGTTATCGAGCTCGTTGATATTGACGGTAGTCCATTGTTCGAGTTGGGATCGACCCGTGCGTCAGCAACAATGAATCTAATACTTGGAGTGGTTACAAAAAGTTTACGCGCAGTTAACAACGATATTTCGATAGTAGGGCACACTGACGGCCGACCATATTCCGGGAACCGCAATTATTCAAATTGGGAACTATCAACCGACCGTGCGCATATCGCACGAAGGCTAATGATTGATACTGGTTTGCCCCTTGACCAGATAAGTGAAGTCGCCGGCAAAGCCGATACGGACCCTCTAGTCGATGATAAGTTAGCGCCTCAAAATCGCAGGATTTCAATCATAATACTTAGAAATTGATGCGGATCTTTTCTGCTTATTTGAATTTTAACCACTTTCCGAGAATGTGAGGCTCTCTTTGGTAAACAAAAGTACAAACTGTGGGTTGTTATTATGGGTCTTTCATCTTCTCTAAATGCAGGCGTTATGGGGCTTGCGGTAAACGCAACGAAACTGGCGACTATCTCAGACAATATCGCGAATTCCGAAACATACGGATATAAACGAGCCGATACGGACTTTACCAATATGGTTTTGCGGCAAGGCGCCGGCGCCTATACAGCCGGCGGCGTGCGCGTGGCGACATTTAAAGACATCGCCTCACAAGGCGCGCTTGTCACTACGGCGAATAGTACAGACATTTCGATTGCGGGCCGAGGCATGTTGCCTGTAACCACTTCGGCAGGACTTACGGCGCAATCTGGCGACAGGCCGCTTTTGCTAACAACAACGGGTTCATTTTCCCCTGACCAGAACGGTTACCTGCGGACATTGAGCGGCAATTTCTTGATGGGGTGGCCGGCGGAAATCGACGGAACAGTTAATGTTCCTGGACGTAACAGCTCGACCGGATTAGAGCCAGTCCAAATCGTTGGAAATCAATTCATTGCATCGCCGACATCAAATGTTGAACTGGGATTGAACATTCCTGCATCCGCCACGCAGGCTGGCGCCGACGGCGCTAGTTTCGATTTGCCCGTTGAATATTTTGATTCGCTCGGTCGGTCTCAAACGCTATCTTTTGAATTTATTCCGTCTGTTCCAGCAACCGGCGCTAGTAATACTTGGACTGTAGAAGTTACAGACCAAGCTGGTGATCCAACAACGCCGATTGCATCATTTGACGTGGTGTTCGATGACGCGACCGGGTCAGGCGGCTCCATCCTATCTGTAACGCCCGGCGGCGGCGCAACTTATGATTCAACGACCGGCATCGTTAATGTCAATGTATCTTCAGGACCGATCTCCGTTGCTATCGGAGCGCCGGGTGAATCTGGTCTTCTTACGCAACTCTCCTCGTCGTTTGCTCCGGTTGGCGTTCGCGCTGACGGCGCGCCAATCGGAAGTCTCAACGCGATTGAAATTAACGAGCAGGGTATGCTCGAGGCAATTTACGATACTGGGTTTCGCCGCGTAATTTATCAAATTCCACTTGCGGATGTACCGAATGTAAACGGTCTATCGGCGCTCGATAATCAAACTTATTCTGTTTCCCAAGCTAGCGGTGATTTTTATTTTTGGGATGCAGGCAGCGGACCGGTCGGGTCCACCATAGGGTTTTCTTTGACCGAGTCTACAACGGACATTGCCGAAGAACTCACGGACCTCATTCAAACGCAACGGGCATATTCGTCCAACGCAAAAATCATTCAGACCGTTGACGAGATGCTTCAAGAAACCACGAATTTAATTCGGTAATTGATTTAAAAATAGTGTGACAAAAAATGAGCATATCTTCGGCGCTCAATAATGCGAATTCAGGACTTAGCGTCGCGTCACGGCGTGCGGGCGTTGTATCCAATAACATCGCAAATGCCCTAACGCCGGGATATGTGCGCCGCACAGCTAGCGTTAGCGAAAACGCCGTCGCGGGAACGGGCGCAGGCGTAAAGTTTGACGGCGTTTCGCGGACGGTCGATCCAGCAATAACTAGTGACCGGCGCGGCGCGGAAAGCGTACAGGCGCGCGAACAAATTTCTGCATCGACCTATGCCTCAATCAATAGCGCTTTGGGCGAACCGGATGATTCCTTCAGCCTTTTCGCGCAATATCAACAATTTGAAACTTCTCTTCGGGGTTTGTCACAAACTCCGGAATCTCAACCACTGCAGGCCCAAGTCTTGGACGCAGCAAAAGCGCTAACAAACAAATTCAATCAATTAACGTCCCAGGCTCAAACTATACGACGTGATGCGGATGCGAAAATTGACAGCCTTGTTGACCAATTGAATGGAAAATTAGAGCAAATTGAAAAGTTAAATCACGAGATTTCGATTACCGGCGCAGGGGGGCAAAATGCAACCGCGCTGGAAGATCAACGGCAACTCTTAATCGATGAGGTGTCAGAAGTAATTCCTGTGCGCGAAGTGAATCGAGGGAACGGTAAAGTTGATTTAATTACGGACGAAGGCGTTTTCTTAATTGCTGGTGCGGCGCGCCAAGTTGACTTTGACCAGGCGACAACGATCACTCCAACCGAAACCCTGGAAAGCGGGGCGCTGTCTGGCCTCACAGTTTCTGGCGTATCTATTACGCCCAATACTGGCGGAACTTTCTCCTTAAAACAGGGGGCATTAGCCGGATTATTCGAAACGCGCGATCGTATTGCGGTTGAATTCCAAGCAAAAATCGACGGCCTGTCGCGCGATGTTATTGAGCGATTTGAAGGTATTGATCCCACCACAACGATCGACGCACCGGGTTTGTTTACTGACGCCGGCGCGGCTTTCGATCCAACAAACGAAATTGGCCTTGCCGGACGGATTACTGTCAATGCAGCCGTCGATCCTGATAAAGGCGGCGCCGCATGGCGAATTCGTGACGGTTTAGGGGCGGTTTCGGAAGGCGCCGCTGGCGCATCTGGCGTCATTAATACAATGTTGGATGCGCTAACTGCATTAAAAACTCCGCCAGCTAATACAGGGCTCAATGGCGAGATTGATGCGGCGCGCGCGGCAGCGGATGTGACTTCAGCAATCGGCTCCAGGCGTATTAGCTCTGAAAATCGGCTCACCGCTGTCACTGCTAGAACACAAGCATTGGTCGATGCCGAAATCGGTGCGACTGGTGTCGATACAGATTTCGAATTGCAACAGCTCATATTGATTGAACAGGCATTTGCAGCGAATGCACGGGTCATTCAAATTGCCGACCGACTTATTCAGCAGTTGGTGGAACTTTAAATGAGCAGCTTCTCCGTCCCCGATGTGCTGTCCTTTGGGACATTATCGCGCAATATCGCCGATTTGAAATTGCGAGCGAATACAACCAGGTCTGAAGCCGTAACCGGTCGCTATGAAGATATCACGAAGCGCCTCGACGGCGACGTAGGCAGCGCCCATCTTTTGAAAAAGGCAATTGGAGACGTTCAATTCTTTCATCAAAGTCTGAGCCTTGCTGAGGGACGCACACAGACGACTCAATCAATGTTGAATCATGTGAGCGTTGAAAGCAACCGAATTTCGACAGAAGCGCTTGCAGCATTGGGGCGCGCTGACAGTGACGCTGTCGATATTATCGCCGCGGACGCGCGCGTAGCGGTTTCTGATTTGTTCAATGTATTAAATACAACGTTTGGCGGGCGCGCCCTATTTGGCGGAGACGTTACAGATCGGGCGCCATTAACATCACCTGACCAAATTCTTACAGATGTAGAAACAATTATTGCCGGCGCCGCAAACGCTGCCGATGCCGAGGCGCAACTCAACATATATTTCGATAGTCCGACGGGCGGCTTTGCGACATCGATCTATCAAGGCGGCGTAGATCGGTCTCCGCCGATAGAAATTGGCCCTGGCATACGTATTGACGCATCGGCCAAAGCCGATGATCAACCGATCAAAGATATTATTCGTAGTTTAACAACGATCGCCGCTTCAAGCGTCGCTGCTTACAGCGACGCCAACACCACCATCGAGACGAATGCAAAACGCGGGCTGGGCGCCGACGCAGAATTAACAGAGCTCCGCGCCGTCATTGGCGTCGGTGAGTCTCGTATTAGCGCGGCCAAGGTACGGTATGAGGCCGAGGAATCAGTTTTAACAAGTTTGTATAACGCAAAAACCGCTCGGGATCCATTTGAAGCCGCGTCAGAATTGCAATTGCTCGAAACCCAGCTGGAAGCGTCATACCTACTTACGTCGCGACTCTCACGCCTTACTATCGCAAATTTCCTACGGTGAAAAAATGAAATTGTTTAAACTCTTCCTGACAGCGCTAATTGCGATGGCGCCCCAAGTCGCCTATGGCGCGATCAAGCTTAAAGATCTCGTCGAAATAGAAGGTGTCCGTGGTAACGATTTGGTCGGTTATGGCCTTGTGGTAGGCCTAAACGGCACCGGTGACGGCTTGCGCAACATTCCCTACACTGAAGAAGCGCTGTCCAGCCTACTGGAACGCCTTGGCGTTAATGTTCAAGGTGAAGATTTTCGCCCCAAAAATGTCGCGGCTGTGTTGGTGACAGCGACATTGCCGCCATTCGCGCGAACGGGTGCGCAGATTGACGTCACGGTATCCGCAATTGGCGACGCAAAAGATCTAAATGGCGGCACCCTTATTATGACACCCCTTAATGCAGCTGACGGCAATATTTATGCTGTTGCGCAAGGCCCAGTGCTAATTAGCGGATTTTCCGCTGAAGGAAACGCCTCCTCCCTTACTCAAGGGGTGCCGACGACGGGTACAATTCCAAATGGCGGACGCGTAGAACGTGAACTTGATTTTGATTTCGCCGCATTATCGAGTATCCGCCTTTCCTTGCGTGCTCCTGACTTTACGACGGCTTTGCGCATTGAAACGGCAATCAACAACGGCCTCAAGGCGCCCATTGCAAAAATGTTGGACGCGACCGCTGTTGAAATTCAAATCGACACGCGCTTCCCTTCTCCGGCACATTTGATCAGCGAAATTGAAAATTTCGAAATTACCCCGGCTCAAAAAGCAAGAGTCGTTGTGGATCAACGATCTGGCACAATTGTACTTGGTTCAGAAGTTCGAATCTCAGGCGTTGCCGTCGCACAAGGTAATCTGTCAATTCGCATACAAGAATTACCGGGCGTTTCGCAGCCAAACCCATTTTCGCGCAATGGGGAAACTATTGTTGTGCCCCACACGGAAATATCTGTGGACGATGCTGGCGAAAACAAAATTGGTGTTCTTGAAGAGAATATCACTTTGGCGGATTTAGTTGACGGCCTAAACGCCCTTGGAGTTGGCCCGCGCGAAATGATTGACATCTTAAAGTCGATTAAAGCGGCTGGGGCATTACATGCCGAACTTGTTCTTCAATAAAAACTATAAATGAAAAATTGAAAGAATTTATTCTGAATTATCCTCAGATTCGTTGGTTTGAGTGTCAGCAGTTTCTTCGCTGATATCTTTTAATTCCAATTCGCCAGCTGCTACAAGATTGCGAATTGAACTCATGAAGGCCGCCTGTGCTACTTCAGATTCCTTTGTGCTCACTTGTTTTAAGTCTTCCATTTGCTCTTTATATTGCTGCGCCATTCGTTTAGAGATATTTGCAAAAATAAATTCAACGCATTCAGGAGCATTTTCCTCCCCGTATTTGGCTGCACGAAGGAATATGTTTTCGTCGACCGCGCGAATTGCTGCAGGTATTGCTTTTTCCGGCACACGTGTCGCGAGATCCTGAAATGTCAGCATTGATTTCTTTACGTCGTTCATGATCTCGGGAACGTTTTCTTTCATGAACATCAGCAGTTTTTCTCGCTTCGCGGATTCTACATTATTCATCATAGCACCGATCATTTGACCTGGATTATTGCGAGAAGAGGTCTTTCGCAAAGGCGCCAAGAAATCACGTTCTATTGCGTGCGACAGAACATTCAGTACATCGTTTGAAACTGAAATTGGTCTTGACAAACGCATAATCACTTCAGTTGCAAGATCAGTCTCAAATAAATCTATAATCCTGGAAGATTGTTCTACATCCAACTTTGAGAGCACGATTGCAATCACTTGAGAATTTTGATTCATCAAGTATTCGGCAAATTTAGCATCAGGCGCTCGCGCAATTTTCTCCCATATATTTCCACGACCGGCGACTTCAATTCCGTCCATCAGTTGAGAGATATTTTCCGGATCAATAAACTGGCTTAGCAGTTCTTTGGTTTCGTCAACTCCGCCGCGAATCTCATCTCCGCTATCGCCTTTGCTCAAGTTCAAAATAAAATCATCAATTACCGCTTTTAAGGTAGACTTCGGCACTGTCTGGAAATGCGCGTATGCTCGCGCAAATGCGCGAAGGTGTGAATCATCTATCTGTTCAATAATCGGGCCAGCAGATTCGGGCCCCAGTGCGGCGATGATCAATGCTGCTTTTTGTGCATTGGTCAGGCCCAAAGCAGACGTTGCAGAATTTTTGTTCCCCGCTATTACGTTTTCTGAATGCTCGTGGTGTGTCGCAAGCATCGCCGATGTTAGAGGGGCGGTTTCAGTTGGGACAGTCATGCGCCATATCCTTTCACCACGGCGCCGGCTATCTCTATCCACCCATTCGCCAATACGAAAAACGCAAGTTTAAAGGGTAACGAAACAATTACTGGCGGGACCATCATCATGCCCATCGCCATCAATACGGAAGCAACGACTAAGTCTATGATTAAGAACGGAAGAAATATTACAAAACCAATTTGAAATGCGTTTTGGATTTCAGAAAGCATGAACGCGGGAATCAATATTGACAACCGAGTATCTCCGTCCGGTTGAACGGTGGTAACCGCCTCACTCAATTTTTCAATTGCAATAGGGGAAACCCTGGCTTCCATAAAAACAATAAACGGCGCCATGGATCTCTTAAATGATTGCGCTTCAGTAATATCCCCGTCAAGCAAAGGTTGTATGCCGTTCGTCCAGGATTCAATAAAGACTGGCTCCATAACAAAATATGTGAGAAATAACGCCAAACTCATTATCAACATGTTCGGCGGCGCCTGTTGCAGCCCAATTGCTTGGCGTAAAATAGAAAATACAATGATCATGAACGGCAAACACGTAACCATCATTGCAATGCCAGGCGCTAAACTAAGAATAGTTACAAGTAAGAAAAGTTGAACGACGCGCGCGCTTAACGCGCCGCCTTCAAAGAGCGATGATGAATCCTCTTGCGCCATCGCTACATCAGGAACACCGAAAAAAAGCATCAAGGCAGTCACAAAAATTGTGAACCTTTTCAATCGGCCAATCATTCCGCCAACTCGCTAATATTAATAATTTCCGTCAACTTCACAGCAAGCCGGTCTTTTTCGTCATCCGATTGGGCTAGATGGCCGCGCGCTATTACTTGCTCGCCAACACGCAACTCAACCGGGTCGTCTATCGAAGAATTTAGTGACAAGAGTTCATTCCGTTTCATTGCCAAAAGATCACCAATTAGCGGTCGCGCCGTGCCAACGGAAACCACGACTTCGATTGGCACATTAAAAATTGCTCGTTTTAAACCGTTTTCCTCGCTTTTGTCGCGACGTTCGAAATCCGGCGGCTGGGGAGCTTCGCTTTCTTCAACCCCCACGACGATGTTTTCGCTTTGCTCTTCAATTTTTGCGGCATCAGACATCGACTTGTTCACCCATATGTTCATTGTAGTTTTGGACTATTCGTTCAAGCATATCGAGGAGGTGCTCGCATGTTTTATCTATATCCATATCGAACCCAGCGTTCGACCATTCGATAGTTGCTTGAGATTTTGTTTTTGACGGATCAGGCGACAGCTTAACGCTTTCGCTCAATTTTTCGCGACCTAGCATTTCGACAAGTAGCGGAACGCGGTCCGGTGATACGTTCACATTGATTGTCGGCTTATTAGAAACCACGATAGCTTGTTTGATAGCGCCAACTGCCTCAACGGCGAACCCATGCTCGGATATTTTTGGGAATGCTGTTTCGAGGAGCACGCGAAGAGCATCGCATATGCGAGCGTCGATTTGCGCCGGAAATGAGTCAACACAAGTTGCTATAGCGTCGCTGACACCGTTCAGAAATTTCAAATCATTTTCTTGCTGTGTATTTGCACGCGCTTCGCCCGCGGCAAAACCCTCCGCATAGGCTTCGGCTTTTATGCGTTGCGTGAACACGTCTTGTTCGTCACCGCCCACGGGTAGAGCAGGATCATCAAATTGGTCCAATTTTACGGAGACTTCGCTCACGCTACCCTCTCCTCTTCATCGAGCCATGATTTTATCAAAAGCGCAGTGTCGTCAGTCCGTTCATTCGCCAAATTTCGCAGCGCCGACAATGGGTCAGACTCCTCGACCAATCTTTCTTGCGACGGCGCGCCGGCGGCAATAGGCGCCTGAATTGCCTCAGGGACCGGAAGCGGCCGAATTGATAGGAGCGGCTTCACGACAAATAATCCAAGAATTATTGAAACAACCGATAAAATTCCGATTTGAATAATTGTCATCAAGTTCTTGCTCAGAAAGCTGCTTATCATCGACTCTTCAACAAATACGCCGTCGCTTGGAATTGCTTTGAATGGAAGGCTCTTTACTGTCAGCGTATCGCCACGCGTTTCATTCAATCCGATCGCATTTGCAACGAGTTCGCTTAAGTCCTCAATTTCACTCGGATCTCGCGCAACTAGCTCCAGTTCGCCATCTACAGTTTCTGATTCTGTATAATTGATAAGCACCGCAGCGCTGATCTTTTTAATAGCGCCAGGCGATTTCTCGCGCTCCCGGCGAACTTCTGAAATGCTATATTTTACGACTTCATCAGTTTGCGTACGTTCTGTAGCATTCTGAGACCCGCTGCCGGTATCGCCTTCAGGCAAATTGCTCGCAACCGTCACTGCGCCCGAATTTGCGCCAGTTGATTTCTCCGACATTTCTGTCGTCTCTTTTCCAGAGATAACACGACCATTTGGGTCAAAGACCCGCTCTGAAACGGCCTCTCGTTCAGTATCGATTTCCAATGATATTTGAACGCGCGCATTGCCCGGCCCCACCCGCGCTTCTAAAATATTTAAAACATCTTCCTCGATTGCTTTTTCACGCGTTTCAGCGCCTGTCGTAGCTTTGTAGGCATCATGAATTTTCCCCGGGCTCAAAATAACGCCGCGTTCGGCATCTATTACTGCGACTTGCTCCGCTGAAAGATCAGCGACTGCAGACGCAACAAGATAACGCACTGAATTTGCTTGTTGCGGCTTTAAGACGCCGCGCGCCATCGTTACCGTCACAACGGCTTTTGGTTCTGATCTGTTTCGGCGGAACGTTGCGTTTTGTTGCTTTGCTATATGAACTCGCGCCGCCTGGATGCCGGGCGTCGCCAATATGGTGCGTGCTAATTCACCTTCTATGGCGCGCCAATATGCTACATCAAACACGTCAGAAGAGGTGGAAAACCCATTTAATTCTTCTAAAAGCTCGTATCCCGCTTGGCCCTGGCGCGGAAGTCCATCGCGCGCAAGCGCCATTCGCACAAAATCTCGTTTTTTGGTGGGAACGTAAATTGTGTCACCGCGCACATCCATCGTGACATTCATTTGTTCAAGCGCTGAAATCACGTCACCCGCCGTCTCAGGTTCGAGACCGCTGTACAAAAACGCCATTTCCGGTGCTGACGCAGTACGCGCAAGCATTGAAAAGGCGATGGTTGTTGCTGCGATTGCCGCCAGCAAAACGAACCGCTTGATAAGTGGCAATGCATTCCACGTAGATATCAAACCTTGCATTTTAACTCCGAAAAATTATCCAGGCGTCAACACGATACCCGTAACACGTGAGTTCTCGTTTACCATTTGATCATTAATAGGAGGTTACAGTGCCCGCACGCCAAGGGCATGAAAATACGTCAATCTCAGGTTGTGATTATGAGCGACGAAGAAGATAAAGATGTGGCCGCCGATGAAGCGGAACCGAAAAAATCGTCACCGATTAAAGCCATAATTGCAGGAATTTGCGGCGCGATCGGTCTTGGCGCCGTTGCAGCCATTACTGCGTTTGTCATGCCAACTGTTGGTCAAAAATGTAGTGCGGATGTGACCGCGTCAGCGAGTGAAGATGCAAAGAAAAGTGTTAACGAAGACATAGTATTCGTTAATTTAAAGCCTTTAGTCGTAACGCTTGGCCCGAATGCAAGAGCCGATTTTCTGAAGATTTCAATTAGCATCGAAACCTCGTCGAAAAACTTCGATACCGCAACGAAGCTACAGCCACGCTTTCGTGACGTAATAAATACTTATCTACGGTCGGTCGAGGAAAGTGATCTCGTCGAACCAAAGGGAATGACGCGACTGCGATCACAACTGTTGCGCCGCCTTCAAGTCACCGCATCCCGCGAAGTCGTTTCCGATGTCCTGATTACCGATTTTGTTTTGAAATAGGAGCCGCCAATGTCTTTCGTAATAGATTTTCTGTTGCTAGCAGCGTCTGGCGCCGCTTGTTTTTACTGTTGGATCTTAAGCAGGCGCCTTAGGGCGCTTACAAGTACGAAGGCCGGGATAAAAACTGGTATCGCTGCGTTGTCACGATCGACGGAAGACATTCAATCAGCGATTTCGGAGTCGAAAAGAGCCGCCGAGGTAAACGCCGAGCAACTTTCGTCATTGATCGATGAATCCGACAAGAAGATTCCAGAACTCGAATCGCTGCTAAATCAACTTTCTAAAGTTGGCGTTCAAGCCGTGAACGACACTGAGGCGGCGGTTAATAAGCTCGTCCAAGTATTGAGCCCACATATAAATGAAGCAAAAGATTCTGCAGCGATGTTAGCGGAGTCGCTTAATTTCGATGAAAACGATGCCGCCGCGCCGAACTCTATCAGGAAAAGCGATAATGAGGCGGAAGTTGAGGCCACCGCGCCGATCAAACCGAAAAAAGATGAAGAAGAGGTCGTTTTTGTGAACGTTAACCAAGAATCCGAAATTGAAGGCAAAGTCGCATGACGCCCAATCCGCTCCTAATCGTTGCGCTCATCTTCGCCCTGTCGTTTTCCGGGCGCGCAATTGGAATCGCTAATGCGACGCTCGATAAAATCGCCGGCAATCCAAACACTTTGAATTCAGCAGATGTTGTCGCCGCTTCTTCGGAATTCGACAAGCCAATCGGTGCGCCCCCAATTGAATCGCCAGCGCGAGATGATAATCAGCGCTTAGCCGCAACCGCAACAAGTTCTGACCAAAACATGTTTGACTTTACAAATATTGATCAGTCTCCCGCTAGCTATGGCGATTTATTGAGTGCAATGAAACAACGCGCTGAGAGTATCGAACGGCGAAATATAGAGATCGAAAACCGTATTAGGGTGCTCGAAATACTAGAGCATCGTATCGAGTCAAAATTAGCCGAACTTCAAAACCGCAATGAGGATTTATCAAAGCTAGTCTCGTTTGCGGACGAGGCGTCTCAACAAGATATAGAATTGCTTTCAAAAATGTATGAGCAAATGAAGCCCCAAAAGGCAGGCGAGATATTTAACAAAATGAATCCAGAATTCGCAGCTGGTTTCCTGACGGAGATGAATAGCGAATCTGCGGCTTTGATTTTGACAAACATGAACACTGACCAAGCGTACAAGACCAGTATGATTATCGCGAGCCGTAACGCGGGCGTTAGAAACCAATAACCAGGCAATTCATCGCCTGTTAATCATAAAATTTTATACACCAATAACGCGTTTTTTTAGGGCGCGACGGGAGATTTGTGACCTATGGGTGCGATTCTAGGCATCTTAATTACTCTGGGGATGGTATTCGGCGGCTACAGTATAGCTGGCGGTAATTTTAGCATCATCCTGCACTCACTCCCATATGAGTTAATGATGATTGGCGGCGCCGCCATCGGCGCCTTCATCGTCGGGAATGACTTCGGTGTTATCAAACACACCGGCGGCGACATGATAAAAATCTTTACCGGAGCGAGGTGGAAAAAAAGCGATTACCAGGACTTGCTTTGTCTAATGTTTTCGCTGGTGCGACTAGCAAAAGAAAGTCCGGTTGAAATTGAACAGCACATCGAAAATCCGACGGAATCGGAACTTTTTAAATTATATCCGAAAATAACAAAAGACGGCGCCGCAATGGAAATGATTTGCGACACTATTCGATCGATGACGATGAATTTCGACAATCCGCACCAGGTCGAAGAGCTTCTCGAAAAACAATTGGAAGCACTGCATCACGACAATTTGCATGGCGCGCATGCACTTCAGCAAATGGCTGACGGCCTCCCCGCGCTTGGAATTGTTGCAGCGGTTCTCGGTGTAATAAAGACCATGGCGTCAATCGACAAGCCGCCGGAAGTTCTTGGCCAAATGATTGGCGGCGCACTAGTCGGTACGTTTCTCGGTGTTTTTTTGGCCTATAGCTTGGTTGGCCCCTTCGCGGAAAAAGTGAAATCCGTGCACGACGAAGAGCAGCAATTTTATAATTTAATTCGCGAGTCTCTGGTGGCAAGCTTGAACAAACATTCTCCTCAACTTTGTGTCGAGGTTGCGCGCCGGAGCGCGCCTAAAAAATTTCGACCATCATTTAACGATGTCGAGGAAGCCTTAAAAGAGGTGCAAAAAGCCGCATGAAACTGATTTCGACATTGAGTTTTCTTATGGCGTTGACCATTAATCAGTTGGCGTCGGCCAGCGTGATCGCCGCAGGCGAACACGGTGATTTTTCCCGAATTGTTGTTGCGAACGGCGGCGACAATATCCGAGTTGAAAAGCGCGGCAGTAAATTGATTTTGCATCAGATCGAGCAAAATACGGCATACGAATTGAGTGATATTACGGAGCACCAAAAAGCAAAAAGAGTTTCTGGCGCCGCGCTCGTCAAAAAGGCAGCGGGAGACAGAATTGAACTGTCTTTGAATTGCGACTGTAAATTTAAAGCAGTCGTCCTTTCCGACGGAAAGTTTGTCCTTGATATTTTCGATCAAATCGCAAGCCCGCTTAATAATTCTAATGGCGCCAATAATAAATCAGATGCGCAAGAGCGGCCAAAGGATCAATTCTCCGAGGCGGATTTGATTTCCGCTGACCAGGCGCATGACCGCCTAATGGCTTTGCTCGAACAAGCTGCTCAAGACGGAATTGTTGAATTTAAAAGCAACAATTCGCCGCGCGAGGGATCGCGGGCTTCCAATGCAACGTTATCGATTCCCAATGCTGCACCAATCGAATCCGCCGAAAATAACGAAATCGCCGCAATAGAAGATGAATTATCGGACGCAGCGACCGGCTCACCCGAGCTAAACGCCATGTTAGATCAAACTCTTGGCAGTCAAGCTAAAGAATATTCGCGTACCGCGAAGTGCTTTGACGATTTGGCGTTTTTCATAGACGGAACCGGCCTTGACGAACAACCGATCGCGAAAATTGCAGAAATAAAATCAGAAGTTGCCGAGAATGATGGCGGCCAAGGCGCCAATAACAAAACATTGGCTGAAGCATTTCTTGCAATCGGGTTTGGAGAGGAAGCGCTCGCATTGCTAATGGACAGCGAATGGGAAAATTCAATCCTTGCTGAAATTGCAATGATTGTCGCCGAGCGTAAGTTACCGAAGGCTAACTACATTCTAAACGGAAGAAAATGCAGCGGCGCACACGCGTTCTGGAAGGCATTAGCGGTTGAGGACGAAAAGGAAGCCGCCTCACTCATCGAACGCTCGAACAATGAGATAGATTCTATTCCAAAGCAGCTCCGCGCATTGCTCGCTCCACGCCTTTCATTAAAAATGATCGATGCGGAAGAATGGGAAAAAGCAAGATATTTTTACGATGTTGCAAGCGCAACAATCGAAGATTTAACGCCTGAATTGGAATATATAGCCACGCGTCTATTAGAGCGCGAAAACGAAACACAATCTCCACACACCGCCTTATTCGAAATCGCAGTAGGAAACTCCCGGGTCGCCGATGATGCACTTTTGACGCTTGCTGAAAAAATTACGCGAAGCAATGAAGAACCTTATGAGGGTTTCATCCAGGATATTGGAGCGCTAGCAAAAACAAGCGAAGCAACTGCCGCTATTCTCGCGGAAGCGGTCGCTTGGGCGAATATGGGCGACACTGAAGCTGCTTTGCACATATTGCGCGGACTCGCCGGTAACGCGCCGAAGGATATGTCAACCGCACAAAAAACGGCGAATGACATCCTTATAAAGACTATGGATTACGGCACGGACGTGCAAAAAACCAATGCGATTGACGTATATTTAAAGAATGACGACTGGATTTTCGGCGATAACAAGAATGTAGCGTTGCTCGAAAAGCTATCACAAGCAGCAATCGATCTTGGCGTACCAGAAGTCGCTTTGTCGATTCTTGGTGAACTGACTAACAAACCAACTGAAGAATCTAAAAAACTCCTTGCAAAAGCAGCATACGCTGCATTTGACTACGAAAACGCAATCAAATTTGCTGCTCCATATCTTACGGAGCCATCTTTTGTAGAAATTGTTTATGCCTCTAAGATTCAACGCAGGAAGTATCACGAAGCACTCGCGACAGCAGCACTAATTGAAGATAATGTTCAAAAGATCACCGCTGCGGCACAATCTGCTTGGCTGGCTCGAGCTTGGGAAAGCGCAACAGATCATTTTGGGCAATTAAACCCAATAGCACTCAACAGCGACACCGCTTTCCGCTACGCACTCGCAGCGTATATGGCGCAAGAAGATGTTCTTCCCCCTGTCACCAACGCAGTGCTTCGGGAAAAAAGCAGTGTCCTTTCAACTGGCGTCGAAAGCTTATTCGCGCAAGCGACGGAATCGAATGCGCTCGAACGCAGCAGATCTGCTGTGAAGCGAACAGCCGATGAAATCGCGATGGTATCGGAGGCGTTAAACGATGGATAATGTAGGATATGTCGGGTTATCTCGAAATGCGGGCTTGATGCGACAGCTCGATTCGGTCGCCAATAACATCGCAAATGTTTCTACCAATGGCTATCGCCGGGAAGGAAATGTCTTTGCGGAGCATATAAAAGCATTAGATGGTCGTGACCCGAGCCTTTCAGTTTCAACCCTATCGAGGCGATTTGTTGATTTAAGTCCAGGCGATGTAACAACGACATCAAATCCACTTGATTTTGCGATTGAGGGGGACGGATTTTTCCTTGTCGAGACTCAAAATGGACAGCGATTAACGCGCGATGGCGCGTTCTCTCGAAACGCGCAAAATGAGTTGGTCACCTCAGGCGACATGCGCGTCCTAGATGACACTGGCGGCGCAATCGTCATTCCAGCACAAGCAAAATCGATTGAAGCCGCCAATGACGGTTTAATTTTCGCCGACGGGGAACCGATCGGACGCCTGGGGGTCGTCACAGCAGACCCGGCGGGTCTTGTTCGCGAAGGCGGTAATTTATTCAGGGCCGAAAACGGCTTTGATCCCGCGGAGGCGGTACGGGTTCGCCAATTTGCCGTCGAGGGTTCGAATGTAAACGCCGTAGCCGAGCTCGCGCGTTTGATTGAAGTTCAACGCACATACGAAATTAGCCAAAAATTTTCGAAGGACGATGATGAACGAATAAATCGAACAATCAGGGTTTTGGGACACCAATCGTAGTATCCGTGACCATCAAAGGAGACAAATAAATGCGAGCCTTAAGTATAGCCGCCACCGGAATGGACGCGCAACAAACACGCGTTGAAGTAATTTCAAATAACCTCGCGAACATGAATACAACGGGATACGCGACACGGCGCGCTGAATTCGCTGATTTGCATTATCAGCTCGTTCGACCGGCCGGCGCATCATCTTCATCAGCAGGCACTATAGTGCCTGAGGGCGTTCAGATCGGTCTCGGCGTACGAGCCGCTTCCATCTCAATGGATATGGCGCAGGGTACTTTAAAAAACACTGCGGGAGATCTTGACATTGCAATTGAAGGAAAAGGATTTTTCGAAGTTGCATTGCCGTCAGGCGATTCCGCTTATACGCGCGACGGCGCTTTTAAACGTTCTGCTGACGGATTAGTTGTAAACGGTGATGGATTCGCTCTGGCCGGAAACTTAACGATACCAGACAATGCGCGCAGTATCACGATAAACGCCGACGGCGATGTTTTTGCGTATTTTGACGGGCAAGCTGGCGGGCAACAAATAGGCACAATCACTATCGTGAGCTTTTCCAATGCGAAAGGGTTAGAGCCATTGGGCGGCAACTTATATCGACAGACTGAGGCGTCGGGCAATCCTATTCCTGGTGCGGCGGGCGTCGATGGGCGCGGCACATTGCGTCAGGGTTACCTTGAAGAGTCAAATGTAGACGTCGTGCAACAGATTGCAGAGCTCATAGAAGCGCAACGTGGTTATGAGCTCAACTCAAAAGTGATTTCAGCAGCTGATCAAATGATGGGCGCGACCACACAAATTAGGTGACGATATGAATAAATTCGCAGGAGTCATTGCCGGCATCGTATTGGCGAACGACTGCTCTGGCGCGTTTGCACAAGAAGTTACGGCGACCCGCAATATTCGCGCTGGCGCCGTACTTACGCCAACAGATCTCGAAACATCCGGCGATCGAGAATCTATTCGAACAGCAATAAATCTGGTCGGACTTGAAGCTAAACGAGTTCACTATCGCGGAGAGAAACTCGATACCGCTGATTTTCAAAATCCGACATTAGTAGAAAGAAACGCCATCGTGCATATGAATTTCAACAAAGGCTCGATGCTGATTCAAACAAAGGGGCGCGCTCTGGAGCGCGGTGGGTTGGGTGATCGAATTCAGGTAATGAACCTGTTCTCAAAACGTGTGATTACAGCAGTCGTTTCGGGCACAGACAATGTTAGGACGGCGCAATGAAAAAATTGTTTATCTTAAAAATGACAACGATAGGCCTGATTATTGTTTCCGGATGCGCCGCCCGTCTCGATCACCTTTCGGGAGCGCCGCGAATGACGGCGCCGGGTGCGCCGCAGCTCGCAGTGCCGGCGATTGCCCCTGAACGAATAGCGCTCGCCTCATATGCAAAACCAAATACTACGGAGCTGGGCGCATCAGGATCACTTTGGCGGTTTGGTCCGTCATCATTATTTGGCGACCGGCGCGCGCGCGCATTGGGTGATATATTAACTGTTGTTATTGAAATCGACGAACAAGCCGAAATGAAAAATCGAACAGACCGGACTCGCGATGCAAATGACGGCGTTTCCGTACCAAACTTTTTGGGATTGCCAGGACTCGCTGCCAACGCGCTGCCAGACGGCGCAACGCTCGACCCCGCAATAGAAATTCAGTCTAACACCAGCACAAGCGGCGACGGCAACATAAAGCGCGAAGAAAAGCTCATGTTGCAAGTGGCTGCAACCGTTGTCGCAATGCTTCCAAACGGCCATATGGTAATTTCCGGCAATCAAGAAGTCCGCGTTAACCACGAACTACGCGACCTTCAAGTTGCCGGTATTATTAGGCCTGAAGATATTTCACGCAGAAACACAGTCACTTATGAAAAAATTGCAGACGCTCGAATTTCATATGGCGGCCGCGGCGTAATAAGCGACGTGCAACAACCGCGATATGGCCAAAAAATTCTCGACGCTGTTCTACCGTATTAACGTCAAATGTTCAAAATTATCATTATAGCCATACAAGTTGTTGCCGTCGGCGCCGGCGTGTTTATCGGACAAAAATTAAAGACCGGAATTGGTGATTCTGGTTCAAACGAAAGTCACGCTGAGGGCGGAGAATACGATGACCAACGATCAAAAGCTGATCATGGCGCAAAAAATGACGACAAAGGAAAGTCAGAAAACAAGAAACAAAAAGCTTCGAAAGATAATTCGGGAAAAAAAACGTCGGACTACGGCAATGGATCTCAATACGGATATTTAAAGTTCAGTCGTCAATTTATTGTCCCCATAATTAGAGAGAATCGTAAAAACTCGCTTGTTGTGCTCGACATAAACCTCGAAGTACCATCATCGATAACAGAAACAGCATACTCCCAAGAACCAAAATTGCGTGATGCAATTATGAGATCGCTGCTTCAATCATCAAATGAGGGATTATTTAATGATCAATTATTGGAATCTGAAAATTTAGAAGATATCAGGCAGCGATTGCTTGGCGCCGCCCGTTCTGTACTCGAAGATGATGTCCATCAGGTGTTGATTTTAAGTATTGCGCGTCAAGACCTTTAAATAAGATCGTTCGCCTGGGGCCTATATTTCTCCAAGTTGCACGGCTCTAATTTCTTCGGGATCAACAGATTCACCGTTGTCTATAAGCAATTTGGCGCCGTCATCGGTCGCTCGCGCCTCTATTACAGTTGAAGAAAGAAGCGGTTTTTCGACGCTTACGACTTCGTCGCCATCCAAGAATCGCAACTTGACACGATACTCGCCCGGCGCCGCGATACTTCCGTCGTTTTGTTGGCCAGACCAAGCGAACGTCGTTTCATCTTGGCCTAATATTCGGTTGTAAATAACACCATTTTTATTATCTTCAGCGATGAGCTCGATAGTATAGCTATTCACATTGGGTGGCGCAGCAAATTTAATCTCTTCGCCGTCAAACCTTACGACGTCAGATCTTACTTCAACCTCTTTCCCAACCCACTGCGCCGCTTCGATGAGCCCGGTTCCGCTAAATGAAGATGCTATTTCATCGAGTTTTTTATTGGTCTCTATTTGTTGTTCAACGGCTGAAAAGCTCGCAAGTTGCTCAACGAATTGTGTTGAATCCAGCGGACTAAGCGGATCTTGATTGCGTAATTGCGCCGTTAACAACGTAAGAAAGCTCTGAAAGTCAGAAGCCGCGGATGTTTCCGCTGAATTTTGATTGCCGCCTGTAATCGAACTCTTGTCCGGTTGGCGCGCGGCCGCGATTGGGTCGATCATTTTGAAGTTCCTTCTATGCGAGTAGATTCACTTGCCAAGCGTCGCCGAGTGATAAGTAGACAACCTGCCCCGTATCCCCGTCAAACTCTTCGCCGGAATTTTCGTTAAAAGCAGATAATTCTGCTTTACTTTCGAATAGACGTTTTTTACTGCTCGAAAAGCTGAGATCGATTGCTTCAAAACCGGCAGAGCGCAACTGTTGCTGTAGTTCGCCGCTATTTCGCCGCATATAGTCGACGGTTTCCGGCCGGTCCGATATTAAGACCGCCTTGATAGCGTCCTTGCTCTCTACAACGAATTCAATCCGTACGCGCCCAAGTTCTGGCGGATCGATCTGGATCTCTATGTTGCCATTGGAGTTATCAGACCTAATCACCGCAGCGATTTGCGACATTGGGTTTGACGCGGCCGGCAGTGAAATAGATTCGACCGAACGCCAGCTTGTCGATGACAAAGCCGGTTGAGCGACGTCCGGAATTTTAAACGCCTGAATGCCGGAGAGCTCAATGTCTGCAATTGGGAAATGCGTGACCGATGATGAAATTGGATGAACAATCTTTTTCGGCGTAAAACTTGCAGTCGCTGGCGGTGCATTTTGGTCAATGTCAATATTTTGAAATTCGAACTTCGGTATTGAAGTCTCGACGGCGCGAGAGCCTATGACATTGGTCGGCGCCTCAATAATTGGCGACGCCGATTTTTTGTCAAATAGCGCATTATTCCACAGTCTTTCAATCGGAGAATTGAAACTTTCTATTGTTTTGTCACCGCTTGGACTAATTTGCGTTCGCGCAGATCGAGTTTCATCCGGTAAAACCAATATATGCCCATCCGCGTGATTATGCGCTTGAAATTTTAACGCGGGGGAAAATAGCTCCTTAGATATTCCAGTTGATTGGCGCACTTGCGCCTCATTGAAAATTGCACTTGAAAACTCTGCGACACGCACAGGCGCAGCCACGGATACAATTTTCTGGGGACCTTCAATCTTTTCTAGTTTGTTTTCATGGCTTCTATCCGGTTTCAAAAGGCCATCTGAGAAATCGTCAATCGGCAATTTTGTTAAATTTGCGGCATCCGAATTTCGCCACGAAACAAAAAACTCTTCAAACGAAGACACACTACCAGTATCATGAAAAGTACTATTTTCATTTTTGGCTATATCGATGTTTTCAAAAAGTTCGTTTAAACCGAAACTACTGTGCGATATTTTGTTACCGTCAATTACCGACACTGTACTTGGAAAAAATCGACCAAATAGGGCTTCCACGACAAATCCAATTTAAAATTTTGTTAGCAATATAATGGCAGAAATTGGTTACTAACCAATTACGCGAATATCCGTTTACTTTTGAGGACCGCAATGTCATTTCTTGTCGAAAAGCCGACTTTGTCGCCTCAATTGCCGAAGCCTGGTCCCGCCGCCAACACAACCAACGACGGCGCCATGCAAAAAGCGAAAGAGTTTGAAGCGATATTTGTTGCACAAATGTTGAAATATACCAGTTTTTCTGACGCCTTAGTTCGTGAAAGCGGCTTCGGCGGCGATGCATATTCCGGTCTTTTAACACAGCGATATGCCGAACAAATCGTTGAAGGCGGCGGTTTTGGACTTGCGGAGAAGATTTACCACCAACTCACCAAAAACGGAGCCGCCAGTTCATGAACGTCCATCAGTTAAAAGTTTTATTCATTGACTTAATTGAAACGATGAAGCTTGAAAAAGCTTACATTACCGCCGGCGCTTTTGAGAAGTTGGAGAAAATTGCCGATCGCAAACAACTGCGAATAGCCGCATTGGAAAAACTTCTCAACAATCCGCAACTTCGCCACGAAATCGGACAGTGTTCAAAGGAAATCGAGCGCTTCGAAAGGAATGCTCGCGAAAATGAATCCCTCCTACTGTCCGCAAAAAACGGCGTTTCCGCGGCAAAACACCGGTTAAAACAAATTGCAATGCGCGCCCGCAATATAGGCGTATACGGAGAAAATGGTAATAAGATTCAAACTCACAATTCCGTTGTGACCCGCAATAAAATCGCTTGAATATAATTAACCGATTTTTATACCCAGGGTTGTATTTACGATTGTGATGACGAGTACTAACTGTCGTGGAATAGGAAGAAGGCATTCCACATTCGCATCAAAGTGATGGTGATACTCATTTTTAGGCGAAGCCAATAATGAGTTAAAAAAAAGCGCAAGTGATTGTGCAAACAGCATAAGGAATGCAAAAATGGCAAGTTTGCTGACAAATGAAAGTTCAATGGTTGCACTGACGACTCTTCGTCAAATCAACCGAAACATGACGATAGTACAGCAAGAAATTTCTACTGGTAAGAGCGTTTCCAACGCTCGCGACAATGCCGCTATTTGGGCGGTGTCAACGGTGATGCAAGCTGATGTAGACAGCTTTTCCGCTATCTCGGACTCTTTGAATCTCGGCGCCGCTACAGTTGCCGTTGCAAGGGGCGCGGCTGAACAAGTCACGAGCGTATTGCAGGAAATGAAAGAATTGATCGTAGCTGCACAAGAAGACAATGTTGACCGCGATAAGATTCAAACTGACGTCGCAAATCTACGCGATCAGATCAATTCTATCGTTGGGGCTGCGCAATTTAACGGCCTGAATCTACTTGACGGATCAACAGCGACGGTCGATTTCCTTTCTTCGCTGAACCGTGATTCAGCCGGTGTAGTTACTGCGGCAAATATTACTGTTACGGCACAGGATCTTTCTACCGGCGGCACATTTGGCACGCTGCTCGCTTCGGTTGACGTATCCACCGCCGCAGCTGCGACCACTGCCTTAAATGATATCGAAACCTTGGTCGATACAGGGATCGATGCCGCCGCGGCTTTCGGTTCCGCGCAAAAACGCATCGATATTCAAAATGAGTTCATTACGACACTGACGGACTCGATGAAAATCGGTATTGGCGCATTGACCGACGCAGATATGGAAGAGGCGTCTGCGCGACTACAGTCTTTGCAAGTTCAACAACAGCTCGGCGTGCAAGCACTTTCGATTGCAAATTCGCGACCACAGGTGCTGTTGGGGCTATTCCAATAACAAAATCGCTCGGGAGCGGGAACGCCCGCTCCCGATGAACTAGAAAACTATTTGAGAGAATTAATCATATGATTATCGACAGTCAGTTGGCGTTGAAGAGCTATGATAATTCAAATAAGTCGACTGGAACGGACCGGGCAACAGAATACAGAGCATTAGCAAATGTGACACGCGATCTCGCAAACGCGGACCCAAGCATGCTAGACTATTCGTCCAAGCTCGCTACTGCATTACATCGCAATATGAAGCTTTGGACAGTTTTAGCGACAGATGTCGCAGACAATGAAAATTTACTCGCACCGCAAATTCGGTCAAAACTTTTCTATCTCGCGGAATTTGTTCGATTGCATACATCGAAAATTCACGCGCGCGAAGCAGACCCGCAGATTCTCATCGACATAAACAAAAATCTGATGCGCGGTTTACGCGAGAATTCGAAAACTGAAAGGACTTCGGCATGAGCGGTGGTTTAAATATTCGCCTCAGTCCGCGAGAAAAGATATTTATAAATGGAGCTATCCTGGAAAACGGACACCGGCGCACATACATTCGAATCAAATCCGATGATGCAAAAGTGTTGAAAATGCGCGATGCTCTTACCGCATCAGAAGCGACGACACCCTTAAAACGCATTTATTTCAAGCTGCAGCAAATCGTCGCCGGCGAGAAAGACGGATCATCTGACATCCCGCATATTTTAGATGAATTAAACGAGCTTCATGACGCTGTTCAAATCGTCGAATGCAAGGAAAATATCGAATTAGCGATTGGGCATATTAAGGCGAGCGAGCACTACAAAGCGATGAAGACTCTGAAGCTTGTTTTTCCACTTGAGAGCGCAATTCCGCTTGGGCTTTACGAAGATCACTCGCGTCTGCTGAGACAAAAAGCAAAATAATGTTTTTTCAACCAGCAATCGGCACAGGCGGTTATCTTGGCTGGTTGGTCCTAGAGCGAACCGAAGAGCGTCAACGCGAAGTTCATGACCGCTCGCCCACCCTAGGGAGAAACATCGACTATTTTCGTGAGAACTTCTCGCATTCGCTGACTGCTGGCGAGCTAGTCGATGATCGTCGCCTTATGAGCGTTGTGCTCGGCGCTTTTGGATTGAGCGAGGAAATAAATAAAAAGGCTTTCATTGAAAAAATACTCAATGAGGGGGTTGCGGATGACGACGCGTTCGCCAATCGATTGAATGAACCGCGATTTAAGGCCATGAGCGAGTTTTTTGGTTATGGGCCACCGGTAGACGAAATCATCATTAGAGATGCGGATTTTATTGAAGACGTTATTGCTCGCTACAAATCGCTCGAATTCGAAAGAGCCATCGGTGAAACAGATAACGATATGCGTCTTGCGCTCAATTTTCGTCGCGAGATTTCAGAATTTGCCGAGTCTACCGCCGAGGAATCCACAATGTGGCTTCAAATACTCGGGCGAAAACCGGTTCGCGAGGTATTAAGTGCGGCATTTGGAATCCCGATCGAAGTTTCGCAATTGGATATCGATCGACAACGAGACATTTTTGCCGATAAGGCAAAGCAATTTTTTGGCGATTCTTCCAAGGAAATTTTTGGAAAGCCTGAGGTTATAGAAGAAACAATTAGGCGGTTTTTCTTTCGACGCCAATTAGAGAGCGGTCCGAATGCGACGACGCCTGGGTATGCTGCTTTGACCCTATTGCAAACAAATAGCGTTGGCGCGACGGCGGCACAAAATTTATTTTTGTCCAGTTTCTAGATTTTGCATGTCAATTTGAAGGGCATTTTCAAGCTGAACAAAACTGTTGGCGCAACAATCACTGAGCGTGCTTGCGAATGCGTCGAGTTTTGGATTTATTTCTATCGCTTCATCAATATTTTTGTCCGATCCCGCTGTATATAAGCCGGTTTGAATAATTGTGTGCGCATCTTCATAAATTCCGAGATACTTTCGGCCCCGGGCAATCAGAATATTTTCTGTATCGTTTGCAGCCTTTGGCAAACTTCTGGATACGCTTCGGCGAATATCGATCGCTGGAAATCTTCCGCGCTCGGCAATTCCTCGGTCCAGCACAATATGACCATCCAGTATGCTACGAGTCATATCGGCAATGGGCTCTTCCATGTCAGAACCGGCAACAAGTACGCTAAAAATTGCGGTGATGTCACCGCTTTTATGACTACCTGGCCCCGTTCGCTCCGCAAGCGCTGCGATTGCTCCAAATGTTGATGGCGGATATGCGCGAAGTGATGGGGTTTCTCCACTCGTCAGCGCGATTTCACGGTGCGCGTCTGCAAATCTCGTTATTGAGTCAAATATTAACAACACATGCAACCCAAGATCGCGAAAATACTCTGCTGTGGCGATCGCCAACAACGCGCCCCGGCGTTTGGAAGTGGCAGATTCGCTACAATCCGACGCGACAATTATTTTGCGAGTTGAATCCTTAGCGCCCAAAATATCATTTGCAAATTCGCGCACTTCGCGACTTCTTTCACCAATAAGCGCGACTATGACGACATCCGCCTCGACGTTGTTAGCCAACTGCGCCAAAAGGCTCGATTTCCCGACGCCGGAGCCGGCAAATATACCAATGCGTTGACCACGACAAATCGGTAGAAAAGTATCAAATACAGAAAGGCCTGAATTCAAACGAGGCCCTAGGCCACGGCGTTCTGTTGATACGGGAGGGAGCGCATTCAGCGGCATTTCCGTTTCACCGACCGGCGCGGGCGCACCGCCCACGAGTGTTCCATTTGGAGAAATGATGTGCCCAAGCCATTCAATTGTAGGCCGTGGAAGAAAGCGTCTCGCGAAGTAAACGCGCTCGCCGGGCGAAAGACCCGCCACTGCACATTCCGGAATCACGATAACGTCATCTTGGTCTATTGCGATAACCTCGCCCGGTACGTCAAAATTGGATTTAATGACAACGAGATCACCAATACAGGCGAAATCTTGAAGGCCGGAAACGCGTATTATACCGCCATGGATAGCGGAAACACGTCCCCAAATTTGTATTGCGTTAACAAATTTTGATTCTGACGTTAATTTAGCACCAAGAGATCGCGTCATTATAAAGGCACACCAATTAAGTTTATTTTCAACTTTCCGGTTTATTTTCATACTTCATAATCCTTAACAGGACGTAGTTGGAATGATAAACGACCTGGAAATAATCAAGATGGCGTCAGCAATGGCGCGGCATGCAGCAACACGTCATTCGGTGATTGCTGAAAACATCGCGAACGCTGATACCGTAAATTATAAAGCGAAGGACCTTGAAGCCTTTGCGGACGCCTATCATCGCATTCAAAATTCGACAGGTAAAAGCGCAGACGACGCAGTATGGCGGCGCCAACATTCAACAGTGGTAAGCGCGGCATCGCCTAACGGCAACACGGTCTCACTTGAAGATCAAATGATGCGAAGCGCGGATGCTCAACAAAACCACGACGCCGCAATTACGATATACAAAAAAACCATCGATCTGATGCGTGCCAGCCTTGGTCGCGGCAACTAAGGGGCGACGCCATGAATGTTTTTTCAAAAGCAATGGATACCGCCGCAAGCGGATTACGTGCACAGGGGTTTCGTTTACGCGTTGTAAGCGAAAACATCGCGAATACAGACACGCCAGGTTATCGAAGAAAAACCGTTTCATTTGATAACACCCACAATCGTGCAACCAACACGAACACAGTGTCCATCGGGCGCGTATCGTTCGCTGATGCGCCATTCGAAAAAATCTACGACCCAGCTCATCCTATGGCTGACGCAGACGGCAATGTCGAAATGTCGAATGTAAATTTAATGATCGAAATGGCAGACGGCCGTGAGGCGCACCGGAGCTACGAGGCGAATTTGGCCTCATTTAAGCAAGCACGGCAAATGTATTCCGGTCTACTTGAACTCTTGAAGCGATGAGGTGAATAAGATGGAAGTTAACGCCTTTAATGCCTTGAACGCGTACGGCAGTGCAAAAAAAAGCCTAGGCTCAAAAGCTGCTGCGAATGCCAGCGATGCGGAAAACTCAGTAAAGTTCTCCCCGACCGAGACTGCGAAGGAATTCGTCGGTGCAATTATCAATAGCGAAAAGGCCGCCACGGCGATGATGGCGGGCGATGCGGACCCACATTCTGTCGTCGAAGCAATGGCGTCAGCGGAATTAGCTGTTGAAACCGCCGTTACACTACGCAATCGAGTTGTCGAAGCTTACCAAGAACTTCTTCGAATGCCAGTTTAGTTTTTTATTGTTGTAACAAATGACCCAAGTTGAGATCGTCAATTTACTACAAACCTATTTGTGGGCTGGAGTTTGGGTCGCATCGCCTATGCTTCTCACCGCATTGGTTGTTGGTGTTGTGATCGGCTTATTTCAAGCCCTTACGTCGATACAGGAATTGACGTTAACATTCGTTCCAAAATTAATTGCGATGCTGATCGCCTTTTTGTTCTCGTTAAATTTTGCCGTGGAACGGCTGCTCAAAGTATTCGATGATTCAATACTAAAATTTGTGTCAGTTTAAAAAATGCTCTGGCGATACATTGTATTATCTGTCTGTGTCTTGAATATTGCACCCACGGCCGTGGCCGCGGAAAATATGCACCTTTCAAAGGTGTGCAAAAACGCTGCAATTGCCGCGGAGGCGAAATACAATATTCCCGATAAAATGCTGCAGGCGATAGCGTTGGTCGAAACGGGGCATGAACGCAACGGCGTGCATAGCGCTTGGCCATGGACTGTAAACAATTCTGGTCGCGGTCACTATTTTAAAACACAATCTGAGGCTGTCGAATACGTTAAAAAAAATGTTTTTTTGAAGCAATCATCGGTTGATATCGGTTGTTTTCAAATCAATGCGAAATGGCACGGCGGCGCTTTTTCTTCAGCCGCGAAAATGCTTAACCCGGACGATGGGGCTGACTACGCAGGCGCCTTTTTAAAATCATTGTTTGAAGAATTTGGCGACTGGAAAATTGCTGCGTCCAGGTATCACTCCAGAAATGCAATACGCGCCGCTCGATACGGACATAAAATTGAGCGAGCAATCGCTGACATTGGTCTTGCTGCATCTCGCGAAAAAAATCGATCAGAAATGACGGAAAAAGAGGTATCGAATCCTGCGACGTTGAGAGTCCATAAAAAAACTACCGCATCCATCCATGCAGCCGGTGGCGTCCAACTAGTTTTCTTCACGCCTGCCTCTCGACTTTTCTCTGATGCCGAAAGGCCGGCTGATCGCTTAATAGAATTGGATGCGATACATGGATCTAAATAAGAGCAATCTCTATCAGCCAACGGTATTGTTGGCGGTAGCGCTGATGGCCGTAATCGTTATGATGGTGCTACCGGCGCCGGCGTGGGTCGTCGACGTTGGTCTTACCGCCTCATTCGCTTTGGCAATTCTGATTTTCACGATAACGTTGTTTATCGAGCGCCCGCTCGATTTTTCTTCTTTTCCAACTATCTTGTTGGCGTCGCTTTTATTGCGACTGTCACTAAATGTATCATCTACTAAATTAATAATCGGCCAAGGGCATACCGGTCCAGACGCGGCAGGTGGGATAATTCAAGGTTTCGCCATGTTTATCATGGGCGGAAATGTATTTCTTGGGCTTGTCGTATTTATTGTTCTTTTGATTGTAAATTTCATGGTGATTACCAAAGGCGCGGGCCGAATGGCTGAAGTTGGCGCGCGATTTGCGCTCGATGGCATGCCGGGCAAACAATTGGCAATTGATTCCGATATTGCCGCCGGCGCAATTGACCACGAGGAAGCTAAAAATCGACGAAAAACGGAACAAGAAGAAACTACATTCTTCGGATCCTTGGATGGCGCATCAAAATTTGTAAAAGGCGATGCAATTGCGGGCCTGCTTATCACTGTATTAAATTTGATCGTTGGCCTCGCTATTGGTCTTGGCGTTCACAAACTATCATTTGGTCAAGCATTGGAGACCTATTCAATACTGACTGTGGGTGATGGTCTCGTTTCTCAGATTCCAGCCGTTATCATTTCAATTGCAGCAGCGCTACTTTTATCGAAAGGCGGCGTGCTCGGTTCTGCAGACAAGGCGCTATTCAATCAATTAGGTGAATATCCCGCGGCAATAGCAACAGTCGCGGTTATGATGTTTGTTTTTGCGCTTTTTCCAGGGATGCCGTTTATCCCATTTGTATCCGGTGCGCTATTATTGAGCGCAGGCGCTTATTATGCGCTGAGACAAGAGAAATCAAAAAACGATGCTGCCGCGAAGGATGATTTAGCGCCCGAACTTCCGACAAAAGAGTCTTTAGGCGACATTTTAGATCTCGATGAAATTCACGTTGAATTCGCGCCTAATATCGTACCAATTTGCATAGATGCCGATACCGGCCTCGATGATCGTATTGTCAAAATTCGAAATTATATCGCTGGCGAATATGGCTTTATAGTTCCGGCAATCCGCCTAACCGACAATACCGCGTTAAAAGACAATGAATATGTAATTCGGATTCATGGTGTTGAAGTCGCGCGCAGCATTTTGGAGCCGAATTCGGTTTTAGTTTTGAAGCGTGATGACATTGAGCTTGACATACCGGGAACCGATGTCAGCGAACCAGTATTTCGTGCGCCGGCGCGGTGGATACCATCCGAACGCCAGGAGGATGCTTCAATCATGGGCTTGCCCGTCATTGAGCCTGTCGAGGTCGCTGCAACACATTTGCTTGAAGTCATTAAAGATAATTTTGGCCGCCTTATGACTCGACGCGCACTACAGCGAATTCTTGATGAATTTGTCTCAACATCTGATGCAGCGAAAAGCGAGGCGAATAGGAAAATTCTCGATGATTTTATAACAGACGAAGTCCCACATGATTTGATCCAAGCGGTTCTGCGTCTGCTCCTCGATGAGAAAATATCAATTCGGAATCTCCCTGTAATATTGGAGGCAATTGCTGAAGGACGAAGCGCGCTATCTTCACCGGAGCAAATTGCGGAATACGTTCGCCAACGCATAGGATTTCAGTTTGTTTCCAAACTGCGTACGCAAGATGGCGGGCTTCCGCTGATTCAATTATCGCCGGATTGGGAGCAGCTTTTCTCCGATCATGAAATTGAGACACCGACCGGCCAGAAGGATATTGCCTTACCGCCAATGGAATTTAATCGGTTGGCGGCAGCTATCCGCGAGAAAGTTGGCGCAGCTGTCGCAAACGGCACGTTTCCAGCGGTAGTTTCTAGCGCTAAACGACGGCGGTTCTTAAACACTGTTCTTGCCGCAAAGGGGATCCGCAATCCAGTTATTGCGTACGAAGAAATAGACCCTTCCGAACGCCCGTCAATCGTAGGCGTGGCCTAAGGAATTGTCATGGAATCCCTCAACGCGGCATCCAAACTAATTGAATTGGGTTTGCCGCACGTCATCGTGATCGCGGCGATATTTGCGCGAATTTCCGCTCTCGTTTTCTTTCTCCCAGGAATTAGCGAGCGCATGATACCCGTAAGAGTTAAACTTGGGGCCGCCTTTGCGATTACCGCAATAGTTGCGCCAACGATGGTCTTTGAACAACGCCCATCGCCAACGCTGGTAAATACAGCGCAATTTATTGCAGCGGAGGCCATCACGGGCGCTTTGATCGGATTCAGCATTCGTGTCGGAATTTTCATCGTTCAAACAGCCGGATCTATAGCGAGCCAGTCGCTTTCACTGACGCAAATTTTCGGTGCTAGTTTTGACTTGCAAGCGGAGACGCCGATTTCAGCATTATTAATGTTTACGGCAATCGTTCTCGTTGTCGTCTCAGGCCTTCATTTCGAAGTAATTGGCGTTCTTCTTCGTTCTTTTGTGATTTTTCCCTTTGGCGAATTTCCCGGATCAATCGAAACTGGCAGCTGGGCGGCGGAGCGTGTGGCATATTCTTTCTCAGCTGCGCTCGCACTTGCTTTGCCATTTGTAACACTCGGTTTCGTTTACAATCTAGCGATCGGCGCCGCCAACCGGGCAATGCCGCAATTAATGGTCGCATTTGTCGGCATTCCCGCGATTACGTTGGGCGGTCTGGTGCTTTTAACGATTGTCGCCCCGACATTCCTCGCTGTCTGGATGCGCCTCATGGATAACATCCTTATCACTCTCTGGAGCACCTAACATGAGCAATGAAAATAAGAGCGCTTCGGAAAAATCGCATGACGCCACGCCACAAAAATTACAACGATCGCGCGAAAAGGGCGATGTCCCTTACTCCACGGAAGTCACTGCGGCTGCGACATATGCCGGTTTCTTCGTTGCTCTTGCCTTCAGTTTCTCTTGGAGCGGCAGCAAGGTATTAGCAACCCTTTCAACTTTCCTTGGGCGAGCAGAAGAGCTTGGGTTTGCCCTTCTTTCGCCCTACGGCCCACAATTCATGTCGGAAATCGCATTCGAATTAATTTTTGCGATGTCGCCATTCATCGCAGCTGTCATGTCGACCGCATTAATTTCAATATATGGGCAACGCGCAATGACTTTTGCCCCGACTAAACTGAAGCCAAAATTTTCTCGCATTTCTATCGTCGATAATGCGAAAAAGAAGTTCGGCGCCGATGGTATTTCCGAATTCGCAAAAAGCGCTGCAAAGATCATTGCAATTTTTATTGTTCTATATGTTGCGTTTCGTGACCGGTTCGCGGAATTACCCTTACTTTCATCATACCATGCAACGGCGATAGGTTCGATATTATTTCGTGAAACGATATTTTTTGTTGGATTAATTACTGCTGTCGCCGCACTTATAGCCGCGATTGATTTGCCATGGCGGCTCTATCAACACAATAATAAATTAAAGATGACGTATCAAGAAGTGAAGGAAGAGAATAAAGAAACAGAAGGCGATCCTGCGATGAAATCGGTACGACGGCAACGCGCCGAAGAGATGGCAACGAACCGAATGATGAGCGATGTGCCAACAGCAAATGTTGTTATCGTGAATCCCACGCATTTTGCAGTCGCTCTTAAGTGGAAAGACGACAGGAAAAGCGCCCCAATATGCGTTGCAAAAGGGGTAGATGAAATTGCCGCCCGCATAAGGGAAACGGCTTCTGTATCGGGCGTGCCCATAAAAAGTGACCCGCCAACAGCAAGATCTATTTATTCGGTAGTTGAATTAGGAGAGGAAATAAGACGCGAACACTATGCCGCAGTCGCTGCCGCGCTACACTATGCGGAAACTCTTCGAAAACGAAAAAGGGGAGCGCAATAACATGAAATTGCAAGACTTGAATATACTTAAAAAGATCGCGCACACAAAACGAAATATTGAAGAGCATAAACTGAGAAAATTAGAATTTGAAAAAAATGCAATGCTGCAACATTCCAGAAGCATGCAGGAGGTGGCGCGATCTACGAATTTGGAAGAGAATTTCGCTGGAACGGCCAGCACGCTCCTAAATTATCATGCCTATATCGAATTTCTTTTAAATTTGGCCGATCAGAAGCAAAGCGCCGCCCGCTACCTAGCGCAACTTATCCAACCCCAACAAAAGCAACTGCGATCTGAAATCAGGCGAGAGGTCGCAATCGACGAGTTGCGTCGCCAGTCAGAATTGCTTCAGAAAAAGGTTCAGATTGAAGCAGATGAAAATGCAATAGAAGAGTTCAGACTATATAGACGAAAAAACTCGGTTTAATTCTTCGGCTTTTACTGACTGGCAAGCGTGCCAATAATCTCGCGAACCTGGTGCTTTAAAGTAGCATCGAGCCGTCGAACAGAATGAATGAGTTCTTCTTCTTCGCAAGAGAATATTGTTGGTTCTTTTATCGGATACTGCTTTGTTAACAAATCGCGAAACAGATCATTCGGCGTAATGTCAAGCGCCATGCAAATTGAAAGCATTCTACTCGCCGGCAAACGATTAAAACCCTTTTCATATTTTTGAATTTGTTGAAACGTGATCCCGAGTCTTTCGGCCAACGCCTTTTGCGACAATCCACTATCTTTACGAAGGGCGTTAAGTCTGCGTCCGACGTAAATGTCTACGATATTTTGGTCTGGTGTTTTTGGTTTTTTTATAGACACTGGTAAACAACTCGCACTGTATAAGACGTGACATAGTTTGACGCGGCGAATGCAAACATACGCCACTACCGTCATAGCTACGTGGAATTAGTTAACCAGACATTAAAATACACCAATGCGCGCCTCATAGGAAGATACACCAATGGGCGGCACCATACGAACTTGAACACACCAATAGAGCGAATTTTAATTAACAAATCTTTAATTTTGTCGAAGTGTCCAAAATAGTTGGTTGTCGACCGATATCCGGCAGAATTATGGAAAAGTGCCATGTTACACGTTGTATGAGCATTGCTGCACTTGTTGACGCTGGATGTTTTCTGACAATCTATCAACGGCTAAAATTTTGCGCCAACAACCGCTCCAATGCAAACTCATCGACGCCTATTAACAAATCACGTAAAAAATCCGCATGGGCAAATAAATAAACCATGAGAAAACGGCGAAACCAGCGCCGCGGAAAGTTATTTGAGTAGACACCATTGGTATCCAAAGCCGCCGAGATCAGAAGGAATATAACGACCTTGTAAATTAGTAAACGAGGCCGTTTTTATGCCAGTCCTCCAAGCTCAAAATTCACGCCAATAGAGTTGATTTTCACCATGAGCCGAAACGTCGCGACATCTGCGGAATTACCTAACGAATGCGCAAGCCTATCGATGCACGCTTTGGCAACGCCAGTTAAGAGAATGAACACTTAGTTTACGGTGATGATACAGCACTATTTAAAAACCGTTTAGGCGTGTCGACCAAAGACAAATTTTTGAATTCACGCCCAACATGATTAATTTTTTTACAATCAATACGTGTTCTAAACACTCGGCATTTAAAGACCAATGGGCGCAAAAATATGAGTGCATTGCATCCGAAAACGACCCCCGCCGAGCTTGGCATCGACACGTTGAATGACTTGAAAAAAATGGCGATTTCGCCGTTTCCAACGCACTATGCGGTTTGGTTTTCACATCTCGAAAAGGCGAATAGTCAATTATCGACCGAAATTGAGCGAAGAGTGAATACCGGCGCTCATATTAGTGATAAATTCCTAGAAGAAGTTTACGAACGATATTTCCCTACGCCTGATGCTGGCCCGGACGTTAGCGAATATATAAACGAGTTGTTGGATCAAACCAACACAGTCCAACAAATTTCAAACTCCCTGCATTCCAATACAGAATTATTGCAGGAAGGCTTAACAGATGCGACCGTCCGAGCAGAAACGGAGTGCCAGACGCCTGCTGGGGCTGAAACATTTGTTGCTTCTCTGATCTCGACTGCAAAGAATGCAATCGAACGAAATGAAGCCCTCGAGCGCGACTTAATTGAGGCAAGCTCTACAATTGTAAGGCTCAAAAGCGATGTCGAGGCGATGGCCAAAGATGCGAATACCGATTTTCTTACGAAGATTTCGAACCGCAGGCATTTTTATAAGGAACTCGAGCGATTGATCAAAGCAGCTCATTACGACAACTCTGAACTTTGTGTTGTAATTTGCGATGTTGATCACTTCAAAAAATTCAATGACAGTTACGGACATGATGTGGGGGACCAGGTTTTGGTGCTCGTCGCCGCAATACTTCGAGATAACGTGAAAGGCCAAGACGTTGTTGCGCGATATGGCGGCGAAGAGTTTGCAATTATACTTCCAAATACGTCGCAAAAAGACGCTGTAAATCTTGCAAACACCATCAGAGAAGCTATCAGCCGAAGAAAATTGGTCGACCGTGCAACCAATGAACCACTTGGCTCTATAACGATGTCTTTCGGCGTGGCGCGCCTTTCGCCGATATCATCCAGTGAAAGCATCATAAAAGACGCTGATGCCGCCTTATATGATGCAAAACGCGCTGGTCGAAATCGCGTCCGCTATTAGCATTCACTGCGGAGCGCTACTTAATAAATTTAGCTAAGACTAGTCGATGTTTTTTTGCTTTGGCGAAATTCACCGCTTCTGCATTCACTCTGTATGCTTATTAAGACAACATTTATTCCCGATTAATCCAATTTCAACCGAGAGTTGATAATCAGGCATAAATAAAACATTCCAACGGAAGAAATAACCATGAATATCCAAAATCGAATTGCCGCCGAGCCTGGTTTTCGCGACAGTGTTAACATCATGGTCGATCGAGCGTTAAAGCTTACCGATCTTCCACCAGGATTGGCTGCAAATATAAACACTTGCACGGCTACCTACACCATCCGGTTTGGCGTCCGGCTTCGCGGCGAAGTTCACACTTTTACCGGGTATCGCGCAGTTCATTCCGATCATATGGAGCCTGTAAAAGGCGGTATTCGCTATGCTACGTCTGTCGATCAAGAAGAGGTCGAAGCACTTGCCGCATTGATGTCTTTTAAGTGCGCTCTTGTGGAAGCGCCATTTGGAGGGTCTAAGGGCGGACTCGCAATAGACCCCGCTGATTGGAGTGAAGATGAACTTGAAAAAATCACTCGAAGATTCGCACATGAGCTTGTTAAGCGCGACTTGATCAATCCGTCACAGAACGTTCCGGCGCCAGACATGGGCACTGGCGAACGAGAAATGGCGTGGATTGCCGATGAGTATCGGCGAATGAATACAACTGATATTAACGCCCGCGCCTGCGTTACCGGCAAACCACCACATGCAGGAGGTATCGCAGGTCGTGTGGAAGCAACAGGCCGCGGCGTTCAGTTTGCTATTCGCGAATTTTTTAGACATCGCGAGGATCTAGAGGCTGCGGGCCTCTCAGGCACGATCGACGGAAAGACAGTAATCGTTCAGGGCTTGGGCAATGTAGGCTATCACGCGGCTCTCTTTCTATCTACCGAAGACGGCGCGAAGATAACGGCAGTGATTGAACGCGACGGCGCTATATTAAATGAAGACGGGATCAATATCTGCGAGCTTAAGCAACATATCGATTCAACCGGCGGGGTTATAGGTTTTGCCGGCGGAAAATACTTCGAATATGGTAATGTTCTTCTCGAAAAGCGATGCGATATACTGATACCTGCAGCACTTGAAGGCGCCATCAATCTCTCAAATGCCGATCAAATCAAGGCAAAACTCATCGTAGAAGCCGCAAACGGTCCGGTTACGGCGGCTGCGGACGAGCTTTTGCGAAAGCGAGGCTGTGTAATAATCCCAGATTTATATGCGAATGCCGGCGGTGTAACAGTTTCATATTTTGAGTGGGTCAAAAATCTATCGCATATTCGATTCGGGCGAATGCAGCGCCGCCAGGAAGAAGCACGGCAGAATGAATTAATGGTCGCAATCGAAAGCATGACTGGCGCGAAATTCTCCGAACAGTTTAGAAACAATTACAAAAATGGCGCCGGCGAAATTGACCTAGTACGTTCGGGTCTCGACGACACGATGCGGATTTCTTATCAGAACGCTCGCGAAATCTGGCGGAGTGAAGACGCATGTGAAGATTTGAGAATGGCATGTTATATCTTGGCGATACGCCGAATAGCAACTTCGTATTCTGCGTTAAATCTTTGATAGTATAGATTAACGTTTTTGACGATACACAATGCGTTGCCGACAGCAACGCCATTCATATATTGTTGCCGATAAATAAAGATTTCGGGAATTATATACACCAATTATTAGATACATTTTTTAACCAAGATTCCTTAGCGTTCACTAAAACGGAGTCTTATGAATGACGATCAGCAAACTATTTATTTCGCATATTTCGCTCATTTTTGCCGCGTCTTTTAGTATGTATACTAACGTTTGTGCAGAGTCGATCTACACTACATTTGAAGAAAAACAGGACAAATTTCGCTTTATAGAGTCTGGGACAACAGATATTGACCCGGATGAAAGCGTCGCTGACTCAATTCAGTTTGCGCTGGCGCGGAATCCACAAATTTCACTGGCGATCGCTCAATTGGACGCAGCAAAGGCTGAGAAATTCTTGGCCGTTGGCAAATTCCTGCCCTCTATTGAAGGCACCGCGAGTTATGCGCATGAAGACTGGCGGAGCCGCTCTCTAGAAACGCTCAATCAACGCGATGGCGCAACCTTGGGTATCACAGTTCGGCAACCTGTTTTTCAAGGGATGACAGGGCTACATCGATTGCGAGCGCAAAAATCACAAGTGCGGGCCTCGGAGTTTTCCGTTCTCGACTCGAAATCTCAGATCGCTCTTCTTGCGGCTAGGGCGCATGCATCAGTTACTCTGGCGAATGAAATATTAGCGCATCGCATGAGCAATCGTGCGCTTGTGAAAGAGCAACTAGAAATAACGGAAGCACGAATGAAGGCCGGAGCGCAAAGCCGCACCGGCGTTGAACAAGCCCGAATGCGCTTTGCTCAAGCAGCTGTTGCCGTTGAGCAAGCGCGCGCTAGGAAAAGTGCAAGTGACGCGTTTTATACCAGTATTGTTGGGCACGCACCTCGAAAGCTCTCCGTAGATTTGCAATCAATGATAGCAACAAACACTGAATCGCTCGATCAAGCTATTGTTTATGCAATTAATAACAATCCTTCTCTAAACGCAGCCAGAGAAAGGGTGAGAGCGGCGCAATTCTCAAAGCGCGCCGCATACGGAAATTTTTCGCCCAACCTCAATATTGAAGGGAATTTTTTTCGGCGTTATGATCAAGGCGCAATCACATCAAATGTCGATGAGTATCAAATTGTTGCCCGATTGCGGATCCCATTGTTCTCTCAAGGCAGCAATATTGCGAATTTGCGGTCTACATCGTCAGAGACAGCGCAACAAATTGCGCGGCAGAATTCAGAGAAACTTTCAATTGTTGAACTTGTATCACGAAATTGGGGCGAAATTAATGCGGCCAAAAGGCGCCAAGCAGCAGCTAAGAAAGCAATCGAGGCTGCTGAGCTATCTGTTCATGGACTGAAAGTTGAATTTGACGCCGGCAAGCGTACCGTTATCGACGTCCTCGACGGACAACGCGATCTCGTCGATACGAAAATCAGTTTGTCGCAGGCCGATTTCGATCTACGTATTGCAAATTACGAGCTGGCTGCCGCCATGGGCCAGCTAATCCATACAGCAACGAAAACGGACGCCCAATAGTATATTTTCGTGTTTATCGGTTTAGCTTTTATATAATCTGTTCTATGTTTGAAAACTCAATTGTATTTCCGTCTTCAAGCGTAATGACGCCGCTGGCGTTTTCTGAAAGATTTATTCCTTGATCGCTTTGCGATTCGACAATTCCTTCGGTTATTTCCATCGTCCAATCGACGCCGAATTCACCAAGCGAGTCGATTCCGTCGGCAAATTGAATCGCATCAACCCATCCGCCGTCGCCGCCATTTACCACATCGGATCCGTCGCCGATCGCATAGATAAACGTATCATTGCCGTCGCCGCCAAATAGTATGTCGTCACCGCCGTCGCCTCGCAAAATGTCGTCGCCGACGCCGCCATTTATTGCCTCGTCATCGTCAAAAATGTTTATCGTTATTGTATTGGTAGATGTTGCACTGTCGTCACCATCGATGGCTGTGGCAGTGACTGACAAATCTAACTCGCCGGAGTAACCCTCTGGCGCGGTTAAGGCCAATTCGTCAAGTCGCCATTCTGTGACGTCGACCGTCGAGGTATCGGCGGACGCCGCAAAGCTATTGACGCCGTCGGTAAGAACCGCGCCATCTGGAATATCGCCGATGGTTAGTGTAACCGTTTCTGAATTATCCGCATCGTTTTGGGATACTGAAATATCGGGCAAAGTGATTGGCATGCCTTCCAAACCAGCCGCGGATCCTTCCGGTAGTTCCTCGGTCACCGAAACATCATCGATATACATGCCGCGCCCATAGGCAAGAGATTGACCACTTGCGCGGAATTCAATCGCTGTTTCCGTTCCGTCGCCAGTAAAACTATAATTAGCCGTTTGCCAATCAATCGCCGTATCGCCACGACCATCTGCGGAAATCGTATCAACCACGACGCCGTCAATGACGACCTCTATCTCATTTACGTTGGCATTGTAACCAGGACGCGGCGCGTACTCAAATGCTACTGTGTATGTGGCGCCGTCCTCCGTATCCATTGTCCGGAAAATATTTTTCGCGTCATCGAAGTAGTCGATTGCATCATCATTTAATTCGAAAAACTGATTGGTGGAGCCGTCGCCCAACGTCTCTTGTTTGACCTCGATCGCGTCTGAGCTTGTTTGCCAATCGCCGAATGAGCCAACCCATGCGGATCCGCTGCGCGACGTATCAATGGAGCCGCCTTCGAAACTGCTATTTGTTTCCGATTCTGTTCCTGGCGTCGTTTGTACAACCGGAGAAATTGTGATTGTCGGTGCGTCGGCGACAGCTTCTATATCAAATGTCGCGGCGCCATCGACCGAATACGCCCCATCGGAAACTGTGAATGAAACCTCAACATTTTCTGCGGCAAGATCGTTGCTCGGACTAAACGTCCACGTGCCGTCTCCATTATCAGTTAATGCGCCGTATTCAGGATCTACAAAAACATTGGATACAGAAAGAGCGGCGCCTTCTGGATCAGCGCTTTGCGATATCAATTCCGCTTCGGTAATCGTGAAGCTTGTATCCTCTTTTGTGGAACCGATATCAACGCTTAGAACCGTCGGCGCCTCATCAACATCCGCAACGTTAATTGTAACTACCTCCTGGAAAGTCGCACCAGCGCTGTCGGTCACTTCCAGGGTCAGCTCATAAGCGTCCTGGCCTTCATGATCGAGCGAGACGCCCTCTTTCAGTTTCAGCTCATCGCCCACGACCTCGAACAAACCAGACGCGTCGTCGGCAATCGCAAAGCTCGCTGTATCTCCCACATCCGGAGCGCTCGCCGACAGGGTCGCAATCGTCGCCCCCGACGAATTTTCAGCGACGCTTGTCCCCGACAACGCAATATCAGTCGGGCCCTCATTTAAAATTTGTGCAACGCTTATTTCACCATCTGCAAATTCAAATTTTTCGACATTATATATGCGATCGTTTCCATCGGGCGCTCCCTCGCGTGTGTCGATGATACGAAACGCGTTCTCGCCGATTTGTGTTATTTGATAATCAGCGCGCTCGCCACTGAATACGGCAGTGTCGATATCGGCGCCGCCTTGTATATAATCGTTACCATCGCCGCCAACGATTCGATCGTCCCCAGCGCCGCCAGCAATATTATCACGGCCAGCGCCGCCAGATATGACGTCGTCTCCGACGCCGCCGCGCTGTACGTCATTGCCGTCGCCGCCGATCAACGTATCATCGCCCGCACGACCATATAGTCGGTCATTACCGGCGCCGCCGTCGATTGTGTCCTCCTCACTCGTTCCATAAGCGCGATCTGCGCTATCGCCGCCAGAATACGAGCCTTCATAGTCGACGACGTTGACCGTAAAGGGCTGGGTCGTCGCGTTGCCCGCCGGGTCGGTCGCCGTTACGAAAACTTCTATTTCAGAAGATCCTTCGAAGTCTATTGTTGCGCCAGACTTCACAACAACCTGATCGTTGACGATTTGAAATTGCGCATGGTCAATCGGCGTCCCGGACGCGTCAGTAATTTCATAGCTCAATCCCAAAGCACCTTCTGGATCATTCGAAGATAGCTCGCCAACGACAGCGCCATCTTGAACGATGCGTGGCCCTATATTCCCGCCATCAGTGACTTCTTCGCCGATTGTGTTGTTCGACAACGCAATATCAGTCGGGCCCTCATTGACGTCGGCGACATTGATCGTGACGGTCTCGCTATAGGTCGCACCAGCGCTGTCGGTCACTTCCAGGGTCAGCTCATAAGCGTCCTGGTCTTCATGATCGAGCGAGACGCCCTCTTTCAGTTTCAGCTCATCGCCTACAACCTCGAACAAACCAGACGCGTCGTCAGCAATCGCAAAGCTCGCTGTATCTCCCACATCCGGATCGCTCGCCGACAGGGTCGCAATCGTCGCCCCCGACGAATTTTCAGCGACGCTTGTCCCCGACAACGCAATATCAGTCGGGCCCTCATTGACGTCGGCGACAACATCAATAATTGACGGTTGTTTATCGCCTTCATCGATGTCCTTTATTTCATTTTGTTCACCATAATGAAGATTTTCATACCCCGCCCCCAGGCCGCCCTCAGCAATCCCTTGAGACTCCGCCTCTCGCGCTGCTCGTAGCGCGTCCAATTCTTTCTCTACCGAATTGTAAATTGGCGCTTCAGGCTCGTGGGTGCTTTCGATGCCGTCGCTTGATTTTTTTTGACCTTTCAACGCACGTTCATCTCGGGCCATTGCCGCTACTCCAGGTTGTGTGGATTTAAAGCAAACTAGCGTTAGTGCGTTAATTACGAATTTATAGAATTGGTAAATTTAGGTTTTCTGCGTAATTTCGCCAAGGCGGATGAAACTTAGGATTTTTAAATATTTTAGCCTTAACAAATCCAAACCAACTAGTTGTACGAAAGCGAAATTTTGACTTTCACAATTCAATCCGCACGACAGTGGTTGAGGGATTTAACGAGGCAAAACATGTTTCGATCTTGTTTTGCTCCGCAGCCCGATACGCCTCGCGTTGTATATGCCGCGTCTGTAGCGATTAATTTGCTGGCGCTCGCGCTACCCTTAACCATTCTTCAAGTGTATGACCGAGTGCTTCCGCACGCATCTTTTCAGACGCTAAATGCATTACTCGTCGGTTTATTGGGCGTGATTATAGTCGACATATCTTTGAAACACTCAAAGTCTGTAGTTTCAAATTGGATCGGCGCATCATACGCACACAATACTTCGAGACAAGCGATTCGCACGATTCTCACTGCGACGCCAAATCCTGAACGTTCTCGAAGTATCGCGACCCATCTCGAAAGGCTTTCATCTATCTCTAGCTTAGGAGATCACATAGCGAGCCCTGCGAGAAATGTTAAAGTTGATGTGCTTTTTGTTCCGATTTTTGCATTTGTGATCTTACTTGTCGGCGGAATTTTGTTTGTTGTACCGGTGTTACTGTTCTGCATATTCGGGTGTTTTTCATTTTATCGCACACGACTCCTTTATAGTGAAATTAAAAAGCAAGAAAAAATAGAGTCGCGGAAAAGCGACTTTATGATTGAAGCATTGCGATCGATTTCCACCATTAAATCGCATGCCATGGAAGCTTCCTTACTGCGCCGCTTCGAAAGGCTACAATTGGCTTCCAGTGATACCTTGCGTCAAATCATTTTATTGACCAGCGCAGCCCAAACTTACGCCACAACATTTGCCGCCGTTTCAACAATTGCAATTATTAGCACCGGCGCATTCCTTGTTGTGGACCAAAAACTGACTGTTGGCGGGCTTGCCTGCTGCATGTTGCTGTCTTCGCAACTCATTCAACCTCTTACAAGAATTATGGCGTCATGGAATGAACTGCAATTGGCCGAATACAACCAGCAAAAAGTCGAAGCCATTTTTGAAAATGAAAATTCCTCGCTCGCGGCCGTTGGTGAATCAGCGAAGAAAATTAACGCGGGGCCAGCGGCAATTCAGATGAATGGCGTCTGCATACAACATGGAAATTCACGGCCGCTAATTGAAAATATTAATCTCAATGTTGCGGCTGGCGAGCTTGTCGCTATCCGTGGTGGTGATGGTAGCGGCAAAAGCAGCTTACTTCGTACGCTAACCGGCACAATTGTTCCCAAACATGGAACGGTTCGATTCGGTGACACCGAATTGTCTCCCGAAACACAGCCCAAAATCCGCAGGGCTGTGCGATATGTCGGCCAAGAGGCTGTAATATTTCAGGGAACGATATTGGAAAACCTGACAACATTCGGAAAAGCGTCAGTCAGCTCCGCCATAAATGCCTCAAAGCTAATCGGTTTAGACAATGAAATCATTCGTATGCCGAAGGGTTATGACACGAGAATAGAAAATGTATCCGGACACGAGATTCCAGCATCAACCGCTCAACGCATTTCCATTGCGCGCTCCATCGCCCTTCGTCCTTCGGTGCTCATTTTAGACGAAGCGAACACAGCACTAGACATGATTGGTGAAAAGGCACTCGCAAACGCATTAATTGCGCTTCGCGGAAAACAAACCGTCATCGTTGCGACCCACAGACCGAATCTGATTCGTTTGGCGGACAAAGCTTATGAAATATCGGATAAAAAGATCGCGACAATCGAAACAATCCAAAACCAAAAGACGAGCGGGCTATGAACACTGGCCTTCAACAAAACGACGCAAATCTGTTGCCCAATCGAGACGGCGGTGTCGGCGTATCGCCTGATAACAAAGTACGGTCGCTACTATCAGAAATTCGCACACGAATTTTGCACGGACAGTCTGTCGCCGATCGACGTGACAAAAGCTATGAAGCTGCGCTCGCGCGTTTCCTCGCGATAACGGACCGGACCGACTGGCAACGTCAACTCTCGGAAACTGTGCCGTATATTGATGCGATCGGAAATATTGCCAGCCTTCGCGCGGTTCTCTTTCGATTAGGGTTTACGACTACTGTCGAACGTTTTCGCGCTGAGAAACTTCGAAAGGAATTTCTTCCTTGTTTTTTGCAAACCCAAACAGGCGACATTTGTCTTCTTGAGCGATGCACAGCGTCGGGAATGCTCGAAGTGTACAATGCAAGCGAGGCAGAGACTGCAAAAATTTCACCGCTTGATATGGATGGAATTTTAGTTTTTCCGGAAATCTTGACAGACGGCGCTGATGAAACAACTACGCAGCCAAGATCATGGTCTGTTAAAACAGTTTTTGCTTTTGAGGCAACACTTGCATTGCTGTTTGTTCTCAGCTTTGCGACAAATTTCTTATCACTCGCGCCGCCACTATTTGTGATGCACGTTTACGATAAAGCTATAGGCGCGGGCGCCATAGATTCGCTGTGGGGCTTAACGATCGGTATATTTTTTGTTTTAAGCGCCGATTTCGGGTTACGTGTCATTCGCGGAAAAATACAATCATATTTTGGCGCGAGACTTGATAATCAAATCAACGAAAAAGCTTTTCGGCAACTGCTATTTTTCCCACTTGCGTATACTGAAAATGCGCCATTGGGCTCACAGCTCACGCGACTAAGCCAAATGTCGTCTGTCCGTGAAGTATTCACAGGGCCGCTAATAACGGCGCTTTTTGACTTGCCGTTTGTGATAATTTTTGTCGCCGCAATCGCGATAATCGGCGGACCGCTTGTTTGGGCGCCGGTGTCTTTGATCGTGGGTTATTTTTTATTGGCGGTTTGGGCAATTCCTTCAACGAAAATTTTAGTCAAGGCATCAGGCGATAAAAAAGCAAAGTTACAGAATTTTATTGTGGAAGCAATTTCCAAGCAGAGCGAGATTTATAATTTGAACGCAGAGGAGATTTGGTGCGAGAAACATCGAATCTCATCTGCGGAATTTCTTACTACAAATATGAGGTTGCGAAAACTCCATAATTTAGCGCAAACAATTTCCCAATCATTTGTGACGCTAGCGGGCGTATTGACCTTAGCCATCGGCGCAAGAATGGTAATTGAAGGTGAACTTAGTTCTGGCGCGCTCATCGCTGTCATGGCTCTTTCATGGAGAATTCTAAATCCAATACGCGCTATTTTTCTAAGCACCTTGACATTGGGCCAATCGATGCAGAGCATCGAACAGGTCGACAGACTTCTTAAATTGCCTTTGGAGCGCTCGCCTAACTCAGTTCCATCTGTACCGCGATCATTTAACGAAGACATCATTCTCGACCGCATCAGTTTCCGATATCCGGCCCAACCGGAACCGGCGCTCCGCAGCGTTTCTGTCCGCATAAAACCGGGGGAAGTGCTCGCTATTTGTGGACCGAGTGGGGCTGGAAAATCGACATTGCTTCGGATGATGATGGGCCTATATCAACACCAAGCCGGATCAATCTCCGTGGGCGGCGTAGATCTTAGGCAGGTTGACCCAGGGGAATGGCGCCGTTCCTTAGGAGTTGCGCTCGAAAGGTCGGATTTCTTTTTTGGCACGATCGCACAAAACATTAGACTCGCACATCCAGCGGCGACCGATCATGAAATCGAAGAGATTTTGACTTGCTTTAAAATCGATCAGTTTTTCGGGGGCGCATTGAAGCATGGTTTTGACACAAAAATATCGCAAAATGCACTAACGCAATGGCCCGAGGCGCTAAAGAAGCGCTTGTTGCTGGCGCGCGCTTTCATTGCCCTTCGTCCGTTTTACCTCCTCGATAACCCAGCAGATAACCTCGACGAAGCCGGTGAGGCTGCTTTGTTAAAAACTCTCGAAGATCGGCGCCGAAACAGCAAGATCATTATGACTACACATCGGCCAAGCCACATGAAAATTGCTGACAAGCTTTTGTGGCTTGACCAAGGGCGTATGCGCAAGCTTGGAAAACCGGAGGATGTCTTGCCGGAATACTTAGCAACAATTGGAAATTAATAGGGATACTCATTGTAATGACCTTGAATCGGAAAAATTCGGCAACACCGGGCATGCGTCAAGCGCTAGCGTTACCAATTGAACTCGAAGAAGGCGCTCCGCCCTTATATGCACAGAGCGCTCTGGCGATAGTAACCGGCTTGGTTTTCGCACTCATGGTTTGGGCAAACGTTGCGACGCTTCGTGAGGTCTCAGTAGCACACGGCAACATTGAAACATCTGAAGCAATTCATCATGTCGCTCACCTCGAAGGCGGAATTATTGATTCGATCAGTGTTTCACGGGGCGCAGTTGTAGAAAAGGGCGACGAACTAGTTTTGCTTCGAAAAGAAAGCGTCGACAATAATTATAGCCGGAACGCCGCAAGGCGAGCGGACCTGCAACTTCGCGCGATACGATATGCTGCCGAGGCCGATGGCGTCACACCGGACTTTTCTGAATTTGCGCGCGATTGGCCTGGTCTCGTCGCCGAGCACAAATCAACATTCCAAACTACGACTGCTAAACACAAAATTTCTATGACAACACACTTGGCGCGCGCCTCCGCCATGAAGGCCGAGGTTGCTGGCGCGAAATCCTCCGTTTTGGAAAAAGCCGAACAATTGAAATTGGCCGAAGAGCAATTGGAGATACAGAAAAAATTAGTTGGCGACGGCTTTACATCGAAACAGCAATTTCTAACCGCAAAATCAGCGGTGCTTGCGGCGCGAGGCGCGCTAGCCAAAGCAAAGAGTCTTGAAGAACGCGCGTTAAGCGATCTGCAATCGGCGGAAAATGAAATTGAAAAATTTGACGCCGAACTTCGGGCGATCGCATTAGAGCGCCGTGCGGAGGTGGTCGCCGAGCTAACCGAACTTGAAAAATCCTATAACGTATCAGCCGATAGAGAAGATCGGCTCACAATTCGGGCGCCGATTGATGGCGTGATTAATGCAATTAATGTTTCCGGGAATGGTCAAGTAGTGCGTCCTGGCGAAATTGTGTTGGATATTGTGCCGACAAACGCAACCCTCATTGCCAATGTCCGCGTAAACCCTGACGATATTGGATACATCTCAATAGGACAGCGCGCTGAAATTACGGTTTCCGCTTTCGATAAGAAAAAGTATGGCGTAATAAATGGCAAAATTTCGTATATTTCTGCTGATGCAGCACGAGATGAGAAAACGGGTGAAACATATTTTCAGGTGCACATCGGATTTTCCGGCAACGATGCGATGGAAAATGCACTTGTCAAGAAGATTTCGCCCGGCATGAAAGCGAGTTCGAAGATTATTACCGGCTCTAAATCAATGCTCGTTTATATGATCAAACCCATCGCGAGTTCCCTTGACGGGGCGTTTTCAGAAAAATAATTCGTCGTGAAAATTAAATCCGCGCATTTGAATGCTGGCGATGGATTTAACAAAATGATGGCGCTGCGGTAGCACTATGGCGTCACTACATTACTTTTTCTGCTCAGTAGTTTCTTTTTTCAATTTCTTTTTCGTGACGAAAATGTTTCGCCTTAGCGCCGTCAAATTTTCGTGAATCGACGGTAGCGAAAAATAGATCACGATGGCGCATGCGATCACCGTCATGCCATTTAGCGTGATAGAAAACACAATTCTATCAAATCCTAAGCCCAACAGACCGAACAAAGAACCAGCGAACACACCTGCCGCCACAATCCCAAATCCACGGAAAAACCCCCAAGTGATCGAAACAAACACTAACCCCGCCGCCGCGGCGATCATGTCTTTGTCCGCAAAGTTTGCCCGAAACAAAACATCAATAAGTTCGAAAATCGCAACAACGATAAGTAATATACACAAATAACTTGCCCAATCAGAGCGTCGGACGATGTTGCCAATTGCATCCACTTCTGGTTTTGACAGCCGAAAAAATAAGTAGGCTGCCAAGACATCTAAGAAGAACACATAGCTGGGGAAAATCGAAAAATATTTTCGAACAAACACAGCCGCGACCCACATTCCAAAGAGGATGGCCGCGGCTGCAAAAATTCGCCAATTTCGCGCCGGCGGAAAAGATGCGGCGGCGGCGCAAACAACCGTTACAATAATAAGTATCCCAAATACTATAACGCCCGGGTCAGCAGCTGGCTCAACCATTGCGCTGGCGGCCTCTTTGAACCGTCGCCGATCGCATTAGGACCAGTTGTTGGTATAAGTCTCGCATTGGCTTTTTCCGCCAAACTTTCCAATCGTTCATGTTCAATCTGCACTATGACGAATACTTTCTCAAGCTCAGCAATAATTGCAGAAGCGCTTGCTTCCGCATCAACCATCGCTAATATTTTCCCACATCTGTCGCAGGCCTCAGAAAATGCTGCGGCCGAAATTTCCGCGATTTCTGACGGCGCATTAATTTTTGCGATATATTCTCGCGGTGCGTTCAGTTGTGTCGATAGCGCCAATACTGCTGCCGCCACCGCCGCTGTTTTAGCGGACTTACGAACGCGATCGTTTAGAAGCGTTTCCGCCATTGGTTTTAAAAACCGATTTTCCAGCTTTAGTATTTTTAGCTGATCGGACCGAACGTCGATGCGTCTTCGCTCAGACATTGCATTCTCCATTTTTTTTCCGAAGAATTTCGGGGAGAAAGCAGTCTGAATTTTTGGTTAATAAGGGGTTAACAAATACACTTATCGAGTGTAGGAAACGCCACAGTTCGAAATGAGGTTTTTAAAAAAACCCAGATGCCTACCGGTCGCAAACCTGACGAAAGTCTAGTGGCATTTCTTGTTCGCTTTTATCTGGATCGTGCATTTCCCGAATTGACGCATTCAGATCAACATTGCGAATCAAATGCTGATTCGAGTCGTCAGCTAGATTCTCATTTAAACTCGCCAGATGATCCAAAATCTCCCCAACAACCCGCTGGAAACGTTTATAAATTTCCGGGTTCGCGTTCTCGTCGATAATCCCTTTGTCGGTCATTCGAATTACGGCTTGTTGAACTATTTCGTCGATATGTACGTCCTCGGCGACTCCGCGAAACAACAAATGGCGGAGAGCTGCTGACCGGCTGAGAATCGGCCGTCGCCTTGAGCGCCAATCGTCCAACAAAGACAATAGCTTTTGGTCGCATCGAATCTGAAGTTTTTTGTCTGCCGCCACAAATCGTATCCCTACATTCTCGTAATTCGGGTATCACCCCTTTCAATATAACTGCAAGTATGGCATGTCAGTACAATCATCACAAAGTGGTGAGAGACTAATTCGGGCCAAATTTCACATTCCTTGGCGACTGAGAATTTCTATAAGCAAAAGCAAGCGGGTATAGGGGAATTCATATTGTTCAGTGACCGAAATCTCGATATTCAGCTTGGCAAAAAAATCAAATCCGCTCGCAAAATCTCACGATATTCTCAAAAGAAATTGGCCGATTGCATCGGCGTCGCCTTTCAAACCATACAAAAATATGAAAATGGAGTGATGCGTGTCTCTGCTGGAAGATTGGTTGCGATAGCTGACGCGCTTAAAATTCCAATAGCGTTTTTCTTTGAAGGCATCACGAGCCAACGCAATTATATAGACGGTAATTCAAATGTCGTTATCTTATCAAACGAAACAGAGGCAAAAGCTAATTGCATCAATTCTATTCTGAAAATGTCCGAAGACGATGCTATGCCGCTCTCTTTGATCCTGGATAAGTATGTAAAATCGACCAATCAGACAACTGAATAAACCAGTTAAAAAGCATTAGAAATTGAACCGAACAATTCGGCGTAAAAAACGCCAAGTTATTTCAACTTTGCGACTCCAAACATTCCCGATCCATTTTCTTCAATACCTCGTCATCGCCGACGATCATGGCTAAATCGAGAAAAGTGGAATACGTCACCGCTTCATATCGCTTCAAATCTGTATGTTCGCCATTTATTTCGGGCGCATCCCAGCGCCATAACGCCAATTTATACAATAGGTCTCTTGCATTGCGCGCTGGAATATTGATTGCAATTTGCAAAGCGTGGGATTGTGCTTCAATTAGACGACCAGAAATCTCTTCTAACTCTCTTGAACTCGAGGACTCTTCCGCCAAATCGAGCGATTTTTCGATTTTGACGAAAATTTCAAACAAGCTTTTGAGGCAACTCTTTTGGTCTTCATTTTCTTGATTCGCTAAGCCGTCAAGCCGCATCAACTCGTGAGAGATCGCTTCGTATTCACTGACAAGATTCATTTTCGCCATTCTACGAGAATCAAAATTGGTGCAACACCTATTAGCAATTTAAAGCCACGCGTTAGACAACTAACTTCTATTCTGATGCAGAACTACAAAACTATGCAAGAGACCATCACAATTTAAGTAACAGGGAATCTTCTACACATCCCATAAAATCCATTTTATTCCGTAGGCCGATAAATATATTTTCGTTCGCGTAGTTTAGTTCGCGCCCGCTATTTCCCGGATTTCTTTTCGCCAACATTTGGCTTTGTAAATTAACAATTGTCAAGCTTTCAGTTTAGCTTGGTCCGCGATTGTGCGTTTTGCCACAACAGAATGCGTGAAAAATTTTCAAATCCACATTTGGCCAGAGAAATTCCGGATCCATATTTAAACCCGTATAAATTCTTGCGTAACCCAGGCATAAAATTTCTTATTCAACCCTACGAATTCTCGCCAAGAAAATCTGGCCACTCTAGGGAAACCAAATGTCACGATTCGAAAAATAAATAATTCGAACGACAAACATTGGACAGGATAATAAACCGTGTCACAGGCACATGACTTAGAAAAGAACAAGGTTGCTGGTCGGCATGTGGGGCAGGGTTGGGGGTCCCTGTATA
>JABDJK010000091.1 GCA_013002535.1 Hyphococcus sp.
GTTGAGTTGTTGCCGAACAGAGTCCCTTGCGGGCCTTTCAGAACCTCGACTCGTTCTACGTCGAGAGATGCGCCCCTGGTTTCGACAGCGAAGGGAATCGGCGCCTCGTCGAGATACACGGTGACGGCGGGCCGAGTGGTCAGGGCCGTATCATTATAGCCGACGCCACGGAGCGTATAGACGGGCGTGCCGGACGTGCTGACGCAATAGCTGAAGCCGGGCGTGATCTTTTGCAGATCGCTGACATCTTTAATCCCAGCTTGTTCCAATTGCTCTCCTGTCGCAGCAGTGATCGACATCGGCACTTCATTTATATTCTGTTCGCGCTTTTGCGCCGTGACGACAATGACGTCCGTTTGCGCGAAAGCGCAGCCAGTTCCCGCGATGAAGGATGCGGCTGCAAGTGCTGCGAATGACGAATGACCAAACAGGCGCACGCGCGTCAAAGAATTCTGCGGTTTAAGGCGTTCCATCGATTTCCCTCCCGATTGGCGGCTTTTAAGTTAGTGGCCGAGTTTGGTCGCTATACCTGCTTTTTGCGATCATGGCAAGAATATATAGCATGTTGCTTGGTATATATTTGAAGTTGGCCGATCGCGGCCATTTCACGGTGGAAAACTGGCATTTCGTAAAAAATATAGTATTTCGTTGGAAATTGAGTGGACGTTGCAGAATTGATCGCCAAGGCCGCAGCCTCCAGATACCCCTAGTCGATTACCCGATTGGATAGAATGATCGGAGCGCTAAACGCCGAAAAGAAACGAAAACAAAGCGCTTCAGGCTTATTCAAAATCTTGAGCCACGTAAAAACGTCATGCGGAGCATAAGACGGAATGATCACGCCGACGAAGACGTGTCGTCAGGCGCCGGGTTTTCGTCGCATGCATCCAACAAACCATGTATCGGAACGCAGAGCCGTTCTGTACTAATCGCCCTACGCCTTCTTCCGCTTCTTCGTTTTTGCGCGCGTCGGTCGCTTGGAAATATCCTCAATGTGCGCGAATTTTGGCGACGGATACAACCATTCGCGGTCAGCCTTTTCCATCAAGGCGCGCATAAAGCGGACAAATCCATCATAGCTGTCGTCGCCCGCTCTCCTTCGGGCGTTGGCGATTCTTTCGAATTGACCATTTGAGATTTCAGCTAAAAACTCTTCGCCGATTGCGGTAGCGTTGAGGTGCCGCTTTCGGCGATCACGCTCGGAGGATTGCTGCTCGATCATTCCTGCGTCGATCAACCCACGCAATGGTCCCTGGATCGCTTGCGCGCTCAATCTCAGCAGAGTTACAATCTCCCCGATGGTAACGCCAGGCCTATGAGCAACCAGGAACAAAATGCGATGATGAGTGCGTCCAAATTCGCACGATGCAAGTTCTGAGTCGGCGTCGGCGGCGAGAGCCAAGCGCGCAAACAGCAACAAACTTAGCGCGTCCGCCGCCCATTCCTCTTCGCCTAAGGCGTTCACTACATCTTTCACAACGATAACTTTCTCCGCGCTATTCCAATAAAAAACTACGCTGATTTAACAAATGCATCAATATTATGGAGCAAATTAGTTGATTGGGTTGTGGTTCCCTAATTGCCCGCTGTGGAGCTTTCGGGTGTAAATGTCTCGACGCGCGGCGGCTCAGCCAGGGCCTTTTCGAAGAGCTTAATAACCATTTGCGTGTGCGGGGCCGCGATATGAGCGTCCAAGGCTTTCGCATCGCGCCAAATTTCAGCGACCATCCATGTATTGTCTTCACCATGAAATAGTTCGTACATGATGCATCCCGGTTCTTTGTGAGTCTCGGCGGCAAGCGCGATAAGGGCTTCCTTGAAGGCGCCAGATTGTTCGGGCGCCGCTTTAAGTTTCACAAAATTCGCGATTTTTGACATAACGAATAGCCTTTTTCTAGTAGCCTATTTTGGTTTATCCAGGATATTCACGACACAGACGGCTTCTTCAAATCCAATCACGCCGCCGCCGTTTTCGGTCATTCCGATCTGCGCCCCCCGAACCTGACGGTCGCCCGCTTCATCGCGAAGCTGCGTGACGATTTCGTGCGTCATTGACAAACCCGTCGCCGCGATCGGATGGCCTTTCGAGACAAGCCCGCCTGATGTGTTCATTGGATGCGAACCGTCAATCTCGGTAGCGCCTGATTCTACATAAGCGCCGCCTTTGCCGACCCCGCAAAACCGCATCATTTCCGCCTGATAGACTTCGCAAAAAGATGTCGCGTCATGAACCTCAGCGAGGTCAATATCTTCGGGGCCGAGGCTCGCTTCGGCATAAGCTTTATCCGCTGCAATCCGGCTGAGGCTGGGTTCCTCAAATTCACGGAACGCGCCCCCCGACAGCCCGCTGCTTCGAATTCGAATCGCACGGTTACGCGTCGCTGCAGGCAGTTCGCGCAAAAACGCCTCTGAACAGACAAGCGCGGCGGCGGCCCCGTCGCCAATCGGTGCGCACATCGCGCGCGTCAGTGGCCCGCTTATTTGCCGGTCGTTCAAAGCGTCGTCAGTCGTCATGCTGAAACGGTATTGCGCGTTCGGGTTCAGCGCTCCGTTGCGGTGGCTTTTCGCGGCCGCTGCAGCGATTTGCGCTTGCGTGGTGCCGTAGCGATGCATGTGCCATGAGGCTTGAAGACCATAGGTGTCCATGGCGACGGATCGGTCCGGCGCCGGATCCCATTTGCCGCCGCTTTCCTTCGCAGCGCGCGCATACTCGCGTTTCCAGCTTTCAGGATCGAAATTGTCAAATCCGCCTTCAATGTCCGCCAGGGTTGAGCCTGGATCATCCGGGCGGAACATTTTCTCAACGCCAATGGCGAGCGCCAAGTTTGCGTCGCCGGAAAGCACCGCCGCGCGCGCCGCGCGAAGCGCCAACGACCCTGTCGCGCAGGCGCCCTCAACATTCATGATCGGCATCCGCCGTGGCAAAACGCCGGCGTCCATCTGCTTTCGCAGCGCCGCTTGGCCGCGAATCATCGTCTGGCCACTTCGATGCATGAGGCATGATCCGAAAAATCCCTGATCAATTCTTTGACCATCGGAGAGCGAAGCGTCCTGCAACGCATCGAGCAAGGCTTCGTTCGCAAGATCGCGATGATCTTTTTCTGGCGATTTGCCAAAGGGTGTTGTTCCTATGCCGATGATGTATGTGTACAACGAGTCTGTTCCTGAATTGTCAGCGTTAGACGGCTCGATCGCGATCCGACCAGAATTCATTCCGTATAGCGCGCTTTAGAATTTTGCCGACCGGGCTTCGCGGCAATGCATCCCAAATATCAACGGTTTTTGGCGCCTTGACGCTTCCCAATAACTTTTTGCAATGCGCGATCAATTCTTCAGGCGTCGCTTCGGCGCCAGTTTTGAGCTCGACGACCGCCTTAACCGCTTCTCCCCACTTTTCGTCGGGCACGCCGATGACGGCGCAATTCTCAATAGACGGATGAGAGAGCAGGGCGCTTTCCACTTCGGTGGAGAAAACGTTAAATCCTCCTGATATGATCATGTCTTTCTTGCGATCGACAATGTAGAAGTATCCGGCTTTGTCCCTGTAGCCGATGTCGCCGGTGTGGTGCCAGCCGAATTGGGAAACAGATTCCGTCATCGCTGGATCTTTATAGTAGCCGGCCATGACGAGATTGCCGCGCGCAACGATTTCTCCGGTTTCGCCGCAAGGCAAAATATTACCGTCATCGTCCATGACCTCGACTTCCGAAAACATTGTCGGCCGACCGCAACTCCGGAGCAGCTGCGCATGCTCTTTGGACGTAATCGCCAATTGGTGATCTTCCGGCGATAAATAGGTGAGAAAGAATGGCGCTTCCGCTTGTCCGAAGGCCTGACACATCACCGGGCCAAACACTTCAACAGCTTCACGCAGACGGTCTGGTGACACCGGGGCGGCAGAGATCAGAAAACATAAGAGCGATGAAGTGTCGAATTCTTTAAGATGCGGAGATGACAATAGGGCGTAAAGCACGGTCGGCGGGAGAAACATGTGCGTGACGCGATAGCGCTCGATTGCTTGCAGAATCGCGCGTGGTTCGGCTTTCGTCATCAGCACATTCGTGGGCGCCTGGGGAATGAGCATTAGCGCCAGAGCGCCAGCGCCATGCGTCATCGGTGCAACGCAAAGGTGCACGGGGTGCTCCGATCTCGGCGCCGAGGTCCAGAAATTGGCCGTCAGTGTTTCCCAGGTCTGATTCGTCCAGACGGCGCCTTTCGACCTTCCCGTCGTTCCGCCAGTCGCGAATATGGTGCAGGGCCTCGTGTTGTCTTCGGGTAAATTGGCCGGAACGCCCCCATTCAATGTCTGAAACTCTGTTAGAGATGGTCCCAACTCGCTGGGGCGGTCAAGGCACACAAATAACTTTAGTTGCTGAGCTTCGGCGCGAATGCGTTTGGCTTCGTCTTCGAAATCGCTATGGAAGAAGAGGACGCTCGCTTCTGCAGTTTCGGCGAGCGCTATGTTATCATCGATTGTATTGCGTGGATTAAGGGATACCCACGCGAAGCCCGCGCGGATTGTTGCGAGCATAGCAAGGAAGCCGGTGCTGTCATTTGGGCTGAGAATTGCAGTCTTCGCATCGGCGCTAAACCCAGCTGCTGTTAGCGCGTGCGCGATCGAGTCGACCGTTCGCGCCGCCGCTGCGTAGCTAATTTCAGTTCCATCCGGCTGGACAAAGGCAATGCGATCGGGATGGCGGGCTGCGGATCGCAGGAAATTAGTGATCAATTGCATTTTTGCTTTGCCTCACTGTCCTCATTCCCGATCCACACAGACGCCGAAGATTGAATTCAATCCGATTTCGCTTGAGACCTGATTTCACCGGTGCGCCCATTCTTTTCGTCATCCGGTCGATTGCACCCCGCCGACCATATGTCTCAAAGATATATAGCAAGTATATTGCTATAAAATCAAGTCTGTTCTATCGTAAGAAACGGTGCCGCTGGCCAATATAGAAAAAACCTGACACGCCGGTATACCGGCGAGGTGGTGACAATTTAGCGGAAACGGAGGAAAGCATTATGGGAAAATACCACGAGGGGCTGAGGGGATTCTTTAAAGATATCGATGACAATGTGAAGGCCGAGAAGAATTCGCACCGCAAGGCGATTCTCGACAATTACCTGAAACACGCCGCTCTCGAATATACTGATCGCTGGAAAGAGATTTTTGATCCTGTCCGCACCGTCGCCCATCCCGTTTACAAAGTCCGGTGGGGGACGGATGAGGACGTCATCTATGACGGTCCTGATGCAGTGCAAGGTTTTTATCGCACTCTTAAGGATGACACATTCCTAACAAACCAGGATCAACTCCTTGCCGTCAACGATTGGGGATTCACATCTTTTTTGAAGATAATTCTGCATATGAACGCCGAAAAAGCGCGCCGCGAAGGTTTTGAGGTCGATGACGATAGCGCGCAATATGCGCTTGAGACGCCGTGTGCGATGTACTGGCTATATGACGACAAGGCGAAACTGATCGGCGAGTATGTCTACGAGATCGGCAAAAGCACCTACTCGAAAACAGCGCCGTCGGATGTGATTACCGATGAGGATGTTCAGGAAATTGTTGCACCTTATCTCCCGCCCGTCTCGTAATGGAAGGGTCGCCGGCGATGTTTCCCATGGTGCCCGAGGAGACTGATGATCCCGTCGTTGCCTCGGTATTTGACCGGTTGAGACGGCGATGGGGAGGAGTCCTTCGTTTCTACCGCGTCCTCGCCTGGTCGCCGGAGCTTGTTCGTAGCTGGTCCGCGTTCGCGTGGTCGTTAAGGTTCGACTTGGCGGCCTCGCGCAAGTTACGTGAATTGCTTGTTGTCCGGATCGCGAGCCTGCTTAAGGCGACCTACGAATACGAGCACCATCTACAGATGGCGGTATGCGAGGGAGTTACTGAAGAGCAGGTGTCTGCCCTCAGTGATTGGAAAAGTTCCGCACTGTTCGATCACGCGGAAAAGGCAGTTCTGGCGCTAGCTGACGATCTTGCCCTGACACCTGGTGCGACGCTCGAAACGATGGCGGCGCTGCGCGGGCAATTCAGCGAACGTGATTGCGTTGAGCTCCTCGTGACCGGCGCATTCTATTGCGGCGTCGCGCGAATTGTAAATTCCGCACAGGTGGAACTCGAGTCCGACCACGAACAGCTGCGCCCTTTCAATAACGGTACTTAAAGGTCCCGAAACGATGAGCGAAAAGAGAAAAGCAGAACATACCGGCGACGTTGCCGAGTTGATCGAAAGCACGATAGGTCAACGACTTGATGAGGTAACAGCCCGGGACCCAAGCCACCCCGCGATCGTCGTGCCGCACCAAAGCGTGCGTTGGTCATACGCCGAATTCAATGCAGCCGTTGATAAATTCGCAGCCGGTTTGCTGAAAATCGGCATTGAGTCAGGCGATCGCGTTGGCATTTGGTCGCCGAACCGCATCGAATGGGTGCTCACACAATTTGCGACAGCGAAAATTGGCGCAATCATGGTATGTATAAATCCAGCATACCGTCTGTATGAGCTCGAATATGCATTGAACAAAGTAAGTTGTAAGGCGCTGGTCACTGCCGAACAGTTCAAATCGAGCCGATATCTAGACATGCTTACTGAACTGGCGCCTGAGTTACGAACCAGCGAGCCCGGCAGTTTGCAGTCGAAAAAACTGCCTCATCTCCGCACCGTTATCCGCATGGGCGAGGACAAGACCCCTGGCATGTTGAATTTTGATAATGTCATGGATCTTTCCGGCGAAAAGGAATTGAATGAGGTTGCTAGCATTGGCAAACGCCTGAACGCCGATGACGCAATCAATATTCAGTTTACAAGCGGTACGACGGGCGCGCCAAAAGGAGCCACGCTTAGTCATAAGGGCATATTAAACAATGCCCACTTTGCAGGCGTGACGATGAGGATTTCGCCGGCAGACAAGCTTTGTATTCCGGTTCCGCTATACCACTGTTTCGGCATGGTGGTCGGCACGCTGATGTGCGTTTCGCATGGCGCGACGATGGTTTTGCCTGCAGAAGCTTTTGAACCGGAAGCTACGCTGAAGGCGGTTTCTGAGGAAAGATGCACTGCGCTGCACGGCGTTCCCACGATGTTTTTTGCCGAACTCGATTCGCCAAATTTTCAGATTTACGATCTGAGCAGCCTTCGCACAGGCGCTATTGGTGGGTCTTCATGTCCGATGAATCTTATGAAACGACTCATTTCTGAGATGGGCCTGAATGAAATCGTTATCATTTACGGTCAGACGGAATGCAGCCCGATTAACGCAATGACCACAATCGACGATCCGCTTCAAAAACGGGTGTCAACGGTCGGGCGCGCCCATCTCAATTGGGAACAAAAGATTATTCGCGCCGATGGATCGACGGTCGATGTTGGCGAACAAGGGGAGATCTGCAGCAGAGGTTACGGCGTCATGCAGGGATATTGGGGTGATGATGCGCAAACGCATGAGACCATCGACGAGGATGGGTTCCTACACTCCGGCGATCTTGGTGAGATGGATGAGGAAGGATACGTTAAAGTCACGGGCCGGATCAAAGACATGATCATAAGAGGCGGCGAAAACGTTTACCCCCGCGAGGTTGAAGATTTTCTTTGTACGCATCCGGATATTGCCGAAGCGCAGGTTTTTGGGATCCCGGACGAAAAGTACGGAGAGCAGGTCTGTGCTTGGGTAAAAGTCAGGTCTAACTCAAAATTGACACAGGAATGCGTCACTTCATTTTGTAATGGGCAAATCACACATTTTAAGATTCCCAAGCATATCAAGTTCGTTGACGAATATCCCATGACCGTTACGGGCAAGATGCAAAAATTCAAAATGCGCGATAAAACGATAGATGAGTTGCTTGGCTAACCGCTGCTTTTTGCGATTAGTGCTTAGCGCGGATTTTCATCCAATTACGCAAATTTTTACAGCGCTGCCCTCAAGCCGACACGGGCATAATGGGATAAACGCACTATCAAAAAATACACAATATCTCTTTGGCCCGCGCAAATCTGTGCGGCAAGGTAATCGATCTACTGTCTGTTGGGGAATCAAAATTTATCGCACCGAGGATAACCCGGCGATATGCTGATCGCGCCGGTCGTTACCGACGATCTTTGCAATATGTGAAGAAGCCAAGTCCCAGTGGCGCACATGAAGTTTCGATATTTGCGGGGCTGACGACAGCATCTTTTGCAACACGGAGACCCGGAGAATTCCGTGCGGCGCCAAGCATTCGTCGCAAATGGCCCTTGACAGCAGTCATAAAAAGCGGTTCAACTGATATATCAGCTGGCCGAACCCACAAACTAAACGCACAAAACGGCAGCGATTTCCTGGGAGGGACATTATGGCCTTTACAAAAAGCGCCTTGGTTCAGACATCGGCGATCATCGCATTAATTTCGGCTAGCGCGCCGTCTTTTGCTCAAGAAGAAGCTAACGATGGAGCGTCTAACAATTCGTCCTCACGCGATACGATTGTCGTAACAGCGCAACGGCGCCAAGAAAGCATTCAGGATGTTCCGATCGCCCTCACGGCATTGGGCGCTGACGATCTGACTAAGAGGACAGTTGTTGACCTTGAGGATCTGCGGGGCGCCGTGCCCGGGCTCTCAATTTCCGGATTTACCGGCGCAAATGCCAGTAATGTCATTTCCATTCGCGGCATAACCGGACAGGTGCTTGCTATCGGTTCCGGACAGGCGGTGGCCGTCTATCTTGATGGTGTATATCTTCCGCGTCCAGATTCAGGTTTTTTTGGTTTCGACGACTTGGAACGCATTGAGGTATTGCGCGGGCCGCAAGGTACGCTCTATGGACGTAACGCCACAGCTGGCGCGATTAACATCATCACGAGAGACCCAGGCTCGGAATTAGCGGCCGGCGCCGAAGTTTCTTACGGCAACTTCAATACTGTGCGCTTTCAAGGTTCGCTGAGCGGTCCAATTGGAGGTGGTTTTTCAGCGGGCATATCCGGCAGCTATAATCATCACGACGGCTATATTCGCAACACGGAAACCGGAAACGAATTGAACGACCGGGAAACACGCACGGTGCGCGGAAAACTTCGCTACCAATCCCCTGATGATCGTTTCTCCGCAATTCTCGCAGGTGACTACACTCAAGACGATGCGAGGCCAGTTTTCAAAAATGGCGTACTCCTACCATCTGGCGTATTCGCTGGGATCGGAGATCCGGAGGAGTTCTCGTCCGATCCGGCATCTGAAGCCTTGACCATGCGCGACACGACACAGTGGGGCGTTGGATTAACACTCAACTATGAAATATCGGACTCGCTGGATCTCGTTTCCATTACCAGCCTCAGAGAAATCGAAATCGACACCTTCTATGACGCCGACGGATCTCAACTTCCTGTTGTCGCGGTTGGCATTGATAACAGCAGCAAGAGTTTCAATCAGGAAGTCCGCGGTGTCTTCACGGGAGAATCGTTGCGGGCCACAGTCGGAGCCAACTACTTTAGTGAGGTGGCGGATTTCGGGATCGGGGTCTTTCCGCCTACGGTAACGCCCTTTTTTGACAATCCTTTCGACGACAGCGACCTCAGCGCGTGGGCATTGTTCACTCAACTTGAATATGATCTGACGAATCGACTGACCATTGTTGGCGGTCTTCGTTATAATAATGAAAGTCGCGATTTTTCCATCGACTATACGAATTTTGCGGGTCCGCTCTTCACGGGAAATGTTAAAGATGACGCAATCATTCCCAGTGCGGGATTGAATTTTAAAGCGAATTCTGATGTCCTTCTCTATGCGAAGGCGAGCCAGGGGTATCAGGCGCCGGGCTTCAATTTTCTTCCCGGCGCGGCGGCAACCGCGGCTGACACTTTTACCGCTGAAAAGCTATGGGCTTACGAAATAGGCGCCAAAACGCAATTCTGGGATGGCCGGGGAACATTCAATGCTGCTGCATTCTGGTACGATTACACCGACATTCAGATCCGTAGTACAATTGGCGTTGGTCTCACGCGAGTTGATAATGCGGCGACGGCGACGCTTAGAGGCGTTGAGGCCGCGTTAAGTGTCGAATTATTGGAAGGCTTGTCGTTTAACGCGCACGGAACTTATCTCGATGCAGAATATGATGAATTCTGTCAGCCTATCAGTGGCGGCGACCCGCAGGCGGCGGATCCACTCTGCTCGCCTGGGCTTGCCGATCGCTCCGGAAACCGTCTCAATTTAGCGCCGGAATGGTCCGGCGGCGTACGAGTTGCCTATAGCGCCGAAGTAGGTTCGGCTGGCGCCTTCAACGCCAATCTTGGGTATGAATTCTCGAGCGGTGTATTTTATGTCGGCGCCGCCAATGAACCGGAAACACGGGGCGGGTCTTGGGGGTATCTTAATTCGCGCGTCGGCTTCCAGTTTGACGGCGGACCGGAGATTTTTGTTTATGGCAAAAACCTCACGGACGATCGAATCGTCTCGTTCGCAGGACGGGTTTCGCCAGGGTCGGTCCCGCAGACGATTAATGCTCCGCGCACCTATGGAGCCGGCATTCGCTATCAATTCTGATGTTATTGAGGCGGTGCGTTCTGGATCGTTCTCAATGAATTCGGAGGAAATATGGCGAATTACTGTGCGAAACGGCATCGGAACTTGAAGTGACGGCGCGTCTCGACGGAAGAGTCGCGCTTATAACCGGCGGCG
>JABDJK010000035.1 GCA_013002535.1 Hyphococcus sp.
TAGGTCTTAGTGATCCGGCGATTCCGCATGGAAGGGTCGTCGCTCAACGGATAAAAGGTACTCCGGGGATAACAGGCTTATCTCCCCCAAGAGTCCATATCGACGGGGAGGTTTGGCACCTCGATGTCGGCTCATCGCATCCTGGGGCTGGAGCAGGTCCCAAGGGTTTGGCTGTTCGCCAATTAAAGCGGTACGTGAGCTGGGTTTAGAACGTCGTGAGACAGTTCGGTCCCTATCTGCCGTGGGTGTAGGAATTTTGAGAGGAGCTGTCCTTAGTACGAGAGGACCGGGATGGACATACCTCTGGTGGACCAGTCGTCATGCCAATGGCGCAGCTGGGTAGCTATGTATTGAATGGATAACCGCTGAAAGCATCTAAGCGGGAAACCAGCCTCAAAACAAGAATTCCCTTGAGAGCCGTGGAAGACCACCACGTTGATAGGCCGGGTGTGGAAGCACAGCAATGTGTGAAGCTAACCGGTACTAATTGCTCGATTGACTTGATCGTCCTCATGCAAGTTTCGGCTTGGATGAGACAACAATAGCTCATGCGTGGCGAACGATCTGTTCGTTATGCGCGTTAAACGATGACTTCTCGCATTTAATCTTTTTTGCCGGCCCGGTGGTTACAGCGGAGAGCCTCCACCCGATCCCATTCCGAACTCGGTCGTTAAAGTCTCCAGCGCTGATGGTACTACGTCTTAAGGCGTGGGAGAGTAAGTCGCCGCCAGGCCTGCAAAAAAGATCAAACCCTTCTTCGATTTTCAGAACCGCTCGTCATTTGCGTGACGGGCGGTTTTTAATTTGCGGTAAATCGCCGACCAACCGGTTTAATATGAACCTGCAGGTTGTCACCTTGCGTCAATATCAAACTGATTTGTACCGGGGCGCTGCATGGCCAGAATTGTTGTTGCTTTTATTTGCCTGATCGCACTTGGCTTCGGCCTGATCCGCGTTGGCGCCGGGACCGTGTTGATGGCGCAAGCGGCCGGAATTATTGATGTCGTCGCGTTTAATGAACCGATAACGGATATCAATCGTTTCATGGGCGAGAAAAACGATCAGGCGATCGTTCCGTTGAATGCGGTTTCCTATCTCGGCGTTATAGCGTTTATGGGCGTCTCGCTGGTCCTCGGCGCCGTCGGGTCTTGGCGACGAAAAATATGGGGCTACGGGGTTCTCGCATTGTATCTCGCAACCCACGCAGCGCTGTTTGTGAATTTTCAAACGATCAACCCAAAGATCAATATCCTTATTGCCGGGATTGTCATGTACTTCACGTTGATCATTGCCAACAGCTTCAGGCGATCGAGCTAACGTTTGCGCGCGATCTGGAACCGACGGATGACACGATCGCCATTCCGCATAAACTTGATTATCCGAACAATCCAAACGCTAGCGACATACCGCTGCGATTTTAAAATCAAGCTCGCCCAAGCGCGCGTCTTCCCCCGATAATCGATATCCAGATAAGGAGCGCCGCGAGCGGTGCGAATGACAATGCCACCGGTGCGAGAGACTCGCTGAACCAGTCCGGAAAGACTCGCGGCTGGCCCAGAAACAATGAAGTCGATGCGATAAAAAACGAAAAGCACATCCGCCATAGGTGCCGGGCGATGCGCGCGGCGCCTTCAAGCCCTTTGCCAGCAATCAGATGGAGATCGCCGGCTGCGGCAAATGAGCCTGCTACGGCGAATAAAATGAAGGCTTGCGGCGGCGAGCCGTCAATTGTGCCGGATGGGTCGTTGGCGCCCATCTGCATAAATAAAACCCCGAGGACGACGACGCCAATCGCAAGCAAAAGCCCACCATATTCAAACGCGCCCGGAATGATCTTCGGTATCCGCACGGTGCGCCATGCCGTGATTAACAAGTAAAGCGCCAGAACGCCGGCGACGAAATTCGGTCGCTGGCCAGTGTGCAGAAACGGCGCGACGCCGGCGCCAATCGCATACGCAATAAACATCGATATGAAAAATACTTTTCCGGCGGCGCGATGTATAGGCGCGCCCTTTCGCGCGCCAATGGCCAGCGTGCCGGCGAAAATGCCGATGGTTCCGCCAGCAATATGAGCATAGAGCAAAATTTTTGCGCCTATATGCGCCCACACGGGCGCATCGCCGCCCAGCTCTAAGCGCTCGGCATATGCGGGCTCGAATGAAATCCATATGAAAATCAGGACATATGTGATGAACAAGATGAACGTCTTTTTCATTTTTTTATAAATTCTCATAGCGAAAAATAATTCGACGCGCCGGCGGCAGTTGCAGGACTATAGCCGCGGCAGCCACATACCCATTGTCGCTGCGAATGTCCCAACCGCCGTTACCGTCGTTGCCGCGAACACTGTAATAGCGGCCATGATTTTCAGCGCGGCGCGATCGCTGTCTTGAGCATTGAAATAGAGCTGCAAAATTGCGAGCGGAATGAACATTTGGCCGAAATAGAGGACCTTAAGCGCCGGCCCTTCGAATGTTTCCGGGTCAATGCCGACGCCGCCAGTCGTCATAAACCAAAACATAATGCCGATCCTGAAAAACCAGACGGCGCTGACGACCATGAACAATCGCATGGCCCATCGCCGATGCCGATCGATTTGTCGGGTCACCGCAAAGTAAACGGCAATCCCGGCAAACAAGTAAATCAAAACTGCGTCAAGACTGATTGCGAGATGACCGACCATTCCGCCCGGAACGCCGCGGGTCCAGACCAGATAGAGTCCGGCGGTGCTCGTCAACACAGAAAAGGTGACATAGGTGCGTCCCATCCATCGATGGAAAGCGCGAAAGCGATTGCGAATTGCCGGAATCAATTGCAGAGGCCCGCCGCCAATAATGATGATGGCAATAAGAACATGCGCCGTTATGGCGAGATTGCCGGCCAGATCGCCCGGCACATAACCGCCAGGCATGCTGGTGTCGGCAAGCCCGGGCATGCCCTTCTTGGCGAATATCGGCGGGTAATGCGCCAAAAGGTAATAGACGAAAACCCATTGTCCAAGCGCGGCGACCAAAAACCATGATATGCCTGAAATCTGCAGCGTTCGGTCGGCGATGCCGCCACGCGCAATGATCTGTTGATGAAGTACTTGATTTGCGGCGGTGTCTGACATGGGGTTTTCGTCCTGTTTGATGACCAACTAGCCGCAAATCTGGGCTTGATCCCCGGAGAAATCTTGCCGTTTTGGAAATCGGCCAGTAATTCTGGGTCAGTTCAGCGAAAAATCCGGCAAGCTTTTCAATGATCGGGCGCACACAAATACCGGAGGGACCATGACCATTACTGACACCGGAATTCTTGACGTCGCCCCACGGCGTGCTTTTGCGTCAAAAATAGCGCATAAGCTGGATGCAGCGCTCAGTGAAATTCCGGCTTACGCGATAGTTTGGTGGTGCTTTGTCGTTTGCCTGGCGCTTGGCAATCTTGGTGCGTTCGTTGGCGAGGGCGCGGGCCCTCTTTATTATATGGTCGCCTTTGGCGGCTCTGCCGGTTGCGCCTGGATTTGGTTATTTTCACGAACCTTGTTCAAACTAGACGCGACACTAACGCCATGGCCGATCGCGTTACTCGGCGCGACTATTCTTATCGAAGGCGCATGGGCGGTCACCGATGGCCTCGCGGCGGCCGGACTGGCTGGCGAAACCAAACGCCTCATCTCGAACGCCGCATCCTACATTTGTATCTCATTGTTGGCGCTCGTTTTCGTCGAAGCGTTCAACGGCTTTGGCAAAGATCTGCCGCGCAATGAGCGCCGGTTCCGGCAGATATTCACCGGTTTTTTCGGCGCTGCGCTTGTCGTTACGATCTTGTGGGCGTGGAACGCGCCTGAGGGGTCGCTTGCCGCGCGATCCGAAGCGCTAACGCATTTCGCATTCGGTCTTCTCGCTATTGTCGGCGGACGTTTTGCAATCGAGTTTCGCAAGAAAAACCCAATTTCGAGATCGCAATTGAATGCTCGTCGGGTCTCGCGCGATCGTCCCGTCGACGCGTCGGCGGGTGCGTTAGCTGATCGTATTCAAAATATCCTACGCGATGAGAGCTTTTGTGCGACCCCGAAACTGAAAGTCTCGGATTTGGCGCGCGCAATCGGCGAGCCGGAATACAAAGTTTCGCAGTGTATTACCGGTGTTATGGGCCATCAAAATTTTAATCGCCTCGTAAATTCACATCGCGTAGCCAACGCCAAAGCGGCGCTACGCGATCGAAGCAATGATGATCGCCAGATTCTGGCTATTGCTCTCGATTGTGGTTTCAATTCCATTGGGCCTTTTAATCGCGCTTTCAAGGAAGAAGTTGGCATGACGCCGCGTAGGTATCGCGCAGAACGTCTGTGATTCCATCGCAGAATATTCCGCGGCTTTCCCCGGTTTTGCGCGCTCTGTGAAACACGTGTAGAAAGCCAAAATCTCAAATGTCGCATCAGGGCAAGCGCATGGAGCGATGGTCAAATTTCGGTCTATTGGCGTATTTGATTAGCGCCGCAACCGGTATTGCGCATGCGGATGTCCCCGATATTCGCTATTTGGGTTACGCTGAAATTCCAGCTTCTGATCAATTTCGCGGCGCGCGCATCGGCGGGCTATCGGGCGTTGATTTCGATCCTGCAACCGGCCTTTACAATTTTAATTCGGATGCACGCGGTGAGGGCGTTGAAGGCGATCCGCGTTTCTTTTCGGCGCGCCTGATTATTGCCGGCGACGGAATAGAAAACATTCGATTCGAAAACGTTCAGTATTTCTTTGACGAAAATGGTGAGCGATTTGAAACGGGGAAAAATGATTTTGAGGCGCTTCGTAAAACGCCAGCCGGTTATGGCGTATTTGTCGCCAGCGAACGAAATGAAATTGGCGCGCCATCCATATTTGAATTTGGATTTGACGGATCATTTGTTCGGGAATTCGGGACGCCAGCGCACTTTGCTCCGGTGGATGGCGCCGGCGCGCGCAACAATGCCGGGTTTGAGGCGCTTGCGATTGCCGATGGCGGCAAACGCCTGCTCGCCGGCATGGAAACGGCGCTCATCCAGGACGGGCCGATGTCTTCTAAAGAAAAGGGAACGACGACGAGGATTGTTTCCTATAGCCTCGCGAATGGCGCGCCGATTATTGACGGACAATATGCGTATGTATGCGATCCGATGTCGGCGTTGGTTGATATGGTTTCCATTGGCCGCGATCGATTGATTGTTCTGGAACGGTCCTACACCGGCGCGAGAGCTGACGGCGCAAAGCTTTATGTCGTGAACTTGAAGGGCGCGACGGATGTTTCCGACCTTTATTCCTTACGCGGCGAGTCGTTTCACCGTGCGAAAAAGACACTGCTGTTTGATCTCAAAACTTTGGGGATTCAGCTCCACAACGTAGAGGGCGTAACCATCGGGCCCGAACTCGGCGGCGGCGGCCGACTGCTCCTGGCGGTTTCCGATAACAATTTTGATGCAGATATTCCAACGCAGCTCTTTGCTTTCGCCATTCGTTTACCAAATGGTAGCAATTCGCCAATCATATCGATGACGATTGCGGGACTTGCGTTCCTCGCCGCCATCTTATTCGGATGGCGGATATTAAATCGGGGGAAACGCCCCGCGCAGTAAATGGCGGGCGATTATGCCTTCGGATTTAGTATTTGTTACTTATGAGGATCGGCCGGAAGCCGTGGTCGGCGTTGCGCTGTTGGCGCGCTCGCTGGTTGAGCACAATCCGGGCGCCAAATTGCTCGTCTATTCACCGCTCAGCTCGGTCTCAGATGCGGTTGCAGGCCTCGAAACGGTCGAACATATTTATACAGATGAATATGTCGGCAGCGGCTGGAATGTGAAACCGCATGTTTTGCTGCGGGCGCTCGATATCGTTGAAACAGCGATTTGGCTGGATACCGATATTGTTGTCACAGGCGATTTACGCACGCAGATTGAAAAAATTGACGCGGACGCGGTTGCGGTCAGTCAGGATTTCCGAATGCCCGGCGAAGTGGGCAGTCATCTGCGCGTGAAAGATTTTCAACTGCCGCCCGGCAGGCCTCTGGAGTACGCCGTAAATGGCGGCTCTATTCTGGTTCGCCGCCAACACCGCGCACTTGTTGAAGCGTGGCGCGACATTTTAAAATATGAACCCTATCAACAGGCTCAGAAAGCCCCGCGCAGCGAGCGCATACCGAGTTTTTACAGCGATCAGGAAGCGTTGTGGGCAATTCTCGCTTCAGCGCCGTTTGCCGATACGCCGGTATTTTTCTTTATGACCGGACGTGATGTTATTTTCCATTGCGGCGCGAATGGTTACCACGTGATGCATCGCTTGCGAAATTTGTTTCATGATCGCTCAAAATTCGTCCACATGCTCGGGCGGTACAAACCATGGTCATTTGAAGAAAAACCGAGTGTATTTTCCGCGCCGCATGACTATCTGAATCTCGTATGTTTTGAGCTTTCGCCTTTTCATAAGGCTGCGCAGCCCTTCAAATCGCAAGTTGGCGATCCCGCCTGGCTGGAAATCAGAACGATACCGGCGCGAATTTTTAACGCTCTTGCCCTCGGAAACGTCGCGCTTCGCGGATTGCCCCTTGCGGCCGGCGCATGGTTGTTGTCAGCTTTCGGACGGCGCGCGCCATTGTAATCGCCGCCGATTCGCGCCAGCGTCATCCATTTGGGGAATAGCGCCGCAGTGATTTTCTGAGTAAGGTTGCTCCGTCGAAATTGGTTCGTAGACTACCGGCATGAAAAAAGCAGCATCGATTATACTTGCCTTTGTGTTGACGGCGTCATGTTCGGGCGGCGACGCTCCGGCCCCGGCTAAAGATGCGGCGCCGAACGCAGAATCTGACGATATTGATGCAGAAATAAATCTCGACCTTTGGCTCGAGCGCCTGGAGGTCGGCAGCCGCGAACTATTCTCTGCCCGTGAAGCCGTTGTGGAGGCAGTCGGCCTGGAAGAGGGTGACTGGGTTGGAGACATCGGCGCGGGCACCGGGCTTTATTCTTTGTTATTCGCGGAAGAAGTCGGCGATGACGGCCGGATCTTCGCCGAAGATATCGAGCCGTTATTTCTCGACCTGATTACGCGCCGGACCCATGATGCCGGCGTCAAGAATGTGACGGCAGTCCTCGGGCGGACCGATGACGTTACGCTTCCGGGGAATTCCGTCGACGTCATGTTTATCGCCGACACCTATCATTATTTTGATGACCGCGAGACGATCATGCGGACAATTTATGAAGCGCTAAAACCGGGCGGATTATTGGTGCTCGTCGAATATGAAATTTCACCGGGAGAGGATCGTCCAGACTACAAAAGCCATGTGCGATTCGGGAAGACGGGCGTTATTTCAGAAATCGAATATATCGGTTTTGAATTTGTCGATGAGCCTGAAGTTGAAGGCCTGACCGAGAATTATCTCGTGCGTTTCCGAAAACCCGAAACGGTTGGCGCTGATAATAGCGGCGCAGAGTAGACGCTGGATATCAAAAAAAGGCGTCCCCGGCACGGTGAGGTCGGACCATTACGAACCTGCGGTCCTGAAAATTTAAAGATAAAAATGGCGTCCCCGACAGGATTCGAACCTGTGACCCTCAGATTAGGAATCTGATGCTCTATCCTGCTGAGCTACGGGGACGAGCGGTCTCGCGACCGGTCTGGCGCCAGCCGCGAGCTTACCCAATATTGCAGCGCATCAAAAGATGTCGGGCCGCCGCCTGCCTTAAATCATGGAAAATTCCCAATATGGGCTTTGAATCGTTTTCCTTTCGCTGATTAACCGCCATAATCGGGGTCAACCATCAGGCGCGGCGGGGCGCCGACGGAGGGAGATCTAACTATGGTGAGAAAAGGCGCGGCCATTGTTGCGGCCAGTGTATTGGGGGCGTTTGCCGCCGGTTTGTTTTTGGGGCGCGCAATTGCGCCGGATTCTGGCTCAACCAGTGACCCGAACAGCCAGCAGGTCGTCGCCGCCGATCCTCGCGGCGAACAGACCGGACCGCGGCGCGCTTTCCAACAGCGCCGCGCCGATAATGCAGAGCGCCCCGCGCCCGACCCAGTTGACGGTTTCGCCTATCGCCGGTTGTCTCTCGATACGGGCGGCGATCTGCCCAAAGCTTGTTTTCAGTTTACTGACGACCTCGACGACAGCGGCGAGACGAATTACGCCGACTTTATTCGCGTAACGCCGAACACCGGTTCTGCAGTTGAAGTGAACGGAACTAGCCTTTGTGTTGCGGGCCTCTCCTTCGACCAGGATTACAGCGCCACGCTGCGCGCAGGGCTGCCCAGCGATAGCGGCGATAAGCTGGAGACAAATGAAACCGTCACTATCGCGTTCGGCGATAAGCCTGCTTATGTCGGCTTTGCCGGAGACGGCGTTATCTTGCCGCGCCTTGAGGCGGACGGCGTCGGAATCGAGACAGTCAATGTCGAGAAAGTCGCGATAACCGTCTATCGCGTCGGTGATCGATCGCTTGCCCGCAAACAGATCGTCGCCGGTGAGACTTCCGGTGAAAACAGCTATTCCTATGTTTGGGAAGGCGAGAACGGCGCCGATGTCGGCGTCAAGGTTTTTGAGGGCGAAATTGAAACGCCCGGCGACCGCAACGAGACGGCGACGACTGTGTTTGCCCTTGGCGCCGCTTTACCGGCGCTGAAACCTGGCGCCTATTTTGTACGTGTAAAGAATGTATCTGCCGGCGCCGATGAAAATCGCGCGGCGCAGGCCTGGCGCTGGATCATGTTCACCGACATGGCGCTGACGACTTATTCCGGCGCTGACGGCATGGACGTTTTTGTCCGGTCCATTTCAACGGCGCGTCCCATGGCCGGCGTTGAATTGACGCTTCTTGCAGCGAACAACGAAATTCTGGCGACGGCGATTGCAAACGCTGACGGCCGTGTCCGTTTTGAAGGGCCTGTTGTCAGCGGCGAATATCCGCTGACCCCCCGCATGATTATGGCCTATGGACCGCAAGAAGATTTTGCGGCCCTCGATCTAGATCGATCGCCGCTTGACCTCTCTGATCGCGGCGTCGGAGGGCGCTCGGCCCCGCCGCAGCTCGACGGCTATGTATATCTCGACCGCGGCATCTATCGCCCCGGTGAAACGGTTCATGTTTCCGGACTTATCCGTAATGCCGCCGGTAATGCAGTCTCGGACCGCCCGCTGACGCTGACCGTGCGGCGTCCGAATTACACTGTCGCCCATACTGAGCGCATTGAAGAACTGCAGCATGGCGGTTTCACGGTTTCCTATGAAGTCCCGGATTCCGCCGCGCGCGGCATCTGGCGCGTGGAAGTCAAAGCCGATGGCCGCGACAACATCGTCGGCTCGACATCGATGTCGGTCGAGGATTTCGTTCCGCAACGCCTCGAAGTTAATATCAACACAGATGAGACATCGCCCATTCGTCCGGGTGACGCGCGCGCCATCGAGATTGAGAGCCGTTATCTCTACGGCGCGCCGGCGAGCGCCTTGCAGGTGGAGGCCGAGGCGCGCCTTCGGCTCGATCCCAATCCGTTTCCGGATTTTTCCGGGTATCGCTATGGACCCGTAAATGGCCGTTTTGACGAACGCTTTATCAAGCTCGCCAACACGACGACGGACGCCGAAGGCAAGGCGAATGTATCGCTTGATGTTTCCGATGCTCCAAAAAATTTCGGCGCGCCCATGCGCGCTGACATTGTTGTCGGCGTTGTAGAACCAGGCGGCCGTGTTGTTCGCGAAAGCGCGCGCATCCCGGTTCGGCCGGACGATTACTATGTCGGTCTCAAACTCGCCGACGATAAATCGAGCTTCGCGCGTGATGAAAATGTTGAAATCGATGCGGTCCTGATCGACTGGCGGGGTGAGGTCTCCGATGGCGAGTTGGAATGGACGCTGGTCGAGGAAGATTACTGGTTTGACTGGTATCGCGAGGATGGCCGATGGCGCTGGCGCCGATCTTATCGCGATATTCTGGTCGCGGAAGGACGTGGTAAAACCTCGACCGAAAAACTGGCGTCGCTTGTTTCGCAGCGGCTCGATTATGGCTCTTATCGCTTGACGGTTCGTCGGGCAGGCGGCAAAGCGACCAGCGATATTCGTTTCTATGTCGGCTGGCGTTCCTACGCCGCAGGCGCGGAATCGCCGGACCAGGCGGCGATGACGCTGCAGACTGAAAATATCGCGCCGGGCTCGCGCGCGCGGTTGTTCCTCAACCCGCCTTATGAAGGTGAGGCGTTGATTACTGTCGCCACCGACCGTGTTCATCTTGTTCAGCGGATGAAAGTCGGCGCCAAAGGCCGCGAAGTCATCATCGATACGGACCCCGCCTGGGGTGCGGGTTTCTATGTAATGGCGACCATCGTGACGCCGCGCGATCCGGGCGACCGGCCTGTCCCGCGTCGCGCCATGGCGGTTTCCTATGTGCCGTTCGATATGTCGGCGCGCACGCTCGATGTCGATATCGAAGAACCGGATCTTTTCCGGCCGCGACAACAGCTTGATCTGCCTATCGCAGTCGCGGGCGTTGCGCCCGGTTCTGAGGTCATGATGACCGTGGCGGCTGTCGATGAAGGCATCTTGCGCCTGACCAAATTCAACTCACCCAACCCGGTTGATTATTATTACGGCAAGAAGAGCCTCGGCGTTTCGGTGCGTGATGATTATGGCCGCATGCTGGATGCAAATCTTGGCGCCGCCGCGCGTTTTGGCGGCGATCAGCTTGGCGGCGAGGGCCTCACCGTTGTGCCAACGAAATCAGTTGCGCTCTTTACCGGGCCATTGACGGTTGGTGCTGACGGCAAAGTCAATGCGCCAATCGAGGTGCCGGACTTCAACGGTGAATTGCGGCTGATGGCTGTCGCCTGGTCCGAGACAAAAATTGGATCGGCATCTGAACCATTGACCGTGCGTGATTCTGTGCCGGCGGAACTTGCCCTGCCGCGCTTCCTGTCGCCGGGCGACAACGCAACCGCGACGCTGCTTCTCGATAATGTCGACGGCGCCGCCGGCGACTATGTGGTTTCCGTCGATGGCGACAATCCGGTCGGCATCTCCGAGAGCCAGACCTTCACGCTGGCGCAAGGTGAAAAAACGACCCATGAATTCGTGCTCACGACTGGCGAAGTCGGCATTGGCGCCGTCAATCTCTCCGTCGAAGGGCCGGGTGGTTTCGCGGTCTCACGTTCCTATCCGATCCAGTCGCGCACGCCCTATTTCCCGGTAACAGAAGTGAGAACCGCGGCGCTTGATCCGGGCGAGACTTTTGCGGTGGACGACGCGATCCTTGCATCTTACGCACCGGGCTCCACAGATGTATCGGTGTCTTTCTCGCGCCTGCGCGGGGTGGAGCCGGGCCCGCTTCTTGATGCGCTCTATCGATATCCATACGGATGTTCGGAGCAGCTGACGAGTTCGGCGTTTCCGCTGCTTTTTGTTGATGTGCTTGGCGGCGAGGTTGGTCGTGGTCCCGAACGGGCGGTGCGTCCGCGTGTTCAGAAAGCCGTCAATAAATTGCTGGATCGGCAGGGGCCGAACGGCGCCTTCGGTTTGTGGCGTGTCGGCGACCGCTATGCCAATCCGTGGCTTGGCGCCTACATCACCGACTTCATCTATCGGGCCAAAGCCGAAGGTTACGGCGTGCCTCAGGACGCGTTAAATCGCGCTTATGATTCCGTTGCGGAAATCGCGCGGGTCGATCGCTGGTACCCTGCGAATTATCAAACCCGCGTTTATGAAGACGGCTCAAACGACACGCGCGAATATCTGCGCCGCCGGTCCGCCGCCTACGCGCTTTATGTTCTGGCGCGTTCGGGCCGTGTGAATATCTCTGATCTGCGCTACTTTCATGATGCGTTGCTCGGTGAAACGCCGAGCCCGTTGGCCATGGCGCATATCGGCGCCGGTCTCGCCATGATGGGTGATCGTGCAAGAGCGAAGTCCGCTTTTGCGAAAGCACAAGCGTCAATCGGCTGGGACAATACCGGGGACTATTATCAGTCCGAATTGCGTGATGCGGCCGGCGTTCTGGCGCTCGCCGCCGAAGCGGGCATGACCGATCAGATCGAACCATTGACGGAGAAATTCCTCTCGCACATGGAAGACCCCAATCGCATGCATACGCAGGAAAAAGCGTTTGTGCTTCTTGCGGCGCAGGCGCTGTTGCGATCAGCCGGTGATGTTGAGCTTAGCGTTAACGGCGACGCTTTTGACGCGCCGACACCGGCGCCGTCCTTCGCCTTGTCCGAAGCCGATCTCAACAATGGCGCTGAATATCGCAATGATGGCGACGGCCGGATTTACCGATCATTGACGATTGCCGGGTCGCCATTGAATGCGCCGGAAGCAACAGCACAAGGCTTCACTATCTCCAAACGCATTGCCACCCGCGACGGCCGCCCGGCGAATTTATCGACCGTGCGTCAGAATGATCGCCTTGTCGTTGTCATCAGCGGCCGCGGTCAGGATGATAGACTGCATCCTGCAATTATTGCCGATCTGTTGCCGGCCGGTTTTGAGATTGAAGCGGTATTGACGCCGGGTGACGCCGGCGGTCGCAACAATAACGGTCCCTATAGCTGGATCGGACAATTATCGTTCCCCCGTGTATCCGAGGCGCGCGATGATCGCTTTGTCGCGGCCGTAGATGTCCGCGGGAAAGAGCGGTTCACACTCGCCTATCTCGTGCGCGCGGTAACGCCTGGCGATTATACGGCGCCTGGTGTCGTCATCGAGGATATGTACCGGCCCGGCGTTTTCGCACGCTCTCCAGTTGGGCGGGTCACAATCGCGCCTGCGCGATAGTGGACGTCCGTAGGCATAATTTAGTGATTAGCGCGGCGGCGATGATCGTCGCGCTCATTGCTCTTGATGTGCTGTTCCCGCCGCCCCTGTCGCGCGCCGATGATGTCTCTTCGATAGTTCTTGACCGCAACGGGCAGTGGCTTAACGCATTTACCACTGATGAAGGCCGTTGGCGCTTTAGCGTTGATCTTGATGACGTTGCCCCAGAATTTGTGGAGCGTCTGATCGCTGTTGAAGACAAACGGTTTTATTCCCATCCGGGTGTAGATCTGTTGGCGGTCGGCCGCGCTGCCAAAGATGCCGCGAGCGCCGGCCGTTTCGTTTCCGGCGCCTCGACCATAACCATGCAGACGGTGCGTTTGCTTGAACCGCGTCCGCGCACGCTGCCCTCGAAATTTATTGAGATGGTGCGCGCGTTTCAGATCGAACGGCGATTATCAAAGCGCGAAATTCTAGAGCTTTACCTGACCCTCGCGCCCTATGGCGGCAATATAGAGGGCGTGCGCGCAGCGAGCCTTTTGTACTTCGATAAAGAACCGACGCATCTTACTGATGCAGAGCAAGCGCTGTTAATTGCGCTGCCCCAGGCGCCGGAAGCGCGACGGCCAGACCTTCGAGCCGGCGCCGCAAAAAGAGCCCGTGCGGCTATTCTTGAAAAGCTGATCAGCGATGAATTCGTTTCAGAGAAGCACGCCCGCGAGGCGACTGAAGACCAGCTGCCGAATTCCCGCGCAGCGTTGCCGCGGCACGGCTACCACGCTGCGGATTTTGTCGCGCGTCGCCATGGCGGCGGCGAAACAATCTCAACGCTGGACACGCAAATTCAGCTGCGCGCCGAGGAAATGCTTTCCGCCCATGTGGCGCAATTCGATGACAAGCCGACCGGCGCCCTCATGATCATCGATAATGAAACGCGCGAAGTGCGCGCTTCTGTTGGTTCATCGGGATTGGATGCAAAAGGCGGCTGGATTGATTTGACCGGCGCCGTTCGCTCCCCTGGTTCTACGCTAAAACCATTTATCTATGCGTTGGCTTTCGAAGATGGTCTCGCTAATGCCTCGACTTTGATCGACGACATGCCTCGATCTTTCGGTGATTACACCCCAGAGAATTTCGACAAGACATTCCGCGGCGAAGTGCAGGTGCGCGAGGCGTTGCAGCACTCGTTGAATTTGCCGGCGGTCGCGGCGCTGGATCGCATCGGCGTCAATCGGTTTTTCTCATCGTTGAAAATTGCAGGCATAGATTTGCGCACACCCAACCGCGCAGAAAAACGCGAAGGCCTGGCGCTCGCTCTTGGCGGCGCCGGCGTCACCATGCGCGAGATTGCCGCGCTTTACGCCGCGCTCGGCGATGGCGGCGCCGTCAAACCTGTTGCATGGCGCGCCGGCGATAAAAACAAAGATGCGAAATTCCAGCTGGTGTCGGAGAATACAGCCAATCGCGTCAGCGCCATCCTCGCCGAAGCGCCGGCGCTTGCAGGCCGCGCCCCGGCAGAGCTTTCAAGCTCGGCGATGAAAGTCGCCTTCAAGACGGGCACCTCTTACGGTTATCGCGACGCCTGGGCGGCCGGTCACGGCGGCGGCTACACGGTCGTGGTCTGGGTTGGTCATGCGTCTGGCGAAACACGGCCCGGCTGGACTGGGCGAAAAGCCGCGGCGCCTTTGCTCTTCGAAATTTTTGACATGCTGGAACAAAACGGCGCTGTCAAAGACAGTGAGATTAAAATACCCGTCGAAGAACCGGCGCTCGCCATGGCGCGACTTGACCGCGTCGACGATCATGCGCCGCCGCAGATTATTTTCCCGCGCGACGGCGTTGAATTATTCGCCGGCGGCGATCGCGGGTTTGCGCTGGCGGCGCGCGGCGGCGCCTCCGACTATCGCTGGTACGTTAATGGCGAGCCAGTCACACAATCAGCGACGGCCCGCCGAACAATCTGGCGGCCATCGCGTGCAGGGTTTTACGAGGTGACGGTGGTCGATGCAGCAGGCGCCGCCTCGAAATCAAAAGTCCGGGTCGCATCGGTTCAATGAACCGTCGTACGCGGCTCGCTGGCGAGATTAGCCTCTTGGCGACTGGCCCTGGGGCGCAGGATACACAAAAACAAATCGCAGTTTCAGCGGCGATGGCAAAAGGCCGGTTTTGAGTGGGCCGCACTTGCCGGACGGTGCGTTCGCGTCCGCGGATTTGCTGAATTGATCAACGGGCCGTCAATCGATCTGGCGCATATGCGCCAGATCGAAATTCTTGATTGAAGCTGGTAACTAGGAAGCTTCTTTTTCGGCGGCTTCCTCTTCAGCCTTGGCGGCGGCTTTCGCCGCTGCTGCAGCCTTTTTGTTAAGCACAAATTCGATGTCTTCGATTGCTTTGCCGAGATCGACCTTTCGGACCGCTGCGACCTCGCGCGCCATACGGTCTAACGCCGCTTCAAAAAGCTGTCGTTCCGAATAGCTTTGCTCTGGTTGGTCGCTGGCGCGGAAAAGATCGCGGACAACTTCGGCGACGAGTTTGATTTCGCCGGAATTGATCTTCGCATCATATTCCTGAGCGCGCCGGCTCCACATGGTGCGTTTAATCCGGGCGCGGCCTTTCAGAATATCAATCGAATTCTTAATGACTTTCTCGCTGGAAAGCTCGCGCATGCCGGCCATTTTCGCCTTGCCCGTAGGGACGCGAAGTTTCATTTTCTCTTGATCGAAATCGATCACAAACAATTCAATGCCAACGCCGGCGACATTTTGTTTTTCGAGGCCGACAATTTTTCCAACGCCATGGGCAGGATAAACGATCCGGTCATTGACTTTAAAGTCTTGCTTGGCATTCGACGCCGCTTCCGCATCTTCTGGAACCTTGGCGTCTGCTTGCGGTGTTTCTTTCGGCGGCAATTGGGTTGGAATCGGAATCGAAGCCGCGACCGTTTTCGTGCGCGGCGCCTGGCCAACATTCATATTCCGGCGCGCCTTTTTCTTATCAGCGAGCGCCTTTGCGACCTGCTTCGCCTTTTCTTTATCGATAACCACTTTTTTCTTGGCGGCCTTTTTCTTGGTCGCCTTTTTGGCCGCAGTTTTTTTCGCGGGCGCTTTTTTGGCCGCTTTCTTCTTGGCTGGGGCTTTTTTCTTAGTTGTCTTTTTCGCCGCCGCTTTCTTCACAGTTTTCTTAGAGACTTTTTTCTTTGTCGTTTTTTTAGCTGCCTTTTTGGCGGCAGTTTTTTTGGTCGGCTTTTTGGTTGTTTTCTTTGCCGCGGCCTTTTTCACAGCCTTCTTTTTGGCGGTCGCTTTCTTGGCAGCCTTTTTCTTCGCCGGCGCCTTCTTGGCAGCTTTCTTGGTGGTTTTTCTTTTCGTCGCCATTGCTCGTTCAGTCTTCCAGGTTACCGCCGGCTGCGGTGCAGCCAGTCATTTGCAATTATTCGGATATGCCCGCCGGGATGCCGTCCACGCTTTCAAACAATCGTTCGGCGTGTTTTGCTCCTCAAACGAGAGCAGTGACGCGTTTGACCGCCGCAGACTATTGGCGAGAATAATTGTTTAAAAACAGTGGGTTAATTTTATTTCCCGTTTCGCGATCAGGCCATTCTTTGTCGCGGATACATCCGATATTCAAATGGGATCATAGCATAAAATTTCAATCGTCGCCACGGGAAACGGCGAGGCGAAATCACGCATGAAATGGCGCTAATGGAACCGGTTATGAGCCTTCGCCAGGCTTTTCGGAGAAATGGTTCTCCAACTTATTTTTTTCTTCAGCAAACTTGTCCGCGTCTGGCATCGGATCAAGCTTTTGTGTGATGTTCGGCCACTCGGCGGAATATTTGGTGTTGAGCTCCAGCCATTTTTCGGCTTCGTCTTCCGTGTCCGGCAAGATCGCTTCGGCGGGGCATTCGGGTTCGCAAACGCCGCAATCGATGCACTCGTCAGGATGAATGACGAGCATATTTTCGCCTTCGTAAAAACAATCGACCGGGCAAACCTCAACGCAGTCGGTATATTTACACTTGATGCAGGCTTCGGTCACCACATAAGTCATTGTCTTCAGGCTCCTGGCGGTATTCGTATTGCGTCTCTTTTACCGGCTAAACGCCGCGGTGCAAGCGGGGGCGGGGTTTGTGCGGGAATTCAACCGGCTTCCACGCGCTGGCGAGCCTCGCCGCTTTCGCGGTCTGACACGTATATCAAGCCGCAAACGCGCCGGATCAGCGTTTCCTCGTAAGGATCGCGCTCGTCGTCGCTGAGGACAATGCGCCACAGGGTTTCAATAAAGCGAACCTTTTCCGCCCGGCCCATTTCCTTGGCGACGCGGGTGAAGCGTTGAATATCGACGGCGTTCTTTTGCTCCTCGGCAGCCGCTTCTACGAGTGCGTCGGCGTCTGCTTCGATAATTGAGAAATTTTCTCGCAAAGCTTTTGAAATAATATTGCGTTCATTTTCATCGAAATGCTGGTCAGCAACGGCCGCCTCGATCATCAAGACGGCAACGGCGAGATGCAGCGGATCATGGGTTGGCGCGGCCTCGGTCTCTTTTGATTTCGAAAACAGTTTCTTGAACATCGTGAACTCTTTCTCGCTTAATGCGGCTTTATAGCGTCAATCGCGCGGCGGTCTTTCTTTGTGGGGCGGCCCGCCCCTTTTTCGCGATATACCGTTAGTTGCTTTTCTTTCTTTGGCGGCGGGGGCGGAGATTTATCAACATAAAGTGTCCGCGCTTCTGTCGCTGGCCCGCGCCGTTCCGCCAGTTTTACAATCTCAATAATCTTCAATCGCTCGTTTTTAGTAAAAACCAACGTGTCGCCTTCGCGCACTGTCGTGCTTGGTTTTTCGGCGTGATTGGTTTGCGTGCCTCGCGAAATTCGGACATTGAAGTCGTTGACAAATTTTGACGCCAGGGTGCGCGTTTTAAAAAACCGGGCGCTCCACAACCATCGATCAATGCGCTGGGACTGGACGGCGTCGTCTTCGCGCGTCATTTAGCTTTTTCGGATTCTTTTTTTGATTTTTTGTCATCGCCGGACGAGAGCTGTGATTTCAATCCCGCCAATACTGCAAACGGCGAATCCGGGTCAGCTTTTTTCTGCCGCCGTGGCGCACCGCGTTTAACGCCGGGCTTCCCGCCGCGATCCGGCCGGCCCCGCCCATCCGGCTTGCCGTGCTTGCCTTTTGCAAACTTCTGATTTCCGGACCGCGTATCGTTGCGTTTTTGTTTCGTATAATTTTTACGCGGCGCCGGTCGCCACAGCGCAACTTCGATTTCTTCTACACCAGTGCCGATGTCAGCATGTGGTTTTTTCTCTTCGTCTGTAGCGCTGTCGGCCTGCTCGGCTTCTGGTTGTTTTGCGTCAGTCGGCACAGGCTCAGGCGAGGCGTCGTTTGCCGCGTCAGAAAATGGCGCCGGATTGGCGTTCGCGGCTGGCGGATCATTCTCGCTTACGGGCGCCGCGATCTCTGAAACACCCTTTGTTTCAGGCGCGGCAACCGCTTTTGACTCTGTGTCGTCTGAAGCTGGGTCTTCGCTTTTTGCCGCTTCGGTATTTTCTTTGGCTGTTTTCGGGGACGCTTCGGATTTCGACTTGGGCGGCGCCTCCGGCTTTGCTTCTGGTGAAACTTTTTTGCGTTTCGCAATGTGCTTGCGCAAACCGAGCGAACGCATGATCGCTTCAAAGTCTTCACCGGAGCACCCGACGAGCGACATCATTTGCGGCGTCGCTTCGAATCCTTCGCGCGATGCTTCGTTGCGGGCGCTGCGGATTAGCCCCGCGAGCCGCTCCAGCATATCGATGCGCACGGCGCGATTGCCCGACGGGCGGTAACCAGCAGCGTAATAGTAGGCGTGCGGCAGGTTCTCAGCCATTTCGAGATTTACGAGACCGGCCTTTGGCGGCGGCGTTTGCTTAACATTGCGGTCGGTCCACAGCGCCCAAAGCAATACCAGCAATTGCGCTGACGCCGGTTTCAAAATCGCGGGAATGAACAATGTATATTCGCCAAACCGCATGCCCAGTTTTCTAAGCTTGCCGCGTTCGGGTTGATCGATCTGTTTTAGATCGTCTCCAAACTGGGTGCGTGATGTGGCGCCGAAGTTCTCAACCAGCCGATAGGCGACTCCTTTGGTGACGCCCTTTAGTGCGTCCTCGCCTTCTGTATTGGCGGCGGCATTTAATGCGACCAGGGGCCCCAACAATCCTTCGATTTTTGCAACAACAAATTTCTTGATCCGGTCCTCGACCCGCCCGCGCATATTCGGCGTGATTTCGCTAAGTCCCGAGACAACGACATTAGGACGCAACGGCGCCGGGCCCTTTTCAAGTTTTGCAACCCTGGCTGAACGCCACCAGATTGATCCGTCATCGCCAAGGGACAATTCATCCGGCCCGCAATTGGCGAGCGCTGCGGCGCGCGTCGCGAGAACAGGTCGCAATGCTTTTTGACCGGCAGCGCGCAGGGATTTCGCTTCCGCGCCTTTCGCGCGCGGATCGATGATGAATTCAAACCCTTGCAGGCGGCCGACAAATTGACCTTCCACAATCACTTCTCCGTCGTCGGTGACGCCGGCGAGTAACGGCGCGTCATCCTTTAGGCGTTTCATTAGCGCAGATGTGCGCCGATCAACAAATCGCTGCGTCAGTTTCTCGTGCAGCGCATCTGACAGCTTGTCTTCTATCGCGCGCGTGCGCTCCTGCCAATAAGCAGCACTCTCGAACCACTGTGCACGATGAGAGAGATAAGTCCATGTCCTGACATGAGCGATCCGCGATGAAATTGCGTCTATGTCGCCGTCTGTCCGCTCGAGGTGTTTAACGCGCAGTTCAAGCCAGTCATTTGCGATGCGTCCGTCTTTCATGATCAAAAGATAAAGGTCGGATAAAAGACGCGCGTGTTGGTCGAAAGCGACCTTGCAAAAGTCCGGTATCTGGCAGATTTCCCACAACATTGAGAGCGCAGCGCCGCCTGTCGCCAGATCGCGAATCTCCTTTTGCTTCAGGAGACGGTGCAGGGCGTCTTCATCGTCCTCGCGCCGCGATCGCACGAGCGCCGGGCGATGCGGCGCCCGTTTCAACGAGTTCATTAAGGCGGGGATTGATGTGAGGTCGATCTTTTCTGTTCGCCATTGCAAGGCGGCGACCGGGTCAAACGAATGTTCTTCGATTTTCAATACGTCGTCTTCATCGAAAGGCGAACAGTCCGCGGTGACGCCAAAAGTGCCGTCATTGATGTGTCTCCCGGCGCGTCCCGCGACTTGCGCAAGTTCCGCGGGGGTTAGGTCCCGCGATCTGACGCCGTCGAATTTTCGTTTTCCAGCAAAAGCGACATGGTCGATATCCATGTTGAGCCCCATGCCGATAGCGTCTGTCGCAACGAGAAAATCAACATCGCCTGACTGATAGAGTTCAGCTTGTGCATTCCGCGTACGCGGTGACAACGCGCCAAGAACAACTGCCGCACCGCCGCGCTGGCGGCGGATCAATTCTGCGACGGCATAGACCATGTCTGATGAGAACGCGACGATAGCAGAGCGGCGCGGCAGGCGGGTCAGTTTTTTTAGCCCGGCATAGGTAAGCCTTGAAAATCGTTCCCGCGACAGGAATTGAATATCCCCAAACAATGACTTTAATACCGGTCGCATTGTGTCTGATCCAAGAAACAATGTTTCCTGGCGCCCGCGCGCATGAAGGATGCGCGAGGTGAAAATACGGCCGCGTTCCGGATCAGCGGCAAGTTGAATTTCATCAATCGCCATGAAATCGACTTCGCGCTCAAAGGGCATCGCTTCGACTGTTGCAACCCAATATTGCGCGCCGCGAGGAACGATCTTTTCTTCACCGGTGACAAGGGCGACGCACTGCGCCCCGCGCGCCGCAACAATTCGATCATAAATTTCACGGGCAAGCAGCCTTAGCGGCAAACCGATCATGCCGGATTTGTGCGCCAGCATCCGTTCCAGCGCGTAATGGGTTTTGCCGGTGTTGGTCGGCCCGAGAACAGCCGTGACCTTACCGCCGCCCTCTGGCGCAAAATTTTTGAAATTCGATAAGCTGGCCACGGGTAAAACGGGCTTTCGGGCAGGGTAACGACAGTCTCTCCCTCATATAGGCGCTCGGGGCTTTACGCCAACCGGAGACGCCCGACTGTGCCCTAAATGTTGGCGTTTTGGGCCAAGGGGCATTAAGAATAGTCACAAAAAATGACCTCGGAGGGGCGAACAGACCATGCCAGATATTTTCATCAGCTATTCGCGCGATGACCGCGAACGGGTCCGCCACATTGCCAATGCGCTGGAAGTGGCCGGTCATGATGTCTGGTGGGATCCTGAAATCCCGCCAGGGGAGTCCTTTGCAAATGTCATTGATCAAAATTTGAAAGACGCCGCCTGTATCATCGTCGCGTGGTCAAAATCCTCGATTAATTCCAATTGGGTTCAAGAGGAGGCCGATGACGGGATGATGCGCAAGACGCTGATTCCGGTGATGATTGACGAGATCGATCTGCCGCGCGGATTCAAGCGATTGCAAACGGCTGACTTGCGCGGCTGGTCCGGCGATCTCGAAGATCCGAACTGGCAATTGGTGTTTGCGCAAGTTGACAAACTTGTGTCGGCGCGCAAGGCGAGTGAAGCCGCCGAAGAACAGGCCGCGGCTCGCGAACGTGCTGCGCAAGCGCGCCAGCAAACAGCGGCGCGGCAACCCGCGCAGGCTGCACAACCGAGAAAAGCTGCGGCGCCAAAACAACGCGCATCTGCAGCGCCCGCGAAGCAGGAAAAATCCGGCGGCTTGCCGATCATTCCGATTATTGCCGGACTTTTTGTCATCGGCGCGGGCAGTTTCGGTTATTACTTCATGACCAAAGGCGGCGACGAGCCAATAACGAAAACCGCCGCTGCGAAAGATCCGATTACCGAAGCTGTCAATGATCGTGTTGATACAGCGTTGGCGGAAGCGGCGGAGGAAATTACCGCAGCTGACGCCGGTGCGGGCGAGGAGGCAGCTGTTGCAATCGACGACGCCGACAATTCGATGGGCATTGATGCAGCCGAAACGCCTGACGGCGAAAGCCCGGAAACTGCCCCCACTGATAATTCGAGTGAACCTGATGCAGGTGACGATGATAGCACGGTCGCCGATGCGGAAACTGCGGAAGACGTCGCGGAAGAAGAAACCTTGCCAGCTTATGCAGCCGGTGAAAAATTTCGCGATTGCGACAACTGCCCGGAAATTTTGGTTATTGCCTCCACAGAGAGTTTCACTTTCGGGGCTGACGGTTCCCGCGATCGAGCGGAAGCGCCTGAAGTCGCGGTGACAATCAGCGCGCCGTTCGCGATCGGCGTTTATGAAATCACCTATGACGATTGGCAGGTTTGCCTCGATGACGGCGGCTGCAACGGATATGAACCGCCCGACATGGGGTGGGGCGCTGGCCAGCGTCCGGTGGTGAATGTTTCCCATGAGGACGCGAACGCCTATCTGTCCTGGCTTTCGGAAAAAACCGGAGAGACCTACCGTTTGCCCAGCGAAGCGGAATGGGAATATGCTGCGCAAGCGGGGTCCGACGAAGAATTTTCCACCGGCGACGACATCACCGCATCGCAAGCGAATTTTAATGGCGATTTCCCTTTTGGCGGCGGGCCTAAAGAATTAAACCGCGGGCGCACTGTCGAAGTTGGCACATTCGCCGCCAATCCAAACGGCCTGTTCGATGTCCATGGCAATGTCTGGGAATGGGTCGCTGACTGCTGGAAACCTAATCATGCTGGCGCGCCTACAGACGGCAGCGCAGTCGGCGGCGCCTGTTCCTCGCGGGTAATCAAGGGCGGCGCATTTACCGCCGGCGCATGGCGGTCGCGTGCGCGCCACCGTCGATCAGAACCACAAACACGGCGCGATTTCGATACCGGTTTTCGGGTGTTGCGCGAGCTTTAGTTCTTGGGCAAAACTTGGCCTTTTAATACTGATCATTCACTTGGTCATGCTGGGGCTTGTCCCGAGTGTCTCTCGCAGTTTACGCAAATATTTGTTGGCGGTTCCAGAGATCGTTGGAACAAGTCCGACGATAACGGATAGAATAATTATTTTTTAAAGCTCACGAAGCTTTTTCGCTATCCAGCGATCAACCGACGCCAGTAATCCGATGCGGCGCCGGCGCGTCGGCGCCTTGTCCGTGCGCCCATTTTTCAAGCATTTCATCGATTTGCACTTTGCGCACAGGTTTCGACAAATAATCGTCCATGCCGTTTTGCCGGCAAGTATCGACTTGCTCTTGTAATGCGTGCGCAGTAATGGCGATGATCGGCGTTGGGAGCCGTTGCTCGTTGGCCTCAATCGCACGAATATCGCGCGTCGCTTCAAGGCCGTCCTTCACTGGCATCGATAAGTCCATAAAAATAGCATCGAACTGTTCGCGCTCAAAATTTTCAACGGCTTCGGCGCCATTCACAGCAAATGAGAGTTCGTAAGCTGCGTCGTCAATCATGGACTTCATGACGAGGCGATTAACGTCGTTGTCTTCTGCGATTAAAATCTTCCTTCGCGCTGCGGCTGCGTCTACGTCCGCAACTTTGATCTTTTCATCATCATTTGATTCGATGGGTGTTGCGTATCGCGCTTGTTCATCATTCTGGCTCGCAGCGATGCCCGCGACGATTCGACAAGTAAAGTTCGAGCCGTCGCCAAGGGAAGACTGAAGACTGATCTCACCGCCAAGCATGTTCGCCAACTGCTGTGAAATCGAAAGGCCGAGCCCTGTGCCGCCGTAACTGCGGGTCAGGGAGTCTTCGGCTTGAGCAAAGCTGTCAAAGATTTTTTCGACGTTTTCTTGAGAAATGCCAATGCCTGTATCCCGGACGGCGAAACATATCTCGATATTTTCATGCTTGTTCACACCGGTGACGATCAGTGCGATATCGCCGACTTCGGTAAATTTCAGGGCGTTGCCAATGAGATTGATGAGTATCTGACGAATTTTTACCGGATCAGAATTTATGTAGGTTGGCACGGAAGTATCGCAATCAATGTGAAAGCGCTGCATATCCGTCAGTCGTTGCCTGAATGTCGTGTCGATCGTGCGCAAAAATGCGCGAATATCGAAAACCTCGTTGTGAATTTCCAACCGGCCCGCCTCAATTTTTGAAAGATCGAGCACGTCATTAATGATGGCGAGCAGCGCTTCGCTAGATGAATTGATCGTTTCGACAAATAATTCCTGCTGGTCGTCAAGCGGCGTCCGGTCAAGCATTTCCGCCATACCGATAATGCCATTCATTGGCGTACGGATTTCATGGCTCATGGTGGCGAGGAAGTCAGATTTTGCACGATTGGCGGCGTCGGCTGACTGCTGCGCCTTTGAAAGGCTGACCGCCGCGCGTTCCATTTCGCGCTGAAAAATCGCCGCGCCTGCTGTCATAATGAACAACGTGACCAGTAAGCCAGTTGCCAGCCAAGCAGAAATAGTCTCTGTGGTTGGCGTGAAATAGGCAGGCGCCAAAATATCTTGGTTGAAGTGCAAACCCATATACGTCGCGGCGACGACGAGGCTTGCAACAATGCCTTCGCGCCATCCAAGAAATAAAGTCGCCATCATCACCCATGGCAACATGAAAAATGTCGAGTGAGAGATCATACCGCCGGCAATGAGCGGAACGGAAACCATAGCTGCGTAGGTAAAGATCAGAAAGAATATCGCAACAGCGCGGAAACGATTGGTGACCACAAGAAGAACCGGGCAAGCCAGAAACACTAGCGGCGCGAGCGCCGCAATTAACGTTTGGGTGGGATATTGCTCATACGCCGCCGTAAAATCGCGCATGCCTGAATACAATCCGGCGGCGGCGGCCACAAAGCAAATAACAAGGAGAGATCGCCGGCGCGCAGCATCAAGGTGGTCCCCTTTGACGACGTCTGGCCAAAAGAACTGACGAATTGTGCCCATCAATGACGATGCCTTTTTACCCGCGGGGTCAAACCCCGGCCGAAAAAGATAAGCGAAAACCGTTAGCACTTGATTATTTGAATAAGATTGCATCTATCGGCGTGATAACGCGCAATCCGCTTGACGCTGGGGCCTAGGGCCGTTAAAGCACCCGCCTTTGCAACGTATTAAAAGCCCCAATCCCCGCGAAAAGCGGTGAAAATTCGGGCAAAAACCAAGGGTTTCGCCATGGCGCGCCGCTGTGAATTGACCGGCAAGGGGCCGATGTCAGGGAATAACGTTTCCCACGCTAAAAACCGCACAAAACGGCGGTTCTTGCCGAATCTATGCAACGTCACCTTGCACTCTGACAAGCTTGGCGAAGGCTTTAAATTCAAGGTTTCTGCGGGAACACTGCGGACGATCGACCATGTTGGCGGTCTGGATGTTTTTCTGGCGAAAGCGGACGACGCGCAATTGTCGTCAAACGCCTTGAAAGTGAAGCGCAAACTCGCCAAAGCTTCATAAATTAGCGGGTCGTTAACCACGTTTTCCGGCCTCGCGGCGTAGGATTACGTGATGGACAACGCAACAGCAGTTGAAAAACATGCAAGCCGGGAAACGGCGCTCGAGCGGCTTGGCCGGCAATCCGGCGAGTTCGCAACCGCAATCAGCCGTATGGTTGTGCTGGCGCTTATTTTGACCCCGGTTCTTTTGCTTTCATTTCTGACCGTTGATCTGCCCCTGCGTTCCCTCGATCGTTTCTGGGCGCCGGACGCGCCGATGCGCCCTTCGAACTGGCTGGCCATTGGCGGCTTCATCATGGCGTTAGCGCCCCTTGTCGGGATCTTGATCACCCGCCGCTATGGCGGCGATGAGGCCTCGCGGGTGATCACCGCAGCCTGGGGCGTCGCCGCGGTCGCGGTCTTTGCAGAGCTTTCTTATCTCGCGCCAGTATTAACTGCGGCGGACTTCCCGCCGGTGCGGTTTACGGTGGTCTTTGTCGCGAGCGCCATGGCGGCGCAATACATTGCCGTGAACGCCTATGATGTCGCGCGCGGCGGCGGCAAGTGGTGGCGGGCGCCGCTTTACGGGGCGCTTGCGGGCTATTTCTTTGCCGGTCTCATCTATTTTCCGGCAATGTTCTGGGGCGCCGGCGCACCATGGCTCCACTGGCTTGTCGGTGATTTCGCCATCAAGGCCGCGCTTGCTTTCGCGTTTTTGCCGATCTATGCAATCTTGCGAAAACCATTGCGCCCCAAGGGCGGCTTTGGCGGGATTTAGCGAATAGTGAGTAGTGAATAGAAAGTTGTGAGCAAAACGCACGACCAAAGGTCAGTTATACTACTCACTATTCACAACTCCCTACTTACTTAGTTCTTTCGCCGCGTCTTCCGCGAAATAGGTAATCACTCCATTAGCCCCCGCGCGCTTGAACGCAATCAGCGATTCCATCATGGCGCGGCGCTCATCGATCCAACCATTTTGGCCGGCGGCTTTGATCATCGAATATTCGCCGGAGACCTGATAGACAAAGACCGGTGCGTTGAATTCTTCTTTCACGCGCCGGACAATATCGAGGTAAGGCATGCCGGGTTTGATCATGACGCAGTCGGCGCCCTCTGCCAGATCAAGTGCGATTTCGCGCATGGCTTCATCGCTGTTCGCCGGGTTCATTTGATAGGTGCGCTTATCGCCTTTAAGGGCGCCAGCGGAGCCGATAGCTTCGCGGAAGGGTCCGTAAAAGGCTGACGCGTATTTTGCCGCATACGCCATAATCTGTGTGTTCTGTAGACCATCGACATCGAGCGCTTTTCGGATCACGCCGACGCGCCCGTCCATCATGTCGGATGGCGCAACAATATCAAATCCGGCGCGCGCTTCGACAACAGCCTGTTCGGCGAGCACATCGAGGGTTGCGTCATTAACAATTTCGCCATCGATCATCAGTCCGTCATGACCATGATCGGTGTAAGGATCGAGAGCCACATCCGCCATCAACCCAACCTCTGGCGCTGCGTCTTTCATGGCGTGCGCAGCGCGGCACATTAGATTGTCCGGATTCACCGCTTCAGAGCCTTTCGCGTCGCGAAGCCCCGCATCGGTATACGGAAATAACGCAATCGCAGGAATGCTAAGGTCGCGCGCTTTAACAGCAGCTTTTGCGGCTTCATCGATGGATAATCGATAAACACCAGGCATCGCCGCGATCGGCTCGCGAACGCCTTTGCCTTCAATGATGAACATCGCCCAGATCAGATCGTTTACCGAAAGCTGCGTCTCTTCATATAGGCGGCGTGACCAGTCGCGCATGCGCGGCCGGCGCAAACGTATATTCGGAAATCCTGTAGATGGGCGATTATTCATATTCTATTCGTATTTTCCCGATCACATTTAGGTCGATTACTGCGATTTTTCTAATTTGATTTCAAATTGAATTGTTCGGCTTAACGCCGCTTTTAGACCTCGATGGTTATAGTCCCGTCAAGTTTAGTAATATGAGTGAGAGTTACTATGGCGGTAAATGGGGCTATCGAATCTGCGGTCATCGGCCAGGGGGAAAATTTTGCCGGGGGTGACCCAGAGGCATTAGAAACAAGCTATCTTCAGCTATTGCATCTGGTGGAGCGCCTTCACCGCCAATTGCTTGATGTTATCAAGGACGAATTGGAACGGATCGGCCAGACCGATATCAACTCCGTTCAGGCGCTTTTGCTATACAATATTGGCGATGCTGAATTAACGCCGGGCGAGCTTCGCTCACGCGGTCACTATCTCGGATCAAACGTTTCCTACAATCTGAAACAGCTGGTCGAGAAGGGCTATATCAAGGATGAGCGCTCATCGACGGATCGCCGTTCCAAACGTGTTTCGCTGACGGATCTTGGTCTTGAAGTTCGAGACAGCCTTGCATCTTTGTTCCAGCGCCAACTCGCGTCAGTCGAGCAGGTTGGCGGCGTAAATCACGCTTCCATGGATGAAACGAATAAAGCGCTTCAGCGCCTTGAGCGTTTCTGGGCGGATCAGGTGCGTTTTCGCCTCTAGATCAAAAAGATTTTTTGAGAATAATTCTCAACTATTCCGAAAAAGGCGTCTCAATCGAGGCGCCTTTTTTTCATTTCGGCTCATGCGGCCATTCGTCCGCCGCAACCAGGCCCGATTCGGGTGGTCAAAACGATTTGCCGCCGTATATCTAGAACGATACCCTTGGACGGCATGGGGCAAGATTCGTTTTTCCGATGATCGACTACGACAAGGCATTTGAGACAGCCGTAAAGGCGGTTCAGACCGAAGGGCGCTATCGTGTCTTCGCTGACCTTGAGCGAATTTGCGGCCGTTTTCCGAAAGCAAAATATCATCCCGGCAACGACGAAGCGTCTCGCGAGATTACAGTTTGGTGCTCTAACGACTATCTTGGCATGGGCCAGCATCCGGCTGTTGTAGAAGCCATGCAAAAAGCGGCGGGCGAAGTTGGCGCCGGCGCCGGCGGTACGCGCAACATCGCCGGAACGACCCATTACCATGTTCGCTTGGAGCGGGCCCTCGCTGATCTGCACCAAAAAGAAGCAGCGCTGTTGTTCACGTCGGGCTACGTCGCCAATGAAGCGACGCTGGCGACAATTGCGCGGATTTTGCCGGACTGCATCATTCTGTCCGATGAGCTTAATCACGCCTCAATGATTGAGGGCATTCGCGGCGGGCGTTCGGTGAAACGCATTTGGCGTCATAATGATCTAGAGCACCTGGAAGAGCTCCTTATCGAATTGCCGACGGACCGCCCAAAAGTCATCGCGTTTGAATCCGTATATTCCATGGACGGCGATATTGCGCCGCTCAGCGAGATCTGCGCGCTCGCGAAAAAATACAATGCATTCACCTATCTCGATGAAGTTCACGCTGTTGGCCTTTACGGCGCGCGTGGCGGCGGCATAGCCGAACGAGACGATGTTCTCGATCAGATCGACATTATTGAGGGCACCCTCGGTAAAGCTTTTGGCGTTATGGGCGGCTATATCGCCGCTAGCGCCGCAATCGTTGACGCCATTCGCTCCTATGCATCGGGCTTTATTTTCACGACGGCATTGTCGCCAGTATTGGTCGCCGGCGCGCTTGCTAGCGTTGAAGTTTTGAAGACATCCAATGATCTTCGCGAAAAACACCAGGAACGCGCCGAGCGTTTGAAAACAGTTTTGGCCGAAGCTGACTTGCCTGTGATGCCGTCAGTCAGTCATATAGTACCGATCAAGGTTGGCGAGCCGGTGCTTTGCAAAAAAGTGACGGATTACCTTCTTCAGCGTCACGATATCTATGTTCAACCGATCAACTATCCGACGGTGCCAAAAGGCACCGAACGTCTGCGCCTGACGCCGACGCCGCTCCATGATGACGGGCTGATGGATACCCTGCGCGGCGCCCTCGATGACGCCTGGACCGCGCTGAAACTCTCCCGCGCCGCCTGAAATCTGCATTAGAAAATCAAATAATCCTTCGCCCTTGGCGTTGACGCCCGGCGCGCGTATATCTTCGCGCCAATTAGGCGGGGCATACCCATAATTCCATGGCGTTGACGCAATGTTGGCGCGAACGGCAAAAGTGCAGGGCACAGCGATGAACGTCAGCGAAAAACAACAACCGACAAGCGATTTTTTCAATGGCGAGCTCAGCGACCGCGATCCGGCGATTGCCGATATCGTCGCCCGTGAATTCAAACGCCAGCAGGATCAGATTGAACTGATCGCGTCAGAGAACATCGTCTCGCGCGCAGTGCTCGAAGCGCAAGGGTCGGTCCTTACCAACAAATACGCTGAAGGGTATCCGGGCCGGCGCTACTATGGCGGCTGCGAAGTCGTTGATGAGGCTGAAGTTCTCGCCATCGAACGCGCGAAGAAAGTATTCAACGCGACTGAGGCAAATGTTCAGCCCCATTCCGGCAGCCAGGCAAACCAGTCGGTCTTCATGGCGCTGATGAAGCCGGGCGATACGTTTTTGGGCATGGACCTCGCCGCGGGCGGGCACCTCACCCATGGCGGCGCCGCCAACCAATCGGGCAAATGGTTCAACGCGGTTCATTACGGCGTCAATGAAGAAGATCATTTGATTAACTACGATCATGTCGCTGCGGTTGCCGATGAGCACAAACCGAAAGTCATTATTGCCGGCGGCAGCGCCTATTCGCGCATTATTGATTTTAAGAAATTTCGCGAGATCGCAGACGGCGTTGGCGCGAAGCTGATGGTTGATATGGCGCATTTCGCCGGGCTCGTCGCCGCTGGACTTTATCCGAACCCGGTCGATCACGCCGATGTCGTGACATCAACTACGCACAAGACGTTGCGCGGCCCGCGCGGCGGATTGGTGTTGACGAATGACGCAGACCTCGCCAAGAAAATCCGTTCCACCGTCTTTCCGGGTATTCAAGGTGGCCCATTGATGCATGTTATCGCGGCAAAAGCGGTAGCGTTTGGTGAAATTCTTCAGCCCGAATTTCGGTCCTACGCCAAGAACGTCATCGATAATGCGCGGGCCCTGGCGGCGTCGCTTGTTGAGGCGGGTTATGACATTGTTTCGGGCGGCACAGACACCCACCTCGCACTTGTCGATTTGCGTCCCAAGGGCGTCAAGGGCAATGCCGCGGAGGATAGCCTTGAGCGCGCCGGCATCACTTGCAACAAAAACGGCATTCCGTTCGATCCGGAGAAATTCACCGTGACGTCCGGCCTTCGCGTTGGTTCGCCCGCTGGTACGTCGCGCGGCTTTGGCGTCGCGGAATTCCGCGAGGTCGGGTCGATGATGGCGGAGGTTCTCGACGGGCTTGCTGCGGGCGGTGAAAACAACGATGTCGCGGAAAATGCTGTGCGGGCGCGTGTGCTCGATTTAACCGCGCGTTTTCCGATATATTGATCGGCGGCGACAAAGACGGCGAGGTAGGACCATATGCGATGCCCGTTTTGCGGAAGCGAAGAAACGCAAGTTAAGGACTCTCGGTCAGCGGAAGACGGCGCCTCTGTTCGCCGGCGCCGGGAATGCAGCGCCTGCGGCGGCCGCTTTACGACTTTTGAACGCGTCCAGCTTCGCGAACTGACGGTCATAAAGAGTTCCGGTAAGAAAGCGCCGTTTGATCGCGACAAACTTGCGCGTTCGATTATGATCGCGACCCGCAAGCGCAATGTCGATCCCGATGCGATTGAGCAAATGATTTCCGGTGTTGTCCGCCGCCTCGAAGCGATGGGCGAAACCGAGATTCCATCAGAGAAAGTCGGCGAATTAGTGATGGAGGGGCTCGCCCATCTCGACGACGTCGCCTATGTGCGCTACGCGTCCGTCTACCGGGATTTTCGCGAGGCGAAAGACTTCGAACAATTCCTTGGTGAATTAGACGACGGCGAGCGCGATTGAGGCAATGGCGATGACGGCGGTTAAAGACCATGACACAGGTGAAAGCGCGCCCGCACGCTCGGCGGCGCGGCTCGCTGCCGTTCAGGCGCTTTACCAGATGGAAACCGCCGGTGCGGGCGTCGACGCCACCATAACAGAATTTGAAGATTTTCGCCTTGGCGGCGAGATTGAGGGCGACCAACTGCATCGCGCCGACAAAGTCTTTTTTGCTGATATTTTGCGCGGCGCTGTCGAAACCCAGCGCCGGATCGACCCTTATATTGAGCGTCAATTGGCGGCGGGTTGGAAACTGTCGCGCATAGACGCAACCGCCCGGGCGATTCTGCGCGCTGGGCTTTATGAGCTTATTCGCCGCGCTGATGTTCCGTATAAGGTCGTTATTGACGAGTACATTAATATCGCAAATGCCTTCTTTGATGGCGACGAACCGAAGTTCATCAATGGCGTGCTTGACGCCGCGGCGCGTGAAGCGCGCAGCGATGAGCTAACCCTATAGGCGGTGCGCGGATGGGCGAGAGAGATATCATCCGCGATATCTTCGCGCCGTTGACCGCCGATGCGCCCGGCGCTTTCAATCTAACGGATGATGCGGCGGTCCTCGATGGCGGGCCTTATGTTGTCACAAAAGATGTTCTGATCGCTGGCGTTCACTTTCGCCCAAAAGACCCGCTCGATCTTGTTGCGCGAAAGGCGCTGCGCGTAAATCTTTCTGATCTCGCCGCTATGGGCGCAAAACCCGAAGGGTATGTTCTGGGGTGCGTATGGCCGGGTAATATCAAGCGTGCGGCGATCGAAGATTTTGCGCGCGGTCTGGGAGAGGATCAGGCGGCGTATCGCGTTTCGCTCTATGGCGGCGATACCACAGCGCATAAATTGAAATCCGGCCCTTTGACGATATCCGTCACCATGTTTGGGGCGCCGCCGAAGCAAGGGGTGACGCGCCGATCTACGGCGGGCGCCGGCGATGATCTTTATGTTACCGGTTCTATCGGTGATGCAGGGCTTGGCTTGAAAGCGCTCGGACGCGAGGAAAAATTCACTACCGTTGATAAGGCGTCTTTGTCAGGGCGCTATCATTTGCCGGAACCGCGCCTTTCCATGGGCCAGGCGATTGCAGGGCTCGCAACGGCGGCGATCGATCTTTCCGATGGTCTGATGATCGATGTCGGACGGCTTGCGGCGGCGTCAGGATTGCGCGCGGAAATCGATGCTGTCTCGATTCCGCGGTCAGCGGCGGCGGCGGCGTGGATCGCTCGGCAGGACAAGCGCTGGCGTGCTCTGGCGGCGCTTTCTACCTTTGGCGATGACTATGAAATTGCCTTTACAGCGCCGCAATCCATGCGGCGCTCGGTGATGATGGCGGCAAAAGCATCGCGGACGGAAGTTGCGCGTATTGGATCTTTAACGCGCGGGGAGGGCGCGGTCTTGCTCACCGAAACCGGCGCCGAAATCCCGACGCCGCGCGATGGCTTCGACCACTTTGCCTGAGCCGTCGCGATTGCGACATGCCGCCATCGTGACAATCCGTCCTATGCTGAATGCGCGTGTTTGAATTTATTTTTGGTTCATCAAAATATTTCTTTCCGGCGGGACCGGCGCTTGTCGACGCCGCGTTAGCGGCGGGCGTTTCGCGTTTCCTTCAAGAATCCGTCGTGATGCTTTATCGCGACAATGTCGCCGGCTGGATCAATGAAACTGAGCCCGTTGAACGCTTTGTTATGTCTGAAGGGAACCTTGCGGCAGAAGCCAACGCCAATCGGTTCGGGAAATCCGGCGGCGCAGGCGTTGTTTTTCGTTTCGGTTGGTTCTACGGACCGGGCGCCACGGACAGCGAAGAGTTTCTTGAAACCGCGCGCAAGACCGGCGTCTGCGTCATGCTCGGCGCGCCGGATACTTTTCTCTCTTCGATCAATGACCTGGATGGCGGGGCTGCGCTTGCGGCGGTGCTCAATGTTCCGGCCGGGATTTACAAAATTGACGATGATGAGCCGCTAACCAAACGCAAATATTCTAACGCTATTGCAACCGCTGTCGGCCGCAAGAAACCACTGCTGCGATTTCCCGGCCGTCTCGCCGCTTTCGTCAGGCGACAAAACGACGTCGCATACGCGCTCGGTTCGCGCCAGCAACAAAAAATATCGCGATGCGTCAGGCTGGGCGCCGCAATATAAAAACGCGCGCGAAGGTTTCGCGGCGTTGGCGGCTGAAACGCAATAAGGAGTTTACTGTCCCGGAACCTGCTGGTTGCCGATGCCGGCGGGAAGCTGACCGACGGTGCCGAGAAGCTGCTCCCAGAAATTCAATTCTCGCCCGCGCGACGGTGTCGTGCGTGATACAAGTTTGATGTTCTCACCATCTTCCAGCGTGAATTCATCGGTTTCGCGAACGGAGCCGTCTTCATTGAAGTAAAATGCAATCACTGTTCGGGCTTGCGTTTTCGGCCGGAAAAACGCGCGCGATTGATCGCGGGAATTCAAATAATACCAGGCTTTGTCATCGAAGGTGCCGATCAAGGACGGCTCGCCATATTTCGCGAGAACGCTCTCCTGGGTGTCTAGCCCCGGCGTCGCAGTCAGTTCAGTTTGGTCGCGCTCCAGGACGTAGCCATGCTGGGACCTGACGGAAACGCACGCCTGCAACATTAAAACCGCGCTGGCCAATACGAGAACTCTGAACATCGAACAAACAATCCTTATAAAATTCGGACCCCGGCCCGCGCGCCTCCCCGCAATTTGTCCTAGCAAGGGCTTGATCGGACGGGTTGCGGCGCATAGGTGCGGGGGCTTGAATAGCAATGATCCGGCCCGGCGGCAAACCCGCGGCGCGGGAAAAGGCTCATAACATTATGGTCATGTCATTTTTCAAGAAGGATCGCGGGCGAGAGGCTGCTGAGGCGCTCTATGAGCGGGCTGTTGCCCAGGCCCGGAGCCCGGCGCTTTATACAGAGGTCGGCGTTCCAGACACCGTCGAGGGCCGTTTCGAAATGGTGACGCTGCACGTTTTCATGATTTTGCGGCCCTTGCGTGGGGAAGATAACAAAGCCGCCGACATCGCGCAAAAGCTGTTCGACGTCATGTTTCAGAATATGGACGATTCCTTGCGGGAACTAGGCGTTGGCGACATGTCGATCGCCCGCAAGATCAGAACCATGTCGGAGAACTTTTACGGCCGCGCCGGCGCTTATGATGAAGCATTGAAAGGCGCCGCGAAGCCTGATGCGCTCGCCCACGCGCTTGGCCGCAACATCTTTTCAAATGAGGACGCCAGTCAGTCAGTGCAACTTGCGGCCTATGTTCGCCGCGCTGTGGCCGACGTCGATGCGCAGGACCAGTCACGCCTTGCTACAGGCATTGTCAATTTCCCGCCGGTTTGTTTGGAGAAATCCGAATGACGGTTGCCGATGCTGAATTCAGTCATGTCGTTGTCCTTGCCGACCTGCCGCGCGGCGGCGCATCTTTTCGGCTTGCGGCGAACGAAGAAGAGCGCGCCCGCATCACGAAACGCCTTGACGTTGTCGCCGTCAAACACATCGAGGGCGCGGTTAAAATTCGTGCAAACCGGGCAGAGATATTTCTAACGGGAACGCTTTTGGCGTCGCTGACCCGCGAATGCGTCGCCAGCCTTGATGAGATGGCGGAAGACATCGCAGAGGATTTTGAGCTCGTATTCTTGCGCGGCGATGCGACGCCGGCTGAGGGCGATGAAGAAGCCGCGTTGCCCGATATTCACGAGGGCGCAGAATTCGATATCGGCGACTTTCTCGTTCAGCAGCTTTCCCTGGCTATGGACCCGTTTCCGCGCAAAGACGGCGTCACGAGCCTAGCAGAGCAATATGGCCAGGATGAGGAAAAAACGGCCTTTGCCGCCGCCCTTGGCGAAGCAAAAAAAATAGAGTAAAAACAATACGGTTAGTATATTTTCCCCAAAGCGCCATATAATCGACAAGCGGCGTTGTCTGGCATTGCAGACATACTTATTGTCCGCCGCAAATAGAGCTATTGATGGGCGCTGGAGCCGATCAAGCGCCAAACAGGACAAAGTGTTTTGACGAACACGTTGACGGACAAAAGAGCGATTGTTCTTGCGATCGACGCCATGGGCGGCGACGCTGGTCCGTCTGCTGTCGTCGATGGCGTCGCGCATGCTGTGTCAAAAGGCTTGCGCGCGAAGTTTCTCTTTTTTGGCGACGAGAAAATTATCGCACCGCTTGTGGCCGAAGCGAAAGGCCTCGAAGGATCAGAAATTCGGCACGCGGAAAATATCGTTCAAATGACGGACAAGCCAAGTCATGTCATTCGCCGTGGTCGCGATACCTCCATGTGGCTGGCGATGACAGCGGTGAAGGAAGGCGAGGCGCAAGCTGTCGTTTCCTGCGGCAATACTGGCGCTTTGATGGCGCTGGCGCGCTTACAGCTTCGCATGATTGAAGGCGTTGATCGCCCGGCGATAACGGCGCTGTGGCCAACGCAGCGCGGCAAAACTGTGGTTCTTGATGTCGGCGCCAATGTTGAGGCGGACGAAAAGCAGCTTGTCCAATTCGCAATCATGGGTGAGGCGTTTTATCGGTCCCTCGCAAAAGTTGATAAACCGACAGTCGGCTTGTTGAATGTTGGCGCCGAAGATCTGAAAGGCCATGAAATAATCCGAACTGCCGCGCGCATTCTTCGCGAGGCTGATCCGGAAATGGCGTTTAAGGGCTTCGTCGAAGGCGATGACATATCAAAAGGCTCAGTGGATGTAGTTGTCACCGACGGGTTTACCGGCAACATCGCCATCAAAACGGCTGAGGGCGCCGCGCGGCTTTTGGGCAAGTGGTTGAAAGATTCGCTCACCGGCACCTGGAACGCTCGCCTTGGCGCGTTGTTGATGGCGCCTGGGCTGCGCAAGTTTAAAGAACGCATCGACCCATCGGCGAACAATGGCGGCGTATTTCTGGGCGTTAATGGCATCGTTGTGAAAAGCCATGGCGGGGCGGACGCCTATGGGTTTGCAAGCGCCGTAAAAATGGCCGCGCGCCTTGCCCGCCGTCCTTTCCTTGACGAGGTCGCCGAAACCGTTGACGCCGTCATGGCGCGGCGGCGATCGCTGCGCAAAGCACAAGAGTCAGAAGCAAAGATAACTGCGGCGGCGCAATGACAAGACGGGCGGTTATTACCGGTTGCGGATCGTTTTTACCGGAAAAAATTCTCACCAATGACGACCTCGCCAAGATGGTCGATACCAACGATGCGTGGATTCGCGAGCGCACCGGCATTAAAGAGCGCCATATAGCGAGCGAAGGGGAGCTGACGTCCGATCTCGCCATTGAGGCCGCGAAAAAAGCTTTAGCCGTTGCGGGCCGCGACGCCGCTGATATCGATCTCATTGTCGTCGCAACAACGACGCCGGATCTAACCTTTCCGTCAACGGCGGCAGTGGTGCAGGCAAAACTGGGCGCCGGCGTCGGCGCTGCGTTTGATATTCAGGCGGTCTGCACCGGTTTTATCTATGCGCTCTCAACCGCGGAGAAATTCATTGCTTCCGGTCAGCATCAAAATGCGCTGGTGATCGGCGCGGAGACATTCTCGCGCATTCTCGACTGGGAAGACCGCGCGACTTGCGTTCTTTTCGGCGACGGCGCCGGCGCTTTCGTATTGGAAGGCCGCGACGAAAAAGACGCCGATGGCCGCGGTGTCATGAACAGCTATCTGCGCTGCGACGGAACCATGGTTGACCTGCTTTACGTCGACGGCGGCGTTTCTTCGACCCAATCAACGGGCCATGTACGGATGCAAGGCAACCGCGTATTCCGTGAGGCGATAACGCGCATATCAGAAGCGATTGAGTGCGTTGTCGCTGACGCCGGGGTCCACGTTGATGATATCGACTGGTTTGTTCCCCATCAGGCGAATGAACGCATCATCAAGGGCGTTGTCAAAAAACTGAGCCTTCGCGAAAATCAGGTAGTTTCAACCATTGCCGGCCAGGGCAATACGTCTGCGGCGTCGATACCGCTCGCTTGGTGCGCCGGCGTTGACGATGGGCGCATCAAAAAAGGCGATCTTGTCCTGATCGAGGGGATGGGCGGCGGTCTGACCTGGGGCGCTGCATTGATGCGCGCGTGAACAAGTCGCAATATATTTCAACAACTTATTGACCTAACCACCCTGTTAATATTAACCTTTACACCGGTGGGGCGAATTATTCGCGGGGCTTATTACTATGGCGAGCAATACTGTAACGCGGGCAAATCTGACTGATGCTGTTTATCGATCCGTTGGCATTTCCAGAAACGAATCCGCAGCTTTTGTTGAGCGCGTTCTGGAAGAGGTCGCCGGCTCGCTGGAGCGCGGCGAGACTGTAAAAATTTCGTCCTTCGGAACATTTTCGGTTCGCGACAAAAAGCTCCGTATGGGCCGTAATCCGAAAACCGGTGAGGAAGTGCCGATTGCGCCGCGCCGGGTTGTCACCTTCCGCGCGTCACATGTATTAAAAGACCGCATCAATGAAGGTCACCGCAGCCGCAAAGCCGCGGAGTAAAAATCGATTTAAGGGCAGGTGATGCGCATGGCGAAAGCCGCCGAAGCATTCCGGACAATTTCTGAAGCCGCCGACGAACTCGATGTGCCGCAACATGTGCTGCGCCATTGGGAGGAAGTCTTCGGTCAGGTGCGCCCCATGCGCCGCGCTGGCGGGCGTCGTTATTATCGCCCCCTGGATATCGATCTCTTACGCGGCATTCGCGTCCTATTATATAATCAGCGCTACACCACCAAAGGCGTTCAGAAGATTTTCCGCGAGGAAGGCGTAAAGTTCGTTTCCGAGCTTGGCCGCCGTGCGGCGGCGGGCGAAGAGATTGATGTACGTCCGGTCCTGCCGGATGAAGACGGCGTTGCCCAGGAAATCTTGGAACTTGGCGATGACGCCCGGGTGCCACCGGAAATGTCGCGGGATGTGCGCCATGCACTATCGCGTCTGGTAACGCGTCTTGAGAAAGTTCAGGACGCCCTGGATGAGGCCGCGCTGGCGCTGGAAGCGATAGATGCGGCGAATGCGCCGGAGGACGACGCCGAGGACGATGCGCGCCGCGCATTGAGTGACGACGCTGCGGCGTAAGGCTGCGAATTCGTCCGTTCTTCCCCATTGCAGGCTAGCGGTTCGGCGCTATAGTCCGCGACCTGTAACGGTCCGGAGCGTGGCGCAGTCTGGTAGCGCACTTCACTGGGGGTGAAGGGGTCGCTGGTTCGAGTCCAGTCGCTCCGACCATTTTTCCGCAAAAATCAATGAAAATTCCGCATCGACGTGATTTTGCGGGCTACGCAACGTCGTCCCGCCCATGCTATAGTGCCGCCAGTCGTGTATTCGCTGGAGTGGCGGGGAAATGAGCAAAGCGCCAAAATTACCAGGGTCGATACTGCCCGATGGTGTCCCAGCGGATAACCGCTCCATGGCTTCTGGCAGCGCGGGCGGCTTCACTGCGCCGGATATGGCGACGCCAAAATTCCCTAGCGATGACCTCGCTTCAAAAGCATCACTCCGGCGCGTCGAACGACGCGAGATCGAAATCATCGAAGAAGAAGATGACGATGATGAAGATGAGGACGAACGCGATTTTGACAGTCCGCCGCCGGCGATCAGTAACATGGCGATTATTCTTGTTGCCAGCGCGCTCCTCGCTGCACTTGCCGCAATTGTGATTGCTAACGGCAGCGAGCCCGCGCCGCTCTGTTCAACCCAGCCGGACTGGAACCAGTATAACTGCCGCGCTGGTTAGGAGGCGAAAGTTCAAATTTACAATCCTTGCTTCGCCGCGGTTTAACCGCGGCGCCCATCACTAGCGCTTTAAGATAGGGCAGCGGACATCGACGGAGATGGATCCCGCGGTCAAGCGGTGGGAAAGAAATGGATGAATGAATGGCTAAATGCTACCCGCGGCGGCTTTCGGCGCTGCTTCAGCGCTCGCCGCTTCTTCACGGTCGCGCATGATCTTGCGATAGGCGTAGTTGATTTTCTGCGTTGATTTCAGCGCCGCGTCAGCGAGGTCGTCATCGAGCCCGAGCGCCGCAATTGAATCCGGATGAACCGCTTTGATACGAGTTTTGTAGGCTGCTCGAATTTCATCGACGCTTGCTTCCGGCGTAATACGCAAAGTTGCATACGGATCAAACTTGCGTATGGCGCGGGGCGTTTTTGATTCACCTTTTTCGGAATCGGTTTCAAATTCTGCTGATAGATCTTCGACTTGTTCTTCCTCAATATCTTCGGCCGGCTTCGCAATTTCGAGTTCAACGATAGACGCGATTTGCAACTTCGAGACGATGATCGCGGGACCGCCTTCTTTTTTTATCGGTATGAACGCACGATCATCATTCAGAAGATCGATCAACCGGTCGCCAACCGACAGGAAGACAACGCCATGAAATGGTTCCTGGCCAACAATGGTAATTTTCACCGCCGCCTGATTTTTGTGTCTAATAGTCTGGTTCTGGCCCAGCATGTCTCCGCCCCGCGCGTTCGTTCGACAGCGCATATTGCCTGACAGGGTTTAAGGGAGCGTTGCGGTGTGAAGCCGATTGCAAGCGCTTTAGTCCCGATTTGGGTCAGGAGGCTTTTGCGCAGGCTCGGCATTCATCCATTGCATTAGATATTTGACCGGAAACGCCCATGCGATCCCGGCGATGAGATAATATATGACCTTCAATAATTGAAAGTTTGGCAGCATTTCGCCAAGGGCCGCCGCCGCAAAAAGATAGAGGACGAGCGCCGGCAAGAGCGCCGCCATGCCGATCAGTTTCTTGATGCGAGGCGTCATTTTCGGTTCCATTTGCGCCGCGACGCGGAGTCGCGGGCGGCGGCGATGAATTTATCCTAAACCATGGGTCATGGCAGCTAGCAAATTAAATGATCCGGATCAAAAAGGCTCGACATCTTCTGCCGCGGCGCGCCGGATCGCCATTTGGCTATTCTTAATGTGCGGCCTTGTCTCCGTAATGGTGATTGTCGGCGGCGCAACCCGGCTTACCGATTCCGGCCTCTCGATTGTTGAATGGCGCCCTGTCACCGGGGCGATCCCGCCCATGAGTGAGGCGGCGTGGCTCTCTGAATTTGAGAAATACAAGACTATCCCTGAATACCAGGAAGTAAATTACGGAATGAGCCTCGGCGAGTTCAAGAAAATTTACTGGTGGGAATGGGGCCACCGATTTCTTGGGCGCCTCATCGGCATCGCGTTTTTCGCGCCCTTTGTTTTCTTTGCAGCGACGGGCGCGCTAACGCGCCCGCTTGGGTTTAAACTATTTGGGTTATTTTTGCTGGGCGGACTGCAGGGCGCCCTTGGCTGGTGGATGGTATCCTCAGGTTTGTCTGAGCGCGTTGACGTCAGCCAGTATCGCCTCGCAGCGCATCTCGCTCTTGCGGTCGCGCTTTTCGGATTCATGTTTTGGCTGGCGCTCGATCTATGGCCGGCGAAACGCCCCGGCGCATCGCGTAACATAAAGTTGGGCGCCCTCGTGCTCCTTGCCGGTGTTTACGCGCAAATGATGCTCGGCGCATTTGTTGCCGGGCTTCGCGCGGGGCGAACCTACAACACATGGCCGCTGATGGAGGGAAAATTCTTTCCCGACGGCTATTTTGTCGGCTCAAAAGGTCTCAATGATCTTTTTGAGACGATTGAGGCGGTGCAATTCAACCATCGCATCGGTGCGATGTTGCTCGCGGCTGGCGCCGTTTGGTTTTTTGTCGCCGCGCATAAAACTGCGCTCGCTCCGCGTGCAAAATTGGTGCTCGCCGCGGTTGGATTTCAGTTTGTGTTGGGCGTCTGGACATTACTCGCGGCAACGCCGATCTCTCTGGGGCTCGCGCATCAGGCTGGCGCGCTGGTCGTTTTTGCGGCTGCGATTTATGCGGCGCACGGCGCAAGCGCTACTCTAGATTAAAGTCCGTACGGATCAACAAGCTATCGTCCTCGGCTTCCGGCAATGTCCCGCGCGGCTCAATCGGGTCTCCAGTCTCAATACCAAGCGCATTGGCGACGCCATTCGCCGGGATGAGGCGCAAGGCCGGCGCTTCGGATCCAAATGTGACGGCGACTGCGCCATTGCGATAAAGCCCGCCAAGATTTGCGCCGCTGACGCCAAGAACGCCCGGCGCGCCTTCCGCGTCGATTTCGTCCGTTGCTGCAAAGCTTGCTGCGCCGGCAACTTTGCCTGATGGTGCGTCAATAACAGCGACGGCGCCGGTCTCGCCACCCAACAAAAAGACATGGGCGCCGAAAGCCGCCTCGCCATTTTCGCCCTCGCTCGCTGACGCAATCATGCCGATGCCGGCGGGCTTGACGTTTGCAAGGGTTGTGATTGCCGATGGGGCGCCTTCACTAGCAAAACGATATAGGGCGCCAGCTTGCGTCACGACAATCGCCTCGCCGGTCAGGGGATCAACAGTGCAGTCGGTCGCATCGGCTGGTGCGGTAAAGGATTGCATGTTCGAGACTTTGACGTTTTCCGCCTCAATGCCAAAATCGTAGGACGTCAATTCGCCTTTTTGCACGATGAATAGCGAAGGCGACGATTCGCCCGCCGCGCGTCCAAAACAAAAGCTGCGCACGTTTCCGCGCACCGGAATTTCGCCAAGTTCCGGCTGGAAGTTACGCGTCACATTATCAATTGCGTAGACTTTGAATGCCTCCGCTTCCGTATCGTAGGAGACGAGGAGCCCGCGCGCCGTCGGCCCAAGGCCAAGATAGGATACGGCTGCGCCGTGGGCATTGACGCCGGGAACGCGCGAGACTTCGACGCCGTCTTCCATATTGTAGGAGACGATGCCGTCTGCGCCAGCGACAATGATCAGGGCGTTGAATGCAACATTCGGGTGCGTCCAGAAATCAATGCCGGTGGGCGAAAATCCAACGCTGGGCAATTCATGGGCCGTCGAAACGCCAATGGGTTCCGGCGTCTCAACAGGGGCCGGCGCCTCGGTCTTTTGACTGCAGGCGGCGAGGGCGAAAACAGCGGCGGCGAGGAAAAATTTACGCATGAAGCAAATTACTCCGTTGTCGGTTTATTATTGGCGCCTAGTCGCTGACGCGTTTCCACATATATATGCGGTTCGATTTCCACTCGCCATCAACAATATTGAAACTTTCGGTAATGTGGATGTCTTCATCCGGGTTGTTGCTGCGATGACCGGTTTCTCTTGCGGGCGCGCCGCCGCGATAAAATGTTTGGATCGATTCAAAGCCGCCTTCGATCGGCCATGACGTCCCGACGCCAACCGCGCCGCCGGCGCCAAATTGTTCAAGCACAGCTTTTGCTTTTCCAGGGTGCCAGTATTGGCGAAAGCGCCAGAAGTCGCCGGTGGGCTCGCCGTCTTTGACGCCATAAAGCCGCCCAGTCATGGTTGCGGGACTTAAACCCGCTTTCCATTCCATGGCGTAAGCCTCAAACGGTTCGTTCTCCGTCATATAGGCTTCGTTGGAGGCGACCCATTTGCCGCCCTCGGCCGCCATATGGGCGATGTCATCAATGAGCCAATCAGTCGCTGGCGTTGGATCTTGCGTTGTCTCCAGCGCCTCAGCGACAGTTGCGTCGGCGATTGGCGTATCGCCATCGGCATGAGCGCAAGCGGCGAGGAGGAGCGCGGGAAGGGCGGGGATAGTGCGCATGGAATTAGACCTTTAATGAAAAGAACGGCCTATATCATACATAAATGCGAGAGAAATTGCCCGAGCGCGCCGTCAATCAGGGTGCGGGTCGCCGCAAACCCAGAAGGTTGACAGCACAAGCCTGCGCGGAATTCCAACAGATTCAATAGTTTGTGCTGTTACAGAAATATGTGGTAATAAATTACCACATTAATATCACCCTGTTTTCAAATAGTTTCTCGGAACATGTTGACCGGAAACGTAACGGCGGCTATTTCGCCGCCTTCCATGGCCGGTAGGGCATAAAACGCCTCAAAACCGGCTTTTGAATTTCAGGATGCGAAAACACATGAAAACCTATTCCATGAAACCCGCTGAAGCGGAAGCGCAAAAGGAATGGACGCTGATTGATGCAGAGGGCCTCGTCGTTGGCCGTCTCGCCTCGATCATCGCGACCCGCCTGCGCGGCAAGCACAAGCCGGCTTATACGCCGCATGTCGATTGCGGCGACAATATCGTTGTCGTTAATGCCGAAAAAGTCGTCTTCACCGGCAACAAAATGTCGGACAAAAAGATTTATTGGCACACCGGTTATCCGGGCGGCATCAAAGAACGCACGATGGAAAAAATTATCGGCGGCAAATATCCGGAACGTGTTCTAATGAAAGCCGTTGAGCGCATGATGCCGAAAGAATCGCCGCTGGCGCGTCGTCAAATGACGAACCTCAAAATTTATGCGGGTACTGAACACCC
>JABDJK010000116.1 GCA_013002535.1 Hyphococcus sp.
CCGGCGATGTTTTGGGTGCGGCGCAGTCGGGGTTCCCGCGCTTTCGCCTTGCAGATTTGTCGGTGCACGGCGAATTATTGGCGGCAGCGCGCGACGATGCAAAAATGATCGTCGAGAAAGATCCGAAATTGGAAACGGAACGCGGCGAAGCCCTGCGCGCTCTTCTGTATCTCTTCAGTCGTGATGATGCGGTGAAGCTCTTGAGTGCAGGCTAGATTACTTACTGCCGATTGAGAAAAATCTCTTTTTCTCGGCGCTCTCTTTCTTGGCAACTTCAGCAATCTCTTCCAGCTTTTTCACGGCGTCTTCGCCATTTGTATATTCCGGTACAACGAGGCCCATTGAAAAGATCAACTTTGCGGCGTCTTCAACATGCATATCAAGAATACGCAATTGATCACGCGGCAGGAACAGCAAAAATCCAGACGTCGGGTTTGGCACCGTCGGCACAAACAACGCCGTAAGCCCTTCGCCTTGATCATTGAGTAATTCTTTGACCTCACCCTTGGCGCTGCCAACGACGAACGCCATGACCCAGGCGCCTTTGCGCGGGTACTCAATTAACGCAACTTCTTTGAACGATCGATCTGATTGTCTCAGCGCCGTTTCAAATACGTTTTTGAAAAACCCGTAGAGATTGCGGATGACCGGCACGCGCTCGAGCACACGCTCGCCTGCATTGATGAACGATCGTCCGACAATGTTCTTCGCCAGCGCGCCGAGTAGCACAATCACGATAAACGCGATGATGACGCCGCCAAACGGGAACACTTGCAAAAGCGTTTCGATAAAGCTGCCGCCGTCCGGCAAGGTCCGTTTCACGAATGCGTCGAGCCGTGCGACGGGTCCCGTTAGAACCCACAGGACAACGGCGATGGTGATGCTGATCGGCGCGACGACCACAATGCCGGCGAGAAAGCTCGACCACAAGCCGGACATGATCGATTTACGCTTCGGCTTGATCAGCGCCGCTTCGTCGCGGCTTTTTTTAGTGTCTTCGTTATTCATCGCTGTTGCAGCTTTTCCTTCGCCGGGACCAATTCCCAAAACGCCTTATTGCAACTAGTTTTCCGGGGCGGTGATTAAAACCCCTTAACCTTGCTAGTTTTCGAAAATATGACGAGATTTCCTATTTGAACGGTAAAAATGTTAATTGAACGGCGCAAACAGGGAAAAGAAACGTGAATCCGTGGCGTATTTCGATCGGTTTTGGCGCATTTTTGGCGATCACGCTGCTCGCCGCTGCTGCGCTTATATTCCAGGATAATCTAGCCCGCTACGCCCTCAACCCAAAATTTCCCTATCAGACCTATGCGCCGCCGCCGCCGCCGGCATATGGCGCGCGCGGCGCCTGGGCGCTGTGGCCGACAACTAATGGTGATAGCGCAGACGCCGATGTCTTTTATGCGCATTCGACCACCTATTACGGCGCCGAGCACTGGAACGCGCCAATCAATGACGAGGGAGCGGCAAAAGAATTGCGCGACGTTGCTGCGCCCAATGAAGCGGGACCTTTCCTCGGATTAGGCAATGTCTATGGACCGAAATATCGCCAAGCAACGCTGTTCGCGTCCTTCACGCATAAATTTGACGGTCGCGCGGCGTATGAGCTTGCTTTCTCTGATGTTAGCACGGCATTCGAACACTTCTTGAATGAGCGCGCTGAAGGACGACCGATGATCTTGGTTGGATATGGTCAGGGCGGGCTGCATGTCCTAGGATTATTGCAACGCTTTTTTGAAAATGATGCAAACCTCCGCGCTCAACTTTCGGCCGCATACATCATTGATCATTCAATACCTGTTTCAATTTTTGAAGATGAATTGAGTAACGTGCCCGCCTGCAGTGACAGGGACACAATTGGATGCGTCGTATCCTATATCGCGTTTGAAGAACGCCATGCGCTGGAACAGGAGCGTTTTCGAAAACGTACGCTTATCTGGAATGACGGTGGAACGACACAGACCCGGTCACGCGAAGAGGTACTGTGCGTTAATCCTTTATCTTGGACGATTTCCGAAAAGCGGGTCGGCGCCGAAAACCACTTAGGCGCAGCGTCCGCTACCGGCCTGCCCATTTCTGATATGCCGGCGCCAATTCCGGGCAGCGTAACCGCGCAATGCAATCGCGGTATCCTTACGGTCGAAAAGCCAAAGCAAGCGTTCCTTCAGCGCAAGCGCTGGTTCGGCGGTCATTGGCGAGCTCAGGATTACAATCTTTTTTTTCATGATCTGCGCGCCGATGCCGAACGGCGCATCGCCAATACAAAAATCACCGGAACGCAGGAAATATCGGAAGACAATTAATCGCGAACCCTTTAGATCGCTGAACCTACCAGTTCATTACACGGAAACCCAACCATGAAACCGATCCGCAAAGTCGTCATTCCCGTTGCCGGTCTTGGCACACGCGTATTACCTGCGACGAAATCGATCCCAAAAGAATTGTTGCCAGTCGTTGACAGGCCGCTGATCGATTATGTCGTTGATGAGGCGCGCGACGCAGGTATTGAAAATTTCATTCTGGTGACAGGCCGCGGCAAGGGCGCCATCGAAGACTACTTTGATCACGCCTATGAGCTCGAAGCGACGCTGAAAGAAAAATCAAAAACAAAAATACTTGCTGATGTTGAGAAAACGATTCCGACGGCTGGCGCTGTTTCATACACCCGCCAACAAGCCCCTCTTGGTCTCGGTCACGCGGTCTGGTGCGCGCGCGAATTGATCGGCGATGAACCCTTCGCGGTGTCCTTGCCTGACGAAATCGTATCGCACCGGCCGGGATTTCTGCGTCAAATGGTAGATGCGTATGAGAAAGTCGGCGGAAATCTTGTCGCTGTTGAAGAAGTGCCGCAAGAAGACACGTCGAAATATGGCGTTATCGCGCCCAAGTCTCGCGATGGAAATTTGATTGAGATGACGGGGATGGTGGAGAAACCTGCGCCGGCAGACGCACCGTCGAATTTCCGGATCATCGGAAGGTACGTCTTGCAGCCCGATATATTCAAGCTGCTCGAAAATCAAGGTAAAGGCGCCGGCGGCGAAATTCAGCTCACAGACTCAATGAACAGCCTGAATGAGCAGCAAGCATTCCACGCCTGTATTTGCGAAGGCGGCATTTATGATTGCGGATCAAAGCTCGGCTGGCTTCAGGCAAATGTTGCGCTAGGACTAAAAAACAAAGAATTATCAGGCGACTTTAGCGATTACATTCGCAGCCAGATGAAATAACTGTTAGCGACGGCGCATGATCGTGCGTAGCAACGCAGAAGGCTCACTTGCGGCGCGCGCTGCGGTCTGTAAACGCGCGCCAGCGTTAGGATCATCGTTCGCTAAAATTGCATCAGCATCATTTTGAATTGCTTCACTGTTTTGTTCGTCATCAGCAAACTTGTGAACAGCTTCTTGCGCGTCTACAGCATCGCTGTATTCAGTGTTGGGTTCTGCGCGGTCGCCAAGCCGGACAGAATTCATGCGGTCTGACAGCCCTTCGATTTCCGCAAATTCTGCAACGCGCAAGCTGGCTTCTTCCGTGCGGGCCGCTAATTGACGCGATTCATGCGCCAGATCATAAATCTGCGCGAGAACGTTTTCCGTCGCGTGTCGTGAGACCGAGGCACTGCGCGCCGTTTGAAACGCGACGAAACATACCGCAATTGCCAAAATGAGAAAAACAAATGACACGGATAAGACAATTGCTATTGTCGCCGGGCCCCAATCCGCCATAAATCCATTGAAATCAAAAATCGCGAGAACGTCAGCTATACTCATGGACAAATCCCTTACCCTACAAATGTTATTTTATCGGGCGCGCGGGGTTTGGTCCAGCCATTTTAGCGGCGGCCGGAAATGAGCGACGCGCCTTCCATTGTTTGGTTCCGACGCGATTTGCGAATCGCGGATAATCCGGCACTCCGCGTCGCCATTGATGCAGAGGCGCCGGTAATCGCGTTTTTCGCGTACGATCCAGACGCTACCGCCGCCCCGGGCGGCGCATCTCGCTGGTGGCTGTGTCATTCGCTGGCGTCGCTAAAGGCAGATCTGGAAAGCCTTGGCATCGATCTGGTTTTTCGCCAGGGGGACGAAAAAAAGATGGTGCAAACTTTTGTAGAGGAAATTGGCGCAGCGCGAATATTCTGGAACCGTCGGTATTTCGCGCCGGAAGTCGCCATTGATAAAGAATTGAAATCGACCCTCAGGGACGATGGCGTCGACGTAGAAACTTTCAACGGATCTTTGTTGCGCGAGCCCTGGGAAGTCAAATCCGGTTCGGGCGACCCCTATCGGGTTTTTACGCCGTTCTGGAAAGCTATGCGGCGCGAAGGCCCGTCGCGCAACACCGCCACAAAACCGCGCAAGGCAAAAGGCTGGAAGAGTTTTAAAGGCCAGTCGCTGACACTGGATGACCTTATACTCCTGCCGACCGAACCAAATTGGGCGCATGAATTTCCGGAAGACTGGTCGCCGGGTGAGACAGGCGCCACCGAAAAACTGCGCCTTTTCCTGAAAGACAATGTCGATGAATATTCAGACGGTCGCGACCGCCCGGATATGGAAAAGACTTCGCGGCTTAGCCCGCATCTTGCCTTCGGCGAAATCAGTCCCTTGCAAATATGGGATGCCGTTCACAGCAAGTTAGAGGCAGGCAAAATCGACGCCGGTAACGCAGAAAAATTTCTGTCGGAAATTGCGTGGCGCGAATTTTCGTATCATTTGTTGTTTTACAATCCCAAAATGCCTGAAAAACCGATCCGTGAAAATTTCGCTGGCTTCCCATGGCGCGATGACGACGCTGCGCTGAAAGCGTGGCAAAAAGGGCGGACCGGCATTCCTTTTATTGACGCCGGTATGCACCAGCTCTGGCGAACGGGATGGATGCACAACCGCGTGCGCATGGTCGTCGCGAGCCTGTTGACGAAAAACATTGGTATTCACTGGCGTGATGGCGCGGCGTGGTTCTGGGATACGCTCCTCGACGCCGACATCGCCAACAATTCCGCAAGCTGGCAGTGGGTTGCGGGATGCGGCGCAGACGCGGCGCCGTTTTTCAGGATTTTCAATCCGGTGACGCAGGGCGAAAAGTTCGATCCAAACGGAGATTATGTGCGCCAATTTGTTCCTGAGATAGCGGACCTGCCGGACAAATACATCCATGCGCCATGGACTGCGCCGGATGATGTGCTGGCGGAAGCCGGCGTCAAACTCGGCAAAAACTATCCGGAACCGATTGTCGACTTAAAGAGATCACGGGAACGCGCGCTGGAGAACTACAACGAAATAAAAGGCAATTGATATACGTCTTCCCGTGCGCTGCGCGGCATAAAATGACGCGCTGCAGACACGGGATCAACCGCAACCATCGAACAGATCCCGGATCAGAGCCGCATCATCAAAAGATGCTGCAGCGCATCCGGGAAGACGAGCACCCTCAAGCCGCCAACAACAGCTTCTGATCGCGGATCACCAATGTCCGATCCATGCGTTCGGCAAGACGCCGGTCGTGGGTTGCAATTAACGCCGAGAGTCCTTCCTGCCGGACGATTTCCAGCAGCGAATCAAAAACGACGTCTGATGTTTTCGGATCAAGATTGCCTGTCGGCTCATCAGCAAGCAGAACTGACGGATGGTTTGCCAGCGCCCGCGCAATCGCCGTTCGCTGTTGTTCACCACCGGAAAGCTGACCCGGCTGGTGGGTCACGCGTTCGCCAAGTCCCAGCGAGGTAAGCAAGCGCCTCGCCTCTTTAAGAGCCTTGGACTTGCTCTCGCCGGAAATCATGCGTGGCAGGGCAACATTATCAATCGCTGTAAATTCTGGCAGCAAGTGATGGAACTGATAGACAAAGCCGAGGGTATCGCGGCGAATGCGTGTCCGCTCTGCATCACTCAGTGACGACGTGGCAATGTTATCGATCCAGACTTCGCCCGCTGACGGCGCCTCGAGTAATCCCGCGATATGCAATAACGATGATTTGCCGGAGCCGGATGGTCCAAGGAGCGCAACGGTTTCGCCGCGCTTTAGTTCCAAATTTACGTTCTCGATGATGACAAGATCGCCATAGCGACGACTGACATTATCAAGACGCAACGCAATGTCTGCTGTGTTACTCATCCGAATGCCACCACTCTCGAAACGACAACGCTTTGCCGTCATCGTTGAACTGAACAACCAGAATGCCGTCGATGTGAACGCGGGCGCCGCTATCCGGCCGCGTGAAAGAACAACTCCAATGGGCGCAGCCCAGTTGCGCCTGGACGTAAAGCGTGCGCGATCCGAAATCGATCTCGTTCTGATTTATTACAGCGCCGGAAAAAGCCTCTGCGATTTCCGCACGGCCTTTTTTCGGGTCGGTAAATGGCGTCCAGTAGTAAATGGCGTCTTCGTCGAAAAGCGCTGTGAAAGCATCAGCGTCTTTTTTCTCCCAAGCGCCGCCATAGCTTGCGCACCAGTCTTCGAATTGGGTTTCGGTTAGCTCCATCAGACGCCTCCTATTCGTATCGCAGCGCTTCGACGGGATCGAGCCGCGCCGCGCGCCAGGCGGGCAGTATGGTTGAAATGAACGACATGAACAAAGCCCAACTCGCGATGGTTACGACTTCGCCCATTTGCAATTCAGCGGGAATGTTCTGAAAGAAATAGATTTCCGCTTTGAATAAATCCTGACCAACCATTGCTGATAAAAATTGCTCAATCGGGTCAATATAGGTGACGAATAACGCCCCAAGGATGACGCCAAACGCTGTTCCGAGAATGCCGATCAGGGCGCCCGACAGGAAAAATATCCGCATGACAGCGCCTTGCGTCGCGCCCATGGTGCGCAGAACCGCAATATCGCCGGTTTTGTCTTTTACCAACATTACGAGCCCCGTGATTATATTCAGCGCGGCTACGGCAACAATCAGCATCAGGATTAACCGCATCACATTGCGCTCTATTTGCAGCGCGTCGAAATACGGTCCAATGATGCGCGTCCAGTCCGTCGTGTTGCGTCCCTCAATTACTCCATTGATTGCCGGTAAATATCGCTGGAATTCGTCAGGATCTCCAACGCGGATTTCAATTTGTTCCGATCCCCCGGAACCCTGGAAAAACAACTTCGACTGTTCGAACGGCATAAATATAATCGTTGAGTCATATTGATGGTTATCGACGTCAAATACCGCGCCAACAATGTAAGTCTTTGAGCGAACAGGAATGCGGCCGAATGCCGTTTCCGATCCGCCATTCGTTGTCAGCGTAACGCCATCGCCCGCCTCAACACCTAGGGACGCCGCCAGACGAACGCCGACAGCAATTTGATTGCCGCCATTGCGGCCCTCGCCAAAGGTCTCAAAAGTACCGCTGCGAATGTTTTCCGGCCCCGTAATTTCCGTCAGGCCACGCAAGTCGTCCCCGCGCATCCCGCGCACGAGAGCGACCTCGCCGCCACCGGGCGTTGTTGCATAGGCCGGCGCCTGAACCAGCGGCGCGGCGTCCAGCACGCCTTCAATATTGGCAATCTTGGCGATCAAGTCGTCATTCGCGGCAGTCTCATTTGTCATTTGTACGAATATATGACCGTTGAGGCCGAGCATTTGCTCCAGCAGCTTTGCTCGAAACCCTTGCATCACCGACATGACAATAATGAGCGTCGCCACCGCCAGCATGATGCCGGCGAATGCAATAATGGAGATCAGCGAGACGCCCTTGCCGGAGCGCGTTGCGCCGAGATAGCGCCGCGCCACCATCCACTCAAAGAATGAAAATGGGCCGGTTGATCCGTTAGTTTTCGCCACGCTGAGCGTCCTTACATATCGGCGTTCGATCTTGCGCCACTGGCTAACCTATTTTGAATAAATGGCAAAATGGTGATCGGCACATGAACATTCACTCATGCGATGAGCCGCTCGGCGCCCCTGCATGAGAGAGTGTTACTTAGTTATAAGCGAGCGCGTCTTGCACCAGCTTTGCGACATGGTCGCTGACCTGATCCAGCGCGATCTCTTCGCGTTCTCCGTCAGAACGGCGTTTGACCTCAGCCTTGCCGTCTTTCAGGCCGCGTGGGCCAATCACGATCTGGTACGGCAGCCCGATCAGATCCATGCGCGCAAATTTCTCACCACCGCGGGCCGGCGTGTTGTCATAGAGAACATCAACGCCAGCATCGCTCAGCGACTGGTAGAGTTTTTCGCACGCTGCATCCACCTCCGCGTCGCCAACTTTCAAATTGATCAGCCCGACATGGAACGGCGCCACCGCCATCGGCCACTTACAGCCATCGCCGTCGTGGAAGGCTTCGATGATCGCGCCAACCAGCCGCGAAACGCCAACGCCGTAAGAACCCATTTGCACCGGCACTTCTTTGCCGTCCGGCGTGGCAACCACTGCGTTCATCGCATCGGAATATTTCGTGCCGAAGAAGAAGATATGCCCGACTTCTATGCCGCGGGCGCTCACTCGATTTCCATCCTCAACGGCGTCTTCAAATTCGTTCTCGTCGTGCTTTTCATCGGTCGCCGCATAATATGTCGTGAACTGATCGACCGTCGTTTGCAGATCGCCGTCAAAATCAACATCCTTTGGCGGCACGGGCAATTCGACAATGCGCTTGTCGCAGAAGACAGCGCTCTCACCAGTATCAGCGAGGACGATAAATTCATGGCTGAGGTCGCCGCCAATCGGCCCCGTATCTGCGCGCATGGGGATTGACTTAAGCCCCATGCGTTCAAACGTTCGCAAATACGCGATGAACATCTTGTTGTAGCTCTTACGGCCCGCCTCCTCATCGATGTCGAAGGAATAATTGTCCTTCATCAAGAATTCGCGCCCGCGCATCACGCCAAAGCGCGGTCGCACTTCATCGCGGAATTTCCACTGAATGTGATACATCATCTTCGGCAGGTCTTTGTACGATTTGGCGCCAGCGCGGAAAATTTCCGTAATCATTTCCTCGTTGGTGGGACCGTAAAGCATTTCGCGATCGGAACGGTCCGTGATGCGCAGCATTTCTTTGCCGTAGGCGTCATAGCGCCCGCTTTCACGCCATAAATCCGCCGGCTGGATGGTCGGCATCAACATCTCGACGGCGCCGGCGCGGTTTTGTTCCTCACGCACGATTTGCTCGATCTTTTTCAAGACCCGATGGCCGAGCGGCAACCACGCGTAAATCCCCGCGCCTTCCTGACGGATCATGCCCGCGCGCAGCATCAAACGATGGGATGCGATCTGGGCCTCCGCAGGGGTTTCCTTCAGAACGGGCAGGAAAAAGGTCGATAGGCGCATGAGATTGGGTCTGTAACTGCTTCGTGCAGGTTTCTAAGTACGTACGGGTCGAAAGTCTATCAGCGGGCGCTTATTCGCCGCAGAGGTCGTATGGAACCTGGATATAAACGCCGTCTTCCGAATGCGCCGGCAGGAACGCGCGAAGACGCTGGTTCTCGGGCAGATCACCGACTTCAACGTCAAAGATCAGCGGAAAGCCGGCGCCCGTTGCGGCGTAGGGATTCAAGTCCGCCGCTTCGGCGTCACCGGTATTCAGAAATTCTGTTTCGGCGGGAACGGCGCAATCATCTGGCGCCACAGTTATTTCTTCTGCGCGCAAATCCGTTGCGAGCAAAATGGCCGTCGACTGGATAAACAGCACCCGGGTCATTCAGAACAGAACCCGCCGCTATTGACGACCTGCGCGCCCTTGGTCTCCTCAATCGCAAGATCAAAACGCCGCAGGATGCGCTGGCTTGCCCAGCCGGTCACAGGCTGCGGGCGAAACACGATGACGTGGGTCGCGTTGGTTTCATCGTCCACGCGAGTTTCACGGATTACCGCGCCGGAATTCATCGCGAGCAGATAGCCGGGGCGAATATTATCGCATGGTCCGGGACGGATTACTGTCGTTTCCGCTGTCGCCGAAACCACGAGACAGTTGATCCACATTGCGCCAAGAATTGCGTGTCGCGTCTTCATGATGGACGCGTTGCATCGTTTATGCCTTGTTAACTATGTGAGTTTGACGGCGCCCAAATACGGGACGGATCAAGAATTTATCTTGGGAAAAATGGTGCGGCCGAGAAGACTCGAACTTCCACGGGTTGCCCCACAGCGACCTCAACGCTGCGCGTCTACCAATTCCGCCACGGCCGCACGCCGGTTCGGCAGGCGGCGGGGATAGCAAATGGCGTTGCCCCTGTGAAGCCTTAAAAAATGGAGTGTAGCAACCGCTTATGCGGCAATTTCGTCATTAACGGCGACAGTAACCGCCTCGCCGTCGAGGACGACCCGTCCCTCGGCGATTTTGCGCCCATTGGCGAGGATTTCGAGGGATTTCTGGTCATCGCAGCCAAGGGGGATAAACGCGCCACGGCCGAGCTGAAGAAGCCGGTTGAGCGGCAATTGCGCGGAACCGATTTCAATCGTCAGTTCAACTTCTATATTGTCGATTGACGCCATGTTGTGCGTTAACCCATACCCTGCGTGACAGTGAATGAGAGTGCCGATCATTGGTTAGAACCGCGTTAAATCATTCGAAAGCTTTGTCACAAATCCGGTTAATGGACCCTGTTGACTGGGCGATTTCTGGTGATCTTATCGATTATGAGAAGGCGGTCACCTTCATGGAAACTCGCGCCTCGGCGATCCGCGCTGGCGAGGCGAACGAGCTTGTCTGGCTGCTCGAACACCCACCGCTCTATACCGGGGGCACCAGCGCCAAAGACAGCGATCTGTTGAACGCCGACAAATTTCCGGTCTTCGGGGCGTCCCGGGGCGGACAATATACCTACCACGGTCCCGGCCAGCGCGTCGCGTATGTCATGCTCGATCTTGAAAAACGCGGCAAAGATATTCGCTGCTTTGTTTATGCGTTGGAGCAATGGATTATCGACGCCCTCGCCGAATTCGGGCTGAAGGGCGAGCGACGCGAGACCCGCGTTGGCGTCTGGATCGATCGCAGCCGACCCGGCGGACAACCGCATGAAGACAAGATCGCTGCCATCGGCGTTCGCGTTCGCCGCTGGGTGAGTTTTCATGGCATTGCCCTCAATGTTGAACCGGACCTTTCTCATTTCAGCGGGATTACGCCTTGCGGCGTCAGCGAGGACGAGTTTGGCGTCACCAGCCTTGTTGATCTTGGCATCCCGGCGACCATGGACGCCGCCGACCGCGCCCTGCGAAAAGCCTTTGAGGGCGTCTTTGGCGCGGCCCGCGAGGTCGAATTAAGTTGATCTGATATAGTAGCGGTGTCGAATCACTTGCCCTGTCAGCGCTTTTGGCGCCGAAAGGAGACCGCCCTTGGCCGACCTGATCCTAGTCACCGGCGTAAGCGGATTTATTGCGAAACACGTTGCATTCCAGCTCCTGCAAAAAGGATATGCGGTGCGCGGGACCATCCGGGCGCTGAATAAAGCCGATCAGGTCAAGCGAACATTAAGCGAGGCTGGCGCCGATATCTCCAATCTGGAATTCGCCGCCGCGGATCTATCCAGCGATGATGGCTGGGACGCGGCCGCGGACGGATGCATTAATGTATTGCACATCGCCTCGCCGCTGCCGACATCGCAACCACGCCATCGTGAAGCGCTGGTTCCCGCGGCGCGCGACGGCGCCTTGCGCGTATTAAACGCAAGCCGCAACGCCGAACGCATCATTATGACATCCTCGATTGCAGCTATGGGGTACAAGGCGGATCGTCCGGCTGAATACACCTTTGGCGAAGACGACTGGAGCGATCCGGAATGGCGGGGCTTAACGCCCTATGCGATTTCAAAAACCCGCGCAGAAAAGGCCGCCTGGGACGCCGCCATAGAAGGCGGTTACAAACACAGACTCACCGTGATCAATCCGGGATTTGTTTTCGGCCCGGCGCTGGACGATGATTTGGGCGCGTCGATTGAATTGGTCCGCCGTGTAATGACCGGCGACATGCCTGGCATTCCCCCGATTTCATTCGCGACCGTCGATGTTCGCGACGTCGCGGACCTGCACATTCGCGCTATGGAAATGCCGGAGACTGGCGGGCGACGTTTGATCGCGGCTGGCGAAACCCTGGCGCTGTCCGACATGGCGGAAATGTTGCGCGAGGAATTTCCGGATTATGCCGACAAAATTCCAACGCGCCGGTTATCCATCACTATGATGCGTATATTTGCGCTGTTCAATCGTGATGCAGCGAGCATCAGCGGAAGCCTGGGCCTGACGTCTTACGCCGACGCCAAATATGTAACCGAACTGACCGGCCAAAAATTCCGCAGCGGACGCGAAGCCCTGTTGGATACGGCGCGCTCGCTGATCAAGATTAAGGCCTTGTAATATAAGAAGTCCTTCAAATTTTCCGCGAACCTTCAAACATCGTCAGAAAAACCGTGCTAGTCTGGCTGCCGATATCAATGAGGGTAATGATGATCGATCTGAAGAATTCCACCGCAATCCTTTTCGCCTGGGCAGTACTTGCAGCAGGGGCTGTCGCACAGGAGCAGGAGGCCAACGCTGATGCGCCGCTCGACCAACGTGACGCAACAGCGCCTCTCACCCTGACGCCGGTCGATGAAGCGGCGGCACTCCAGGATGTTCCCCCTGCGGAGATCGTGACAGAAGCGGAAACCGCCGTCACGCCCGTTGCTGCGGAAAATGCGACCGAAGATGGTGCCGGCGAAGGCGTCGATGACGCGCCGGCGCTCGAAGTAAACCCTGACGACATGGCGGACATGTTGAATTCCCGCCAACAATTGCAGCAAACCTTTACGCTGAAGCGCACCGTTAATGGAGAAGTCGTCGAAACGGACCGGCGCACTGTTGTCTATACGGATGATGTGCCGCTTCGCGAAAGTGAAGCGACGCTTTCTACAAAAGAGCAATTAATGGCGGCTTTTGACGGTGAATTCCTGACCCGCGTTGAAGCCTTCGAAGAAGCAAAGCTCGATTTCACCATTGCCGATGTCGATAGCGACGAAGCTATGACTGCCGATGAATTTGCTACGCTCGTTGATAGCTGGCGTAAGAACAATACTCGCCAGGCTGCTGCGCCGAACGAAGAAATCAAACGCCAGCGCCAGTATGAAGCATTCCTGGAGGAGATCAGTCCGGACGCCGCCGGCATGCAGAACGAAGCCTATGCGCGCGAAAAATTTGCCTTCATGGCCGGCGCCGCGACTACGATTACACGCAAGGACTATATTCGCGAATATCTGCTCGACTTTGACTCAATGGACGTAGACAAAGATACAATCCTGAAGGACGAGGAACTGATGCGTTTCCGCGCGCTTAATCGCGGCGAGACAATCGAATAATACGCGTCGTTATTCCGCTTCAAGCAGCCGGAAGAACCGGCCGACCGTCAGAAATTCCTCGCGCATCGCGTTTTCGCGGGCTTTTGCTTCGGCGTCGACGCCCCACTTTTCTGCCTGAAATTGTTCGTCGAGGCGAGCGGCGGCAAATATCTCTTCATCGCCGAACGTGGCCTTGAATTGCGCTAACGCCAGCACTGCAGACCCGGTGATTGCTGTCGCAGTCGAGAGACCGGTGAGCGCTTCCGGTGAAGCATCAGCCAAAATTCTTTCGACAGCGGCGGCGCATTCCGGCGACTGTTCTATCGCGCCAACGCCTTCCGTCATTTTTAGCCCAACGCCAAATTCCTTTTCAAACCAATCTAGGTACGGATCCCAAATTTCAGTTTGCCGTGCGACTAACGATTCAGGCGAAGAAGCGCGATAATACAAAAGGTCCGTGCCGAGATATTGGAGGACATTACCAACCGCACGTTCCGCTACGTCATCGTCGGCATAAGCCGCAAACAATAGCGCCGTCAGTTTCATGGAATGCCGGTCAATGAATTTTTCTTGTGCATCCCATTCTTCAGCGATCGCCGCTGCAAGTGCGTGCGTCGGCGCAGTCAACGCTGTGCGTGAAGGCGTCTTTGCGGCACGCCCATCCAGCAAGACGCCAAAGCGATCATCAACCGCTTCGACGGAAACGACTTTGTAGAAGCGTTTGATTTTTTGAGGCTCGTCCATCAGCGCAAATCCTGCGGCCACTCGCATGTTGCATTCGCGTCAAAAGAGAAAAATTTCCAGGTGTCTTTCATATGGCCTTCTAGCGGCGCGGTGATTGTCGTCTTTTGGCCGGTTAACGGGTGCGGAAATGTCATAGATCGACAAAACAAATTCAGCTTATCTGATACGCCATCGACAATGGCTTCAGCGCCGCCATATTTTCGGTCACCGACAATCGGGCACTCAATCGCCGCTGCATGAACCCGAAGCTGATGGGTACGGCCCGTGATTGGACGCATGGCGACAAAAGTAATGACCCCCGCCTCATCAAGGATCTGATAGTCAGTGATCGCCGGTTTTGCGTCGCTCGATTTGTTCGGTTGCACTTTCTCAATGTCGCGGTCGCCTTGCCGCACAGTCTGCTTTCCAACCGCCATGGTGATTGTGCCTTCGCGCGGACGCGGCGCGCCATTCGTCAACGCCCAATACGTCTTCTCTACGTCATGTTTTTGAAAGGCTTCACCAAGGGCGCTCGCAGCTTTGCGTGTTTTTGCAACAATCAACAAACCGCCCGTGTCGCGGTCAAGCCGATGAACCAGACGGGGCCGCTCGCCTCCCTCCGCCAGCGCGCCGAGCATGCCGTCGATATGGCGCTTAGTGTTGGTGCCGCCCTGCACCGCGAGACCGAAAGGTTTGTTCAGGGCGATGATCGCCTTGTCTTCAAAAATCACAAATTTTCGAATTTCATCAGCATTCTGCAAGTCTTTAGGCCGGGCTGGCGCGCGCGCCTTGCTCGCCAGATCTCCAAGTGGCGGAATGCGAACCGTCTCGCCTGCATCCAGCCGACGGTTTGCCTTTATGCGCCCACCGTCTACGCGAATTTGTCCTTTACGCAGGAGTTTTTCCAGCGCGCTGTGGCGCAATTCCGGAAAATGAACCTTGAACCAACGATCAAGGCGCATGCCGACCTCATCCGTTGACACATCTTTGTGTTGTACATCGCTCATAAGAGCTGCCTTCCCGCTGCGAGACCAATCAGCAATCCCGATACGGATAGTATGACGGATGCGGCGAGATAAGCGCCGGCGATCATCACGGTTCGGTCCCGGTAAAGCGTGACGACGTCCAGCGAAAAAGTGGAGAAGGTCGTGAAAGCGCCGAGCAAACCGACGGTCAAAAACGCGCGCATCGCAGCGCTTTGCGGCTCATGTTTTGACAGCCAGACAATGACGAGCCCCATAACGAATGAACCAATAACATTGGCGCTGAGCGTACCCCATGGAAAATTCGGACCAAACATATGCAAAGATGCGCGCGAGACGCCGTGGCGCGCCATCGCGCCCAAAGCGCCGCCGACAGCAATCGCCGCCCAAACGCCGAGCCCGGTCACGGCTGCCTCTTCACGAACGGCATGAGAAGCAGAGCGAAAAACCCTTTGTCTTCTGCACCTTCAATTCCAATCTTCATGCCTAACCGCCTGTTCGCTTTGCTTTTGGATCGAAAAACCCGGTCCCAGAAGCTGAAGACGGTTCCATAGTTGGAATTGGTGTCACGCTCAACCGCGTGATGATGCACCCAATGGATCGACGGCGTTACGAAGACGAGTGAAGCGGCCTTTTCCAATGGCGCCAGCAGGCGCAGATTTGAATGATGGAACAGCGCTGCGCAAATCAAAATGGTCTCAAATAGGATTACCGTCTCCAGCGTCGGAGCGAGCAACATGATTGGCGCCAGTCGCAGACATGCCGACAATATTACCTCGCCTGCGTGAAACCGAAATGCGCTTGTCGTGTCGAGAAATTCGTCGCGATGATGGACTTCATGAAGCCGCCACATCACCGGCACGCGGTGATAAGCGCGGTGAACAAAATACGTCCATAAATCCAACAGGAGCAAGTCGATCAGGAGCACAACCAACGCCGTCTCCGGCACCAACTGCGGTCGGGTCCAAAGTGTGTTGTTTACGCCCCACGCCGTGAGCGGCACAACTATCAGGGGTGAGATCAAAATCGTCAGCAGCCACAAACCGCCATTGCAAAACAATCGTCGCGGCGATTTCGGTGGTGAAGCGGCGCGGAATAACCGCTCTGCAGCGAATAATGAAACAAAAGCAACGATCACAATAATCGTTTTTGAAGCAATGACGGACTCAATCATTGCGCGTTCTTTTCCGCGCGTTTTTTCGCCCAATAGTCGAGACGCTTGGCGATCTCTTTATCGAAACCGAAATTTGACGGGCGATAAAATTGCTGTCGATCCATCTCCGTTGGAAAATAATTCATACCCGCAAAGCCATCGTCCTGATCATGATCGTATTTGTAGCCTTCGCTATACCCCATTGATTTCATCAGGTCGGTCGGCGCATTCACCGCATGGGGCGGCGGACTGAGGTGCGCTGTCTTTCGGGCCGCCGCTTTGGCTTCCTTGAAAGCGATATGGGAGCGGTTCGATTTCGGCGCGGAGGCGAGATAGGCAACTAACTGCCCGATAGCGATTTCGCCTTCCGGCAGGCCAAGAAATTCGTAAGCGTCTCTTGCAGCGACGGCGAGCGGCAAAGCTTGCGGATCAGCGTTTCCGACATCTTCAGACGCGACGACAACAAGCCGCCGCAAAATGAAGCGCGGGTCCTCGCCGCCGACAAGCATTCGCGCAGCCCAATACAGCGCCGCATCCACATCCGACCCGCGAATGGATTTCTGCAAAGCGCTTGCGAGGTTGTAGTGACCGTCTGCAGATTTATCGTATAGCGGCGCGCGGCGTTGTAACAAATCGCCGAGTTCGTCCGGCGCAATCGGTGTTCGGTCCACAGGTTCTGCGAACAGAATTTCCGCGAGGCTCAAAACATATCGTCCGTCGCCCGCTGCGAGGCTAACGACCGCCGCGCGCGCCTCATCAGTAAGTGGCAATGTCCGCCCCTCGATTTCTTCCGCACGAGACAGCAACGCCTGCAGCGCGGCATCATCCAGCGCGTTCAGCACCAGGACCTGAACCCGGGACAGCAGCGCAGCATTCAATTCAAACGACGGGTTCTCGGTTGTTGCGCCGACGAGCGTAATGACGCCGCTCTCCAGATGCGGCAGGAACCCGTCTTGTTGCGCTTTGTTGAAGCGATGGATCTCATCAACGAACAAGAGTGTCCCGCGCCCGGCGGCGCGGCGCGCCTTGGCCCGGTCGAAGACTTTGCGCAAATCAGCGACACCCGAAAAAATTGCGGAGATTTGTTCAAACTCGAGATCAGCTTCCGTCGCGAGCAGCCTCGCTATCGTTGTTTTTCCAACACCCGGCGCCCCCCACAGTACAAGCGAAGATAACCGGCCCGCATCAAGCATACGCCGGATCGGCGCTCCTGGTCCCAACAAATGGTCCTGCCCGACGACCTCGCTTAAACGTTGCGGACGCGCGCGATCCGCTAGCGGATGGGGAGCATCCTTTTCAAAGCCGGCTGACTGGAAGAGGTCGCTCACAAGATTTGCCCTAAGATGAAATCGTCAATGGTGGCCATGCTCTCTGGAGTCGTGGCCGTCGTGGTTCCCATCGTTTTCTTGATAGCCACGCAGTTCTATATATTGCGCCGTCTGTTCGCGCTTTAAAATAGCCGCGGTTTTCAGATGCGCCGCGAGATGAACGGCGCGCAGTTTCCCTTCAAGCGCTGCAACGTCACCCGTCAGCGTCGCCAGAACTTCCGGATCGCGGCCGCCATTAGCAAAGAATTCATCGAGGCGTTGCTCGGCTTGAATTATCTCATGCCCCAACGCCTTGGCTTCGGTTTCCATCTCTGAAAACAGCGCCATCAAGGAATGATGCTGCGATTGAGACAACCCAAGGCTTTCCGCCAGTTCAAGCGCATGACGCGGTCCCGGAACGCCATTCAGTTCCGCTGCAAGGGCGTATCCCCCGCCCTTGCCGTCCGTATAGATACTGATCTGTTCGCTGGACAGTGCTTTAATCTGCCGATCTGTCCAGTCTGCATACGGCGAAGTCGTCGTTTCTGCGAAAGCGGTTGTTGACATAAGACCAAGCACAGCGCCCAGCCTGAATACTTTCTCCAACATTTGAAACTCCTTATCGGTTACCGCCCGACACGCCAGGGAACGATCCGGTCGCCGGTATCTATTTCCAGCGTCCAGCGGGTCGCCGGGCGTGCAATTTCACGAGCAAGCTCAGCGGCGCTGTCAATATCGCGTCCATTGACAGAGATTACCTTGTGGCCGGGACGCAAACCGCGCCGGGCGGCGAATGAGCGCGACCCAACACTGGACACAACGACGCCGCGGGATAACGGATCGAGACCAAGCTCCTCAGCGAAACGCGGCGAGAGATTGGCGACGGAGACGCCATTTAATGGGTGATTGCCTTCCAAAGCGCGCTCATCGCGCGCCGGTTCATCCGGCGGTAAGCCGACTTTGATGGTTGCCTCACGCGCCTTACCGTCGCGCAAATACGCAACATCGGCGGTTTCATTATCGTTCTTGACGCCGATGCGATAATTCAGCGTCTGCTCGTCAAAAACTGGATGTCCGTCTACCTCGATCACGACATCGCCGGCGCGAAGCCCGCCTGTGTCAGCCGGTCCGCCGCGCCAGAGATCATCAATGATAGCGCCCGCCGGGCGATCAAGTTTCAGCGCCTTGGCTAGATCCGGCGTCACCGTCGACGCCGACACGCCGATCCATGGCCGCACCAACGCCTCACCATCAACTGCAGACCGGATCACCTGTTGAACGAGCCTTGAAGGAATGGCGAAACCAATGCCGTTGGAACCGCCGGAGCGAGAGTAGATCGCCGTATTCACCCCAACAAGACGCCCGTCCATATCGACGAGCGCGCCGCCGGAATTGCCTGGATTAATGGCGGCGTCGGTTTGAATAAAAAATTGAAAGTCCGAAACGGAAACCGCAGTCCGCGCCAGCGCGGAAACGATGCCGTTCGTCACGGTCTGACCAACACCAAACGGATTGCCGATAGCCAGAACAATATCGCCAACTTCGAGCGATTCAGAATTTGCAAATGTCAGGTAAGGCAGCGCCTCGCCGGGCTCAATCTGCAGGACAGCAAGGTCCGTCTGCGGATCAGCCAATACCAATTCCGCATCAAATTCTCGGCGATCGTTGAGGACGACCTTGATCTCGGTCATCCCTTCAACGACGTGGTTATTCGTGACGACGACACCGTCGGGGCTGACGATGACGCCGGAACCCAGCGAATTTTGAACTCGCGGTTGCGGCGTTCCCCCGCCGAAAAATCGCTCAAAGAACGGATCGCCCGCAAAAGGGCTGCGCTGCTGAACGACGCGCTTGGAAAAAATATTGACGACAGCCGGCGCCGCCCGATCAACCACCGGCGCGAAAGACATCTTCACTTGTTCCATGGATTCCGGAACGACGCCCGACCCCGCAGCGATGGCGTCGCCCGTCATCTCGCCAGAACTCTCACTTGGCGATGGCGCGCCGTCGTTATTTTCCGGCGCAGGCTGCGCGCACGCCGTCCCGAGCAAAATGACAGCGCATGTAAAAAACCCAATCAAACAACGCATGATCGTCTCCTGTATATCCAATTCGCCATCTATTTCAGCTGCCGCGGCAACGAAGGCGATTTGGTGATTCTAGGACGAGATGTAAAGGAAACGCCGCCCCATTTCCATGGCGCGGCGTTACGAGCGTGATTGCGTTATTTTCTGCTTATCCGGGGAATGGCTGCCAGTCGTTGGTATCCGGGAGTTGGCCTTCGCAGGCTGCTTCCACGTCGCTGGAATCCGTGGCCTTCGCGGTAAAACCAATCATGAAGCCGTGGGGACCCGGCGAATTCATGAACGGCATTCCTGGATTGTCGAACGCCTCGCCGGACGCGCCCATATCTTCATTGGTGAGAAACGGCGCATGATACATGACGTGCGGCGCCACCAATATTTGGTCGCCCCGTGAGTTGAAAACGTAGTTGTACGCTGACGCCATATAGACGACGCCCGGCCCCGACGCCGTGCGGTATTTACCGCTCACAAGCCCTCCGGCGCGGGCGCGACGCATCTCGTCAGCCGAAACGCCGTCAATCCGCATTTTGGCTTCGTCAAGATAGATTGGAACGTGTGATGCCTGCCCGATTTTGTCGAAACATTGCGGCGCCAAACCATTAGACGCCTCGCCTTCGCGTGTGACCATGCAAACATAATTATTGGTCGCCTCACGATCGAGGATGAAACCATCCTTCCCCAATACGTAAACGCCTGCGCCGTCGCGAATGTATGCTGGCGCAGCAGACAACGCCAAAGCCCGTTCGCATTCGACGCTGAAGCGCTGAACCTCAGCAGTTGCCGGTTGCATAGTCGCAATGATTACAGCGCTTAGCGCCGCAGTCGATTTCCATTTCTTCATGGCTGATTTTCCTCCTGGCTAAACAGAGCCCCGACCTAAGACGGACGAGCAAGACCAATATCGACACAAAAAAACGCGCTCCGAAGAGCGCGTTTTTCAATTCCAGGAATTTAGCGACAATCTATTCGTCGTCGTCATCGTCCTCGACGCCGATAACCGGGCCAGAATCAAGGCCTTTTGCGTCTTCGTCACGATCCACAAACTCGATGACAGCGATCGGCGCATTGTCGCCGTAGCGATAGCCGGCCTTCATGATGCGGATATAACCGCCGTCACGTTCCGCGTAGCGGGGGCCCAGCGTTTCGAACAGCTTTTTCGCCATGTCCTTATCGCGGATCGATGAGACCACCTGACGGCGAAGGTGCAGCGCACGGTCTTTATCAGCTGACGCATGCTTTGCCTTCGTTACAAGCTTCTCAACGATTGGACGAAGCTCTTTGGCTTTCGGCAAAGTCGTTGTGATCTGCTCATGCTTGATGAGCGCGCAAGCCATGTTAGCGAACATGGCTTTGCGATGCTCATGGGTGCGATTTAGTTTTCGGTGCGCCATCCCGTGTCGCATGGCAATTTCTCCTTAGGCAGGCCTTTTCGGCCAGTTTATTCGTCAAATTTCTTGGCGAGATCTTCGATATTGTCGGGCGGCCAGTCCGGCACGTCCATTCCGAGGTGCAAGCCGAGACCGGCCAGCACTTCCTTAATTTCGTTTAGCGACTTGCGACCAAAGTTCGGTGTGCGGAGCATTTCCGCTTCCGTTTTCTGGATTAGGTCGCCAATGTAAACGATGTTGTCGTTCTTGAGGCAATTCGCAGAACGCACAGAAAGCTCTAGCTCTTCAACTTTGCGTAGAAGCGCCGGGTTAAACGGCAATTCTTCGCGCGCTTGCGTGCCGGCATCAACTTTTGGTTCGTCGAAGTTGATGAAGATCTGCAATTGGTCCTGCATGATCCGCGCGGCGTAGGCGATAGCGTCTTCCGGCGTAACCGACCCATCGGTCTCGATGTCCATGATCAGCTTGTCATAGTCGAGAACCTGGCCTTCACGTGTATTCTCTACGCGATAAGCGACGCGAGAAACGGGGCTGTAAAGACTGTCGATCGGCACATAGCCAATCGGCGCATCTTCCGGACGGTTCTGTTCAGCCGGCGCATAGCCTTTACCATTATTGACGGTCAGCTCCATGCGAAGCGACGCGCCCTCATCAAGGTGGCAAATCTCGTGGTTCTTGTTGAGGATCTCAACGGCTGATGTTTCTTCGATGTCAGCGGCTGTTACGACGCCCGGCGTGTCACGCTTCAGAACGAGCCGACGCGGGCCTTCTGAATGCATGCGCAGCGCGAGCTGCTTAACGTTCAGAACGATGTCCGTAACGTCTTCGCGGACGCCCGGGATCGATGAGAATTCATGAACAACGCCGTCGATCTGGATAGCTGTAACAGCAGATCCTTGCAGCGACGACATCAAAATGCGGCGCAGCGCATTGCCAAGCGTCAGGCCGAAACCGCGCTCCAAAGGTTGCGCGATCAAGGTTCCTTTGCGGTTCGCGTCAGCGCCCGTCGTTACCTCAAGCTTGTTCGGGCGGATGAGTTCCTGCCAGTTCTGGTCGAGAATTGGGGTAGTTTCCATGTCGGCGATCTGCTCTCTGTTAGAAATTGTCTAAAATTAAACGCGGCGTCGCTTGCGAGCGCGGCAACCATTATGCGGGATCGGCGTAACGTCGCGGATCATCGAAACTGTCAGGCCAGCTGCCTGCAATGCGCGCAGCGCGCTTTCACGTCCTGAACCCGGACCGCGCACTTCAACGCTAACCGTTTGCATGCCGTGGTCCATTGCTTTTTTCGCTGCGTCTTCTGCTGCAAGCTGCGCCGCATATGGCGTCGATTTGCGTGAGCCTTTGAAACCCATACCGCCAGCAGACGACCACGAGATTGCATTGCCCTGCTCGTCGGCAATTGTAATCATCGTGTTGTTGAATGATGCGTTTACATGCACGACGCCCGTCGAGATGTTTTTACGCTGGCGGCGTTTAACGCGTGCCGGTGCTTTTGCCATCGATCAGTATCCTTACTTTTTCTTACCGGCGATCGGCTTGGCCGGGCCTTTACGCGTGCGGGCATTTGTGTGGGTGCGTTGGCCGCGAACCGGAAGACCGCGGCGGTGACGCAAGCCGCGATAGCAGCCCTGGTCCATGAGGCGTTTGATGTTCACTGCGACTTCGCGGCGAAGATCACCTTCGACCATATAATCGCGGTCAATCGCTTCGCGAATTTGCAAAACTTCTGCGTCTGATAATTCATTGACGCGCCGCTCCGGAGCGATGCCTACGGCGGTGCAAATTTCGGCGGCTTTTGCGGCGCCGATGCCGTGAATGTAGCGAAGCGCGATGGTCACGCGCTTGTCTGTCGGTATGTTGACGCCTGCAATACGGGCCACGATTGTCGTTCCTTTTCCTCAGTCTCCGCCCCAAAAAGTTCGGCCGGGCCAGCCATTAACATGCCATTATCCATGCAACAAAGCCCGTCCCGGCGCGATGGAAAGCCCCGTGCCGGGCGGGCGGTACTCCTGTTGGCGGAGAGCGCGTAGATATAGCCGTCGCCGCGCCGCCGTCAACCACTTTTCCGGGCGAAATCAGGCCCGATATTCATCCAAAACCGCGTCAATTTCAGCAGAAACTGCCTCAACTGACGCCATACCATCCACGACCTTCAATTTCTCCTGATCCCGGTAGAACGGGATCAGTGGCGCGGTCTGTTCCTTGTAGACTTGCAGCCGGTATTTGAAGGTTTCTTCATTGTCGTCTTTGCGCAGTTTTTCGCCGCGCTCCAGGGTCTCTTTAATCCGGCTCTTCAGGCGTTCGAGCAGGACTTTCTCGTCCACCTGCAGCTCGATTACGACATCGACCTGGCGTTCTTTTTTCTCCAGCATGGCGTCCAGCATTTCAGCCTGAACCACCGTCCTAGGGAACCCGTCCAGGAGAAACCCTGGCGCACAGTCATCAGCCTCAATGCGCTCTTCGACAATCGCCGCAACGATGTCATCAGAAACAAGGTTGCCGGCGTCCATGACTGCTTTGGCTTTCAGGCCCACCGGCGTTTCCGCAGCGACCGCAGCACGAAGCATGTCACCGGTCGACAGCTGTGGGATGCCGTAGCGCTCAACAATATGAGCGGCTTGCGTTCCCTTCCCGGCGCCTGGAGGTCCAAGAAAAATGACGATCATCGCCGCGAGCCCCGCAGCTTCGATTTCTTGATGAGGCTCTCATATTGTTGCGCAACAAGATGGCCTTGAATCTGCGACACCGTATCGAGGGTCACCGAGACCACAATGAGGAGCGACGTACCGCCAATATAGACTGGTATCGCCTGACTGTAGCTCGCTTTCAGAACTTCCGGCAAAATACAAACAAACGTCAGATAAGCAGCGCCGATAACCGTGAGGCGTGTGAGGACGTAATCGAGATATTCCGCCGTTCGCGCGCCCGGACGATAGCCCTGGATAAAGCCCCCATATTTCTTGAGATTATCGGAAACGTCTTCAACGTTAAAGACGACGGACGTGTAGACAAACGTAAAGCCGATGATCAGGGCGGCATAAAGAGCAATATAGAGCGGGCGTCCCGGCGCAAACATAAAGCCAAGGGTCTGAAGCCAGTCGGGCGATCCTTCTCCGATTGCGCCAATGGCCGTCGCCGGTAGCAACAAGAGCGACGATGCAAAGATCGGCGGGATAACCCCAGAAACGTTCAGCTTCAAAGGCAAGTGCGATTTTTCGCCTTGCGTCATTTTCTGACCGACCTGGCGTCGCGGATATTGAACCACGACCCGGCGTTGCGAACGCTCAATGAAAACAACAAACGCGATCAGCGCCAGCGCCAGAATAGCGATAACAAGAATTGCGCCGCCGCCCACGCCAGCACCGGTCCGGCCCTGGTCGAGAAGACCAGCAATCGCCCGCGGCAATTCGGCGACGATGCCTGCGAAAATGATCAGCGATACGCCATTGCCGACGCCGCGCGCCGTAATTTGTTCACCGAGCCATAACAAAAACATGACGCCGCCGACCAGCGTTACGACAGTCGTCAGCAGGAAAAACGGTCCCGGATTTGAGACGACGCCCGCCTGCCCCTGAAGGCTGACAGCGATGAAGTAGCCTTGCATCGTAGCAAGGAAAACCGTGAGATAACGAGTATACTGATTGATCTGACGGCGACCTTGTTCGCCTTCCTTCTTGATTTTCTCAAGGGACGGAATAACCGCCGACATCAACTGCATTATAATAGATGCAGAAATATACGGCATGATGTTGAGGGCGAAAATCGCCATACGCTCAACCGCACCGCCGGCGAAAATATTCAACGTGCCGAGGAGACCGCCCTGCTGGCTCTGGAATCCCTGGCTGAATGCTTCCGGGTCAATGCCAGGGATCGGTATGAATGTGCCGAAGCGATAAACAATCAGCGCGCCTAGCGTAAAGAGCAGACGCTTTTTCAATTCCTCCGCCTTGGCGAAAGAAGAAAACGTCATGTTTGAGGCAAACTGTTCAGCTGCTGATGTCATGGTCGCTTATCACCTCAATTGGCGGAATTTCTGAAACGTCCGCCATGTGGCGGTTGCAGACGCAGTCTGCAACCCTTCAGGCAGAGCCTATTTTTCGCCTTTGAGCGATATTGAGCCGCCAACTTTTTCAACCGCGGCTTTGGCGCCAGCGGTTGCGTGAACGACCTCGATATCGACTTTAGCCTTTAATTCACCGGTTCCGAGGAGGCGAATGCCGGCCTTGGCGCGGCGAACAACGCCAGCTTCTACTAAAGACGCAACATTGATCGGTTTATTCGCATCGAGCTTGCCGGCGTCAATCGCGGTTTGAAGACGGCCGATATTGACCTCAACATAAGATTTCGCGTTCGGCACATTGAAGCCGCGTTTCGGCAACCGCATATAAAGCGGCATTTGACCGCCCTCAAAAGCGCGAACGCCGCCAACGCCGGAGCGTGATTTCTGGCCTTTGACGCCGCGACCGGCGGTTTTACCCTTGCCGGATCCGATACCGCGGCCAACGCGCGTACGTGACTTGCGGGCGCCTTTATTGTCTTTGAGTTCGTTGAGTTTCATTTGTTCCTCGACTTTCGACGGACCATTTTCAGTAAACGGTGGCCGCCTCGCCAAATGGGGCGCGCATAGCGCGCGGGTTAATTATTCGACAATCTCTACCATGTGAGAGACTTTGCGGATCATGCCGCGTACTGACGGCGTATCCTCAAGTTCACGCTCACGGCCGATCTTGTTCAGGCCGAGACCGACTAGCGTTGCACGCTGATCTTGCGGGCGCCGGATCGGGCTTCCAGTCTGACGCACTTTGATTGTTTTTTTAGCCGCCATCGGTTTAGTTCCTTACGCTGCGTCTGCCGGCGTACTCTCACCGCCGCCAACGCGACGTGAAAGAATGTCGGAGACTTTCTTGCCGCGCTTCGATGCAATTGAGCGCGGGCTTGTCTGGTTCTTCAGCGCATCAACGGTCGCGCGAACCATATTATATGGATTGGACGTGCCAATTGATTTCGCCACAACATCCTGAACGCCAAGTGTTTCAAAAATCGCACGCATCGGACCCCCGGCGATGATGCCGGTACCAGCCGGCGCTGCGCGAAGGACAACCTTGCCTGCGCCCCAACGGCCTTGCACGTCATGGTGCAATGTACGGCCTTCTCGGAGCGGAACACGAACGAGATTACGCTTTGCTTCCTGCGATGCTTTACGGATCGCCTCAGGCACTTCGCGGGCTTTACCCTTGCCGAAGCCGACGCGGCCTTTCTGATCGCCAACGACGACCAAAGCCGCAAAACCGAAGTTTTTACCGCCTTTTACAACCTTCGCCACCCGGTTTATCGCAACCAGCTTATCGACGAATTCGTCGCGGTCTTCCCGGTCGCCGCCGCGGCCACGTCCGCGTCCTCGTCCCTCGTCACGCGCCATAATAAAACTCCCTAAAAGTTGAGGCCGGCTTCACGAGCCGCCTCGGCCAGCGCTTTAACGCGGCCATGATAGATATAACTTCCGCGGTCAAAGACGACGTCCTTAACGCCGGCTTCGATTGCACGTTCAGCAACCGCTTTGCCGATCTTCGCCGCAGCTTCAACATTCGAGCCCTTGCCGACATCTTCGCGCAAGGTTTTATCGAGCGAAGATGCAGATGCGAGCGTCTTGCCATCAACATCGTCGATGATTTGCGCCGCGATATTCTTCGACGAACGGTAGACGGACAAACGCGGACGCGAATGTTTCGCCTGACTGATCTTTAATCGCGTGCGCTTGGCGCGGTTGCGAGTCTTTACATTTTTACCAACGGCCATGACCGGGTTTCCCTTAATTCGAAGCCTTACTTCTTCTTGCCTTCCTTACGGAAAATATATTCGTCAGCGTACTTCACGCCTTTGCCTTTATAAGGCTCTGGCGGACGAAATGCGCGAATCTCAGCCGCGGCCTGTCCAACCTTTTGCTTATCGATGCCGGTAATTACAATCTCCGTCGGCTTCGGCGTTGCGATTTTAACGCCTTCCTTCGGTTCGTAATTGATGTCATGCGAATATCCGAGCGCAAGATTGAGAGACGATCCCTTCATTTGCGCACGATAACCAACGCCGACGAGTTCCAGCGATTTGGAAAATTCAGTCGTGACACCGTCAACTAGGTTCGCAATCCGCGTGCGGCTCATGCCCCACATGGAACGAGCCGGTTTGGAATTATCGACGGGCGATACTGTGATTTCGTCATTCTCGAGCGCTACTTTGCAGAGGTCGTTGACGACGAATTCAAGCTCGCCCCTTGGACCTTTTGCTTTCACGGCCTGACCGTCAATATTGACGGTGACGCCGCTGGGCACTGGAATAGCTTTTTTACCGATCCGGGACATGGGACCTAGCTCCTAATTCCTAGTAAACTTCGCAAAGCACTTCGCCGCCGACATTGGCGTCGCGCGCAGCAGCATCTGACATGACGCCTTTCGGCGTCGAGACGATGGAAATGCCAAGACCATTGCGAACCGACGGCAGATCGCCGACAGACGAATAAACACGGCGGCCCGGCTTTGAAATCCGCTTGATCTTCTGGATAACCGGCGTGCCTTCGAAATACTTCAGCTCAACATCAAAAGACGGCTTTTGACCTTCTTTCTCGATACGTGAATAGCCGCGAATGTAACCTTCATCCTGAAGCACATCGAGAACCCAGCCGCGAAGCTTGGATGCCGGCACGGACATAACCGAGTGGTTGCGCATCTGCGCATTGCGGATACGGGTGATCAAATCGCCAATGGGATCATTGATAGCCATTATTAAATCTCTCCCCTTACCAGCTCGACTTAACCAGGCCTGGAATCTTACCTTCCGAGCCTAGTTGACGAAGCGCGATGCGGGACATCTTGAGTTTACGATAGTAGCCGCGCGGACGACCCGTAACGAGGCACCGGTTGCGGATACGTGTTTTCGAAGAATTGCGCGGCAACTCAGCCAGCTTCAAAACCGCCATGAAGCGGTCCTCCGCCGGCGTGTCTTCGCTTCGAATAATTTCTTTCAGTCGATTGCGTCTCGATTCAAACTTTTGCGCCATGCGACGGCGTTTGAGATCGCGCTCGACCATTGATTTCTTCGCCATTGTTTCTCCTTTTCAAGCCGGTTTCCGCTACCTTTGCGGACCTCGCCTAATTCCCTGACCTATTTGCGAAACGGGAAGTTAAAACCCGCCAGCAATGCTTTTGCTTCTTCATTCGTATTCGCCGATGTACAAACGACGATGTCCATTCCCCGGATCTTGTCGACTTTGTCGTAGTCGATTTCCGGAAACACGATGTGCTCTTTCAAACCCATGGCGTAATTGCCGCGCCCATCGAAACTTTTCGATGACAATCCGCGGAAGTCGCGAACGCGTGGCAGCGCGATAGTGACAAGACGATCAAGGAACTCATACATACGGTCTTTGCGCAGCGTGACTTTCACGCCAATAGGCATGCCTTCACGCAGCTTGAAATTCGAGATTGACTTGCGCGCCTTGGTTACAACCGGACGCTGACCGGCAATCCGCGTCAGATCCTCAAATGCGGAATCGACAGCCTTGCGATCGTTGACCGCGTCGCCGACGCCAATATTGATGACAACCTTTTCAATGCCGGGCGTCATCATGGAATTCTTATAGCCAAACTGCTCTTTGATCTTTCCGCGGATTTCATCACGGTAAAGCTCTTTCAGCCGTGGCTCGTATTTATCATTCTCAGCCATCGATGACCTCGCCTGACGCTTTTGCGAAGCGTACCTTTTTATCGTTCTCAATTTTAAACCCCACGCGCGTGGCCTTCCCCGTTTTCGGGTCGGCCAATGCTACGTTGGAAATATGAAGCGGCATTTCTTTTGAAATAATGCCACCCTGTTCAGTTTGTGTCTGGCGCTGGTGCTTTTTGACTAGGTTTACGCCGCGCACAATCACACGATCGTCTTTCGGCATCACCTTGATGACTTCACCGTTCGCGCCGCGGTCTCTACCCGCCAGAATGACGACCTTGTCGCCTTTTTTAATTTTCGCAGCCATGGCTTAGAGCACCTCCGGAGCGAGCGACACGATTTTCATCTGTTTGGCGACGCGCAATTCGCGCGTAACAGGCCCAAAGATACGTGTGCCGATCGGCTCTTTGTTATTATTGATCAAGACAGCTGCATTGCGATCGAAACGAATGACCGAACCATCGCGGCGTATGATGTCTTTTGCGGTGCGCACGACCACTGCCTTCATGACCTGGCCTTTTTTCACTCGCCCGCGCGGGATCGCCTCTTTAATCGAAACGACAATGATATCGCCAACGCCTGCATATTTACGCTTCGCGCCGCCGAGCACTTTAATGCACTGAACGCGTTTCGCGCCGGAATTATCCGCGACATCCAAGTTTGTTTGCATCTGGATCATGACGATCCTCCCGATGGGCGACGCCGCCCGATTGAACATTTGCTACGAGCGCCGATGCGCCGCAGCGTTACCTTAACCTTTTGAGCCTTCGCCGATGACTTCCCATCGTTTCAGCTTCGACTTCGGCGCACATTCCTGAATGCGCACGAGGTCGCCCGACTTGAACTTGTTCTCTGCATCATGCGCGTGGAACCGGTTCGAACGGCGAACTGTTTTTTTGAACAGCGGGTGCGTAAACGCACGCTCGACGCGAACGACAACTGTCTTGTCGCCCTTGTCGCTGACTACTTCGCCTTGAAGAATTCGCTTTGGCATTGTCTCGCCTCTAGTTCTTATTGCTTCGGCTGCGTTCGCCGATAATTGTTTTGATACGTGCAATGTCCTTGCGCACTTCAGTAACCTGTGCAGTCTTTTCCAACTGGCCGGACGCCTTTTGGAAGCGCAGGTTGAATTGCGTTTTCTTCAACTGAAGCAGCTGGTCTTCCAGCTCGTCGTCAGTCTTGTCGCGGATTTCGCTCGCCTTCATCTCAAACCGTCCTATTCGCCAACACGCGTCACGATGCGCGTTTTGATCGGCAACTTCGCTGCGCCAAGCTCAAGCGCGTGGCGTGCGACTTCGTCGCTGACGCCGTCAATTTCAAACATGATCCGGCCTGGTTTCACTTTGGCCGCCCAAAATTCAACGGAGCCTTTACCTTTACCCATCCGGACTTCAGTCGGCTTTTTAGAAACCGGCACGTCCGGAAATATGCGGATCCACACCCGGCCAGCACGTTTCATTGCGCGCGTGATCGCACGACGCGTCGCCTCAATCTGGCGAGCCGTAACACGCTCTGGCTCTAGCGCTTTCAAGCCGTGCGAGCCAAAGTTAAGATCGGTGCCGCCTTTTGCGACGCCTTTGATCCGCCCTTTGTGCATCTTCCGGAATTTTGTCTTCTTCGGTTGAAGCATGACGCCTCTCCTGAACTAACCTTTTACTTCTTCTATCGGCGCTGGTGACCGACGCTGCCGGTCTGCGCTTCAATCAAACGGTTCTCCTGGGCCATCGGATCATGTTCCATGATCTCGCCCTTGAAGATCCAAACCTTGACGCCGATCGAGCCGTAAGTCGTAGCGGCTGTAGCGACGCCGTAATCAATATCTGCGCGCAAAGTGTGGAGCGGAACGCGACCTTCGCGATACCATTCCATACGCGCAATCTCTGCGCCGCCGAGGCGGCCGGCGACATTAACGCGGATACCAAGAGCGCCCATACGCTGCGCTGTTTGCATGGCGCGCTTCATGGCGCGGCGGAATGCAACCCGACGCTCAAGCTGCTGCGCGATATTTTCAGCAACGAGCGTCGCGTCAACTTCCGGCTTGCGTATCTCAACAATGTTGAGAACAGCTTCCGACGAGGTCAGCTTTGACAATTCCTGGCGCAACTTTTCGATGTCTGCACCCTTCTTGCCGATCACCACGCCCGGACGCGCCGTGTAGATCGTCACGCGACATTTTTTGTGCGGGCGCTCGATCACGATGCGCGAGACGCCGGCCTGAGCCAAACGCTTTTCGAGGAACGCGCGAATCCGACGGTCTTCGTGCAAGAGATCGCCATAGGTCGCTTTGTTAGCGAACCAACGCGAATCCCAAGTACGATTGATCCCGAGGCGCAAGCCAATAGGGTTTACTTTCTGACCCATCAGGCGGCCTCCTCAACTTCTTTGACGATAATCGTTATTTCCGAGAACGGCTTATGAATTCTGCCGACCCGGCCGCGAGCACGAGCGCGCCAGCGCTTCATCACAATGTTCTTTCCGACAAACGCCTTGTCGACGACCAGCGAGTCGATATCGAGATCGTGGTTATTCTCCGCATTAGCGATCGCGCTCTCCAGGACTTTCTTGACGTCCTTAGCGATGCGTTTTCGCGAGAAAGAGAGATCAGCAAGCGCTTTCTCAACTTTCTGACCGCGGATCATTTGCGCAACGAGGTTGAGCTTTTGCGGGGAGACGCGGATGTTGCGTCCCTTCGCCAATGCTTCTTTGTCGCCTACGCGGCGTTCGTTTTTCTTCTGGCCCATGACTACTTCCTTCGCGCCTTTTTATCAGCGCCATGACCGTAATATGTGCGCGTCGGCGAGAATTCGCCGAGCTTGTGACCGACCATGTCCTCGGTGATGTGCACCGGGATAAATTTCTGGCCGTTGTAAACGTTGAAAGTTGTGCCAACGAATTGCGGCAAGATCGTTGAACGGCGTGACCAGGTTTTGATCCCGCCTTTGTGTTTGCCGTCTTGCGATTCTTCCGCCTTTTTCAGGAGGTAGCGATCGACAAACGGTCCTTTCCATACAGAACGCGTCATTCGGTTTTAACTCCCTCGACCTATCGCTTCTTCTTGCGCTTGTGACGCGAGCGAATGATGAATTTGTCAGTTGCTTTGTTCTTGCGGGTCTTAGCGCCTTTAGTTGGACGGCCCCAAGGCGAAACCGGGTGACGACCACCGGAGGTGCGGCCTTCACCACCGCCATGAGGGTGATCGACCGGGTTCATGACTACGCCGCGAACCGAAGGACGTTTGCCCTTGTGACGGTTGCGACCGGCCTTGCCGATGTTTTCGTTCATGCGGTCCGGGTTAGAGACAGCGCCGACCGTTGCCATGGACTCGCCTGACACCAACCGGACTTCACCAGACTGTAGGCGAACTTGCGCCATTCCGCTGTCACGACCAACAAGCTGCGCGTATGCGCCAGCAGAACGCGCAAGCTGCCCGCCCTTGCCCGGCTTCAGCTCGATATTGTGAATGATCGTACCAACCGGAATGTTTTTGAGGCGCATGGCGTTGCCAGGCTTCACATCAACCTTGTCGCCAGCAATGACCTTATCGCCCGCTTTCAAACGCTGCGGCGCAATGATGTAGCTCATCTCGCCATCAAGATATTTGATCAGTGCGATAAACGCCGTGCGGTTCGGATCATATTCCAGACGCTCAACCTTCGCCTCGACATCAAATTTCGTGCGTTTGAAATCGATACGGCGATAGGTTTTCTTTGCGCCGCCACCACGACGGCGGACCGTGATGCGGCCGCCATTATTGCGGCCAGCCTTGGATGACAGGCCTTCCGTCAAAGACTTGACGGGTTTGCCCTTCCAAAGCTCGCTGCGATCGACAAGCACAAGCTGTCGGCGTGACGGCGTCGTCGGTTTGAATTTCTTTAAAGCCATAACCTTTGCTCAATCCGTCCGTTAAAGTCCTGTGGTCACGTCGATGGAGTGACCTTCTTCAAGCGTAACAACCGCTTTCTTCACCGTGGACCGCGTATAGGCGTGGCCGCGGAACATTTTGTTTTTGCCTTTGGTGCGCATCGTGTTGACCGATTTCACCTTGACCTTGAACAACGCCTCAACCGCTTCCTTGATTTGCGGTTTTGTCGCTGTGATCGGTGTTTTGAAGACAACCTGATTGTGCTCCGACGCAATCGTCGACTTCTCCGTGATAACTGGAGCGATCAACGTGTCGTAGTGGACCTCGAGGCCCTCTTTTTTCTCGATCTTGCTCATTTGAGGCGAGCCTCCAGTCCTTCAACGGCCGCCTTCGTCAGAACCAGTTTGTCCTTGCGAAGGATGTCGTAAACATTTGCGCCCATGACCGGGATCACATCGACGCCCGGCAGGTTGCGCGCCGCGAGCGCGAAATTGTCTTCAAAATCCGTATCGACAATCAGCGCATTGCTGAGATCGAGTTTCTCGAACGCAGCAATCATCGTCTTTGTTTTTGAATCAGCAAGCTTCGCCTCGTCGATAACAACCAAAGACCCATCAGCCTGCTTCGACGACAGCGCATGCTTCATGGCCAGACGACGAACTTTCTTCGGCAGGTTAATGGCATGGCTGCGAACGCGAGGTCCGTGAGCCTTGCCGCCGCCGCGGAAAATGTTTGCGCCTTTGTTGCCGTGACGCGCGCCGCCGGAACCCTTTTGGCGGCCATATTTTTTTGAAGTCGCGTTTACGTCGCCGCGCTCTTGCACTTTGTGCGTGCCTTGCTGGCGTTTCGCCAGTTGATAGACAACGCAGCGGTGCAATATGTCTGCACGCGGCTCTAGGCCGAAGATCGCATCATCGAGATCAACTGATCCCGCTTTCGACGCATCCAGTTTGAGGACGTCCGTTTTCATTATTCGTCCCCTTCTTTCTTCTCGGGCGCATCACCAACTTCGTCGGCGGATTTAACGCCTGCGTCCGCGTCTTCCGCGCCTGCAGATTGCTCTTCAAGCGCCTGACGCTGTTGCGCGAGCTCTTCCTCACGGGCAGCCTTTGCGGCGGCCTCTTCTTCAGCAGCAGCTTGAGCCGCCGCTTCTTCGGCTTGCTTCGCCGCTTCTTCTTTCGCTGACTTCAGCGCAGCCGGCAGAATTGCATTCTCCGGAAACGGCTTTTTGACGGCGTCCTTCACGAACACCCAACCGCCCTTGGAACCAGGCACAGCGCCTTTAACCAGGATAAGGCCGCGATCTGAATCTGTGCGCACAACCTGAAGGTTTTGCGTCGTCACGCGGGTCGCGCCCATGTGACCGGCCATCTTCTTGCCTTTGAAGACCTTGCCCGGATCCTGACACTGACCGGTTGAACCATGAGAACGGTGAGAGATAGAAACACCGTGCGTCGCACGAAGGCCGCCAAAGTTGTGACGCTTCATGGCGCCCGCAAAGCCCTTACCGATCGACGTTCCGGTCACATCAACAAACTGACCTTCGAAATAATGGTCCGCGATGAGCTCTTCCCCAACGCCGAGCATATTGTCTTCCGAGACGCGGAATTCCGCGACCTTTGACTTCGGCTCAACGTTCGCTTTCGCAAACTGACCACGCTCAGCCTTGGTCGTGCGCTTGGCTTTCTTAGCGCCCGAGCCGAGCTGAACCGCTGTATAGCCATTCGTCTCGACGGTGCGCTGGCCGACAACCTGACATTTGTCCAGTTGAAGCACAGTGACCGGGATGTGATCACCAGCTTCGGTGTACACCCGCATCATGCCCATTTTTTTTGCGATCAATCCTGTTCGCATTGTATTATGCTCCTAAGCGCCCAGCTTGATTTCGACGTCAACGCCGGCCGACAGGTCAAGTTTCATCAGCGCATCAACTGTCTGCGGCGTTGGATCAACAATATCCAGCATCCGCTTGTGGGTGCGCATCTCAAATTGCTCACGGCTCTTCTTGTTGACGTGCGGCGAGCGGTTAACGGTGTAACGCTCAATACGTGTCGGCAACGGGATAGGTCCGCGCACATCTGCGCCGGTGCGCTTCGCCGTATTGACGATCTCAATTGTCGAAGCGTCGAGCACACGGTGGTCGAACGCTTTTAGCCGGATGCGAATATTTTGTTGCATGGTCTGACGCTTCGCCTGTTCCTGAATTCTTCTCTTAAGAGTCGAATGCGCGGACCGGTTTGACGGGCCCGCACATTTGATTGTTTCCTGTTATTCTACGATCTTCGATACGATGCCGGCGCCGACCGTACGGCCGCCTTCACGGATAGCGAAGCGAAGCTTCTCTTCCATGGCGATCGGCACGATAAGCTCAACGTTAAGCTCGGCATTGTCGCCCGGCATAACCATTTCCGTGCCCTCTTTGAGGTTCACGACACCGGTCACGTCCGTTGTGCGGAAGTAGAACTGCGGACGATAGTTGCCGAAGAACGGCGTGTGGCGACCACCCTCGTCTTTCGTGAGGATATAGGCTTCCGCAACGAACTTCGTGTGCGGCGTAACCGAACCCGGCTTACAAAGAACCTGACCACGCTCAACAGCTTCACGGTCGATACCGCGAAGTAGAACACCGACGTTGTCGCCAGCTTCACCGCGATCAAGCAGCTTGCGGAACATTTCAACGCCTGTGCAGGTCGTTTTCTGCGTGTCTTTGATACCGACGATTTCAAGCTCGTCACCGACGTTTACAACACCGCGCTCAACACGACCCGTGACAACTGTACCGCGACCTGAGATCGAGAACACGTCCTCAATTGGCAGAAGGAACGGCTGGTCAACCGGACGCTCTGGCGTTGGGATATATTCGTCGACAGCTTTGATTAATTCCCTGATGGAATTCTCGCCCATGTCAGCATCGCCGCCTTCAAGAGCAACAAGCGCCGAACCTTTAATGATCGGTATGTCGTCGCCCGGGAAATCGTATGAAGAAAGGAGTTCACGAACTTCCATTTCAACGAGCTCGAGAAGCTCTTCGTCGTCGACCTGATCAGTTTTGTTCATGTAAACAACAATCGCCGGAACGCCGACCTGACGTGCGAGCAGGATGTGCTCACGCGTTTGCGGCATTGGGCCGTCAGCAGCAGACACAACCAGGATAGCGCCGTCCATTTGCGCGGCGCCCGTGATCATGTTTTTCACATAGTCAGCGTGGCCTGGGCAGTCGACGTGTGCGTAGTGGCGTGCGTCGGATTCATATTCAACGTGCGCCGTTGAGATGGTGATGCCGCGCGCTTTTTCTTCCGGCGCGCCGTCGATCTCGTCATAGGCTTTGAAGTCGCCAAAGTACTTCGTGATCGCCGCTGTCAGCGTCGTTTTACCATGGTCAACGTGGCCAATTGTGCCGACATTTGCATGGGGTTTATTGCGTTCAAATTTTTCCTTCGACATTTCACTTTTCTCCGTCTTTGGAACTCTTAACTTTTCTAATTAGCCAACGCCTTGGTTTTCGTGAGGAGCAAGGCGCCTTCCGGTAAAGCTAGCCAGCCAGCTTCGCCCGGACCTCCTCCTCCACATTCTTTGGGACCTGCTCGTAGTGATCGAACTGCATCGTGTATTGCGCGCGGCCTTGCGTGGCGGAACGCAGATTGTTGACATAGCCGAACATGTTCGCGAGCGGCACCATGGCGTGAACCACGTTTGCATTGCCGCGCATTTCTTGCTCTTGGATTTGGCCGCGGCGTGAATTCAAATCGCCAATGACCGTACCGGTATATTCTTCCGGCGTTACCACCTCGACCTTCATAACCGGCTCAAGCAGAGCAAGACCAAGCTCAGCCTTATGTTCGCGAAGCGCAGCGCGGGCCGCGATCTCAAATGCGAGAACTGATGAGTCAACGTCGTGGAACGCGCCGTCATAAAGCTCGACTTTGAAATCGAGGATCGGGAAACCAACGAGGAGACCCGTCTCACGGATCGAGTTGATGCCCTTCTCGACGCCAGGAATGTATTCCTTCGGGATTGAGCCGCCAACGATCTTGCTTTCAAACTCGTAACCGGCGCCCGGCTCGTTTGGAGACACGACCATCTTGATGCGTGCAAACTGACCAGAACCGCCCGACTGCTTCTTGTGGGTGTAATCGAGATCGGCTTCGCGTGTAATTGTCTCGCGGTATGCAACCTGCGGCTGGCCAACGTTTGCTTCAACTTTAAATTCACGCTTCATCCGATCAACGAGGATGTCGAGATGAAGCTCGCCCATGCCTTTGATAATCGTCTGGCCAGACTCTTCGTCAGAAGAAACACGAAATGACGGGTCTTCGGCGGCAAGACGCTGCAGTGCGATACCCATTTTTTCCTGGTCAGCTTTGGTCTTAGGTTCAACAGCGAGCTCGATAACCGGCTCCGGGAACTCCATGCGCTCTAAGATAACTGGGCTTTGCGCGTCACAAAGTGTGTCGCCCGTCGTTGTGTCTTTCAGACCAACGATCGCAATGATGTCACCGGCGAATGCTTCTTTGATCTCTTCGCGGCTGTTGGAGTGCATTTCCAGCATCCGGCCGACGCGCTCTTTTTTGCCTTTGACGGTATTCATCACCTGCGTTCCGGCCTCTAGCTTGCCTGAGTAAATACGGCAGAATGTCAGCGACCCAACAAACGGGTCGTTCATGACTTTAAAGGCAAGCATGGAAAGCGGTTCATCGTCGGACGATTTGCGCGAAACCTCTTCATCAGAATCCGGCAAGACGCCTTTGATCGCGGGAACTTCGACCGGGCTTGGCAGGTAGTCGACCACTGCGTCCAGCATCGGCTGAACGCCTTTGTTTTTAAACGCAGATCCACAAAGAACCGGGTGGAAGCTCACGTCGCACGTACCCTTACGAATAAGACGCTTGATCGTATCCGTGTCCGGCTCGTCGCCTTCGAGATACGCTTCCATGACGTCGTCATCCATTTCGACGACGGTCTCGATCATCTTGTCACGGTATTCCTGCGCTTTGTCAGCGAGGTCTTCCGGAATGTCCGTTTCATGGAATTTGGCGCCAAGGGATTCTTCTTCCCAAATGATCGCCTTCATTTTCAGAAGGTCGACAACACCCTGGAAGTTATTTTCTGCGCCGATTGGCAGCTGCAGAACAACCGTTTTCGCTGCGAGGCGATTGTGGATTGTGTCGACAGAATAGTAGAAATCAGCGCCGATCTTATCCATCTTGTTGATGAAGAACATGCGCGGCACGCGGTACTTGTCGCCTTGCCGCCAAACAGTTTCCGTTTGCGGTTCAACGCCCGCGTTTGCGTCCAAAAGCGCAACAGCGCCGTCGAGCACGCGCAGCGAACGCTCAACTTCAATCGTGAAGTCAACGTGACCCGGCGTATCAATAATGTTCAGACGTTTGTCATTCCAGAACGTCGTCGTCGCAGCAGACGTAATCGTAATGCCGCGCTCTTGCTCCTGCTCCATCCAGTCCATGGTGGCCGCGCCGTCATGAACTTCGCCAATCTTGTGGCTCTTGCCGGTATAATAGAGTACGCGCTCAGTCGTCGTCGTTTTACCGGCGTCGATATGCGCCATGATGCCGAAATTTCGGTAGTCTTCAATTTTATGTGAACGCGCCATGACGTTTAGGCCCTAATAATTACCAGCGATAATGGGAGAATGCGCGGTTGGCTTCGGCCATCCGGTGCGTGTCTTCCCGTTTTTTTACAGCGGCGCCGCGGTTTTGTGCGGCATCCATCAATTCGTTTGAAAGTCTGTCGACCATTGTCGTCTCGTTGCGTGCGCGCGCAGCCGAAATGATCCAGCGCATCGCCAGCGCAAGCTTGCGGTCCTGACGAACTTCGACCGGAACCTGATAAGTCGCGCCGCCGACCCGACGAGAGCGCACTTCGATTGCCGGCGTTACATTTTCAAGCGCTTCCTTGAATAGATCGACCGGCGGGCGACGGAGCTTTTCCTCGATTTGGTCGAGGGCGCCATAAACGATTTTTTCGGCGGCGGGTTTTTTGCCGTCGATCATGACGTAATTCATAAATTTCGAAACGGTCTTGTCGCCGAATTTGGCATCCGGGTGAACAACACGTTTTTCTGCGCGGTGACGACGTGACATCTAACGTATCCTTACTTAGGTCGCTTCGCGCCGTATTTAGAACGGCGTTGCTTGCGGTCTTTCACGCCCTGTGTATCCAGAACGCCGCGAATGATGTGGTAGCGGACACCGGGAAGGTCTTTCACGCGGCCGCCGCGAATAAGAACAACTGAGTGCTCTTGAAGATTGTGACCCTCGCCCGGGATGTAACCGATGACCTCATAGCCATTGGTCAGGCGAATCTTTGCAACTTTACGAAGCGCCGAGTTCGGCTTCTTCGGAGTTGTCGTATAGACACGTGTGCATACGCCGCGTTTTTGCGGATTCGCTTCGAGCGCCGGCACCTTGTTGATGCGTCGCTTCGGTTTGCGCGGCTTGCGGATCAGTTGTTGAATCGTCGGCATTCCGTCTCCTGCGTCGTTCTTAAACGCGTGTAATAACCACCTGTTTTCGCGCCACGATTTGTAATACTCATGACGCAAATGAGCGGGGCCCCGTCTGGCGGAACGCCGCTCGCAATAAAACTCACAGTCTTCAGCTAAAATTGGCTGCGTTTCAGGGTTCCTGACGGCCAGCCTTCCAGCGGCGCGACACATAGCTGTGTGATTCCGCCGGGTCAATAGATACTTACCGAAAAATAAAGGAAATTCGGGATGTTTTTGACGCGCGCGAGCTATCTTTCGGCGCTGGCGACAATAGCCTGTGCGAGCGCTGATCCCCAGGACTTTGAGCGATCATAAAGCATTGCCCGGGCGTCGGATGCCGCTTTTCGCATATCATCCAATTTCTGCTCATCGCAAAGCAACAATGTGAGGCATTCAGCCAGATTTTTAGAGTTTTCCGCTTCGAATTCCATTACGGCGTCGCCAAAAACTTCGCGCGCAGGAACCACAGAACTGACGAGAAGCGGCGTTAGTTGCGATATCGCCTCTGCGCACACCGCAGGAAATCCTTCCGCGAATGCGCGCTGCGTCGGGACGACCAGCAACTGCGATTCGCGCAACGCGCCGTAGACATCAGCGGCGTCTACCGGCCCCGGCGCCTCAATATCGTCAGCGAAACCGGTGGCCCCCGCCTTTTCCCGGAGTTCGTCGAGAGCACGCCCCGCCCCCAAAAATCGGATCGCAAGATCGGATTGATGGCTCTTGGCCACACAAAAGGCTTCGAGCAGTTCAAATACGCCCTTTTCCCTTTCAATCCGGCCGAGATAGCAAATCTGGTTTTTTCGGCGCGCCAGTTCCTCTCCAACATCCGCGTATGATGACGGCAATTGATGCATCGATTGAAATCCCGGAATTTTCCGCGGCGAAATTTCATTGAACTGGTCCAGTGCAGTTTTCGAAACCGCAACCGCTGCATCAACATACCGCCCGACGAGAACCTTCTTCACAAAGAAATTTATTTGATTTTTTAAACTTTGCGGCCGGCGACCGATTTGCCAGAACATATTGTGCAATGACATAACGATGCGCTCACTTGATTTCGCAAGTCGCGGCAACATCGGCCAATAAAATTCCCCTCCCAAAATCAGAATGTGCGGTTTGAATTGTTCACAATGTCTCGCAATTTCGCGGGTAATCGCCTGCTTTTGCGGCCAATAGGCGCCGGGCGTTTCATAGTCGATATCGCTGAGACGAATGAACGTGCAGTTGTCTGCGCACATTTCTTCAGCGCGATCAGCACCGCGTTCAATGATTAAGGCCTCAGCGCTTAGCGCTTCGACAACATCAAAGAACATCTCCGAATACGTAATGATCGCTTTGCCGGGATACGGCTGGCCGCGCTTCCAGTATGAATAGGTGTCGCGTAATTCTCCCGGCCCCGGAACATACGCAATCCGTAGCAGCGCAGCATCATCCAGGTTAAAACATTGACGAACGCGGGCGCGAAAATCCGTTGGCAGGCTGAAGAATTTCTCTTGCTTCATGACGGTCTTATTCGAACGGTCGTTCGCCCGTGTCTCTGCGGTGAAGGTAAACTTTTCTTGCAATCTTGTCCGCCGCTGCATTTTTCAACCAAAGTAGGCTCTTCACGGCGCCATTTTTCCGCTGCCATTTTACAAATTCATGGCCGACGGGTCCATTGAGATGTTCTACCCATCGACATAAAATCTCAGACACTGTGAATTCTTTCGCCCGCGCCTGCCCATTAGAAATCATGTTATTGTAAAGGTTTGCGTCGTCTTTGAGGCGTCGGATAGCATTGATTGCATCTTCCGATGAATTGATTTCGATATAATCGAGCGACGACTTTCGCAATTCCTGATAGGCGGGCTCCGCCCCTAAAAGCGCCGGGACACCCGCAGCCCATGCATTCACCAGTTTGCTTGCCGGCTTGTTGGCGACGTCGGCGAGCGTCAAATTTCGGATGGCAATAATCGCATCCACATTACTATAATCATGCATCGAGACGGGCTCATCACCTTCCGGCGATCGTTTCCCATGGCGAAAGATTACGCCCATAGAATTCAATGCCGATAGAAACGTCTCATCGCAGAATTGTTCATAGAGATTTGATGTCTCGCCCATATACCCCAGCACCGAGAGTTCAGCGCCGCGTTCGCGTTTGCGCGCGATTAAGCCCGGTTGAGGGAAGTGCGGGGTCCAGCTGATTTTTGCCTTGCCTTTGTTCAAGTTGTTCTGTTCGAAAACCCAATTGGCCAGTTTTGGCTCATGGCAGTCGGCCCGGCATGCGACGATAAACGGTCGCACCGGGCGATGTCGAATGCCGAAATCAACGCTCGAAACGATGTTGATTGCATCATCCAATGGCTCCGGAGAATGGCTGACGTCGTAGCCTGCACGCCGGAAATAAATATACGGAATGACGACCCAATTGTTCATGGAGCCGACGCACCGCTGGGTGAGTACTTCGTCGGTTATTGCATTAATATTTCCGGATGGAATTTCTGGCCATCCTAACGAATTGGCGTCGTCAAAAAAACGTTCTGGAATGACGAAGTTTATACGATGTTCCAGACGGCTCATTGCCTGATCCCCTTAGCCGGATTAGTCCATCCAGCCTGACGCAACACTGTCGCGTAATCATTATTCGACGACGAATTTATGACGCGTTAAGATTTCGGTTCAGAAAAAACGGCGGCCCAGAGGCCGCCGTTTTCAATCTTCATTCTGCAGCGTCTTGTCCAGCCGACGCAGGCTCTTCCGCCGGCGGGTCAGCAATCACCGCCTCTTCGCTTACGGTTTCCGTTTCCTCTGCAGGAGCGGCCTCAATTTTTAGAGCCTCTGCAGCCGCAGCACGTTTCGCCCGCTCCTCAATGAGAACACGGTCGCGCTGATCGGCTTCAATCTGACGCGTATTCATCGCGCCGCCGGTTCCGGCCGGAATCAATCTACCGACGATGACGTTTTCTTTCAGGCCTTCAAGGATATCAATTTTACCATTTACCGCTGCGTCAGTCAGGACACGCGTGGTCTCCTGGAATGATGCAGCCGAAATAAACGAACGGGTCTGTAGCGAGGCTTTGGTGATGCCGAGCAGAACCGGGTGAGCCTTCGCCGGCGCTTTGCCTTGATCTTCAAGTTTCGCATTTGTTTCTGCGAATTCGAGCCGGTCAATATGCTCTTCTTTCAAGTAGAATGAATCGCCGGACTCCGTGATCTCGACTTTTTGCAGCATCTGGCGAACGATCACCTCAATGTGCTTGTCGTTAATCGGAACGCCTTGCAGGCGGTAAACTTCCTGAATTTCATTGATAAGATAATCAGCAAGCGCTTCGATGCCCAGGATCTGGAGAATATCATGCGGCGCAGGGTTGCCGTCCATCAGATATTCGCCCTTGGCGATAAAGTCACCGTCCTGAACCGCGATATGTTTGCCCTTCGGCACCAGGTAATCTGATACTTCGAGGTTCTCGTCAGTTGGGACGATCTGGATGCGGCGTTTATTCTTATAGTCGCGGCCAAAGACAACTTTACCATCCTGATCGGCGATGATCGCGTGATCCTTCGGACGGCGCGCTTCGAACAGCTCCGCAACACGCGGCAGACCACCGGTAATGTCGCGCGTTTTGGCGCCTTCGGTCGGAATTCGGGCAACCGCGTCACCTGGCGCAATCTTCTCGCCATCTTCAACAGACAAAATCGCCTCAACCGGCAGCGTATAACGCGCTTCACCGCCTGAAGCGAGTTTCACCGGTTCGCCCTTGGCATCGACAATAGCGATCGCCGGCTTCATGTCGGCCGCGCGCGGATTTGCGCGCCAGTCAGTGACGACGCGGCTGGCGATACCCGTCGCTTCGTCGGCAACAACCTGCATGGACATGCCTTCCTGCAAATCCTCAAACTTCACCTTACCGGCAACCTCAGTTAGGATTGGAATAGTGTAGGGATCCCAGTCGGCAACGCGCTGCCCCCGTGTAACGGCAGCGCCGTCTTTCACACGTAGTTTCGCGCCGTTAGAGACTTTGTAGGACGCGTGTTCCTTACCGTCTTTATCGACGATTTTGATCAGCGTATTGCGGCCCATGACAACCAGGTCGCCGGCGGAATCGACAACAACATTTGATCCGTCAACTTTGATGGCGCCTTCGTGGCTGGCCTCGATGAACGAGGTGTCGCCAACCTGCGCGGTGCCGCCAACGTGGAACGTTCGCATAGTAAGCTGCGTGCCAGGCTCACCGATAGATTGCGCCGCGATAACACCGACGGCTTCACCGATATTGACCGGCGTACCTCGGGCAAGATCGCGACCGTAGCAAGCGCCACAAACGCCGGACGTCGACTCACAGGTCAGAACCGAACGGACGCGGACAACCTGAACGCCGGAACCTTCAATGGCCTCAGATTGCGGTTCGTCAACCAGATCACCGGTGCGTCCGACGGTCTCATTTGTTTCAGGATGAACAATGTCATCAAGTAACGTCCGTCCGAGAATGCGCTGCGACAGAGGAACAATGATATCACCACCCTGAACAACCGCTTCGATTGAAATGCCGTTTAAGGTGCCACAGTCCGGCTCACGAATGATGCAGTCTTGCGCAACGTCAACGAGACGGCGTGTAAGATACCCGGAGTTCGCCGTTTTCAACGCCGTATCTGCAAGACCTTTACGTGCGCCGTGAGTCGAGTTGAAATACTCGAGCACTGTCAGTCCCTCTTTGAAATTCGAGGTAATCGGCGTCTCGATAATCTCGCCGGATGGTTTCGCCATCAGGCCGCGCATCGCGCCGAGCTGACGCATCTGCGTGGGAGAACCACGCGCGCCTGAATGAGACATCATGTAGATTGAGTTCGGTTCCTTTTGGCGACCGGTCTCTTCATCAAATTTCGTTTCCGAAATCTCACCCATCATGGCGTCGGCAATTTTGTCCGTACACTTCGCCCATGCGTCGATGGCTTTGTTGTATTTCTCACCACGCGTAATAAGGCCTTCAGCATATTGCTGCTCAAACTCACTGACGAGCGCGCGCGTTTCCTCAACGAGGCTGTATTTGGTATCAGGAATGACCATGTCGTCTTTGCCGAACGAGATGCCCGCTTTGCAAGCTTCCTTGAAGCCGAGTCCCATAATGTGGTCGGCAAAAATAACCGTCTTCTTTTGACCACAATGGCGGTAGACGATGTCAATCAATCCTTGCACCGTTTTCTTGGTGAGGAGCTGGTTGACAACGGCGAACGGTACGTTTCCGTCTTTCGGCAGAACCTGCGCGACCATCATCCGGCCAGGCGTAGTTTCAACGATTTCGCGGATCGGCCCACCGTCATTATCAACAGATTCCCAGCGCGCTTTTATCTTGGTGTGCAACGTTACGACACCGGTTGCGAGCGCGTGTTCGATCTCTTCAATCGTTGCGAAAATTTTGCCTTCACCCGGCTCGCCCTCTTTCTCCATGGAGATGTAGTAAAGGCCAAGAACGATGTCCTGTGACGGCACGATAATCGGTTTACCGTTCGCTGGCGACAAGATGTTGTTCGTCGACATCATCAGGACGCGCGCTTCAAGCTGCGCTTCCAGTGACAATGGCACATGAACCGCCATCTGGTCGCCGTCAAAGTCAGCGTTAAACGCAGTACACACCAACGGGTGAAGCTGGATTGCTTTACCTTCGATAAGTTTCGGTTCGAACGCCTGAATTCCAAGACGGTGAAGCGTTGGCGCTCTGTTCAACATAACCGGGTGTTCGCGAATAACCTCGTCGAGAATATCCCAAACTTCCGGGCGTTCTTTTTCAACGAGCTTCTTAGCCTGTTTAACCGTAGCGGACAGGCCTTTCGCGTCGAGGCGGGAATAGATGAATGGCTTAAAAAGTTCGAGGGCCATTTTCTTCGGCAGGCCGCACTCGTGGAGGCGCAGTTCCGGACCAACAACAATGACCGAACGGCCGGAATAATCGACGCGTTTTCCGAGAAGGTTCTGCCGGAAGCGACCCTGCTTACCTTTAAGCATATCTGAAAGGGATTTCAGCGGTCGCTTATTGGTGCCTGTGATAACCCGGCCGCGGCGGCCGTTATCGAAGAGCGCATCGACAGATTCCTGCAACATGCGCTTTTCGTTGCGCACAATAATGTCGGGCGCACGAAGCTCAATCAGGCGCTTCAAGCGGTTGTTGCGGTTGATGACGCGGCGGTAAAGATCGTTAAGATCCGACGTGGCGAAGCGGCCGCCATCCAGCGGAACCAGCGGGCGTAATTCCGGTGGAATGACCGGAATTACGGTCATGATCATCCACTCCGGGCGATTTCCAGACTCGATGAAAGCATTGAGAAGCTTCAATCGCTTGGAATATTTTTTTGTTTTCAGTTCCGACGTTGAGTCAGCGATTTCCGCGCGCATTTTGTCGGCTTCGATTTCGATATCGATGTTCGACAAGATTTCGCGGATTGCTTCAGCCCCAATGCCGGCAGTGAATGAATCTTCTCCGAATTCTTCCTGCGCCTGGAGGTATTCTTCCTCCGTCATCATCTGATTTTGTTCCAGCGGAGTCAGCCCCGGCTCAATGACGATGTATTGTTCGAAATAGAGCACGCGCTCGACATCTTTCAACGTCATATCGAGCAACAATGAAATCCGGCTTGGCAGTGATTTCAGGAACCAAATGTGGGCGCAAGGCGCGGCCAACTCAATGTGACCCATGCGGTCGCGGCGGACCTTCGTCAGCGTGACTTCGACACCACATTTTTCACAGGTGATGCCTTTATACTTCATGCGCTTGTATTTGCCGCACAAGCATTCATAGTCCTTTACCGGACCGAAAATACGCGCACAGAAAAGTCCATCGCGCTCAGGCTTGAACGTACGATAGTTAATCGTCTCTGGCTTTTTGATTTCGCCAAACGACCAGGAGAGAATTTTCTCCGGGCTCGAGAGCGAAATGCGGATCTGGTTGAACGTCTGCGCGGGCGCAGTCGGATTAAATACGTTCAAAAGTTCCTGTGACATGAAAAGCCTCTTCAATCGGGCGCGGTTGATCAGACCGCGTTAAAAAATCAATGTTTGACAAACGGGAATGCGGCGAACCGCTACGCTCCCGTTTGCAATTCTACGTTCAGACCAAGCGAGCGCATTTCCTTGACGAGCACGTTGAAGCTTTCTGGAATGCCCGCTTCGAAACTGTCGTCGCCGCGGACGATGGCTTCGTACACTTTGGTGCGGCCGGCGACGTCGTCCGATTTCACGGTCAACATTTCCTGCAGGGTATAAGCAGCGCCATACGCTTCGAGCGCCCAGACTTCCATTTCGCCGAAGCGCTGACCGCCGAACTGCGCCTTGCCGCCCAGCGGCTGCTGGGTAACGAGCGAGTACGGACCAATAGAACGGGCGTGGATTTTGTCATCGACGAGGTGGTGCAGCTTCAGGAGGTATTTGTACCCCACGGTCACTTTCCGAGCGAAGGTCTCGCCGGTACGACCGTCGAACAACGTCACCTGACCCGAATCTTCTAGGCCGGCCGCTTTCAACATATCAACGATTTCGCTTTCACGAGCCCCATCAAACACCGGCGTTCCAATCGGCACACCACGAACGAGATTGCCGGCAAGTTCCTTAATTTCTTCATTGGAACGCGGCAGCACTTGTTCTTCGCCGTAAACGTCCTTGATTTTGGCGACGAGGTCTTCGCGAGTAGACGTTCCTTCTTCCCATTTCTCAAGAACTTCGCCAATTTGACGGCCAAGACCGCGACACGCCCAACCAAGATGCGTTTCAAGAATCTGACCTACATTCATCCGCGACGGCACGCCGAGCGGGTTCAAGACGATATCGACCGGTGTTCCGTCTTCCAGGAACGGCATGTCTTCCATCGGCGCAATCTTGGAGATCACACCCTTGTTGCCGTGACGGCCAGCCATCTTATCGCCCGGCTGAAGCTTGCGTTTCACCGCAACGAAGACTTTGACCATCTTCATGACGCCAGGCGGCAACTCGTCGCCGCGCTTTAGCTTGTCGACTTTGTCTTCAAAGCGCGCCTCGAGGCGAGCTTTGGATTCATCGAACTGTTTTTTCAGCGCTTCGATCTCGGCCATCATTTTTTCGTCGCCAATGGCGAGCTTCCACCATTGACCTTGTGAAAGCTGATCGTCGAGCACTTCCGACGTGATTTGACCTTTCTCAAATCCTTTCGGCCCGGAGACAGCCGTCTTGCCTTCAAGCGCCGGGCGCAAACGGCCATAGATGTTGCGCTCAAGGATTGCGAGTTCGTCGTCCCGGTCTTTTGCGAGACGCTCAATCTCTTCACGCTCGATCGCGATCGCGCGTTCATCTTTGTCAACGCCGTGGCGGTTAAAGACCCGGACCTCGACAACCGTGCCGGCAACGCCCGGCGGTAGCTTCAATGACGTATCGCGAACGTCCGCGGCTTTCTCACCGAAGATCGCGCGGAGAAGTTTTTCTTCGGGCGTCATTGGCGACTCGCCTTTCGGCGTGATCTTGCCGACAAGTATGTCACCAGGGTGTACTTCGGCGCCGATGGCGACAATGCCAGCCTCATCAAGATTGCGCAGCGCTTCTTCCGAAACGTTCGGTATATCCCGCGTAATCTCTTCAGAGCCAAGCTTCGTGTCGCGCGCCATCACCTCGAATTCCTCAAGGTGGATCGATGTGAAGACGTCATCGCGCACGATACGCTCGGAGATGAGGATTGAGTCCTCAAAGTTGTATCCGTTCCACGGCATGAACGCCACTAGGACGTTCTTGCCAAGCGCCAGCTCACCCAGATCCGTTGACGGACCGTCGGCAATGATATCGCCTTCGCGGACAATGTCGCCGATTTTCACGAGCGGACGCTGGTTGATGCAGGTGTTCTGGTTCGAGCGCTGGAATTTACGAAGATTGTAGATATCCACACCCGGTTTTGTCGGGTCGGTTTCTTCTGTTGCACGAACAACGATACGCTGCGCGTCAACCTGCTCAACAACACCCGGACGGCGCGCAGCAACTGCAGCGCCAGAATCGCGAGCAACAATCGATTCCATGCCGGTGCCGACAAACGGCGCCTCCGCCTGCAGTAACGGGACAGCCTGACGTTGCATGTTCGAGCCCATCAGCGCCCGGTTGGCGTCGTCATTTTCAAGAAATGGAATGAGCGCCGCAGCAACAGACACAAGCTGTTTTGGCGAAACGTCGATATAAGCAACATCTTCGCGCGCTACGAGCGTCGCCTCACCGCCAACGCGGCAGTTTACAAATTCATGAGAGAGCTTGCCGCTATCATCAACTTCGGCGTTTGCTTGCGCGATCGCGAAGCGTTGCTCTTCCATGGCTGAAAGATAAATAACTTCGTCAGTCACTTTGCAGTCAACGACACGCCTATACGGGCTTTCGATGAAACCGTATTTGTTGACCTGCGCATGCGTCGCCAGTGAATTGATGAGACCAATGTTCGGTCCCTCGGGCGTTTCAATCGGACAGATACGACCATAGTGGGTCGGGTGAACGTCGCGAACCTCAAAGCCTGCGCGTTCACGAGTTAGACCGCCCGGACCAAGCGCAGAAAGACGGCGCTTGTGGGTAATCTCGGAAAGCGGGTTAGTCTGGTCCATAAACTGCGAAAGCTGTGAAGAACCAAAGAACTCACGCACCGCGGCGGCTGCCGGTTTCGCATTGATCAAATCATGCGGCATCAGCGTATCGAGCTCCTGGCTTGACATTCTCTCCTTGATGGCGCGCTCCATGCGGAGAAGGCCAATGCGGTATTGATTTTCCATCAATTCACCAACCGAGCGCACGCGCCGGTTGCCGAGATTGTCAATGTCGTCGATGTCGCCGCGGCCGTCTCGCAGATCCACAAGCGTCGACAAGACGGAAAGAATGTCTTCCTTGCGCAGGGTGCGAAGCGTATCTTCCGTCTCAAAGCCGAGACGGATATTCATTTTCACCCGGCCGACCGATGAAAGGTCATAGCGCTCAGGGTCAAAGAACAGCGAATAGAACAGACCCTCCGCAGTTTCGAGTGTCGGCGGTTCACCCGGACGCATGACGCGATAGATGTCGATGAGCGCCATGTCGCGATTGCTGTTTTTGTCCGCGGCAAGAGTGTTGCGGACGTAGGCACCGATATTGATGTGATCGACATCAATCGTATCAAACGCTTTCAGATTGATTTCTTCAAACAATGAAATGTGTTCGGCCGAAATTTCGTCACCGGCTTCGGCAAAAATTTCGCCGTCATCGAAATTGACGAGATCAGATGCGAAGTAGCGGCCCATGATCTCTTCGTCTGAAAGGAGAAGATCTTTAACGCCGTCTTCGGAAATTTTTATTGCAGCACGAGCAGAAAGCTTTGTACCTGCTTCAACAATAACTTCGCCGTTTTTCGCGTTGATCAAATCCCGCTCAACCTTTACGCCTTTCCAGCGCTCGGGGTTGTACGGCATTGTCCAGCCGTCTTTGATTTTCTTGTGCGAAACGCGATCATAGAATTCTGCGAGAATTTCTTCCTGGCCCATACCAAGCGCATAAAGCAGCGTCGTCGCCGGCAATTTGCGGCGGCGGTCTATGCGGACATTGACGATGTCTTTGACATCAAATTCAAAGTCAAGCCATGAGCCGCGGTAAGGAATAATGCGGGCGCCGAAGAGCAACTTGCCAGAGGCGTGTGATTTACCTTTGTCATGGTCGAAGAACACACCCGGGGAACGGTGCATCTGGGAAACGATAACGCGCTCGGTGCCGTTAACGACGAATGTGCCGTTCGACGTCATGAGCGGCATATCACCCATGTAGACTTCTTGTTCTTTGATGTCCTTGACCGACTTGGCGCCAGTTTCTTCATCAACCTCAAAGACGATAAGGCGCAGCGTGACTTTCAGCGGCGCTGCATAGGTCATGTCGCGCTGCTGACATTCTTCTACGTCGTATTTGGGATCTTCGAATTCATATGAGACGTATTCCAGCGTGGCTGTCTCGGTAAAATCCGATATTGGGAAAACAGACCGGAAGACTGCTTCCAATCCTTCGTTCAGGCGGTCTTCGTGTTTTATGAAGCGCTGCAGGAACGCTTCATAGGAGTCCTTTTGAACCTGGATCAGATTCGGCATCGGCGCTGCATCGCCGATACGTCCGAAGTTTTTTCGAATGCGTTTCTTCTCTACGAAGGATTGCGCCATTTTTTCCTCACGACCGGAAGTCAGTTGTTCCAAACGCTGTCACATCTCTTTCGCGGACAAGAAATGCGCATGCGCAAAAGCGCCCTGACGGTCGGACTACTAATCGACCGTAGGTCGCCGGGTTAATTAAAATGTATTCTCGATTACCTGAAGCACGTCGCCGCAAAGCCTAAAAGCCGCCGGTAGCTGCCTACCGACGGCGAAGGGAGTTAATAAGCACGGTTTGCGTAAGCCGCAACCCCCCGCCCCCGGAAAATCCCTGGGGCTGGGGAAAACCATGCTCGACCAAAATCCTTCGTTTCAGGCCTATTTGAGATCGACTTTCGCGCCGGCTTCTTCGAGCTTTTTCTTGATTTCTTCTGCTTCGGCCTTCGGCAAGCCTTCTTTGACGGCTTTTCCGCCAGCTTCGACGAGTTCTTTGGCTTCTTTCAGGCCAAGCCCTGTGATTGCGCGGACTTCTTTAATCACATTGATCTTTTTGTCGCCAGCCTCCATCAGGATGACGTCGAATTCGTCTTTTTCTTCAGCTGCTTCGCCGCCGCCTGCGCCCGGAGCCGCTGCGACAGCAACTGCGCCAGCAGCCGGCTCGATACCATATTCGTCTTTGAGGATGTTTTTCAGTTCAGCCGCTTCCAGAAGCGTCAGACCGACAAGTTCTTCAGCAATTTTTTTGAGATCAGCCATGATATTGGTTTCCTAGTTGGTTGATTTAGTTTGAATAATTTGCGTTACGCAGCTTCGCGATTTTCCAGGGCTTCCAGGATACCCGCGATATTCGAGGCCGGAGCGCCAATTGCGCCAGCGATGCTTGATGCTGACGAAGTGATCGCCACGACAATTGAGGCCAGGAGCTCTTCACGCGACGGCATCGCGGCAAGCGCCTCAACACCTTTGTCGTCGAGGATTTCTTCGCCCATTGCACCGCCAAGAATAGTGAGCTTGTCATTGCCCTTGGCGAAATTTTTGACGGCTTTCGCCGCGGCAACCGGATCTTCAGAAAATGCAATCGCGGTTGGACCCGAAAATAGGTCTGACAGCTTTTCGCTTGGCTTTCCGCTGACCGCGATTTTTGCCAGCCGGTTTTTCACGACCCGCACATTTGCGCCCGCAGAACGCAACTCACCGCGCAAGTTTTCAAATTCGGAAACCGTGAGGCCGCCATTTCCGAACAAAACTACGGCGTTTTCGTCAAAAATATTGCCGATCCACTCGACCATTTCCGACTTTTGGGCTCTGTCCATAGGACTTTTCCCTTTCCGTTTTCCATCGCCGGACCATCCTGCGACAGTTGTCCCGACCGAAGCCGGTAATTTCCATAATGCGAAGATTTACGGCGCCGGAACCAAAAAAGGCTCCCGCATCTTCGCGAAGAGCCTGTCCAATGAGGTTGATGGCAAAACAGGAGTGAAACGCCGTTCGCCGTATTTAACCTCTGTCTGTGCGGGAAATTAAGCGCCTAAACGCGCCCGCAGTCTCGGACAGGTGTCGCGACCAGGGCAAAGCTCCGGCAGCAACGGCGGCGTTCATACCGAATAAGCAGCCAATTGCAATAGGTTTTCAGAAAAAATCCTTGTCATTTATTGGAGTTGGCCAAACCATTGAAAGATCGCAGCGTTGATTGACGGGACGTCACCTATTAGGCAAGGCGTTTTACCGCATTTCTAAAACCACCGGATATGCAGAATAGATGAGAAGTCAATTTCCAGATTTTCAGACCGCCGCATGATCAGTGATCGTGAAACCAACGTATCGTCGCTCAGGATATTTGGTGATGAACCGTTTTTCGTTTTTTGCGATCACGCGTCGAACGCAATCGATGATGATCTCGATTGTCTTGGCATGCCGGAAGATCTGCTGGCGACTCACATCGCATGGGATATCGGCGCAGGCGGTATTACACGCGCCGTCGGCGAGCGCCTCTCTTGCGCCACCTTAAATTGCAAATTCTCAAGGCTGGTGGTGGATGCGAACCGCGCCGTAGAGGCGCCCGACGTTATTCCAGCGACAAGCGATCAAATACCGGTTCCGGGCAACCAAATGCTGGACGAGGCTGCCCGGCAAGCGCGCTTTGCCCGCTATCATGATCCGTACCATGAAGAGCTTGGTGCGGTGATAGAGGCCCTATCCGCCAAACACGACAATCTTTTCACGATTTCAATACACAGTTTTACCGATCGCATGATGGGCGCCGCCGACCCGCGCCCATGGCAAGCCGGCATGTTGTGGCGTCACGACGAAACCTCGGCGCGAATGCTCACAAAATTCCTTAAGAGCGAGACCGACTGGCAAATTGGCGATAACGAACCGTATGACGCGCGCGTCTTTAATTATTCTGTCGATCGCCATATCGCGCCAAAGAATTTGCGCCATATTACGCTGGAATTACGACAGGATGTCATTTTTGAAGAACGTGATAGACTGGCGGTCGCCGACCTTCTGGCGCGCGGGCTTCGGCATGTAACGGAACGATTATAATGCGCCCTCGCCCAATCGGGCGCCGGAGAAACTGCTGCGGGAGGAAACCTTCCAATGATGCCTGCCCTGACCCTTGGAATTGAGGAGGAATACCTCCTCGTTGATCCCGAAACGCGCGATCTGGTCGCGGAACCATCGCCAGATTTTATGGCCGAACTCAAAGAAAGACTTGGCGAGCGCGTAACGCCGGAATTTCTGAAATGCCAGGTCGAGATTGGAACGCCTGTTTGCGCCGACATTTCCGAAGCGCGACATCATCTGACCGCGTTGCGTTCTGTAATCATAAATACGGCCGAGAAATATGGCATGCGACTGCTCGCTTCGTCGACGCATCCGTTTGCGCAATGGGGCCGCCAGAAACATACGGCTGCACCCCGTTATGATCTTCTGGATAAAGATATGGGCGGCGCGATCCGCCGCATGCTGATTTGCGGCATGCATGTGCATGCCGGCATCGAAGAAAAATCCGCGCGCATCGATTTGATGAATCAAATGCGGTATTTTCTGCCGCATCTTTTGGCGCTATCGACATCATCACCGTTCTGGGGCGGTCATGATATGGCGATGAGATGCGCCCGCCTCGGGATTTTTGATTCCATGCCGCGCACCGGTATCCCCGAACGATATGAGAGCTGGTCAGAATATGAACGAATGATCAATCAGCTTGTCGAAGCCGGCGTAATGGAAGATTCCACAAAATTATGGTGGGACATAAGACCAAGCGCTAAATTTCCGACCGTGGAAATGCGCGTCACCGATGTGTGCACGCGCATGAATGACGCGCTGTGCATTGCCGCGATCTATCAATCGATTTTACGCATGCTGGCGCGGATCAAGCAGCGGAATTTACGCTGGCGCATTTATCCGCGTCTTTTAATCGAAGAGAACCGCTGGCGCGCGCAACGATACGGCAGCACCAATTCAATGATCGACTTGGGCCGAGGCCAGTGTGTTCCGTTTGGTTCGCTCATCGAAGAAATCATCGAGATTACAGCGGAAGATTCCAAAGCGCTCGATTGCGAAAAAGAAGTCGCCCACGCCCGCACGATCATCAAGCGCGGCACAAGCGCCTGCCGTCAGGTCGAAACATTTGCACAATCCACGAAAGACGGCGCCGATCAACCAGAGGCGTTCAAAGCCGTGGTCGATATGTTGATCGAAGAAACGAAAGCGGATTTACCGGACGACGGCGAATAAAACTTGGAATTCATCTGATTATGCCCTTGCCGCCGCAAAGGGCCTTCGCTATACCCCGCTGCTCAACGCGCCGACGGCGCGTCGATTTGTTGGCGCGGGGTGGAGCAGCCCGGTAGCTCGTCAGGCTCATAACCTGAAGGTCGTAGGTTCAAATCCTACCCCCGCACCCAACGAACGCTGACGGTTTTCAGATGCATACGCAGCGGCGTGAGATCAACTCCGAATTCTAGAACCAATAGCTCTTTCCGAGACGTTGTAGAAACAGCGGCATCGACGACGGGCGCATGATAATTTCCCAATTTACCGGCTCGGCAAGATTAGCGACTTTCGAGACTTCTTCTATAGAATAGCCGGCGCATTCAATTCGCGTCCACAATCGCGCCGACTGCGTCCGCGCTGGAACGCCCGCTTGAATTAAAAGCGCATTGCCGTCTCGTTTAATTGTACCGCCGGCAGATCGGAACAGGTTCCACGTCTCGTCGGTGCTTTCATTGTGAAGGCGGCCACGAATCGTTCCGCGACGGATCATCGTGTCTATATTCGCCGGGATCCCTTCAGAAAAAACAATACGGAGGTTTAATTCGTATTTATCGCCGGCGCGCCGGTCTTGCGCCGCGATCACTCTGCCTTCTGACGGCATGAATGCGGCGGTGGTAATACCGGATTTCAAATTCGCTTCGCGCGCGACAGCCGGTTCCAATCCGGGTAACGACTCGTTGATCGCTTCCAAACCGCCAGCGAGATCCGGCGGCGTCGCTGTCATAATGACGGCCAGCAACCCAAAGCCTTGCGCAAACGCGCCCTGGCGCGTTATCGGCTGGAAATAGAAAATCGACATTGCGCCGATCAACGTAATGCCAGTCACGACCATCCAGAGTGGGATGTTTGTAAAGCCCAATACGCCGCCAGCAGCAATAACCCACTGATTGATTGTAAAGAGCGCCGATGCTTCGCCCTGCTGCTGAAAATCGGTGACAAGGGCGGCGATAATTCCGCTGGCGCCCGCGAGCGCCAAACCGAACATATCTGTCGCGCCAAATTCTCCGGGCGTCTTGATGCCCCGCTTCGTACCGTATGGCATACCCAACTCCTAATTCACCGTCCGCGTAATTGACTTAACCACATTTTCGCTGGTGATTTAAGACTTCGCCACCGGCGAAAATTCACATTTTCGGGCGTTTCGGGCGTGGGCCGTTCCAATCGATATCAAAGAGATGTTCGAGGCTGGTCCGTGGGAGCCCCGATTTGGTGTAGTCATAAGGCGTTACGTTAAGCGCTTTTATAATTGCCCGCTCGACCTGTAATCCGTCGCCAGCAGCATTCGGTGTAATGTCCACATCGATGACGTTGACGCCGGCAAGATCCTGGTCGAATGCCGAAATAGTCGCGAGACCGCCACCGCAGGCCCATCCGAGTAGAATGCGATTTACGCCCTCATGAGCGACGACGAGCGCCGATTTCCAATCGCCGTTGGTCACCATTTCTGTAAACGCCGCCACAATGCGATTTTCGGCGCTGTCAAATCGCTCGCCTTCAGGAAGAAAAGTCGCGCCGTCTTCGTCTGCACTGTCAAACGAATAGGCAAGCCAGGCTGCTAGTTCTTTCCGGGACGACGCCGTAACGACACCGTTTTTCAACTCTTCTAGGCCTTCTTCTGCGATCAATTTCGGCGGATTTTCTTGTGCCGCCAGAACCCGTTCGGCGGTTTCGCGGGTGCGCTGCAAGCCCGAATAAACGGCAATGTCGAAAGCGATATGCTTTAACGCCAATGCGGCGGCCTCCGCTTGTTCGACACCATCAGGAGAGAGCGAAATTTCACGAAACTGCGTAGATTTCACGGCGAAATAATCAACATGCCCGTGCCGCATAAGGTAAATGCGGCGGCGTCCTGCACCTTTCACGTGGAAATTTTCCTTTTCCGGCCCTCAAATATTCGCCGCGGATAGCCCGAATGCCGGTTGAAGACCAGCAATTTGCGTATTCAAGGCGCTGAAGGGCTCGCCAACGCCGCTCGCCGATGTTAGATTATCCGCAGGTATGGGGACTGGGTTGTAAGAGGGGTAGTTTGCCCGATATGGCGGTGCGTTCGCCTACATTCTTTGCTGGCGCGTTTTTATGCCTGGCGATTGCTTACGGCGTTTATTTTAACGTTTCGATCCGAACGGACGCGAATGCGTCGCAGCAGAGGTTCGATACGCTTATGGAACTCAACGCACCGCGCCTGGCCGCATCCCATGGCGAGCGTGCACTGAAACTTCTTAAAAATGACGGCGCCAGCGAAAATGATTTGGCCGTCGTCAAAGCTGCAATCGCGGAAGCGCAATTGGCGCGCAAAGATTTTGATCGCGCGTCAGAATTGATGAACGACGCGCTCATCTCCGATTGGGCTGCGTCGCTAAACCTCCGCGATCAAATAAACCTAGAAGATCAATTCGCACGCACAAGCGTCCTCGCCGGTGATTTGCGGTCAGCAACATCGATCTATGCTTCCTTTGTAGAACTTGCCGGAGACGCCGCCATCGAAGGCTACGACGATGGCGGCGACTCCATTGCAAAATTTTATGCTGATCGCGTCGCTGGCGCTGCTGATTATTTTGCCGCCGCACTAAACCATGCGACTGCAAAACCCATTTCAGGCGGCAGCCGCGAAAGCCGATTAGCGACTGCCGGCCATATGGCGATCCTGGGCGATTTCTATGCGATGCGCGATGGCGGCGAATATGCAGCAGCCGGATTATTATCGACCGCTTATGAAACACGGAAAAAACTTCTTGGCGGCGATCACCAGGAAACAGTGCAGATCGCTCTTTCCCTTGGTCCGCTATTTATCGACATGGGCCGACTGAAGAACGCTGAATTGATTTATCATGAAGCATTTCGCGCCCAGGAGAATGTTAAAGGATCAAACAGTCCGGAACTATCGCTCTACATAAAATTGCTTGGCGGCATTTATGAAATGCAAGGTCGCAATACCGAAGCGCAAGCATTGTACGAATTGATGCGCGGTATTTTCCGGGACGCGTTTGGCGCACAACGCTACTCGATCAATCGTCAGACGGACCGCCGCACATACGTCAACCGTCCGGTTTCCCAATTCTTCCCGATAGCAGCCGAATATACGCCGACAGATCTTGTTTCTGCGGCTTCCTATTCCATCCCGACGAGTAAAGCGCCGAGCATCGATGAAATGAAAGTTCGTTTGGCCCCGGATCAGGACGAAGGCATGGATCCGCGCGAAGCCAACTTGCCCGCGCGTCTTGCTCAATTGATTTCGCTGTGCCGCTCTGAATCGGGCGAGCGCATTTCATTGCGTTCAGGCTATCGGTCGTATCAGACCCAGCGCGCACTACATGAAATAAACGGTCAGCGCGGGACAGTAACGCCCGCTGGTATGTCCGAACATCAGACTGGTCTCGCTGTCGACATCAACCTTAACGGCCGCTTCATGCGGCAGAGCGATCGCGCATATCAATGTTTTGAAGAAAACGCGTTCCGCTTTGGTTTCATCCTCTCCTACCCGCCGAACAACAACTATCTCCCCGGCGATGACAGCCATGAGCCATGGCACTGGCGGTATGTAGGCGTATCAACGGCGCAGCTTTATCGCGAAGCGGGACCGTACCAAAAGCCGCAGGAGTTTCTCGCCGCCCTTCCCTGCTATCAAGAGCGCGCTGCGAGCGGCGTGTTTCCGACTGCCGGTGATCGCGATATTTGCCTTGAGGGTCCAGAACCGGTTGCCGTCGCGAATTCCGAAGCCACGGATGAAGAAAAAACCGCCAAACCAACGAGTTCGGCGCGTATTTTGAATGATCAGTCCAAAGGCGTGCAAGCACGTTAAATTTGGGACATTCTTGAGCCAGTTGGCGGTAAGGCAATAAATGACGGTAAACCAATCAAACGCGCAAAGCGCGGTGATTGCCTATCTGAATGTCTCAAAAGTCCAACTGCCAAAATTAACCAAGTTATTCACTGCAGCGGGCTTTAAATTTCGGCCCGCCGCCGAAGTCAGATACGCCGATATCGGCATCGTGGATCTGCGTAATCATCCGATCACCGAAAAGAAAGCGAGGCTTGCATCGCGAACTTTGCGCAAGAAGTCACCAGATATCTCTACGATGTTTCTGATCGATCCTCAAATGCACGATGTCGATCGCGCAACGTTGCGAAAATACGGTGAAGTTATCGTCGCCAAACGCCACTACGATCACGTCATCGTCCGAATGCGCCAGTTGCTGCGCCTTCGCAATTTCGCTGAGGAAACCGGCGAACGCATAAAGTCCCTTGCCTCTTTGGGCCGGCTTTCAGAATTCCCGGTTGTGGCGACGCCCGATACGTCAACACGGATACTCATCATCGGCGGACCCGGACCCATTGCGATAACCGTCATGAATGCAGCGCGCCAATGCGCCGATCACTGCGTTTGCGTATTATCAAGCGCGCAAGCCATGCGCGCGCTGGAAAGCAATGATTTTGATTGCGCTGTGTTGCTGCCGATGGCGGCAAACAACCCGATGCAAAGCCTTGCTCGCTCAATTTATCGCCAGCCGCGTCACGCCATGATGGCGACGTTGCAGATAGCGGATCACGTTGACGATTTATCACGATACGCAAAAAAAGGCGCTAAGGATTTTATGTTGAGTGCAAATATTGGCGCCGACCTCGCGCCACGTCTTAAACTCATCATGCGGCGCGCCCGATTGACGCGCGCCATGCGTGAGTTTCTCGTCGCGTGTGAAGGTAGCGGCGTCCGCGATGTGGCATCAGGCGCTTTTACGTCACTGTTTATGAGCGAACATGGCGCGCGCCTTTGCGACCGGGCCGATCAGACGGGGCGATCGATGTCGTTGGCGTTGGTCGAGCTTTCCGAGCTTTCAAATACAAATGTAAACAAGAGTAAGGCGGCGCTGCGAAAGGCCGCGCGTCTCGTCAATCGGGTCACCCGCGCTGATGACTTTCTAACCCGCGTCAGCGCCAACAAGTTTGTTGTCATTTGTCCGGCAACGAAAGCGGAGAACGCACGCAATGTCGCTGCGCGCATTGAAGGCGTCCTCGCCAATACCGCTTTCATGGTACGTAAAGATGGACCGCCAAGATCCTTTGGCGTGCGATCCGCGATACTGGAACGAGAACGCGGCGCCACGATAGAAGAGACCGTCGCCGCCTTGTTCCGTAATGCCGAGACGGCGGAAATCGTCAGGGCGCCTCGCCTGCAATTTCCGCAATAATTGCGGCAATTTTCTTGGCGCCTTTCAATCGCATGGCGTCGCCGGGCCAAGCCTGCCGATAAACGAATTTGTGATCCGAGCGCAATTTTACGTCATGCATGGACTGAGTGATGAACTCGATCAAGCCCGCTGGATTTGCGAACTCGTCATTGCGGAACGAGATGACGGCGCCTTTCGGTCCGGCGTCAATCTTCGCGATACCAGCACGACGACAAATCATTTTTATCGCGACGATTTCGAGCAGGTGTTCGACCTCGCTCGGCAACGGTCCAAATCTGTCGACCAATTCCGCCGCGAAGCTGTCAATCTCATCTTCTGCAGCCAGCGTGCCTAATCGCCGATAGAGCGCCATGCGGACATCCAGATCAGCGACGTAGGTATCCGGGATCAGAACTGATGTGCCGATATTGATTTGCGGCGACCACGCCTCTTCGACCTGCCCGGCGCCGTCGCGCAATTCAGCTACGGCTTCTTCGAGCATGTGTTGATAAAGCTCGACGCCAACTTCCTTGACGTGCCCTGACTGTTCCTCGCCGAGCAGATTGCCGGCGCCTCGAATGTCGAGATCATGCGAAGCCAATGTGAAGCCTGCGCCCAACGTGTCCAGTGACTGCATGACTTTGAGGCGCCGTTCCGCGCCCGGTGGAAGTTTCTTGCGCTGCGATGTTGTCAGATATGCGTATGCGCGTTGTTTCGAACGCCCAACTCGGCCACGCAATTGATAGAGTTGCGACAGGCCAAACATATCCGCATGGTGAATAACGATTGTATTTGCTGTCGGTATATCTAGGCCCGATTCAATGATGGTCGTCGAGACAAGGACGTCAAACTTGCCATCGTAAAACGCAGTCATGATGTCTTCGAGTTCGCCTGAAGACATCTGGCCATGGGCGATTTTAAATTTCAGCTCAGGCAGCTCGTCGGAGAGGAATACAGCAATTTCTTTCAAATCCTTGATCCGCGGCGCGACATAAAAACTTTGCCCGCCACGATAGTGTTCACGCGACAAAGTCTCGCGCGCGACCACAGGATCGAACGGACCGACCGTTGTGCGCACCGCTAAGCGATCAATTGGCGGCGTCGAGATCAATGACAAATCACGTATGCCGCTCATGGCAAGCTGCAGTGTGCGCGGAATTGGCGTGGCGGTTAGTGTCAAAACGTGGGTATCGCCGCGAAACTCTTTCAGGCGCTCTTTGTGTTTCACGCCAAAGTGCTGTTCTTCGTCGATAATCATCAAACCTAGATCACGGAACTCGATCGTCTTTGCGAGGAGCGCATGAGTGCCAATGACAATATCGACTTGTCCACTCGTAAGACCCTCTCGGATAGCGGCGGCTTCTTTTACTGTTACCATGCGCGACAATTGGCCGAGGCGAATGGGAAAGCCTTTGAACCGCTCTGAGAAATTCTTGAAATGCTGACGAACCAACAATGTTGTTGGCGCTATCACGGCGACTTGCCGGCCGGTCATCGCCGCAACAAACGCGGCGCGCAAAGCGACTTCGGTTTTGCCAAAACCAACATCGCCGCAGACGAGCCGGTCCATGGGTTTGCCTTTTGCAAGATCCTCAATGACGTCGGCAATAGCGTAATCCTGGTCTTCAGTTTCCGCAAACGGGAACCGCGCGCAGAATTCTTCGTAGGGCCCGGTGTTTGGCTCCATCTCATCGGCGGTTTGCATCGCTCGTTTTGCAGCGATCTTGATGAGCTGTTCCGCCAGCATCTTGATACGGGCGCGCATCTTCGACTTACGGCCTTGCCACGCTGCGCTGCCAAGTTTGTCGAGCTGTTGCGTTTCACTTTCCGACCCGAAGCGCGAAAGAAGATCGATATTCTCGACCGGCAAGAACAGTTTATCGCCGCCAAAATATTCAAGATGCAGACAGTCGTGTGGCGCCCCCTGTACTTCCAGCGTATTCAGTCCTTTATATCGACCGATGCCGTGCTCAACATGAACAACCAGATCGCCAATGGATATGCTCGACGCTTCGGTTAGGAAATTTTCTGCGCGCTTGCGCCGATTGCGCCGAACCAGCCGATCACCGAGGATGTCCTGTTCGGAGATGAAGGCGACATTGTCGGTTTCGAACCCGGCTTCAAGACCGAGAACAGACGTATAAATTCCATTTTTGATGTGCCGGAATGTTTCAGCGTGAGTGATACCACTGACGCCATGGTCGCTGAGCACCGTCCGCATGCGATCAGCTGAACCGTCACTCCAACATGCGAGAACTGGAGTTTTGCCCGTGCTCGCTAATTCATCGATATGAGAAGCGACAGCGTCAAAGACATTTGCTTTTTCAGCGGCGCGTTCCGCTGCGAAGCTTCTCCCGACCCGCGCGCCGATATCCCGGCAGCGCGTGTTTTCCGGCGGGGCAAATGGCGACAAAGGCCGCAGCGCCAGGTTGCTCAAAGCCGAGCGCCATTGTTCATCCGAAAAATACAGATGGTCTGGCGGTAGCGGACGGTAAATTGGCGCCGAAAATTCTGAAGATTTTGGGCGGACTGTTTCAGCATCATTAGCGCGCGCCTGATAATAATCGTTGATCATCTCAAAGCGGCTCTCTGCCGCTTCATCAATCATATGGTCCGTGAAAACCAGAGCGTCGCCCGCCGCATCCAGCAGCGATCCCGTTTTCTCATAAAATAGCGGCAGCCAATGTTCGGCCCCCGCGTGTATTCGCCCGGCGCTAATCGCTTCATAAAGTGGATCGTCGCCTGCAGCGCCGAACAACTTAACGAAACCGCTTCGAAATCGTGCGATCGTTTCGTCGGACAATAAAATTTCACTCGCCGCCGATAAGTCAAATCGCGAAAGCTGTTGCGTCGTTCGTTGGGTCTCAGCGTCGAAGGCGCGCACCGACTCCAGACTGTCGCCAAAAAAATCGAGGCGCACTGGAGCATCGGCGCCCGGCGGAAATATATCGACAAGCCCGCCGCGCACCGCGAACTCACCCCGCTCGCGAACCGTTGAGGATCGCGTATAACCATTGCTCGTCAAATACGCCGTCAGATCATCCATGGCGTAAACAGCGCCCGGCGCCAGCGACAAATGCGCAGACCTCACAACATCCATTGGCGGCGTTCGCTGAAGCGCTGCGTTGATCGATGTCACAACGATGAATGGCCCGGCCTTGCTTTGTGCAGAAATCGCCGCCAGCGCCGCCATGCGTCGCGAGGAAACATTTGCCGTCGGCGACACACGATCATAGGGAAGGCAATCCCACGCCGGAAACTCAATGACGGGAATTTCTGGCGCAAAGAACCGCAATGCCTGCGCCGTCGCCGCGGCGCGCGGCTCATCTCGGGCGATGTGGAATACGACGCCGTCGCGATCATGCGCTGCCTCCGCCACCGCCATGGCGTCAGCGCCCTCGGGCGCGCCAAAGACCGGCAAAGCGCCATCGATGCGCCAGGCATTCTCCCCGCGCAATGCGGCGACGCCCGAAACCATTTTCGAAGATGATTTTGACATATCCCTCAACGCAAAATGCGCGGGGCCCGGATTTAGGGGCCCCGCGTCAACAGAATGTATGCGAATGTATGGACCAGCGCGGATGTGCGCAAGCATTAATGCTCAAGCTTGAATGCTCGCAATTTCTGCATAACGGCGCCATCCAAATCTTCCGGCAGTTCTTTATCGCCCATGGCCCAGGCATAGAGTTCACGGTCGTTGATTTCGAGCAGCGTTTCAAACTCGCTGAGTTCCGTTTCATTCATCGACGCGAGGTGCGTGCGCGCGAAGCCGCCTATTAATAGATCGGCTTCCTTAAACCCGCGATAGGACGCGCGATAGAGAAGTTTCTTCCGGCGTTTTTCAAGATCGTCCATAGGCCCGCATCATAACGAAAAAAGCCCGGACGCGGAGGTCCGGGCTTTTAAAAAATCTCGCAATCGCCCTAAGCAGTCGCTTGACCAACGTCGATTTTAACGCCCGGGCCCATGGTAGAAGAAACAGCGATCTTTTTCAGATACGTTCCTTTTGCGCCTACAGGTTTTGCCTTTGCAACGGCGTCAACGAACGCTTTGATATTTTCAGCAATCGCTTTTTCGTCAAAGCTTGCTTTACCAACGCCCGCATGGACGATGCCCGCTTTTTCAACGCGGAATTGAACGGCGCCGCCCTTGGCGTCCTCAACTGCTTTTTTGACATCCGGCGTTACTGTGCCGACTTTGGGGTTTGGCATCAGCCCGCGCGGGCCCAATACCTTCCCGAGACGGCCTACAACCGCCATCATATCCGGCGTTGCGATCACGCGATCGAAATCCATGAAGCCGCCCTGGATTTTTTCCATCAGGTCGTCGGCGCCGACAATATCTGCGCCGGCAGCTTTTGCTTCATCAGCTTTCGCGTCTTTAGCAAACACTGCAACGCGCACTGTTTTGCCGGAACCGTTAGGCAAATTGACCACGCCCCGGACCATCTGGTCCGCATGACGCGGATCAACACCGAGATTCATCGCAACTTCAATTGTTTCATCAAATTTCGCAGACGCGTTCAACTTCACGAACTTCGCCGCTTCTTCGATGGTGTGCAGCTTTGCGCGGTCGAGATCTTTACGCGCAGCTGTAATTCTTTTTCCTGGTTTCGCCATGACGTTAACCCCTTACCTCAAGGCCCATCGCCCGGGCGGAACCCATGATGATTTTCGTCGCCGCATCAAGATCGTTTGCATTCAGATCCTGCATTTTGGCTTCGGCAATCTCGCGGCACTGTTTCGTCGTCACCGAACCGGCGACTTCTTTACCCGGCAATGACCCACCCTTAGGCAGCTTTGCAGCTTTCTTGAGGTAGTATGCCGCTGGCGGCGTTTTCGTTTCGAACGTGAATGACTTATCCGCGAAGATCGTAATGACCGTCGGGATCGGCATGCCCTTTTCCATTTCCTGCGTCTTGGCGTTAAACGCCTTGCAGAATTCCATGATGTTAAGACCGCGCTGGCCGAGCGCCGGGCCGATAGGAGGCGACGGATTCGCCGCGCCTGCCGGCACCTGAAGTTTCAGGTAGCCATCGATTTTCTTCGCCATTGTCTGACCTTTCAAAGCGGACGCCGAATCGCTCAGACGCCGTATAAAACAAAAGGGCGCGTGGTCAGGCCGCGACTGGTCTTTGCCGCAAACCTCCCACACGAGTTTCCCCTGTCAGGGAATGCGGTGCGATAACGGAAGGAGACGAGCTTCGCAAGTGCGAAACCGCCAATTTACCTAGAATTTTGACGAGATAATCGTTCAGATCGAGCGCGGGCGGCTCCTATGGGGGACTCGAAGCCGCCCGCCCCGACAAACGCAACTTACGCAACAAACAAACGCAACTGACTCAGAAGATTCAAACCTGGACTGATACGCAGTCCCAAACTTGATATGTTATAAACTTACAATGAAATGTGGCGAGAATGTGGCAAAAATTCCCGTTTGACGGGAATGTGATAAAATAGCGGCGAGACGGAACAACACGGGGGAGAGAGAAATGGTTGCCCGCCTCGCCTGCCGCTAGGTCAAATACACAACCCCCCAGCGACAGGTAGAATATGCCAAGCAATTGGCATTACATCGCGGCTGAAATCCGGCGCGAATGAGACCGTTCATCACGAAATGTTTCGTTTCGTTTCGCAACGCGCGAATCACGCCTTCTAACTTATTGAAATACTTGAATTTTAATGTTTAGCGAATTGTTACAAATACGCCGTCACAATAGCATCGCCATCGGGTCTTCAATGAATTTCTTGAAGGCAGAGAGAAATTCTGCGCCAACCGCCCCGTCAACGACTCGGTGATCGCAGGTCAACGTCACGGTCATAACCGTCGCGATCTCCATCTTGCCGTCCTTCGCAACCACACGTTGTTCGCCCGCGCCGACGGACATGATTGCGCCATGGGGCTGGTTCACGATGGAGGCGAAGGATTTGATCCCGAACATTCCGAGGTTTGAGACCGAGAATGTGCCGCCCTGATACTCCTGCGGCTTCAGTTTGCGCTCTTTGGCGCGGCTCGCCATGTCTTTGACTTCAGCAGAAATGGTTTTGAGGCCCTTTTCTTCGGCTTTCCAGACGATTGGCGTGATGAGCCCGCCATCGATGGCGACAGCAACGCCGATATCCGCGTGCTTGTGCATCAGGATCGCTTCATCGGTGTAGGTGGCGTTCGCGGCCGGCACCGCTTTCAACGCCATAGCCGACGCCTTGATGATGAAGTCATTGACGGACAGTTTGAACGCAGCGTCGCCTTCCTTCGGCGAAGTTGAGTTTATACGGGCACGCACCTCCAGCAAATGATCCAATTCTATATCTACGTTTAGCGGGAAATGCGGGACTTCATTGTTGAAGCTCTGCGTCAGTCTTTTGGCGATCACCTTGCGCATGCCGTCAACTTTGATCGCCTCATAGCTTTCCGGCGGATAGAGCCGCGCATCAACGGACGCCGGCGCAGCGACAAACTCTTTTGCTTGCGCTGCAACAGGCACAGCGGCGCCCGCTTCAAGGTTCTCTACATCGCGCTTGACGATGCGACCGTTGGGGCCGCTGCCGTTGACTGCAGACAGATCGACGCCTTTTTGTTCGGCTATGCGACGAGCAAGCGGTGATGCGAGAATGCGACCGTTGGTTTTCGCACTACGCTTTTCCTCCCCCACCCGTGGGGGAGGTGTCGACGCAGTCGACGGAGGGGGCGTTTTGTTTTCAGCCCCCTCAGTCTGCTTCGCAGACAGCTCCCCCGCCGGCGGGGGAGCAGAGGCGCCATTTGATCCGCCACCACCCAAAGCCGACAAATCAATGTCCCCGGCGCTTTCACCATCCTCGAGCAGAACCGCAATTGGCGCGTTCACCTTCACATTCTCTGTGCCGGCGTCGATGATGATCTTGCCGACAACGCCTTCATCCACGGCCTCGACTTCCATCGTGGCCTTGTCGGTTTCGATCTCGGCGATGACGTCTCCGGATTCCACTGTGTCGCCTTCCTTGACGTTCCATTTGGCGAGCGTCCCCTCTTCCATAGTGGGCGACAGGGCGGGCATCAAAATTGGTGTCGGCATGTTTAATCCAGATTTCCTGTTTTCTTTTCGCTCAACCTAACCCGCCGCTCATTCCCGCGAAAGCGGGAATCCATGAAATTTGGCACTGAATAGATTCCCGCTTTCGCGGGAATGAGCGGGTGGAGGTATATAGACGGAGCTTCAACTTAATGAGGTCCAAAATTCGAAGCCGCCAAAGCGGCGTTGGTAAATTTCGTCGGTGTCCATTTGGCGTAGCGGCGGCCGATGCGCTCCTCGGTCGCTTCTTGCCCATAATCCATCGGCGCTTCGTCGACGTTGAAGAACGCTTCCATGCGTAAGCCTGCAATGTTGAGGGTCGAAACGATGCGGTCGCCCTCGCCCATCACCGCAGCGATATAGACGCCGCAAGTCTTGCAGGTGAGAAATTCGGCGGTGCGCAGCGCGAAGACATAGCGGTTTACGTCTGCTTCCGCGCAGTCGATTGTCGTAAGACCTTTTGGGTCAGAAATGTTCACTGCGCCGTGGCGGCGGCAGAATACGCACTGGCAAGTGCGAACGCCCAATTCCTGCGGCGTCCTTTGCGTTTCAAAACTGGCTTTCAGCTTCCCGCAATGACATTGGCCGGTGTGGGTCATTTCAGTCTAACCATGGCGCCGGTTCTTCTTTTTGGCCCCGCAATTGCTGTCGTTCATGGTAGTCGCTCAAAGGATCCTGGCCAAAACGGTTGGGTCCAATCGCTCCCGGCGCCACTAACAACAAATACAACACAAAGAACGAAAGAATCATCGTCGTAATCATAGCAAGTGAAGCAATGTAAACTGGTAAGCTGTGGACGATTTGCTGTAGCCATTCAGGAGCAAACAGCGGTTGATCGCCCATCACCCCGAGGAGAAACCCCGAGGAATCATGCATCGCGTAGATGATTCCAAATTCGCCCAGAGCATACGTTATGAGGGTAAAAACAACGCACCACCAACTTAACAACCCCAAGTCATGAAGGCGCTGAATTGCTAATATTGTGCCCGGAATCACAAGCGCGGGTGCGACGTAATCGGAAAATACAGTCAAGAATGCCCGATCGAAATCTTCAAAATACTTCGGATCGAAATAAACGACGCCAAATACATAGAAATCAATTGCAAATGAGCCAAACCAAATTAGCGAAAGGATTAACACTCCCCAAAGCCAACACCCGCCTCGCGACAAACGACCATTTGGCGAAATCAGTTTTTTGATCATGCCGCCCCCAATCTCACACTATTACCCCCGATACATCACCTTATTCACCGCTTTGACGACTTTCTCCGCATTCGGAAGGCTGAGCGCTTCGAGGTTCGCCGCATAGGGCAGTGGCGTGTCCTCTTGCGTCACACGCGTTGGGGGCGCGTCAAGATAATCAAACGCATGTTGGGTTACCTGCCAGCCGACCTCGGCGCCAACGCCGCATGGTCCCCAGCCCTCTTCAACAGTAACAACGCGATTGGTCTTCCGGACGGATTCGAGCACCGTCTCGACATCCATGGGACGAATGGTGCGCAGATCAACGACTTCCGCCGATACGCCGTCGCCCGCCAGCATCTCTGCGGCTTCCAGCGAAAACTTCACGCCGCGCGAATATGAGACAATCGTTACGTCAGAGCCCTCACGCGCGATTTTCGCTTTGCCGATAGGCAGGACCCAGTCTTCTACGTCGGGCACATCCATGGTGTCGCCATAGAGCAGCTCATGCTCCAAGAAGACCACGGGATTTGGATTGCGGATCGCGGCCTTTAACAAACCCTTGGCGTCCGCCGCAGAGTATGGCGCAATTACCAACAGGCCCGGCACGTTTGCATACCACGGCGCATAATCCTGTGAGTGTTGCGCGGCGACTCGGCTTGCCGCAGCGTTCGGTCCGCGAAACACAATCGGCGAGCCCATCTGGCCGCCGGACATATAGCGCGTCTTCGCCGCCGAGTTGATGACATGATCAATCGCCTGCATGCCGAAATTCCAGGTCATGAATTCAACGATGGGTTTCAGGCCCGCAAACGCGGCCCCGACGCCGAGACCCGCGAAGCCATATTCCGTAATCGGCGTATCGATAACACGGCGCGGCCCGAATTCATCGAGTAGCCCACGGCTGACTTTATAGGCGCCTTGGTACTCCGCGACCTCCTCACCCATCAGGAACACGTCTGCGTCGCGGCGCATTTCCTCCGCCATGGCGTCGCGCAGGGCGTCGCGAATGGTTGTCGGCACCATTTCAACGTCGGACGGGAGCTCGGGATCAGCGGCGCCCGATACTATTGGTTCGGGCGTCTCCGGCGCATCGCCGCCAGAATCATCGCTGGATTTTTGCTCGGCTTCTGCGTCCTTTTGGTTAGTCTCGCCGGTGTTATTATCGGACTGGCTCTCTGCAGCTCCGTTTAACTTATCAAGATCGATTTCGTCAGCACTCTCACCGTCTTCGAGCAACACCGCAATTGGCTCGTTTACCTTAACGTTTTCTGTTCCTTCAGCGACCAGAATCTTGCCTATTACGCCATCGTCGACGGCCTCTACTTCCATTGTCGCCTTGTCCGTTTCAATTTCAGCGATGACATCGCCGGAAGAGACGCTGTCGCCCTCGCTCACAGTCCATTTGGCGAGGGTCCCCTCCTCCATTGTCGGTGAAAGGGCAGGCATTAATACGGGCGTTGGCATTGAATTTCCTTGTTTTTCCCACGTCGCGCGACAGCAAACATTAAGCGTATTACTTGGCCTGTAACAAGTCTCGATTGCGAATGACGGGCAATTTCAGGCTCGGCATTAAAATTTGAGGGAATTATTTGGTGCGGGTTTTGCGTTTGAAGTTGGAATAGACTGTAATATTCGCGGTTTGAGGGGGAGACTTTTACATGGGAACAAAGAAAAACGACAGCAATACGCAAATACTACGCGCCATTGGCGTCAGTATTTTTGGAGCGCTCTCACCGTTTTCCGCGAGCGCCCAACTGGCGGGCGACCTCAATGCGCTTCTCGCCGCTGCCTCTCCCGGCGATGTGATCTCTACGAAAAACAGAGATTTCGGCGATGTCTCCCTTGCCGGGTATTCGTTCGACCCACCCGTCACGATCAAATTCCACAAGAAGGCGGCGATCAACCAACTCATCATCCGCAATTCGTCGGGCCTTAAATTCGACGGCATGAATATGGTCCTGGGAGAATCCTTTTCGCCGGCATCGGACAAAGGCGTGTTTGTGCTTGGCGGCGGCAATATCGCATTCAACGACGCATCGATCGAATGGGCCCGCGACGCTGATCCGCTGAACGATGGAACCGCCATGGTTTTTGATGGTGTTGACGGCGTAAGCATTTCCGGCGGCGCAATCAGTCATTCGCTTTCCGGCGTGGTCATTCGCAGTTCCAGCAATGCATCGGTGCGCGGCGTACAGTTTTCAGAATTACTCGGCGACGGCATAGTTGTCTCCGGAACGCGGGACGTCACCATCGATGACAACACCTGCACCGATTTCGCGCCGCGCGGCACAAGCGGCAGCCACCCTGACTGCATCCAGTTACAAGCGGGTTCACGCGCTGTCGCGAATACAAACCTCGCCATTACAAACAACATGGCGTTGAAAGGCGCTGGCTCGAAATTCCAGGGGATTTTCGTCACCAGCCGTCATGTCGGGGTTCCGCATATTAATGTGACCATCGAGAACAACACGGTGAAACAAGACGTCGGAAACGGCATCGCCGCTTCCAACATCGACGGGCTTACCGTCCGCGGCAATCAAGTGCTGCCAGCGTTTGACGTGACTGACCCGCCACGCATTATTGTCAATGAGCCAGCGAGCGATGTGTTGATCGAAGGAAACACGGCCAGCGGGATCACGGCGCCGCCGGATGCAATCATTCGCGACAATACGATTTTGGATTAAGGCCTAACCAAACCCGGCGCCGGGATCACGCGGATGCATACGCACAAGGCGCGACGTCAATACTGCTGCCTGACGATGCACAACCGCCTTTTGATAGTCCGGATCTTTGACCATCTCGGCGAATGCGGCCGCATTCGGATATTGCGCAACAAAGGCAATGTCCCAGCCTTCATCGGTCGGTCCGATCAAATTGATGATCGGGTCCCATGAGTACGCAATCTCACCGCCGACGCGTTCGAAAATCGGGCCGGTTTCTTTGCCATAAGTTTCATATGCATCTTTGCCCGTCGCCTTGCGGCCATCGGGATACGCCGCCTCATCGCGCAACTTAATTAAGTTCAACATGTGGATCGGCTCATTGTCCGGCGCCTTCATAAAGGCGCCGAATTGTTCCCGCGTTGGATCAACAAAATTTGTCATGATTTCTTCCTGAATTCACTGAGGCCATTCATGCGCTCAAAAATCCGATCGGTGAGCGACGCCGGCAGGAAAATTCGCAAGGCGAGCGCGCCCATCATCTTTGGCGGCGCGGTATAGCGCGTCGATGGATTTTCTGCGGTAAGGGCGCGGTGCACCTGTTCTGCAACAACCGATGGCGGCGGCGCAGACGGGTGGCCCTTAGCGTGCCAGCGTTTGAAGATTTTTACCTGTTCGGCATATGGCTCGCCATCAGCGGCGAAGCGCTCAAGCCCATCCTGTTCCTGCTCGCCAAAGGGCGTGTTAATGAAACCAGGACGGATGACGATAACTTTGACGCCGTGGGGCGCGAGTTCGCGCCGCAGGGAATCCGACATCCCTTCAATCGCATGTTTGGAAGACGCATAGACGCCCTGAAACGGCGCCGCGATGCGCCCCGCCATGGATCCGATGTTGATGATGCGTCCCTTCCCGGCCTCGCGCATGGCAGGCGCTGTCGCGCGTATGACATTTGCAACGCCGAAAACGTTGGTTTCAAATTGCCAGCGCCAGTCATTTAGCGAAATCTGTTCAATCGGCCCCATCACCGAAACGCCCGCGTTATTCACAACCGCATAGATCGGCCCGCCTTTTTTGTTAATTTCAGCAACGCCCTCGTTAATAGAATCTTCCGACGTCACATCCATCGCAATCGGCGTGATGCGTCCGGCGCCTAGACCGCTGAGCGGTTCGAGCTTTTCCTTGCGGCGCGCTGCGGCGAATACGCGGAAGCCTTTGTGCGCAAGAAATATCGCCGTCGCCTCGCCAATACCGCTTGAAGCGCCAGTAACTAAAACGGATTGGTACAATTTTACCTCGCGGGTTTACTGCTAAACTAGTCGTGATCGCTTAACCGCCGCCTCAATGAAAGATGCAAATAGCGGATGCGGATCAAACGGTCGCGATTTCAATTCCGGATGATATTGGACGCCGATGAACCATGGATGATCGGGGATCTCCATAATTTCCGGCAATGCGCCGTCGGGCGATGTGCCTGAGAAAATAACGCCCTTTTCGGCAAGCGGGTCAGACAGATTAATATCGACCTCAAACCGGTGGCGATGTCGTTCTTCTACGGCGGTATCGTCATAGACTTCGGCGACGCGGCTACCGGGTTTTAACTTCGCCGGATAAGCGCCAAGGCGCATGGTGCCGCCAAGATCGCTCGCTTCCGTTCGCGTTTGTTTTTCGTTGCCTTGTGTCCATTCCGTCATCAGACCGACCACAGGCATTCCACCGCGATCAAATTCGGATGACGTCGCATCCTCAACGCCCAACAGGTTTCGCGCGGCCTCGATCACAGCCATCTGCATTCCGTAGCATATGCCGAAATAGGGGATTTCTTTTTCGCGAGCGAATTGCACCGCCTTTATTTTTCCTTCAGCGCCACGCTCGCCAAAGGCGCCGGGCACGAGGATGGCGTGAACATCCGCCAATGCAGAAATCGCGTCTTCTTCGCTTTTGAACGTAGACGCATCGATCCATTTGACGTTGACGCGAACATTGTTGGCGATGCCGCCATGTGCGATCGCCTCGATCAAGGATTTATAAGCGTCTTTCAGTTCGGTATATTTACCGACAACAGCGATCGTCACCTCGCCGTCAGGCTGTGTGATGCGTTCAACGACATTTTCCCATTTCGCAAGGTCCGGCGCAGGCGCATCCTTGATGCGGAACGCATTTAAAACTTCGTCGTCAAAACCCTCATTGTGATAGGCAAGCGGGACTTCGTAGATCGTGCGACAGTCGAGCGCCTGAACGACCGCGCTTGAGCGAACATTACAAAAGAGCGCGATCTTGCCGCGTTCACTTTCCGGGATGTCGCGATCCGCACGCACGAGCAAAACATCGGGCTGAATGCCGATGGCGCGGAGTTCACGCACTGAGTGTTGCGTCGGTTTTGTCTTTAACTCACCCGCTGACGGGATATACGGCATCAGCGTTAAGTGAACATACACCGCATCATCGCGCGGTAGTTCGTTGCCGAGTTGCCGGATAGCCTCGAAAAACGGCAACGCTTCAATATCGCCGACGGTGCCGCCTATCTCGCAGAGGACAAAATCAGCGTCGCCCGCGTCCGACAAAACGAAGTCTTTGATCTGGTCTGTAACGTGAGGAATGACCTGCACAGTCGCACCTAAGTAATCGCCGCGGCGCTCACGCTCAATGATGCGCGAATAGATCTGGCCCGTCGTGACATTGTCGCCCTTCGATGCTGAAACACCGGTGAACCGCTCGTAATGCCCCAGATCAAGATCGGTCTCTGCGCCATCATCTGTGACGAAAACTTCGCCATGCTGATAGGGAGACATCGTGCCCGGATCGACATTAAGATAAGGATCAAGTTTTCGAAGGCGGACGTTGTATCCACGCGCTTGCAACAAAGCACCGAGCGCTGCTGAAGCAACCCCTTTTCCGAGAGACGACACCACGCCGCCGGTAATGAATATATACCGCGCCATGGAAGTTCGTCTTAGCGAATTTTTCGGGTGGCGCAAACGGAATTAGCGCCCAGTAAGAGGGATTTTTTTCTGGGTAGCTGATTATTATTGCGGCTGCTCGTCGCTTTCTTCAGGCGCAGCCTCAGATTCAACTTCACTCGCCGGTGGCGCATCGGAACCGAGCGCATCCAAAATTTCTGCTTCAGTCAGCGGTGCAGCATCGCTGGGCGCGGCGCCAGCATCATCGGCCGAATCAGTTCCGAGTGAATTCAACAAATCTTCAGTGCTGGTCGCCGGCATCACGGGCGCGTCGTCAGGATCGATTACCGGCTCTCCGGTCAATTCTTCGATTGCCTGTTCGTCGCCGGCGCCTGTATCGGCGGTAATTGCTAACCCCAGTGATGTTGCGAAAAACAATGCCGCCAGAACCGACGTCGTACGCGTCAACGCATTCGCCGCCGCCCGGCCGGACATGAAGCCGCCGCCACTGCCCGCGCCGCCCATGCCAAGCGCGCCGCCTTCTGAACGCTGCAACAATACTACGCCAATAAGGCCGAGAACTATCAAAGTATGGATCGTCAGGATTACAGCGGTCATTTTCGCAGGGCCTTCGGGCTCAATTTTTCATATTCAGACGGGCGTCACATAATAGTGCGCGGCCTGATCGACAAGGATTTCAATCTAGATTGGCGTATGGCCGCCCATGGCCAAAGCCAAGGGAGGGGCGTTTAGCCGATGCGCCCGGCCTCCGCAAGCCTGTATTTAGTCGGCCGAATAGCGCGTTAACGCCGTAATTTGTGGTTAACCCTTGAAATTGCGCGCGAAAGGATCGGCGGTAGAACATCGTTTAGAACCTGTTTGCGCCAGACCTCCCAATCGGTCTGATCTTCGGTGCCGGGCCGGCGGCGGAACTGCGTTGTTCGGGCGGCTTTGTCTTCGCGCCAGGTCGCCGTGTAATAATAAAGGGCGATCGATTTGCGCGAAACGCCGTCCGGATGGGCGACCCTATTGGGATTGCCGTGCATGCTCGTCGCATTGGTCGTAAACATCGCGCAGCGGTTGGCGACAGGCACGGCGGACACCACGCGCTCTGACATATCGGGTCGCCATAGCTCCAGTTGCCCGCCATACTCATCACGCCAATCATGGTTGAGATAAATCAACACATTCACGCGACGCTCCAGGTTCATTAGCTTGTGGTGATTGAAATCTGCATGAACCGACAAGTGCCCGCCATTGGTAATTTCATGGAATCCGCCGCCCTGAAAATACGGATCGGGAATGAGGTGTTTTATCCCGGTTATGTTTTCAACGAGACGCACAAAGGGCCGTGAATTGAACGCATAAAAAAGATTGCGCACCGGCGCCGGCAAGTAATCCGGATGGTAGCTGGTTTTGAACCGCTCCTGATCGCGATCGAATGACTGGCTGCCGGGATCGGGCGCCGTCGGGAAATGCTCCAGGCACAAATCAATTGTTTCGCGGGGTAGAAAATTATCGATGATAATGTGCGGAAACGGATCTGCGTTAGCATATTGCTCAGCCAGTTCATCGCCCAACGCCATTACCGCATCCGCATTGAAGCATGCAGGATTTTCCTTATCCGCCGGCAAATAAGATCGCGGCGAAACTTCTGTGGCAGCGGATTGAGTAGCGTTAACGGTCATGTCGCAACAATATTAGCCCAGCGTGAGCAATTGGTTAATCCGAGCGCTTGCGCGTTGTAGCGTCGCGACCCAGAATTACCATAGAAAAACGGGCGGGGTTTTCGCCGCGCCCGTTTAATTTTGCGGTTAAGGCTAACCGCGTTAGCCGTTGCTTTCACCGGACGCCCATTCAGCGACAACATCTTCAAGGATGCCAAGCGGCATGCCGCCGTTCAGAAGCACAGTCTCATGGAATTCCTTGAGATCGAAGTCGTCGCCCATGGCGGCTTCTGCGTCTTCGCGCATTTTCAGGATCGCAAGCTGACCGGTTTTGTAGGCTGTCGCTTGACCGGGCCAGACAACGTAGCGTTCAATCTCACGCGTCACTTCGGCTTCGGTATTGCCGGTTTTTTCGATCATATATTCGATCGCCTGTTCGCGGGTCCAGCGCTTGTCATGCATACCTGTATCGACAACCAAACGCACGGCCCGGAACATCTCCGCTTGCAAGCGGCCCAGATCACCGAGCGGATCGTCTTCATAAAAACCCATATCGGTTTTGGCGATGCGTTCCGCATAAAGCGCCCAGCCTTCTGAATAGGCACTGAAGGGCGAGACTTTCCGGATCAGCGGCACACCCTTGATGAGCTGTGATGCGGACAACTGAAAATGGTGCCCTGGCGCTGCCTCGTGAACAAGCAACGTCGGCAAAGTCCAGCGCGGATTATCTTTTGTATCTTTCAGATTGATATAGAACCGACCGGGACGCGAGCCATCGAGTGCAGGCGGATTATAATACCCACCCGGCGCTGAGTCCTGGCTGTATTCCGGCACGCGGACTATCTCGACCGGCTGCGGCGGGATCGTAATAAAATAATCCGGCGCCATACCCATAATCGCTGTGTTCAGGTCCTCGAGATACTCGATCATTTCCGCGCGGCCTTCATCAGTGTTCGCGAAATGATGTTCGGGATCATTCATCAATGCTTTGACGCGTTCCGAAACGGTTCCTTCGGTGATCCCTTGCGAAGCGAGAATTGCATCCATTTCCAGTTCAATCCGTGCGACTTCCGATAGGCCGATATTGTGGATTTCGGACGCCGTTAAGTCCGTGGTTGTGTTCGACTTAAGGGCTGTAGCATAAACTTTATCGCCATCCGGGATGCGCCAGATGCCAGCATTATGATCAGCGCCGACCAACAATTCCTCGTGCAACGCGATCATTGCTTCATATCCGGGTATCACATGCGTGCTCACGACATCCCGAGCTGCGGCCATATATTCATTTTGTTTTTCGTCGCTTAGGCCGATTTCCTCAAGCTTTGGCCCGAGGGTTTCCACCAGCGGGTTTTCGTCAATCGCCGGCTCAATAAATGAACGCATACCGACAAGCGCTTTTTCGATAACGAAGTCTGGGGCGACAACGCCATTATCTCGGTGCTCCTCGACGCGGCCTTTAACCTCGCCAAGCACACGGCCGAATTCTTCGATACGCGAGATATAACGTTTGACGCTCTTCTCATTCTTGATGACATGTTGGTCAGTCAGAAACTGCGGCAGGTTTATGGTAACACCCGAAATCTGATTGATCGGATAGCCGCTATATTCCTGTTCCGCCTGACGAATGAGGTCTTCGAAGAACCAGGCCGTAATTTTCCAGCTAAGAAGCTCCTGTCCGTCAAGGCCGTCTGGCCCGTATTTATCAAGACCAGCGCGCGCTTTTTTCAATTTCTCAAGAGATCTTTTATCCTGCTCGACGGTGTAGTCGGCGAGTTTTCCGGAATGAAAATCAAGCGGCGTGTTATCGATCATGCCGAGCGCAGTGAGCAGCTCCGGCGAGTCGACTGCGAGCTTTACCGTTTCGCGATTGATGTAGTTATTAACGCCGACCGGTTTGAACCAGAACCAAAATGACGCGACTGCAATCGCCGCTAACAACAACAGCAACAAGCCGCCAAAGATTCGACCAATCCATTTCATGGAAAATGCCCCTCTGCCCGTAATTTGCACCCAATGACCCTGTTATGCCGCAGGCGCATTTCATTTGCGAGACGGTTTACCGCAAATCCGGCGCTAATTAACGTGAATGTCTGGCATTCGCGAGATTTTACATACCGTTCTGGCCCTATTTCTGGTCCTGCATATTTTCAAGCATTGCCGCGCCTGGAATTTCAGCGTCGAAACCAAACTCCTTTTGCGCCGGTACGATTGCGTCTTTCATTGGATAATTGAATTCCGCTTCGCCGCCCAACGGGCCACCATCCTTGCGCAGTTTCCGGAAGATTTTCAGATGTTCGAATGAGCCAGGTTTTGACCGTTTACCAAATTCGTGAACGATCGGCGTTTTCATACCGTCTCCTTTGAACGATATCGTCACCGGCCCGTTGAGTTCCGTAAGCGGCGTAAAAGCCCAGTTTTCCGTAAACCGGTCCTTCGCGTTCGGCTGGAATTCAATTCGCCGTATGATGAAGAAATCCGGATGCAACAATCGGCAACGCCATTCATTCGCGCCCGCGTCTGATAAACAGGCGCATAATGGCAATTCGTCGGAAAACGGCAATGGAATAGGTCCATTGCCTACGTCGCCAAAACACATATTTGAAGAACCGCCGCCAACACCGTCGTCAACAACGGTTTGGAATGGCATATCCCCAGGCGTGCCCCGCGGCGCCGGACGATCTTTGCCGCCGACCCAACCGGGCGGATTCGGCCTTGCGTCATAGAAATATTGTCCGCCGGGATATGTGTCGCCTTCAGGACCGCTACGGATCGCGCATGATCCGGCGGGATTCTTCAAAACAATTGCAAACTTATCGCCAGGCCGCACACGCAAAGGCGGCGAGATAAAAATCGTCTCGAAGTTATCTCCCGGCGGCGGCAGTTCATCCGCCGCAACACGGGCTGACGCGACAACTGTTCCGCTCGGCTCCCCGTCATCATTCAACGTCTGGATTTCGACGAATAATTCACCGGATGAACAAGCAACCGGGATACGCACTTGCGTCATAAATCCGTCGGCGCCAACTGTGAATGATTGCGCCAATTCCTGATCAGATCCGCCGCCGATCGCAGTTGGCGTCGGCGTCATCATAAGTTGCTCCTGATCGACGACATCGCTCGCCGACGCCTGTGCGGCCGCGAGCAACGCAGTGGCAATACCGAAAAACAGAATTCGCATGGTGCACTCTCCCCACGATTGAGAAGGATAGTACGCCGAAGCTTCAAACGTCGTCAAATTGCAATTTATTGATTATCTGTACTGCAATACGGCGATAAAAAACCCGTCCGCACGGATTTTGTCAGGCGTTAACCGCAGCGCGCCGTCGACGGTTTCGCAGGCGCGAAGCTCGACGATCGTATCATCATTGAGCAATCCGGAAGCCATTATAGAATCGACCGCTGGCGTTCGCGAAAATTCAGGATTGTCCGCAAAAAAAGCTTCTAACCGGTCTTCGTTTTCTTCCATCAAAAACGAACACGTTACCCAGACCATGCGCCCGCCCGGTTTCACATATTGTGACGCCTCACGCAGTACCTGATCTTGTTCACCCAAGCGCGTTTGCAACTGTTTTTCGGTGAGACGCCATTTCGTGTCCGGGTGTCGCCGCCAGGTCCCGGAGCCCGTACACGGCGCATCAACGAAAACGATATCCATCTTGCCCTCAAGCGCCGACAACGCCTCTTTATCCGTTTGCGGATTGATAAACTGAAGATTGCGAAGTCCTGACCGCTTTGCGCGATGATAAAGCGGCTTTAGACGCCGCGCGTCACAGTCATAGGCGTAAAGCTGGCCCGTATTTTCCATCATGGCGCCGAGCGCCAGCGTCTTGCCGCCGCCGCCTGCACAATAATCGAGTACCTGCGCGCCCTTTATATCGCCGGCCGCAGCGGCCGCGATCTGCGAGCCCAAATCTTGAACCTCGACCCAGCCCTTATTGAAAGCGGGGATCACTGTCACCGCGGGCGCTTTTTGCGACGGAACAGGCGCAGCGATGCGCGCCGCAGTTTTCAGTATTGGAGCCGCCTCGCCTTGAACAGTTTTGAGCGCGGCAAGCGCCTTTTCAGGCGTGGTCTTTAATGTGTTGACCCGGAGGTCGACATCGGCGCGCTCTGCAAAGCCCGCCATTATCGCGCCGGCATTGTCGCCTAAGACGCGGGTTATTTTTGGCGTCAGCCATTCCGGGTAGTCGCCGAGTATATGATGATCAACTACGAGAAATGAATCTCCCGCCTCTGCCCTCCGCTCTTCCCCGCGAAAACGGGGATCCATTTCAGGCGACGCCGGGATTTCCCCTTTCGCGGGGATGAGCGGAGTTGAGTTGAATGCATTCCGCTCAATATTCGACAGCGCTCCCGGCCCATGCGGCTCTTCGACAGCCGCCTCCGTCAATTTGTCAACGGACATTTCCCAGAGGAACCGCGCGGCAGCGAAAACAAGCGCGCGCGGATTATCGTCCTGCATGGCATGTGTCAGCCAATGCTTACGCCGCAGCACGTCCAGACACAGCCCCGAAATCCACGCACGATCCTTAGCGCCTGCGTAACGATTGCTGCGTCCCCAATCCGCAATAGCAGTCTTCAACGGAACGCGCCGCGCTTCAAAGTCTTCAAGAATTTCAATTGCGGCAGAGAGCCGTCCGGAAAGGCGCATCGTTTAACACCAACTGAAACAACGCCTTCGTCCTTCGGAACGAATATTTTCCTTCCCCCTGAGGTGAGGCGAAGCCTCGTCACCAAGGGCGGCGAAAAATTTTCTCCTTAGGATGGAGGCTATGAGAAATTTCACTATCAACTCGGCGCGGGATAATTCGGCGCTTCGCGGGTGATCGCAACGTCATGGACGTGGCTTTCCTTTAGCCCCGCGCCGGTGATCTTCACGAACTTCGCGCGCTTTTGCATTTCCGGAATAGTCGGCGCCCCGACGTAGCCCATAGAGGCGCGCACGCCGCCGACTAGCTGGTGCAAAATCGGGCCGAGCCCGCCTTTGTATGGAATGCGTCCCTCAATGCCTTCCGGCACCAGTTTCATTTGTTCCGTCACATCAGCCTGGAAATAGCGGTCGGCCGAGCCGCGCGCCATCGCCGTGATTGAACCCATGCCGCGATAAGATTTGTAAGAGCGACCCTGGTAAAGAAAAACCTCGCCAGGGGATTCATCAGTACCCGCCAGAAGCGAGCCGATCATGACCGTATCGGCGCCCGCTGCCAATGCCTTTGCAACATCGCCGGAAAATTTGATGCCGCCGTCAGCTATGACCGGAACGCCATCTTCCCGGCCCGCCATCGCCGCGTCCAAAACAGCGGTCAATTGCGGCACGCCAACGCCAGCAACGATGCGCGTCGTACAGATGGAGCCCGGCCCAATGCCCACCTTGATCGCGTCAGCCCCGGCGCCAATGAGCGCTTTCGCGGCTTCATACGTCGCGATATTACCGGCAATGACTTGCGTTGCGTTTGACGCGCGCTTGATCCGTTCGACTTGTGCGCCCACCGCAGACGAATGCCCATGCGCCGTATCGATAACAATGACGTCGACGCCAGCGTCGATCAATGCTTCGACTCGCGCGAAACCGGCGTCACCTACGGACGAAGCGGCCGCAACGCGCAACCTTCCCTGATCGTCTTTGGCGGCTTTTGGAAACTCCCGCGCCTTTTCCATATCTTTGACAGTGATAAGGCCGATACAACGATACTCATCATCAACAACAATGACGCGCTCTATCCGGCGCTTGTGACAAAGCTCGCGCACTTCATCCTGCGACGTTCCCGGCGATACCGTGACGAGGTCAACGGCCGTCATCAAATCGCGCACCGGCTGGTTCATGTTTTGCGCAAAACGCATGTCCCGGTTGGTCAGTACACCAACGAGTTTGCCGACACCGTTGGCGTCTCGATTTTCCACCACCGGAAAACCGGAGATGTTTTTCTGCAGCATGATGTCCTGGGCCATAGCCAATGTGTCGTCCGGCGTCAGCGTCAACGGATTGACAACCATGCCGCTTTCGAAGCGTTTGACGCGGCGAACATGTTCGGCCTGTTCCTCGATAGATAGATTTCGGTGCAGAACGCCGATGCCGCCATTCTGCGCCATGGCAATCGCCATCTCCGCTTCTGTCACGGTATCCATGGCCGATGCGAGGATCGGAATATTCAGCGTTATCTCGCGCGTCAATCGCGCAGTGACGTCGACGCCCGACGGCATCACTTCCGACGGTCCGGGTTCCAAAAGAACATCGTCAAATGTCAGCGCTTCACGAATTTGCATGATAAGTCTCCAAAGAATTTATCTCAAACCGCCGCATGAAGTATTCCCTCACGATCGAATTGTTGAACCAGCGGCTCGCCCGGACAATCGACGTCGCGGGCAATAGTCACTTCCAACGCGCGGGCCAATCGCTCGCGTGCATCCCTCACGAAAGGCGTCAACACATCAGCGGCGCCGATAGCGATATCCATGCCAGAGCCGCGCGCCCAGAATGTGTTGGCCGGGATTTCCGTCAGGCAAAACGAATTATCGAAATCCCAGGCCCGTCCCGATTTGTGCGCAAGCAATCCGCTGCCGCAGTAGCGTTTGAGGCCCTCATCGGTCTCGCCAATATCGTACGCTTCGTAGGCGGACTTCATGAACTTCATCACCTTAAATGGGTGTTCCGCGTCTTTCGGAAAATCGTCGTCGTGCGCTTTCAAGGCTTCCACTTTCGGACCGGTCCCGGTGATGCCGACAAGCCATCCGTGAATCGCCACCCATTTATGATCGACCGACGGCGCAACGAAGCTGCCAATTGTGGCGCGACCGTTTGAGCCAAGCCAGATTGTATTTTTTTCGCTGTCATTGATGAGGGAGATGATGCTCATTCTTTGTTACCTCTAAACCCCGCTGCAACGACATACTTCTCCGCAGAATCCGAACGCGAGGCTTTTGGCTTTGCGTGTTTAACTGTTTCAAAGTTTCGTTTAAGACGCGCGAGCAACTCGCCTTCAGCGCCGCCAGCGAATACTTTCGAAACGAAGGCGCCGCCGGGCGCCAACACATCTTCTGCGAAATCGAGCGCCGCTTCAGCAAGGGCAACGATGCGCAAATGATCGGTTGCTTTATGACCGGTGGTTGGCGCCGCCATGTCCGAGAGCACGAGATCTGCGCCGCCGCCGAGCATTTCCTTCAACGCATCTGGCGCATCCTCATCGAGGAAATCCTTTTTCAATATTTCTACGCCGGAAATCGCCGGAACGCTCAGATAGTCGATGCCGACAATCTTGCCGCGCTTGCCGCCTTTCTTCACTGCAACTTGGCACCAGCCGCCGGGCGCACAACCGAGATCGACAATTCTCGAACCGGATTTCAAAAGCCCGAATTTCTGGTCGAGCTCGATCAGCTTATAGGCCGCACGGGATCGATACCCTTCAGCTTTGGCCTTTCTGACGTATGGGTCGTTGAGCTGGCGCTTCAGCCAGAGCGTCGACCCATATTCGCGGCGCTTGGCGGTTTTGACGTGAACATTGAGTTCACGCGGTTTGGCCTCCCCGCCCATAGGCGCAGATTTCTTGCGGCCGCGCTTCTCCGGCTCAGCCCCAAGGGCAGTCTTCGCGATGTTGGATTTTTTCGCGGATTTTGGTCCTTTGGGACCTTTGGATGAAGATTTTCGCCGCTCCATGGGCCTTCATAGCGGAGTCACTCGTGGAGACAAGCCGTTTTTTCCCCAAAATGCTGCGAGTGCGATATTGCGCTGCAGCTTGCTCGTCCGCCCGACACGGCCGATTTTCCCCAGTGGAAAGATATGACAGAAGGAGGACCTCATGGAAGGGCTCGTACCGTTAGTGATTAATCTTGCGATTGGCGCAGTCGGCGGCAATCTCGCGGGCATGGCGCTAAAAGCCAAAAGCTTAGGCACTTTATGGAATTCAGTTATCGGCGTTCTTGGCGGCGGCATCGGCTTCTTTGTACTTGGCATGCTGGGCGCAGCCGGCGGCGGTCTGATTATGCAAGTCATCGCGGCGTTCATCGGCGGCGCGGCGCTTCTCTTTATTGTCAGTATGTTCCGTAAAGCCGGATAATCGACTGATAAATTTGCAGAATTGGGATTTAATCCCTAGATAGCTCGGGCGGGGTGTGATCATCCCGCCCGTTTCTTTTGACTGGTTCTCTGTTATCTCACGCGGGCGGGCGAACAAAGGTGGGAATCACGTATGTCTTTAATGGACCAACTTACCAACGTCGTCGTTCAGCAAGTGACGCACGAAGCGTCGCAAAAAACCGGGCTGAGCGAAGGGCTGGCGGCGTCGATGATGCCTATGGCCATGGCCGCGCTGATGAACGGACTCAAAAATAATGCATCGAACGCACAAGGCGCTGAGGCGCTGGCGAATGCGCTTGATCGCCATGACGGCAGCCTTCTCAATAATGTTTCGCAAATCGGCAATGACGATGTTATGGCCGACGGCGCTAAAATTCTCGGCCACATTCTCGGCGGCAAACAACAACGAACCGAACAGGCGCTGGCGAAAACTGCAGGCGTCGATCAGGACCAGATTGGCAAGCTTCTCGCCATGGCCGCGCCGGCGATATTGGCTTCGCTTGGCCGCGCCAAGCGCGAACAGGGACTGGACGCCTCAGGGCTTGCCGGTCTTCTCGCCGAAGAAGGCGTTCGCGCCCAAAAAGCCGCGCCGTCGGAACTCAATCCACTGATGCAATTCCTGGATCAGGACGGCGACGGCGATTTTAAAGACGACATGCTTGAGGTCGCCGGTAAGAAATTTCTCGGTGGACTTTTTGGCCGTCAGTAAACAGTCGATAAACGCGTAACCAATTTATTTTTTACAAACTGAAAGGGACAGAAATATGCTGTTTAAATTTGCACGTGAAGCAGGTGAGAAATTCCGCGAAGGCATCAAAGACGTTGCCGAAGGCATTCAGGATCGCATCAAGGGTCATAAAACCGACGTCAAAGAACTCGATGTAAAACACGATGGCGAGCGCGTCGTATTAAAAGGCAAAGCCAAAACCCGCGTCGAAGCCGAAAAAGCAATCGTTGCAGCTGGCAACACGCCTGGCGTTGGCGAAGTCGAATCTCACATCGATATTGAGGAAGAGCCGGAGCAGACCAATTTCTACACAGTCAAGTCGGGCGATACGTTGTCCAAAATCGCCAAAGAATTTTATGGCGACGCCATGAAATATCCGGTGATCTTTGAAGCCAATAAACCGATGCTCTCCGATCCGGACAAGATATATCCGGGCCAAACACTGCGCATTCCGGTAGTCAGCTAAGTTCGCTCCTCATCCTGAGGCATCTTTTTCGGCAATCGCAGATCGGCGGTTAAGCCCTGAAGGATGGATACTGAGAAAAGCGCTTGCGAGCATCCGTCGAGGAAAATGCATGATGCATTTGCACCTCAGTATGAGGCAGGTTTTTGATAGCCTAGATCGGCGCGCCCTCAACGGCGCGCCGTTTTCTTGTAAGCGCTAATGCCTTGTATTACCGAAAAAAGCAATTTTTTCCCGATTTCTTTCCAGTTAATACATCCAAACAGGCCCGCGAATGCATCTGAAGGTATGATCAACAAAAGCACGGGCCCGGACTGGTGCGCCAGTAAGAAAAGGATTGTCCAATCGCTGAAGATATTCTTATCCCGCTGATCGTTTTTACGGCGATTGGCATTATGGTCGTTTCGGGGTTTCACCTTGGGTACAAAAAACAACGCACGTCTATGACGCGATTATAGTCGCAATCGAGAAAACCGGAACTGCAGGCCCATAACTCGTCAACGCAATCATCCGCGACAATCTCGGTCCCAACGCAGATTTGCGCAAAGGCATCATCCTGATCGCAATTGCTGCTGCATTTGCTTTTGTCGGATTCTCGGTCGATGAAGCCGAAGCAATTGGTCCGATGCTGGGCGTCGCGTCGTTTGCCGGTCTCGTCAGATTGGCGTATGTGGTATTTCACTTCCTTGCGCCGCGTGAGCCAACGATCTAATATCAACCGTCGGCGCAAGCGCCGCGAGAGGTCTTCATGGACCGCAGCGACACACAACTCATGTTATTCGCGAAGGCCGGTCAGGACGTCCGCGCCTTTGCGGAGCTCGATCAGCGAAGTCATTCCCAGTATGGCTCACGGCGATCGCCTATCGAGAGTTTCTGATGCATTTCCGCAAGGAAAAATTGAATGCGCGGCTAAAAACCGCAATCAGTGATCAGCCGGAACATGCCGAGAAGAATACGAACGACTTGACGATCGATCTGCAGCGAAGCTTTGGCGCCCTAAACGAAAAAGATCGTGCTGCGATCTTGCTTTGCAATGCAGCCTGATACTTACACAGTGAGGCGTCTACGGTGCTCGATATGCCGCTCAGCTCGGTGAAGACTTGCATCGCGCGCGCGCGAAAACAAATGCGCGAATTTATGGACCCCGGTAAGCGACACCCGGGCCGATTGAAACGCCGGCCCGCAAACCAATTGTAAATCGGGCGTCTTATGCACGCGGACGATTCCTCAGAAATGTTGCAACAGGATTTTAAAGCGCTGACAGTGAACCGTGAAAATGATGCATTCACGCAAAAAAGTCTTTAACAAAATCAATTCAAAGCACCGAGCGCGCAAAGTCATTGTCGGGTTTACAGCCGGCATCGGCGCGGCGCTGGCCGCCTCGCAATTCGGCGGAACCGTTACAGCATTCGCGACCGCGTATACTGGCGCCATGACAGAAACGGCTGGCGTTGCGATAATGCCGTAACTCTTCGCGACGCTTGTGGTGGGCGCAGTGATACTGGCAACCGCGATGGTGTTACGGCAAGAGTTTTAGATCACGACTTCTAATCGTCGCGGTGAACTTTCTCGGCCTTTTCGTGACGCTCTTGCGCTTCAAGGGAAAGCGTTGCGATGGGTCGCGCATCAAGACGACGCAGCGAAATCGGCTCGCCGGTTTCTTCGCAATATCCGTATTCGCCCGTTTCGATCCGGCGGATAGCGGCGTCGATTTTTGAAATCAATTTACGCTGGCGATCGCGGGTGCGCAACTCAAGCGCTTTCTCGGTCTCGCTCGACGCGCGATCAGCGATGTCCGGCAATTGCGTATTGTCTTCCTGAAGATTGACAATCGTGCTTTGACTTTCGTCCAGAATTTCCTGTTTCCAGTTCAAAAGCTTCCGCTTGAAATATTCTTTTTGACGGTCGTTCATAAACGGTTCGTCTTCACTCGGACAATATTCCGCTAGATCAACATTTGCCATCCTAAACTCCCGCTTGAAACGCTCAAACACTTTGCGCGCCCCCGCAAAACTGCGGACTGTATAACGACGCCGCCTATCCTGCTCAAGGCATAAATTACGACGAATTTGTCACGAAGTTTTTATAAAAATTCATGGTTGATTTTTCGTTTCAACCAGCCCATCAACGGCCAAGTTTTGCAAGTTCGACCCGCGCACGCAGCGCGATCTCGTCATATATTTGCAAAAGGCCCGGCTCGGCGTCTGCGTGGGCGCGGATTTTGGCTGCGTCTTCAAGAATGGCGACATCACCAGGCGCGACGCCGCCATCGAGCAGCGAAACTTTCAATCCATCCAGGTGCTCTAAAATACGTTGCGCTGCAGCAAAAGTTTTTCGTCCACCCCCGCCGGCGCCGTTGCTTTGTAATGAAATCAACGCCTGCATCATTTCCGTGCGCGCGGCGCCAGCGACATCGCCGGCGCCCGAGCTCGACGCAGCTTCCGACGCGCCGCCTGGTTTGAACGCGGGCGCCGACTTTGCGGCCTTTTTTGCGCGCGCCGCCGGGCGCGCATCAGGCGTTCCGGTTATTTTTATCATCGCTCAAAAGTCTCCCGTTCACGTCGGGCACTCTCATCGCTCCGGCTAAAGGTTTCGTTAAACACGGCAGAAAAGTCCCGGCAGGAATTGCCCGTTGATGCCTTTCAAAATTCTTAAGGTGACGAGCCAGGTTTCACCAACGCAAGTATTTCACTGGTATTTCTTGAAGCTGGCGCCGAGCACAATTGTTGGCACGACCCTCGCTAATAAAGAAGTGTGGCGCGCATTGCGCCTCAAGAACTTGAAAATCGAATTTGGCCAAACCTGATGAAACAGTTTCTCGCCGTCATTTTTTCTCTCGCAGCAATTTTCTCCACAAGCGCTGCAGAGTCGCGCATCAAAGATCTCGCTGATATTGAGGGCGTGCGCGAAAACATGTTGATTGGATACGGTCTCGTCGTCGGTCTCGACGGTACAGGCGACCGCATCCGAAACACACCGTTTACCCGCGAGAGCCTTATTTCCATGCTTGAGCGCATGGGCGTCAATGTCCGTTCGGAAAACCTCGACACAGATAACATTGCCGCCGTCATGGTGACCGCAAACCTCCCGGCGTTTGCGACCCAAGGGACCCGTGTCGATGTATCAGTAAGCGCCCTCGGCGACGCTGAATCACTTCGCGGCGGGGTGTTGCTCGTGACGCCGCTTCATGGCGCTGACGGTGAAGTCTACGCCATAGCGCAGGGACCGGTCGCCGTCAGCGGGTTTGCAGCGCGCGGCGCCGCGGCGTCGATCACTCGCGGCGTACCGACAAACGGACGCATTTCCAACGGCGGCGTTGTCGAGCGCGAGATCATCTATGAAATTGCATCGCGCGAAAATATAAAGCTTGCCTTGCGCAATCCCGATTTTACGACTGCGCAACGCATTGCCAATCAGATCAATAAGAAATTCAGCGACGGAACAGCGATCGTCGGCGATCCCGGCACCGTCCACGTGGTTCGCCCACAAAGCTACGCCGGCGATATGGTCGCGCTCATCACCGACATTGAGACATTACGGGTGAAACCGGACCACGCAGCGAAAGTTGTGATCGACGAAGCTTCCGGCGTTATTGTCATGGGCGACGACGTACGCGTCTCTACGGTCGCGATAGCGCAAGGCTCCCTCACGGTATCAATTTCTGAAACGCCGCAAGTTAGCCAGCCAAGCCCGTTTTCGGAACGCGGCAGAACCGTCGTTGTTCCACGAACAACAGCGGGCGTTGATGAAGCGCCCGCCCAATTGCAACTAGTAAAAGAAGGCGTTCGCCTCAGCGATCTTGTTGACGGACTGAACGCGCTCGGCGTGCCGCCGCGGGACATGATTGCTATCTTACAAGCCATCAAAGCCGCCGGCGCCTTGCAAGCCGATATTGAGGTGATGTGATGGAAATAAACGCTCTCACCTCGACGCAGCAAACGCTCGCGCCGGAACAACGCGCCGCTATCGACAGGCGCGCGGAAGAATTTGAAGCGCTCTTTTTGTCGCAACTTTTAAAACCAATGTTTGATTCCGCCAAAGCGCCCAGCCTCTTCGGTGGTGACGGCCCCGAACAGGACGCCTACGGCGCCATGCTTCACGAAGAATACGGCAAGGCTATTGCTGCGCGCGGGGGCGTCGGAATTGCCGATCACGTTCGCGCCTCTCTCATCCAATTACAAAGTGCAAAATCCGACTAAGGGGATTTAATAATGACAGCAGCAACAGTTGATGCAACCACCCGGGTCCAGTCGTTGATGGAAATCACGCGCTCGCTTAGCAATATCTTTGCACAGGAAAACAAAATCCTGCGCAACGGGCGCCCTGCTGGTATTGCGCCATTGCAAGCAGAAAAAGCGCGCCTTGCTGCGGTCTATGCGCAGTCAATTCGCGACATTGCGGCAAACCGCAATTCAGTTGAAGGCGCTGAACCGGCGCTGCTGACAGAATTGAAAGCGATTACGCAAATTTTTGAAGCGCGCGCGGAGCGCCAGCGTGGACTGTTAGCGGGCGCGAGCCAAGCGTCAGAGGGTGTTGTTCGCGCTGTTGCCGAGGAAGCTTCCGCTGCGAAAGGCGCCGGCAATTATTCGCGTGAAGAGTCTATCGGCAAAATCCCGGCGCCGATCAGCATTGATGAAAGTGCGTAAGCGCATTTTTAGCCAAGCGACACGCCCGCTATATAACGATGCGCGTAAAACGCCACAAAGATATATAGACCCGCCCCCACAGCAATTGCTATTACGTCATTTTTTATTGGTCCCGCAGTCGGGCTTTCGACGCCGCGTCGTTTAACAACGATCCGATCAATAACGGCGAACGCCAAAAACGATCCGAACAACAATAATGACCGTTCGTCGCCGTTCACAAGCAAATGTGCGAATGCCCATAGTTTAACGCCGGCGAGCATCGGGTGCTTCGCACCGGCAGCGATCTTTCCCGCTGGCAACATCGAACTCGCAAGCAGGATGAATGCTACCAAAACAAGCAGATAGGTTACATGCCGCATCCAAAGCGGCGGCGTGTAAATGATCGTCGTGTCGGCGCCGCGCCATCCAAAAATGATCAACGCAAAACCAATTAACGCTACGAGTGAATAAAGCCCGCGATACGGGCCGGCGCCAAGTTTCGTAACTAAAATTTCACGCGGTCCGCGCGCGAAAGCCGTAAAGAAATGCGACCCGAAAAAAATGATGAGACCAGCCAAATAGAAAGACATAACGCGCTCCGCAAAATAGATTTTCGCCTACACTAGAATGTGTCGGCCGCGGCGCAAATCCGATTGAGTTGACCAAGCTTGATTCAACCCCAGGAAGGTTTTCGTTCATGAATCCTGCTATCGGTAGATAGTTTTCACCCACTTCTCGCGAGGCCCTACAGTGGCGTCCATGGGAAGTTTTGTTCAAATCCCAACCCCTCATCCTGAGGTGCGCGGCCGCAAGGCCAAGCCTCAAAGGGTCGATTGGATGGGAACCAATCGGCGAGAAGCCACATGCCGTTCGTTGAATGGGGCCCCAACCCCATTTAACCCTTCTCGGCTCCATCCGCAATCTGCTGATAGCGTATGGAGGCGCCCCAGGATGAGGGTTGCAAGCAGAAGTAGGCCCCACCAGACCACTATTTGGAACAATTACGACGTGAAACACGCGCCGGCTAACGCCGCTCCGACAGCCCAGAAAACGCGCCATTCTCCGCCACAGAAACATACCAGATTCGCCGGAAACCGAGACGAACAAAAGGGCGCAACGGATTTGCCGGGCGCTGGGTCTGCCGTATCAGACCCCCTCGGCAATTTACAATTTTTCCAAAGCTATTATTCGATCAGCGCCCTGACTTCGTCGCTCGCGAACTCACTTGCGAGAGTATTTGCTATTGCCGCAGACAATGCGTTTTCTGTTCTGAAGTCTGCTCCTGCATCAACAGTATCTGCTGTGCGCTGCACTAAAAGGTCGGCGCTAGACTCGTTCGATTCATAAAGATTTCCGACTTTAGAATCCGGCGCCTTACCGATCATCATCGATACGGCGGTGCCAGTCGTCGACTGTGTATCGACGTACCGCTGCATGTCATTCAAAAACAAAGCCAGGATCAATTGGACGTTCTCTCGCCCTAAGCCGCCATTCAGAAAAAGCTGTGTGCCAAATATAATTATTTGCTGGTTCGAAATATTAACCGCCTTTGATACGTCAGAGTTCGTATTGAATGTGTTGATAATGTCATACGAGATTCCGGAACTTGGCAGCCCCGTATATACAAGCATCTGGTCGCATTCAATCGCTGTCGCCGGATCGGCGCAATTGAAAAAAGAAAGAAAGAATTGAGCGCCGCCGGATGTTGCCGCGATCATCGTTCCTGTTCCGTCGCCGGTGTAAGGCTGAAGCGTTGTCGTAATGCCAAATTCCGAGAGGATCGATGTTGCGTCGGATCCGCTGATTTTTGTCATGACGCCGGTGGTGGACAGCTGATTATTGGCCTCAATTTGCGCCGAGGCAGCGCCGTAAAGCCCGCCAAAAAACGTGATTAGGGCAATAATGCCCTTTATTATCAGATGCTTATTCATAAACCCCTCGAAACCAAACAAAATTGCAGCGGGCGGACTCTATCAGCTATGCGGCATTTCAGCAAAAGCTCACGCATCTTTGAGCGGCAATTCTACACTTCCGCCATAATTGCCGGTATGTTCAAGTCTGTCGATGTTGGTGGAGCGTTGTGGTGAAAACGTCTGAACGGGGAATCGCCCTTATCAAACAATTCGAGGGGCTCGAATTGGAGGCGTATCAGGATATCGCGGGTGTCTGGACAATCGGATATGGGCACACTGGATCCGATGTCGAACCAGGAATGCGCATCACAGAGCGAGAAGCAGAAGCATTATTGAGGCGAGATTTGCGCCCGCGGGAAAACGCCGTTGACCGGCTCACCAAGGTCCCCGTTAATCAGAATGAATTCGACGCGCTTGTTAGTTTTATCTATAATGTCGGAATATCGGCATACGAACGATCCACAGCGCGGCGGCGACTAAATCGCGGGGACCGCCTTGGCGCGGCGAATGCGTTGACGTGGTGGAACAAGGCAACCGTCGGCGGGGTCTTGCGCGAAGTGCTGGGGCTGACGCGCCGGCGCGCCGCAGAGAAAGCTTTATTTTTGACGCCGGCAAATCCGCCGATTGTCCGCGAACCGGAAAACATCGACGATAATTCCAGGATTACACCGGTTGAAGATTCGCCGCGGCGCGATTCAATTGGCCAGAGCCGGAGTGTTCAGGGCGCAACCGTCGCTGGCGGCGCCGGCGTCGCTGCATCCACTATGGGGCGCGACAATGCCGAAGAACTCGACCAGATCGAAACGAATATTGAAGAAGGATATGGCGGCATAGAAAATCCGTCTGCGGATGAAGATAGCACAGTTCCGGACATGATTGACCCGGACAACAATGGCGAAACCGACCGCATCGAAGAACCGGTTGTCGATGACGACGGAAATCCGATAAACGGCGAGACGAACGAAGAGATCATGATGCCAGCCGATCGACCCTCAAAACATGAGGTTCATCAGGCGGAAGCGCAGATTCAGTTTGCGTTGTTGCTACTGATCTTTTTGTCAGTCGCCTTTGTCATATGGGCGCGCGTCGACGATTGGCTGCATTACCGGCGCTAGGCGTTACTTGCAAAATACGCGGAAGCAAACGACTTTCAGCTGTTCGGATTTCAGGGCGTCATAACGCTCAGCCCACAGATGAGCGTTTCGGGCTAGCGCGTTTGCATATTCGGCGCGCTTGTGCGCGTCGTCCATGGCCGCAATCGCGCGGTAAGCGCGCCGCCACCCGGCCCATCCTTTTTCGATGAGCGCCAAGTACGCCGCACTTTCATCGGTTTTATCGGCGAGTGTGAATCCGGCCTCGCGAAATAATTCTTCATATTGTTGTTCGGTTCGGATTGCGCCTTTTGGCGTCGCGGGAAAACAGCTGCGCAACCGCACGCCGCGGCGTGCGCCGGCAAAATCCACAAACGCCACCTTCGCCCCTGGCGTTACCATTTCTGCGCATAGCGCGGCGACAGCTTCAGGATTCGCATCGCGATGGAGCTCGAAAAATGACAAAGCGCCGCCAGCGGCGCCTTTCTGTAGACGTTGCAGCGCGTCTTCATACTGGCGCAGCCGCTTGTCCGTATAACTTTTCGTACGAGTAAAACCAATCGTTTTCCAACGCGTTCCATGTTTAAGGTCATCCAAGGGTCCACCGGCGCCGGCGCCAAAGACCACAACGTTTGCACGCACCGGCAACGAAAGCAGCCGAGCGAATCGCATTGTCCAAGCAGGCTCACCGGGTTCTAGCCGGCCTTTGCCCCATATGGCTTCTGCGATGACTTCATCACCATTTCGCGGGTCGTCGACAGTCGTGGCGAAGTAGGCCTGCAACGCAGCGCGTTCCGCGTCGGCGTCAAAGGCGTAGCCCTCCCACCAAGCGTGAAACTTGCGCCCGGTGAACGCCAGTTGCGCGCGTAAATTGGCTGCTGCGTTGCGCGTTGCGCCCATCGCAATTTCGCTCCCTTAATACGCCGTCTTCCGCAGATCGATATTCGTCGCCAAATCCTGACGTTCGTTGGCTGATAATTCGTTAAAGCAAAGCGAACTTGTTTCGTTTTGGGAAATTTTTTCCAATTCGTTAAACGGCCATTAACAGCGCTGCGTCCTTATATCAGTCGACGTATTCGGCGACGCAACACCGGCAAAAGTTCATCTTCAAACCATGGGTTGTTCTTAAGCCACGCGTTATTTCGCCAGGATGGATGCGGCATTGGAAAGAACTTCGGCGCGAACTTCCGCCAATTTTCAACCGTGGCGGTAAGCGAATTTTTGGCGTTTTTACCTAGGTGCCATTTCTGTGCGTATCCCCCGACCAGGATCGCCGTTTCGATATTCGGCATGGCTGCAATCAATTCAGCGCGCCATTGAGCGGCGCATTCCTTACGCGGCGGAAGGTCGGCGCCCTTATCGTCATAGCCTGGAAAGCAAAACCCCATGGGAACGATGGTAACATGATTTCGATCATAAAAGACGTTTTCATCGACACCCATCCACTCGCGCAAGCGGTCTCCCGATGGATCCGTAAATGGCTTGCCGCTTTCATGAACTCGTTTTCCCGGCGCCTGCCCGAATATTGCGAGGCGCGCTTTCGTTGAAACCTGCAAAACCGGCCGCGGCTCATGCGGCAGTGGCGCCTTTATCGGATCATCAACGCAAATCCGGCAGGCGCGTATATCACGCGATAGCTTTGCAAGTGGCATTCAAAAAACTTTTTAGTCCAAAACTTTCACGCACATCCCGGCGACGTCGTTCCATTGAAAACCGTCTTCGCATGTGCAAGTCGAAGGTTGGCCGCACATATTGATATCTCGTGTGCAAATTCCAGCCGGTTTTTTTGCGCATGACGTCTCATCTAGCTGGGCCGACGAAGCAGAAATTACCCCTGCCAGATCCATTACGCATTTGCCAAGGGCGGCGTTATATCCGTATCCGTCAGGACAGCGGCATACATTGCCAAACCCGCATGCATTTATGTCCTTCGTGCAGACAGCATCTTCCGGCACATCAATAACGCAAAGACCCTCGGCGGTGGCATACCCGCCGCCTGGCGCGCCGTCACCGGCGTCACCGCTCAACTGGCTGCAAGCGTATGCAGACAATCCGACATAAATTGCAATTGCAAACAAACGTAGCGGTGGAAATTTCACGGCACTCTCCTTCTCCGTGTCACCCCCAACAACGTTATCTTATCAAACACTCATTGATTCGGCCAATCCTTCAGGATTCTTCCGATAAATGCGCAAGTTTTCCGGCATTTTCTTCCCAGTTTTTCCCGTCGAGCGGAACAATCTCGACAGATAGAAATTGACTGTATTCCATACAGCGTAGATTTAGCGAATATCCGACGGGATTGGACCGCGGCACATAAAAAGACTTTACGCCGCAATTAACGCAAAAGAAATGTTTCGCAATAATTTTATTGAACGTGTATTCAACAATGTTATCAGCACCCTGAATTAAATTGAATTTCCACTTTGGAATGATCAAGTGAATGAATCCGATTATTTCACACATCGAACAATTGCATTTATGCGCCTTTGCTTCGTCTGGCAACTCCGCCGGCCATTACAGGGCGCCGCAATGGCATGATCTGGTCTTCCAGCTAACAAACATTAACCGTTCCAAACCAGACCAATAACGGCGCCTGTCATCAGCGTAGCAAGTGTACCCGCAATCAGCGCACGCGGCGCGAGATCAATAACGTCGCTCCGGCGTTCAGGGGCCAAAACCGTAAGCCCGCCGATAACGATGCCGAGCGATGAAAAATTTGCAAAGCCGCAGAGCGAGTAAACAACGATCAACAAACTGCGTTCAGAAAATACACCGTCTTCAACTTGCGCCAATTTCAAATAGGCGACAAATTCATTCAGCGCGGTTTTTAGGCCCATATATTCCCCAGCGGCGAGCGCTTCATTTGCCGGCACGCCGGCGAGCCACATGAACGGCGCGAAAATATATCCAAACATGCGCTCAAGGGTGATAGGCGCTCCTGCAACATCCGGGAATCCCCCAAGCATAATGTTGATGAGCGCAACCGCGGCGATGAATGCAATTAGCGATGCTAGAATATTGAGATAAAGGCCGAGCCCGTCTGTCACGCCGCGCATGAACGCGTCCATTGTGCCGCCGTATCCGAAATCATCGGCGGCCTCGACGGGCGTCGCAACCATGCCTTTTTCCGGCGGCATCATGACCTGCGCCATTAAAATTGCCGCGGGAACGGATATGATTGACGCAACTATAATGTGGCCGAGAATTGACGGGTCAACGTTCGACAAAATCGTTGCGAACACCGCCATCACTGAACCGGCGACTGTAGCAAATCCACCAGTAATGACGATGAGAAGTTCGGAGCGCGTAATTTTATTCAGATACGGACGGATCAGCAGCGGCGCTTCCGTCTGGCCGAGAAAAGTATTCGCTGCTGACGATAACGCTACTGCGCCGCCAACTCGAAACACGCGCTCCAGCAATACTGCAAACCCGCGGACGAACAATTTCAGCACGCCCCAATGCCATAAAACAGCCGACAAACCGGAAAAGAAAATAACGAGCGGCAAGGCGCCAAATGCGAAAGAAAACATTGCGCCTTCATTGACGACCTCAAAGGGCGTGTCGCCGCCGCCAAGATGACCGAATACAAACGTCGTTCCGGCAGCCGTTGCCTCCTGAAGGGCGCGTACCGCAACCTGCAGAGATCCGAGCGCCGCGCGCGCTGGAGGCGTATATAACAAGAAAACAGCGATCAATATTTGCGCGCCAACTGCCCATATTGCCGCGAAAAATGGAAATCGCGTTTTGGCGCTCGAAAACAACCAGGCGATAAAAATAAACGCGGCAAGTCCAATGGCGCTCTGTCCGCGTAACCCGATTTCCCCAATCCATTCCGGCATAAACCTACCTCGCAGCGTTCCGCTGAATATGGCGAGGTTGGAGACTAAAGTCACCAGAAACGTGCGGGACCATCGCGAAAACCGCGTCATTAAATTTCGCTGCTAGCGCGCCGAAATTCTGGTAATTGCCATTTAACACGACAACGCTATGGTCCGGCCAAATTTGTAAGAGGACCGACCTATGTTGCCTGCGCCACGCGCCGACTTGAAAGCCAATACGCTCGAATATGAAGTGATACCGCTCGTAAAACCCACTGGCTTCCGCGAATATGATGCGCGCTGGTTGTTTGAAAAAGAGATAAACCTGCTCGGTATTCAGGCGCTGGGCCAGGGCCTCGGGACGCTGATCCGCGAAATGGGCAAGGAGCCGCGCATTGTCGTCGGTCATGATTTCCGCGGCTATTCAATCTCGATCAAGCAAGCGTTGACCGTCGGCCTGATGACTGCCGGCATAGAAGTCAATGACATCGGCCTCGCGCTGTCGCCGGTCGCGTATTTCGCACAATTCGATCTCGATATTCCGTGTGTCGCGATGGTGACGGCGAGCCATAATGAGAATGGTTGGACCGGCGTCAAAATGGGCGCGGCGCGGCCGCTGACCTTTGGGCCAGACGAAATGGGACGTCTTAAAGATATTGTTCTGAACGGCGAATATAACAACTTCGACGGCGGCGCCTATAAATATATAGAAGGCATGCGCGAACGATACATCGCCGATGTAACAAAAGGTGTTTCCTTCAAGCGTAAGATGAAAGTCATCGCGGCTTGTGGCAACGGCACGGCCGGCGCCTATGCGCCCGAAGCACTGGAGCGACTTGGCCTTGAAGTAGTGCCCATGGACGCGGAACTTGACCACACCTTTCCTCGATATAATCCAAACCCGGAAGATATGGAAATGCTGCACGCTATGCAGGCTGCGGTCAGGGAGCATGGCGCCGATGTCGCACTCGGGTTCGACGGCGACGGCGATCGCTGCGGTGTTGTTGACAATGAAGGCGTGGAAATTTTTGCAGATAAAATCGGCGTCATGATCGCGCGCGATCTTTCCGCTATTCATAAAAATGCTCAATTTGTTGTGGATGTAAAATCTACCGGACTTTTCGTTACGGACCCGGTCTTGCAAGCTAATGGCGCCAATACTGAATACTGGAAAACGGGTCACTCTTATATCAAACGAAAGAGCCACGAGATGGGCGCGCTTGCGGGCTTTGAGAAGTCCGGTCACTTCTTTTTCAATGAACCGATTGGGCGCGGCTATGACGACGGGCTCGTCGCGGCAATTGCTTTGTTGCAAATGCTTGATCGCAATCCTGATAAGAACCTCTCTGACTTGCGCAATGCGCTCGCGAAGACTTATCAGTCGCCGACTATGTCGCCGCATTGCGCCGACGAAACCAAATATGGCGTCGTAGACAAGATCGTCGCCGAGCTTTCTGATCGGAAGGAAATTATCGGGCAGAAAGTTCGTGACGTCGTGACGGTCAACGGCGTGCGCATTACCGCTGAAGACGGAACATGGGGGCTCGTTCGGGCGTCCTCTAACAAGCCAGAATTGGTGGTGGTCGTCGAAAGCCCAACCTCGGAAGAGAATATGAAGAAGATGTTCGATGAGCTTGATGCTGTCTTGAAGACTCATCCGGAAATCGGCGAGTACAACCAGAAGATTTAATAGTCTTGACCGGGCTTTTTCAGTCAAAACTTTTTTTCCCGCCATTACTGGCTTTCTGGCGAATCTGGTCTGGTTCTCCGGCGGAGATTTGCGCAAATTGTGGGCTGTGGGCGCGGCGTCAGGCGGTATCATTTACGCGCCAGTGATCATTCCAAGATCTAGTCTGGTTTTACTTGTTGCGCGCCATCATTCCGCGCCTTCCTCGCGCTTTTACGGCGGAGATGTTTTGGCAAGAAGCCAAAACGGAGAGGGCTGTTTCCGTATTTGCAGACGCCCCCCTTCGCCTTACTACGTTCGGCACTTTCCCCATAAATGGCGGAAAAAAGGCGAGCGTGGCTGGTGCATTCTAACACTTTCATGACGCCCACAAAAGGCGCCCGAAATCCATGAGGAAAACTATCCATCGATAGCGGGATTCTTTAAAGAATACCCTCCTGCGGTTGAGTCCCGTTTTGTTAATTCAACCGGTTTGACGAGGCAATTGCTCCTGAGTCGAGCAATCACAACCGATCCAGAATCCGATTTGCGCTGTCGCGGTATTCCTTTTGACGTTTACTGTCCATCCGGTCCCAGGTGCTATAAGCGCGCGAGAGGCGGCGGTTGTTTTTCAACTTGTTTCGATTGCGCACTAGGAAATCCCAATAAAGAGGATTGAAGGGGCAAGCCCCCTCTCCAGTTTTCTTTTTCACGTCATATTCGCAGCCTTCGCAATAGTTGGACATTTTGTTGATGTAGTTACCGCTCGCTGCGTATGGCTTTGACGCCAGTAAACCGCCGTCGGCGAACTGGCTCATGCCAAAAGTGTTGGGCGCCTCGACCCACTCGAACGCGTCCGCGTAAACGCCGAGATACCATTCATGAACCGCCTGCGGATCAACGCCGGCAAGCATTGCGAAGTTACCTGTAACCATCAAGCGTTGGATATGATGCGCATACGCCTCTTCTTTTGTCTGGGCGACAGACGCGCGAACGCAATTCATTCTTGTCTCGCCCGTCCAGTAAAATTCAGGCAGCGGACGTTCGGCGCCGAAGTAATTTTGATCCACATAATTAGGCGCATTGAGCCAGTAGATGCCGCGGACATATTCACGCCATCCAATGATTTGCCGAACAAAGCCTTCAGCGGCGTTTATGGGCGCATCACCGTCAAGATATGCACGCTCAACGCGCCGGCACACGTCGTGCGGATCAAGGAGCCCCGCGTTGATGTATAGTGACAGGACCGAGTGGTAGAGAAACTTCTCTCCCTCAAGCATCGCGTCCTGAAAATCGCCGAACGACGGCAACCCCTCCCGAATAAACGCGTCGAGCGCCGCTTCAGCTTTTTCGCGGGTGACCGCGAACCAAAAAGGCTCGAGATCGCCAAAATTTTCGGCAAAATTATCACGAACCAGGTCCAATACGTCTCGCGTAATGTCGTCTACCCGCATTCGGCGGGGGCGGGGCAAAGATAATTCGGCCTTCGCGGGTTTGCGGTTCTCCGCATCAAAATTCCATTTACCACCGGCTGGCTCTTCGCCGTCCATCAAGAAACCAGTCTTCTTTCGCATTTCGCGGTAGAAATACTCCATACGCAGCGATTTTCGCCCGTCGGCCCATGACTGAAATTCTTTCTGGCTGCAAAGGAAACGATCGTCTTCAAGAATTTTGACCCGAACCCCGGTTTCCTCTTGCCAATTTTCCATCGCGGCTTTTACGCGATATTCTCCCGCTTCCACCGCAATGATGCGTTCTGGGCAATGCCGCTCGCAGGCGCGTTTTAATTCGCCGGTAAATGAGGCTGTATTTCCGGGGTCGTTGAGTTTTATATAGCCAACATTCCAGCCGTCACTTTTTAATTCTTCGGCAAAGTGGCGCATCGCAGAAAACAAAAATGCAATTTTCTTTTTGTGATGGCCAACATAAGTTGCTTCATCCATCACCTCGACCATCAGTACGCGGTCACAGTCACGATCAGCATTCTTCAGCGATGCGATATTGTGGCTTAGTTGATCGCCCAAAATGAATATCAGGTTTCTCATGCGCTGCACTAATCATTATTGAATGCACGCTCGCGCTTAGCGTTTGCGTAATTCAGTTTTAAGAATCTTTCCCGATGCGTTACGCGGCAGCATATCAATGAATTCGACCTCACGCGGCAGTTTGAATTTCGCGATCTTGTCAGAAAGAAAATTCACCACATCGTCCGAAGACAGATCTTCGCCGACGCGCTTAACAACGAACGCCTTTACAAGCTCACCCCATTTTTCATCCGGGACGCCGATAACGGCCGATTCAAGAATGGATGCGTGATCAGAAAGCGCATTTTCAATTTCTGCAGGGTAAATATTCTCACCGCCGGAAATGATCATGTCTTTGACGCGATCACAAACGTACAAGAATCCATTCTCGTCGAAATATCCCGCATCGCCGGTTCTATACCAACCTTCGACGACGGTTTCTGCGGTAGCGTCGGGGCGACGCCAATATTCATCCAAAAGTGCGCCTGATCGCATGCGAATTTCGCCGGTTTCACCCACGGGCAAGTCTTTGCCGTTTTCCGGATCGCAGACCTTTACGTCGATACCTGACCAAGGCTGCCCAGCGGAAACCCGTTGCGGCAACCCGGGCGCATGATCTTCGTGCCGGAGGCGCGTTACGGCCCCGCAATTTTCAGTGGCGCCGTAAAACTGTGTGAAGTCCGCGTTCGGCATCGCCGACATGGCGGCGTCAAGCAGCGCTTCAGGCATCGGCGCTGCGCCATATGATACGTTTGCGAAACTGGAAACTGGCGCCTGCATTTGTTTGGCGGCTTCCAGGACCATCATGATCATTGCAGGGACGAAAAATGAATTTAACGGCGCCGGGCCTTGCGCCTCTTTGACAATCGCAACCGGATCAAACTGGCGGAGTTGTATGATTGGCATCGACCGGGCGATCGCCATCAATCCAAAATTGACGCCAGCGACATGAAAGTGCGGTAACGCATGCAGCGCGCACTCATCAGCAGACTTCGGATTTACGGCGCCATCCGCAATATTAATATCCCCGCTGTTTTTATATGCGCGGTTCGACAAGACAACACCTTTTGGCAAACCAGTCGTCCCGCTCGTGTATAATTGCACGAAAATATCATCGAGCGTCGGCTCATCGTCCGGCTCATCAGTCGCCTGAACAGCGACAAGGTCGTCAAATGACCCCTCGCCTGTTTCCAGAAAAAGTGTTTGTGGCAGGTTCGTCCCGGATTGCTCCTGGAGCGGCGCAACAAATTCTTTTTCACCAATGAATATTTTCGCTTGGGCGTCGCCCAGAATTTGTGCAATTTCCGCTGGCGCAAGCCGCCAGTTGATCGGCGTTAAAACTGCGCCAATCTTTGCAGCTCCAAAGATCGTATCCCAAAAAAGCCCGAGGTTTCGGGCGAGCCACGCTACCCGGTCGCCTTGCTCGACGCCGAGGCTTTTCAATGCCGCCGCAGTCTGATTGGAGCGATCATTCATCTGTTTATACGTGTATTCGGCGCCCTCAAATTTGAGGCCCACAATGTTAGGGCGCAACCTCGCTTGTTCGCGTAAGAGATCAGCCATTAGCTGGGGATTAACAGCATCAACGGTGTAAGACATTGGACCTCCAAATTATGTGAGAGGACTTTTGCGCACTTGGAGCCCAAATTCAATCTTGACTGCACGGCGTTGTTGCATGGGGCGGCGTTTCGCCGATACTTTCGCGATCGAATTGATGGAGAATTTTATGCCGACGATCGCCGAAATCAAATCCCGCATGCGCCTGCCGATCATCGGGTCGCCGATGTTTATCGTATCCAATCCAGACCTTGTTATAGCGCAATGTAAGGCCGGGATTGTCGGCTCATTCCCGTCGCTCAACGCACGTCCTGCGGAAGCCCTTGACGTATGGCTGGTGAAGATCAAGGACGAGTTAGCCCGCCACGACGATGAAAATCCGGATCGGCCATCGGCGCCTTTTGCGGTCAATCAGATCGTTCACCGATCCAATGATCGCCTGATGCACGACATGGAAGCGTGCGTAAAACACGAAGTCCCCATAGTGATTTGTTCGCTCGGCGCGCGCGAAGATGTTTATGAGGCGGTTCATTCCTATGGCGGCATCGTGCTCCATGATGTCATCAATGATTTCTTTGCCAAAAAAGCGGTCTCCAAGGGCGCAGACGGATTGATTCCCGTTGCGGCAGGCGCCGGCGGGCATGCCGGTGTTACATCGCCATTCGCACTCATTCAGGAAATTCGTGAATGGTTCGATGGCCCTATCGCCCTTTCGGGATCTATCGCGACCGGCAGCGCCGTTCTGGCGGCGCAGGCCATGGGCGCTGATTTTGGCTATATCGGGTCTGCATTTATTTCCGTCAAAGAGGCAAACGCGTCAGAAGAATACAAACAAGCAATCGTCGATAACCGCGCTGAAGATATTGTGTACACGAACCTCTTCACCGGCGTTCACGGCAATTATCTGCGGCCTTCAATCAAAGCCGCCGGACTGGACCCGGACAATCTGCCGGAAAGTGATCCCTCTAAAATGAATTTCGGGTCTGGCGGAAACACCGACAAAAAGGCGTGGAAAGATATCTGGGGCTGCGGTCAGGGCATTGGCGCAATCGACAAGCTGATGACGACGGCGGAATATGTCGATCAACTGGAAACAGAATATCTGGCGGCGAAGGAAAAAATATGCGGGTGACGCGGTGAACTAAGAAACGCTCTACTCAGTGATCAATCTTGGCGTCATGCCAGCCTGGACGTTGCTGGCATTGGCGCCGCGCGCGGCAATCACTCAAAAACTGGTTCACAGTTTCGCGTACCCGTTCTTTGATGGCCTCCTTTATTTCGGGCTTCTCTTCACGGCGCTGGTGTTTATGCCTGGCTCAGGCAACGCCGGCATGAGATCGCTGAGCGGCGTCATTACTATTTTCTCGCGTCCAAAAGGCATCCTCACCGGCTGGACACATTACCTCGTCTTCGATTTATTCGTCGGCGTATGGATTTCACGAGACGCGATTGCGCGCGGCGCAAAGCACTGGATTATCGTCCCGTGCCTGTTCTTCACGCTGATGTTCGGACCAATCGGGCTTTTTCTTTATTGGGTCGTCCGGCTTGCAATGAACAAAGGCGATCTTACTTTGGAATAACATTCCCCCTCAACACCGGATGCTACATGAAATACCTTATCCTCCTCGCCGCATTTTTGACGGTTGCCGCATGCGGTAAAAGCGAAAACGAAATTGGTGAAATCAAGAATGATTTCGCCGGCAATGAAATCAAGATCGATGCGCTGGCTGATCCGAAGGTCGCTGGCGTCACCTGTCACCTCACCCATTTTGATCGCGGCTTCTGGGACCGTGTCGCCAAGGGCAATTGGTTTGAGGATCCCTCTAATGCGTCCATCGCCTGCCGAAAGACAGGACCAATTGCAATAGGCGACATTGACCTCGACAAAAACGGCGAGGAAGTCTTTTCCCAAAAAATGAGCCTTGTTTTCAAAACGATTGCGGTGCGCCGCGTTTATGACGCGCAGAACACAACGCTGGTTTATGTCGTTTATTCGCGCCGCCCGATTGAAGGGTCCGCGAAAATGGCGGTGTCGACGATTTCCCTCTACGGGGAAGATACGCAATTACCGGTAACAGAATAGCGCGGGAACGGTTCCCAAAACCCGAAAACCGTCCTAGCGTTGAGAAATGCGCAATCGCCTCGCCAAAATCGTCGCTACGATCGGCCCCGCCTCATCCTCACCGTCCATGTTGCGTCTGATCCATAACGCCGGCGTCGATATTTATCGACTGAATATGAGCCATGGCCAGCATGACAAACTGGTCAAGGTCTACGCGGCGATCCGCGAAATTGAAGCCGAGACCCGGACGCCGATAGCGGTTTTCGCCGATCTGCAGGGTCCGAAAATTCGTGTCGGTGATTTTAGCGATGGGTCCATCACGCTAAAATACGGCGCCGAATACGCGCTCAAGTTGGCGTCCAGCAGCGACGACAACGGAGTGATTCCGATCCCGCACAAAGAACTGCTGTCGATTCTCGAAATCGGTGATATTTTGAAGCTTGATGACGGAAAATTACAAGTAACCGTTTCGGCCGTTGACGGCGACATGATCAACGCTAAGGCCGACACGCCGGGCACATTATCGAGCCGCAAAGGCATCAACGTTCCGGGCCGGGCGCTGCCCATATCTGCGCTGACAGACAAAGACCGTGAAGATTTAAAATTCGCACTTGATCTCGGCGTCGACTACATCGCGCTGTCTTTTGTGCAAAAGCCGCAGGACGTGATTGACGCCAAAGAGCTGATCAAAGGCCGGGCCGGCGTGATCGCAAAGATTGAAAAACCCTCCGCCGTTGAATTTCTCGACGACATCATTGCCGAAGCCGACGCGGTTATGGTGGCGCGCGGCGATCTCGGCGTTGAATGCGCGCCAGAAGATGTTCCCTTGCTTCAGCGCCGCATCATTCGCGATTGCCGCGCCGGCGGCAAGCCAGTCATCGTCGCAACGCACATGCTGGAATCAATGGTTGAGTCCATAGCGCCAACGCGCGCCGAGGCGTCAGATGTTTCTACGGCAATCTATCAGGGCGCTGATGCGGTAATGTTGTCAGCGGAGACTGCTGTTGGACGTCATCCGCCAACCGCGGTCGCGATTATGGACCGCATTATTGGCGCAACGGAAAAGGACGATGAATCCGGCGGGTACAAAATCGCGCGTCACCAGGAAGAAGACTACACGACTGCGGACGCCATCACGCTGTCCGCCCGGCGCATTGCAGAGGTTCTCGATTGCAAACTCGCCGTTGCATACACAAAAACCGGCTCAACCGCCCGGCGCCTGTCTCGGGACCGGCCGCATTGCCCAGTGATCGCTCCTACGCCGGACGAGTCCGTTGCACGCAAACTCGCCCTCTATTGGGGCGTCCGGCCTGTCGTGACCGAAGACATTTCGCATTTCCACGAAATGAATGACAAGGCGGAATCTCTCGCGAAAATTAACGGCGCCGAGAAAGACGATCGCATTATCATTCTTGCCGGCTACCCTTTTGGGCGCCGCGGAAAGACCAATACGCTGAAAATCAGCCGGATTGGAGCGCTTGAGGATCAAGACGGAGATTGAGCGATGGCTATAGCGACGCGTCCGCTGGAATATGAAATCGATGGAAACACCTACGAAGCGATTGTTGCTTCGGACGGCGCCGGTGAAAAGCCCGGCGTTCTTGTTTGCCACGCATGGGCCGGACGTTCGGATTTTGAAGTCGGCAAGGCAAAAGCGCTGGCGGAGCTGGGGTACACGGGCGTCGCAATCGATCTTTACGGCAAAGGCGTTCTCGGCTCCTCGGTCGAAGAAAACCAGGCGCTGATGACACCGTTCATGGATGACCGCACGATGCTGCAAGGTCGCCTCGGCACTATCGTTGAACTCGTGAAATGCCAACGAGAGGTTGACGCCGGCAAGGTGGCAATCATTGGATTTTGTTTCGGCGGGCTTTGCGCGCTCGATGCGGCCCGCTCAAACAACGAGGTTGCAGGCGTCGTTTCTTTCCACGGGTTGTTAGGCGCGCCAGGCAACACCGCAGACAAGATTAATGCAAAGATTCTCGCGCTGCACGGTTGGGACGATCCCATGGCGCCACCAGGCGACGTTATCGCCCTCGGGAAAGAACTCACCAATGCAAACGCTGACTGGCAACTGCATGGTTTTGGCGGCGTCTTGCACGCCTTTACGAACCCGGCGGCGAACGACGCTGACTTCGGTACGGTCTACAACGCTGATGCTGACCGGCGCTCCTGGATTGCGATGAAAAATTTTATGGCAGAGTCGTTTGAATAACAGTTTCAACGCGCCGCCATCCGTACACCCAAAATAGCTGCGCCCAGTTTCGTTGCAAGCGATAGCGACACAATGCCGATCATTTCTGCGATCACGCCCTCGCTTCCGAGGATAAGAAACTCCACCAGCGCATAGCTTGCAAATATCGCCAGCGCGAAGTGCATCGCGTCACGTCCCGGGCGACGTTTTCCGAAAATGTATGCAGCGACGAAAAATAGGATCACGCCAAAGACAACGCTCGACCACGGCGCAATGTCTTGGGCGGCGGCTTCATAAAAAGCAGCGTCATGCCCCGGCTCAATCAAATATGCATACACTGCGACAACGCCGAAGCTGATGGCGACATTCAGAACCATCACGATGATCGCAGTAACAAACGCTTTCACAAAATCAATTGGTCTCATTTCCATCTCTCCTTAAGCCCGTGCGCTTCGAGCGGCATTGCTTCGTCTGAACGCGCTTCAGCAAGGATTGCGACATTCAACAATGCGCTTGGAGCGGCCATGGCGCGACATTAATTCAATTCAGCGGAGATCGCTTGACGATTCTTGCGGTTTTAAATCCGCCGCGCCTATTCACCATCAAGTGATCGAAGCATCACCTCATGAGCTTCATTAATTTTCGCAGCGAGATAATCGGTGCCGCCTTTGTCCGGGTGGATTTGTGAAATCAGTTTCCGATAGGCAGCACGAACTTCGTTACCGTCTGCGTCGTCAGCGATGCCGAGAATGGCGGCGGCTTCTTTAACGGTCATCGCGGTTTGCGTTGCCTTGGCTGGCGGGGCGGCGGGTTCGCCGTCGGCGATATGTTTATCGCGCCAGCTTTCAATCGCCATGACGCCCCCGGCCGCAATCAAAACCATAAAAGCGATTGGCCAAAGTTTCGCGGCGAACAACGCGGCGGCCAGCCCCAGCAACACTATAAATTTTAATATGGTGAGGTTGTCGCCGCCGGCGCCCTCACCTTTCGCCACGCGCAATAACAACACCGCGGCGGCTGCGATTACGACGACCAAAGCGACAACGCCAAATGTCATGGATAGACCGCCTTTTCATGCGGGCGGCGAATGGATATCGGCTACGCCGCCTTTTCCTGTTCCGACTGCTGCTGCGGCAGGTTCAATGCGGCCACTAGCGAGCGAATTTCGAGCCGCGCTGTCACATGGCTCATGGTCGATAGCCTAACAGGAGAATTCGGACCGCCCAAGTCCAGCAACGTAAGCCCCATAGGGAAGAGTTCGCGATAGATCACACGGTCTCCAAACCCGCGGGCCAACCGGAAACCTATCCGCGCCGCAAGGTCGTCGAGCTTTTCGCCCATGTTCTTTTTGTTGCGGGCATGAGTGGACGAAAGCCGGTTGCGCATCACGACCCAGTCGATGCCATTCGGATCGCCTGTCATGGCGCGTTGCTTGCGCGCATTCCAGACCATTTCGCTATAGAGGCTGGGGCCCGCGACTTTGCCCGTTTCCGGGTCAAGACGTGCAAGCAAATCAAAATCGACAAAACTGTCGTTCAGCGGTGTAACAATTGTGTCAGCATGCAAATGCGCGAGACGCGATAAATGTGTATTTGCGCCCGGACAATCGATGACGGCAAAATCGCAGCCTTCGAGTTTCTGCAACGCCGTTTTCAGATTTTCCGTTTCTTGCTCGCGAGACTCTTCACGGCTGTCGAGAGCGGACTCAGAAACATCCGTCACCAACGGAAACGGCAATTCTTTACCGTGGAGATAAGCAAATTTTTTGCGATTGTCGATGTAGCGCGAAAGGCTTCCCTGTCGCAAATCGAGATCAACAGCGCCGACCTTGTAACCGCTCTTCAGAAGCGCGACGACCAGATGCATCGCGGTCGTTGACTTGCCCGAACCGCCCTTTTCGTTACCCAAAACGATGACATGCGTCATAAAAACTGTCCACGAATCAACCGGATATCCGGCAATTTCACGATTTTTGCTTACCCCAGAGAAAGGTTCTTGCAGTTAAGTGCCTAGATTGACCGATTCTAGAGGGCAAAGCGAGCGTCATGAGAGCTGTTTTTCTTGTCGTTTTCTGTATCGTTTTTGCTCCGATCTCAGCCCAGGCCGGGATGGAGCTCAGCCCTTTGCGCAATGTGTTGGACGCCGACAACCGCTCCGCGACGTTTACCGTCTCAAATCCATCAGACCGCATCCTTCATGGGCGCGTATCGTGGATTGATTTGAGCGCGACTCCCTCAGGTTACAAGCCCGCGACGGTAGCAGCGCGACGAGCGTTGAGCGCCGCACCGTATTTCGTTGTCTCGCCGGCGTCATTCACCCTTAAGCCGGGTTCGCGCGTTAAAATAAAAGTCGCCATGCGCGAGGGCGCAAAGCCGCCGCCTGGCGAGCGGCGCTCTCACTTGCTCATCGAAACCGGCGCTGAGCGAACAATGATGCGCCGCGCCAGCAACGAGGGCCTACAACTAGATATCGGGCTCGGCGTATCAGCGCCGGTCATACTGCGCGGGCGCGGGACCGCCAGCGCAAATATCGGCGGGACAAAATTGCTGCGTGACGCTGATGGCGTCCTTGAAATCGCAACGGAAATTCTGCCAACTGGCGCGCTATCGACTTATGGGCGGATGATCGTGGATTTTGCGCCGGCTGATGAACCCGGCATTCGCGAACGCCTGGCGCTCAGAAATAATGTCGCCGGATATCCTGACGCCGAACGCCGTGAGGTCATTATGCCGCTTGGATATTATTCCCTCGGCGCTGGCGAAATAATCATTCGCTATGAAGGCGCCAGTGAATTTGAAGGAAAATTATTCGAGGAGCGAAAATTTGACATCGCACCGCCCGCTGAATAATTCCGCTATTGAGTGTTCGAGGCCAGCGACAAGCGCTCGCCCTCAAATCCGGAAACCGAGCAATATAGCGACTTCTTTTTAAGGCTTTGGCAAAGCGCCATCGCTTTTCCCTGCGAGGAAAATCCGCCGCCAATGAGACGCATGAAGACGCCTTTTTCGGGAATATTCACTTGAACGACGCGCGGTTCCAAAAGCCCAAGCTCGTCGGGATTGTCGCGTTGAAGTTTGCGCCATCCCTCACGCGCTTCTTCGACTTTACGATAGGACGCAAGGTGAACGCCAAAAAGAACGCTTTGTGTTTCGATCTCGCCGTTCGCTTCGCTTTCGTAAACTTCTTCGGTTGAAGCAAACGTAGGCTGAACAAGGCGCGGCGCCTCTTCAACCGGCACGTCGGTATCGTCCATTTGCGGCGCAGCCGCATTTCCAACTGATCTCGATTCACGAATTGGCGGCGGCGGCGTTAGTGTTGGCGATAACTCAACGACTTGCCGGGGCCCGTTCGTTTGTTGTTGTGCTTGCAGGTCCGCAGGCGCATTTTCTTCAGTTGCGTTGCGCGCCAGCTTTTCGTTCTCGCGAGTCTTTTCAAGCAGCGTGGCAACGAGCCGTGCATTATCAGATTTGAGACGGGATACCTCGACCTCAAGAGCAGCGATGCGTTCCTGCGCCTCTGGTGAGGGCGCAGCCTCGGTAATTGCAGCGCTTTTCTCGCTGCCGCCCAATGAAGAACAAGCAGACGTTACAAGAATAGCTGAAATGATAAAAATCAGTCGGGCTGGCCGCACGTTCTGGAACTCCTCCATTCTGGATATCAAAACCGATGTAATCATAGGCGTCTCTGCCGCGAAGGCCAATCCCGAATTTCCACATGATTGACGCGGTCTCGGCACTACATTTTATCGTCGGCAGCGGCGTCCGGTGGAAATTTCGACAATTTGACCGGGCCGTCCGCGAGATCTTTTTCAATTAGCGCCATCTGCACGAATCGCGCAGTCCCGCCGTCTGGCACGTTGACAAGAAATGCCAAAATTTCCGCAACGCCGTCGTTATCAAAATCTGCGTTCAGTATTTCTTCAAGCATTAGGGTGTAAGCGCCTTGTTTCAGACGCCAGACGGCGCCCTCGAGCTTTTCAACCGTTTCCGGTCCATCAACGGTTTGGCCGGGCTCGTTTGCACTATTTCGAACGGAAATTGATATATTTCGCATTTCGTCGATCGTGGGTGAACCATCGGCGAAGTAGTTGAATTCCGCTATTTGTGCCTTCTCGATCGCATCGAGAACACCGCAGGCCCGTTCGAAAAATGCTTCGCGTCGCATCGCTCGCGATGACAATGCATACCAACCCTCAGTGCGCATGGATTGATATTCGCGGCAGGTTGTGCATGCCGCTCCCTCGGCATTCATGTCATCGGGATGTGTCAACATGACGGTCACGGTTTCGCCAGACGCGTTCAATACTTGCGCATCGCGAAAATCGTCAAATTCACTCTTGGTATAGCAGCCCGCGTCGACGCCGTGGAAAAGCCGGATATCATTCTTGAGACAGAACTGCGCCTCAGCCTGAATAACGCCGCGCTCGCCAAACATCGGCACACCAAGATGCGAGGACGACAGGCCGAAATAGGTAGCGGCGCCAACCGCGCTGAGCGAAGCTATTCCAGCAACAATGCTTCTAATCATTTCCCACCCCTATAGCAGTCCTAATTCTGCAAGTTCTTTGCTTAACCCTGGCGGGGCGCCGCTGTCATAATCAGATAAATCGCGCGGCGCATCCTCAACTGGTAGATACCTCCAACCCTGAAAAGCACGCTTCGGCGCGGGTTCTGTCAGGATAATTTTTGGATCGAGAAAAAACGCCGCGCGCTTAATCCCGTCAGCGCCAATCTGGTCGTCAATCCCAAGAAACCGCTGTCGCGCTTGCACGGAGCCTTTGATAACCCAGTAAATCGATCCATCGTCGATCAAATCCTTTTCACGACGCGGATGCATCCGGGTGACATGGATGTAAGCCTTGCCAGCGGGCGCTTTGTCAAAGGCTACAAGCCGCTCTTTGACCCGCGCAGCAAGATCGTCGATCGCGTCAGCACCGACGCACAATTTAATAAGATGAACGGTCATTTCTGACCTGCGATTGATTGCAAAGAGAATTTACTCGGCTATGCGCAAACGCGCCAAATCCTGCGCCCGCCGACGTTTCATGTCATGCCGTGCGGTGCGTTTTACAAGAATGTACAGGATGAAATAGCACATGGCTGCGCCAATCGCCGCCAGCCACATAGGCAAGTTTTCGAACAGCAATGCAAAACGATCGTAGGAAAGACCCATGGCTTCAGCCAATCCCGGCGCTTCTTGGCCAAGCATCAACAATACGCCGATTGCCGTCAAAGCGAATGCGAGGAAGCCCGCCATCACAGCGCCAACCGTAACGCCCATGTCGGCGTACTCTTCAGCCTTGGTGATAATCATTTTTGTCGGGTCGCCCGACAGGGCTTGTGTCGCGGCAAAAAGCGCCCGTGTTCGCGCCGCATTTTCTTCCGGTGAGAGGACCTTGTTTTTTTCTTCCTTGACGCCCGCAATATCGACGACCGGCTTTGCATTATAAACGCGGTCTGAAAGATATTCCGGTTCACATTCCGGCGCGGGCATCACGTCCGATGTCGGCACAACAAGTGATGCATCTGTCGGCATCAGGAATAGAGATTTCTCTGCAGCGCGGCGTCGCACCAACCCGTCCAAAGTCGCAAGTTCATTGTTGACAAACGCTTTTGACCAAAGCTCGAACGCATTCGCAGCGCCAATTTTGTCGCCTGCGTTTAACTTGCGCAAAACCGTTGAGCGCTTCCAGTTGTCTTCGCCAATAGAAAAGATCAACGAAACAAGCGCGTCATGTTCATTCTGGTTGAGCGGCGCCCGCACCGTGTCGCTGATTAGCTGCTCTATGGGTTGAACGTCTTCCTTCAGGAGACGCTCGGCGTCGCCTTCTGTAACGCTCATGCCGTGGCGGGCCGTTCCCGTATGGCCATAGCCAACGGTCCACTGCTCACTCGGCGCATAATGCGCCGACATGCGCAGGCCCTCATAACCCTTGATCAGATTTAAACCGGTCTCTCCCGTGCGCATTCGACCCGTTTCAACCCCTCTTTACGCTTCCACCGCCAAAGTCAGCTAAACCGCCCCTGGCAAACATCATCCCCAATGAACATCCGGCTTCCAAGCCGCCTGTTAACTATTGTTAGCACGACAGATTGGCATTGGGTAGCCGCTGAAACCCACAGCTGCGCGCGAGCCCCCCGATGTGTCATATCTGCACATATGGCGATTCTGCACGAAATCGGGACAATTTATTGGGGAAATGATATATTTCGCGCAATCTGGCATCGATACCGATGAGATCACTAATCCATTGTTATTTCAACGATTTGCGCGACTCACGCAATTCGGCGGTATTGGCACAAGACTTGGGAACATAAAAACGCAAGCCGTTCGCGTCCTGGCGGCAACCGTTTTTCCGGCGCAGTCCGCGTCAAAACGGGGGAGTTGGGCGATTGAGGTGCTGAAATGGGTAATGGGTTAGCAAATATCATCGCCGCGCTGATTGTGGCTTTCGCAATCGTGTGGAATGGCGGTTTTGGCGGCAAAAATAACGGCGCGCCAGGAGCCAGCGGTGAAGAAGCTTATACTGACTGGTACGCCCGCGCGGTTGGCGATATTCGCAACGACATTGTCGTGAATTGCGGTTGCTGCGGCGAAGGTGAAGAAGGCCAACGGAGGGCCGCTAGTAATTCTTTTTAACACCCCGTCCGGTTCCAACTCGCATTGCCGGTTATATTCCGGCGGCTCCACAGGAAACGGGACGGGTTCCGCTAGCACCGACTGAAGTCGTAAGCTACCCGCCGCATCAACCGGTATTTGTTCCACTACGCCATTTTATTCCGCCGCCGGTTGTCGTGCCAATGGTGCCCCCCGGCGAACAACCATGCGATGATATTCCGGACAATGACATTCCGGATTGCGACGAACCGATGGACCCTGAAGAACCGCCGACAGACGTGCCGGAACCCGGTATATGGGTGCTGATGCTCACTGCTATCTTGATCTATGTGGTATTGGAAAAGCGCGAAATCGCGAAAGTGCATGTAAGGAAATAACTTGCTCAACTGGCCGGCAGCAACACCGCGGCGGCCAGTCCAAGAAACACGAAAAACCCGACGATGTCTGTAACGGTTGTTACAAAGACCGCTGACGATACGGCCGGGTCAGCGCCAGCGCGTTGCAGACCAATTGGCACTAGAATACCGGCGAGCCCGGCGGCCAATAGATTGATGATCATGGCGACACCTACAACAAGGCCGAGGCGAATAGCGTCCGCCTCCCCGCCCCAGCCGCTTGCGAAATACCAGACGCCGGCGAGCCCGCCCATAATGATTGCAAAAATAAATCCGTTCAAAAGGCCGACAATTGCCTCTCGATAGATTATTCGAGCAGTGTTTGAAGCAGTCAAATCTTTTGTCGCCAAAGAACGCACTGCGACAGTGAGTGTTTGCGTCCCGGCGTTGCCGCCCATAGACGCCACAATCGGCATCAACACTGCCAGCGCCACAATCTGCCCGATTGCGCCGTCGTAAAGCGCAATAACCAGCGACGCCAAAACCGCAGTCGCCAGATTGATCGCCAGCCATGAAAAGCGGGATCTGACCGTCATCATGACAGTGTCGGACAAGCCAGTATCCGCCTCAACACCGCCCAACGCCAGCATGTCTTCCTGGCTTTCTTCGCGAATGAATTCTACGACGTCATCTACTGTGATCATCCCGACGAGGCGGTCAGCAGCATCGACAACAGGCGATGAAATCAAATTATATTGCTCGAATAGATACGCGACTTCTTCCTGATCCATCGTCACCGGAATTTTGCGGATTTCTCCACCGGTCATGATGGATTCAATTTTTTGATCGCGTTGCGATTTCAACAACGTCGCTAGCGGTACGTAGCCAACAGGCTTGAACGCGGGATCAACGACAAAGACTTCAAAAAATCGGTCGGGCAATTCTTCAGAACCACGCAAACGATCAATGATCTGCCCCACCGTCCAAAAGCCGGGCGCCGCGAAAAATTCGCGTTGCATGACGCGGCCTGCGCTATCCTCAGGATAATCAAGGGCGGCGCGCAAAACGATGCGCTCTTCCGCCGGAACTTCCGCAAGGATCGCTGCGCGCTTGTCTTCATCCAAATCTTCGAGGACGTGCGCTGCATCGTCAGTCTCAAGTTCCGAAACCGCCTCTGCAACGCGCTCGAGCTGCATCGCGTCAACTACGCGCCCGAGAAGATCATCATCAATTTCCGGGAAAACATCCGGCGACATTTCCGCGCCGTAAAGCTCCAGAAATACGTTGCGATCATCCTCAGAAAACAAACCAATAAGGTCGGCGACGTCGGCCGGGTGGAGGCCGTGGGTTAATTCCTCGATGTGGGCGGCGTCACGGTCCTCAATCGCCGCCTCAACGGAATCAACAAAATCAGGCGAAAGCGTTTGGTCTTCGCTGAATTGCGACTCGTCGTGATCTGCGGCGGCAGGATCAACCGGCTTAGGCGCGTCGTCGATTGACGGAATTTCTGTCATCCAATCGCCCTTTTTTCCGGTGTGAACGCAAGGGCTTAGGGCCCATAGCCGATTAGCTAAGCTGTGCCGATAGGGTTTGCAAGAATCGGTAGGTTATTCGCGAAAATTAAAGACGCCGCTCGTAATGATCGCCACTGTCAACGCCCAAACGACAATTGTAATCTTTGTCGCGAGCCAGGCTTTCGCTTTCAATTCCGGTTTAACGGGTGCGCCGGGATCGGCGCCGGCGACGCCGTCGTCTTCGCTCTCCCATCGGCCTTCGACGTCTTTTGGTAAGACAGCGAGAAATACTACCCACCACCAGATCAGGAAAATAACGATGGCGCTGGCGATATTCATTTTCGTATGCGGTGAATAAGGGTGTGGATCAGTGGTCGCTTGCCCCACTCGCGATCAAAAAATACGCGCACGGCGCGCTTTACACAAAGCTCAACAGCTTCATCATCATTTCGTTTTTTCGTCGGCAATTCGTCGAAAGCATCTTCGATAGCATCGGCAACGCCTTCGGCGTCTTCATCGACAACAACGCCCATGAAGTCGATCAAGACATCGTCTACCAGTTCGTTCTTATTGTTGAGAACCAGACTAATGGCCATGAACCCGGCTTCGGCGAGCTTGCGGCGCTCACGGATCGGCGCGGCGCCGTCGGCTACCAGAATATCACCGTCGAGAAACAGTCGACCGGCGGGAACTTCATCAATCAACTCCGGCCCGCCGGGCGCAACGCGGATGAGATCGCCATTGCGCGGGGCAAATGCCTCCGCACAACCAAGCTCATAGGCAAGCTCGGCATGTTCCTCCAAATGCCGCGCCTCGCCGTGAACCGGAATAGAGATATGCGGGCGCGCCCATGTATACATCTCTTTTAATTCATCTCGGCAAGGATGGCCGGAAACATGAATGAATTCATCCTTTTCAGTGATAATCTTAATACCGAGATCAACCAGTCGGTTTTGCAGATCGTAAATTTCGCGCTCATTGCCGGGAATGATTTTCGACGAGAAGATAACCGTGTCGCCATCGCCCAACAACAGGTCGCGATGGTCACCGCGCGCAATCCTCGCCAACGCTGCGCGCGGCTCGCCCTGACTACCTGTACATAGATACAATGTGTTCCGGCGAGGCAAATGTCCGGCGTCGCGCGGCTCCACAAAGGTCAGCCCTTCCGGCAACAACCCCGTTTCACGCGCGGCTTCAACGATCCGCAACATTGACCGCCCAAGCAAACAGACGCTTCGATCAGCCGCCAGCGCCGCTTCACAAATAGAAACGACGCGCGAAAGGTTCGATGCAAAGGTCGTAACTGCGACCCTTCCTGGTTGTTCCATAATCAATTTCGTCAATGAGGTGCGAACGTCGCTTTCCGATCCGGACTCGCCAGCCGATAAGACATTCGTTGAGTCACAGACAATCGCGAGCAGACCGTCGTCACCAAGTTTCTCGATTGATTTCTTATCGGCGCGAGGTCCAAGCGTCGGGTTTTTATCGAGTTTCCAGTCGCCGGTGTGAAGCACAGTTCCGAGTTCGGTACGGATAATGACGCCAGACGGCTCTGGGATGGAATGGGTGAGCGTAACATATTCAACGTCAAACGGTCCAAGGTCGAACCGCGAATTCATATCGATCACACGAAGATCAATGTTGACGCGCGCTTCTGCCGCCTTCCTGTTGACGAGCGCTGCCGTAAATGGCGTAGCGTAAACGGGACATCGGAGTTGCGGCGCCAGGATCGCGACGGCGCCGATGTGATCCTCATGGCCATGGGTCAGCAACAACCCATGCAGCGCTTCACGCTCTTCCATGATAAAGGACGGATCAGGACAAATTAGATCGATTCCGGGCGACGATTGATTGGCGAACATGACGCCGCAATCGATCATGATCCACTGCCTATTCGCTGGACCGCCAAACCCGTAAAGGTTCATGTTCATGCCAATTTCGCCGGAGCCGCCGAGCGGCAAGAACACGAGTTCTTTTTGCGCCATCCCTATGTGGCCTTCTGTGCGGAAACGCGCCGGTGAATTTCGCTGAGGCCCCGGATCGTTAAGTCGGCATCGAAGATATCAACGGCGTCGGTTGCGCCTTCAAACAGCGATGCGATACCGCCGGTCGCTACGACCTTAATCGGTTTTCCATATTCTTCTTTTACTTTTTCGATCAGCCCCTCAATAAGGCAGACATACCCCCAGTAAACGCCCGTTTGCATTGCGCCGACAGTGTCTGTTCCAATGATTTTCGGCGGACGCTCAATGCCAACACGCGGCAGGCGCGCTGCAGCATCGTGCAGCGCCTGCATCGAAAGATTGATGCCCGGCGCGATGATGCCGCCCTCAAAGCCGCCATCATCGCCGATAATATCGAAATTCGTTGCCGTGCCGGAATCAACAATCAGCAATGGGCCGCCATGTTTCACAAAAGCGCCGACGGCGTTGACGAGCCGGTCGGCCCCTGCTTCTGACGGTTTCGGTATTCTAACAGCGACGCCGGGAATATTATTCGCTGCAACAACGAATGGTTCGACATTGAAATAGCGTCGCGAGAGATTGCGGAAATGAAATAGCGATTGCGGGACAACGTTTGAAATGACACAATCGGTTACGTCTTCCAATTTGTAATTCGCCATCCCCATCAACTGGGTCAACCAGACGGCGTATTCGTCAGCGGTGCGTGTCGGCGATGTTGACGTGCGCCACACGGCGGCAGGTTCAGCGCCGTCATATAGCGCGATTACTGAATTCGTATTGCCGACATCAATGGCTAACAGCATATGGCCTCTCTTCAGGCGGGCTTGCGAAAAAATACGTCGCCCGCGCGGATGATCTGCGTTTCATCGCCGGAACGCAACAATAACGCACCGCTTTCATCAATGGAATCAAATGTGCCCGTAAGCGTCTCATTGGGCAAACGAACCGTGATCTCGTATCCCAATCCTGTACAGTGCTTGACCCAAGCCGCCCGGATCGGCGCGAATCCCTCTTTGCGCCATATACGTTGTAACCGCCAGAAATGCTCGTCGAGCACATTTGCGAACGCTTCGGGTTTCGGAGGCGCCTTGCAATAATCACCAAGACACGCCGTTGGGTAGTCAAGACCATCCGGCGCGGAAACGATGTTGACCCCGATGCCAATGATTGCGACTGCACCGTCATCGACCAATTCCAGAAGAATACCAGCGATTTTACGACCGTCGACGAGGACATCGTTCGGCCACTTAATTTTGACATCCCCGCGATCAGCCAGTTGATTAAGCGTTTTGGCGACGGCTAGGCCGGTGATGAAAGTTAGCTCGCCAATGGAATTGAACCGATCAGGATTGCGAAGCGCCAACGTTCCTGAAAAATCACCGACATCTTGTTGCCATTCGCGGCCACGCCGTCCGTAACCTGTAGTCTGTCGAAGAGCAACAAACCAGATCGGTCCGTCAATGCCTTCAGTTGACGCGACTTGTTTTGCTTCAGTCTGCGTAGATTTCAGTTCGTAGAAAATTCTGAGTTCAGCGCCGGATTCTAATTTCGGCACGTTTTAGAACAACGCCGCGGCAGCGCGATCAGCAGCCTGATATAGGACGCCGATAAATATAACGAGTATCGGGAAAACCATGATCGCAGACACACCGGCTGTCATCTGCAGCGCCGGCCCAACATCGCGCTCGAACGCCGGCGCCGGTTCGTCGAACCACATGAACCAAACGATGCGAAGATAATAATAGGCGGAAACCGCGCTGGCGAGTACGCCGAGGATCGCGAGCCAAACCAGCCCGGCATCGACGGCGGCGACAAAAACATACCACTTGCCGAAAAACCCGGCCATTGGCGGGATGCCCGCAAGGGAGAATAACAAAATCGTCAAAACCAGTGCTAACGGCATATTGGTTTTGGTAAGGCCCGATAGGTCACTTATGTCTTCAGTCAGCCCACCGCGCCTGCGCATCATCAAGATGCAAGCGAAGGCGCCGATGGTCATAACGATATAGATGGTCATATAGATTAAAATGGAACTGACCCCCGGCGCTGTTCCAGCGGCAAGTCCCATCAACGCGTAGCCAACATGGCCGATCGACGAATACGCCATCAGGCGTTTGATGTTGGTTTGCGCAATCGCGGAGAAGGCGCCGACCATCATAGACGCCACAGCAATTAATGCGATTACCATCTGCCAATCCGCAAGAGCAGTTGGAAACGCCGTCATCAATACGCGGATGAACAAAGCCATCGCCGCAAATTTCGGCGCAGCCGCAAAGAATGCGGTCACCGGCGTCGGCGCGCCTTCATATACGTCCGGCGTCCACATATGGAATGGCGCCGCGGAGACTTTGAACGCAAGGCCCGAAATCAGAAATACAAGACCGATAATAAGACCAACGTTTTCGCCGCCCGACGTTTCCGCAATTTTCGCAATCTCTGTGAACGAGACTGAACCGGTAAACCCGTAAATCAATGACGCGCCGTAAAGCATCAAGCAAGACGACAAGGCGCCAAGGACGAAATATTTGAGACCAGCCTCGGTCGAGCGGCGGCTGTCGCGATTGATCGACGCTAATACATAGAGCGCGAGGCTTTGTGTCTCGATGCCCATATAAAGTGCGATGAGGTCATTCGCCGACACCATCAACGACATGCCGAAGACTGAAAGCAAAATCAAAATTGGATATTCGAAGCGCCAATTGTCATCGCCCTGAAAATAGCGATGGGACATCATGATCGCAAAGCCGGCGGTTATATATAGAACCGTTTTGACGAATTCTGAAAATCCGTCAATACGGAACGCGTCGGCAAATATCGTTGCACCGCCCACGGCGGGCCTGAACACGACGAACGCGACCGCGATCGCAAGAACGGCAATTGATGCAAGGGATATTTTCTGCGCGGAGTTTTCGCCCATGAAAACGCCGGTGATGAGCAACGCCATTGAACCAATCGCGAGGACCAGTTCCGGGTATGCATAAGAGAGCATATCAACAAGTGTCATTATTGCCCTCCCGCTGATAAAGCAGCATCATAATTTTCAATCAAGAGATCTACCGCAGGTGAGAATACGTCGAGCGCTGGACCAGGATAAAATCCAAGAAACAAAGCGAACGCCATCAACAAACCGAGCGGCGCCCATTCCCGCCAGTTCACGTCCGGTATTTCAAACAGAGCTTCCTTGACGAGTTCACCGTAGATTACCTGCCGATAAAGGCGCAGCGCGTAAGCTGCAGACAGGATAACGCCGAAGGCCGCAAAGAACGCAATCCAACTGTTCACTTTGAAGGCGCCGGTCATAGCGAGGATCTCGCCGACGAAGCCACTGGTGCCGGGGAGGCCCACATTGCCGAGTGTAAAGAATAAAAACAGGAAGGCGTAAATTGGCATTCGATGGACGAGCCCGCCATAGGCCGCGATCTCGCGCGTATGCATCCGGTCGTAGACAACGCCGACGCATAGAAACAGGGCGCCGGAAATAAATCCATGCGAAAGCATTTGGAACAGCCCGCCTTCGATGCCCTGTTTCGTTCCAGTGAAAATGCCCATGGTTACAAAGCCCATATGGGCGACGGACGAATAGGCGATCAGCTTTTTCATATCCTCTTGCGCCAAAGCAACGAGCGACGTGTAAATGATGGCAACGATCGAAAGCGCATATACCAATGGCGCAAAATCGAGGCTGGCGAGCGGGAACATCGGCAACGAGAAGCGCAAGAAGCCATAACCGCCCATCTTTAGAAGGATTGCGGCGAGAACAACGGAGCCAGCCGTCGGCGCCTGAACGTGAGCGTCGGGTAGCCAAGTGTGCACCGGCCACATTGGCATTTTCACAGCGAATGATGCGAAGAACGCAATCCACAGCCATCTTTGTGCCCCGTGGGAAAATTCAAATTGCTGCAGCGTCGGAATGTCTGTGGTGCCGGCCTTCGAATACATCCAAGCCATGGCGACGAGCAAAAGCAGCGAGCCGACGAGCGTAAATAGAAAAAATTTCACCGCGGCATAAACACGGCTCGGCATGGTGTAGCCAGCGAATTCTTTTGTGCCTTTGGAACCCCAAACACCGATGATAAGGAACATCGGGATAAGGCTAGCCTCGAAGAAGATGTAAAAAACAAAGAGATCGAGTGCGCAGAATACGCCGAGCATCAGCGTTTCCAGTACAAGAAACGCAATCATGTAGTCAGCGACACGATCCTTGATCGAATTCCATGACGCCAGGATGCAAATCGGCATGATGAAAGTCGTCAAGAGAACAAATAAAATCGATATGCCGTCAACGCCCATCTTGTAGCTGATGCCGCCGCCGAGCCACGCCGCCTGCTCAACCAATTGGAAGCCGGCAATTGACGGATCAAACTGACTGTAGGCCACGAGCGAAACAACCAACACACCAATCGTTGTAATCATCGCGACGCGGCGCGCATTGGATGCGAGCTGTTCCTGATCCTTTTTGGCGATAACGCCATCATCATCGGTGCGCGCCATGACCCGCGCGACTGCGATCAGAATGGCGCCAAGGAGCGGCGCAAAAACAGTGAACGAAAGCCAGGGTTGCTGCGCAAAGCTTTCCGTAATCATTGACCGCCCCCCGCCCGGATGAGGATCATCGTTACGAAGATCGCAATGCCGACGAGCATGGCGAAAGCGTAGTGATAAACATAGCCGCTCTGGACTTTGACAATTTTGCGGGCGCTGCTGGCGACTAGCGCAGCAATGCCGTCCGGGCCAACGCCGTCAATGGTTTTACCGTCGCCCTCCTTCCAAAGGAAACGCCCGAACAAGAGCGCTGGACGCACCAACAAAAAGTCGTATATCTCGTCGAAATACCATTTGTTTTTGAGGAATGCGTATATCATGCCGCCCTCTCGCAAGAGCCCCGGTCGCAGCGGATCTCCGCGCAAATAAAACGCAGCTGCAGAAATCGTACCGATTAACATCGCCAGGAATGGAGACCACAATACCCAAGTCGGAACGTGGTGCCCGCCCTTTTCCGCGTGATCGCCTTCAGCAGTATGTTCGTCTGTGGCTGCGCCATGATTATCGTTTGCCTCTTCATAATGATCGTCGCCGGCGGCAGCGTGGCCATCAGACGCTTCTTCGTGATGGACTTCGTTGACGTAGAGAGCGCCGTTCCAGAAGTCGTCGGACTTCTTGCCTACGAAATTCGGGTAAAACGCCATGCCGGCGACGAGCGCGCCAATTGCAAGCGGCACAAGAGGCCACATCATCGTGTTCGGGACTTCATGAGGATGTTTGCGGACTTCCTCCGGCGCGCGGCTCGGCCCCCAGAAGGTCAGGAAGATCAAACGCCAGGAATAAAACGCCGTCATCGCCGCGGCGAGCAGTCCCATAACAAACGCAAAATATCCGAATGCGCGGCCAGCTTCGCCAGCAGCGAAAGCGCCTTCAATGACCATATCTTTTGAGACAAAACCCGCCGTGCCGAATGGCGCGCCGAACAAATAAAGGCCCGGGATGCCAACGCCGGTAATCGCTATCGTGCCGATGATCATCAGGATATGCGTGAAGGGCATGAGGTCTTTGACGCCGCCCATTTTTTTGATGTTTTGCTCATGGTGCATGCCGATGATGACAGCGCCAGAGCCGAGGAACAAAAGCGCCTTGAAGAAGGCATGCGTAAACAGGTGGAACATCGCCGCACCGTACGCGCCGACGCCCGCCGCAAAGAACATGTAGCCAAGCTGTGAACATGTCGAATAGGCAACGACTTTTTTGATATCGTCCTGCAACAAGCCTACAGTTGCGGCGAAGAATGCGGTAATCGCGCCGACCACCGTCACCATCGCTGCGGCGTTTGGCGCATATTCGAAAATTACCGAACAACGGCAAACCAGAAATACGCCGGCTGTCACCATCGTCGCGGCGTGGATCAACGCGGAAACAGGCGTCGGGCCCTCCATCGCGTCCGGCAACCAGGTGTGCAGAAAAAACTGCGCAGACTTGCCCATGGCGCCAATGAACAATAGCACGCCGATCACAGTTAGCGCATGCCAGTCATTGCCCAGGAACGTGATCGTCAGCGACTGGATATGATCCCCGGCAATCTGTCCATAGGGGACAACTGTTGCGTCGCTAGCGACCGCGGCGAAGACTTCATCAAACTGAATCGTGCCAAAAACATAAAAGATGCACATGATGCCGAGGGCGAAACCAAAGTCGCCGACCCGATTGACGACAAATGCCTTGATCGCAGCATCATTGGCGGATTTCTTTTTGAACCAGAAGCCGATCAACAAATAGGAAGCAAGCCCCACGCCCTCCCAACCAAAGAAGAGCTGAAGGAAGTTGTCCGCTGTCACCAGCGTCAACATGGCGAACGTAAATAGCGAGAGATAAGCGAAGAAACGCGACTGCTCGCCGTAATCCTTCATGTAGCCCATTGAATACATATGGACGAGGAAGGATACGGAGTTGATGACGACGAGCATGACGGCGGAAAGCGTGTCCAACCGAACCGACCAATTGGCCTCAAAGCCGCCAGATGAAATCCACGTAAACAATTCACGCGTACGCGCATTGCCGCCAAGAGCAACGTCAAAAAACAAAATCCAAGCGAGCACCGCTGCGACCAGCAACAAGCCGGTTGTTACAAGCTCCGCCGCGCGCGCGCCGAATAGCCGGCCGACAGGCATCGCCAACATGGCGCCGAATAAGGGAAGGAGTACGACAAACGGGTCCATCTTGCGATCAGTTCTTCATCAGATTGGCGTCGTCGACGGAGATATCGCCGCGCTTGCGGAAATAGGCGACCAGAATTGCGAGACCGACCGCAGCCTCCGCAGCCGCAACAGTCAAAACCATAAACGCAAAAACCTGCCCGGTGAGATCGCCAAGGAATTGTGAAAACGCAACGAGGTTGATGTTAACGGCGAGAAGCATCAGTTCGATCGACATTAGAATGACGATGACATTTTTCCGGTTGAGAAAAATGCCGGCCATGCCAATCGCAAATAGAATTGCGGCGACGCTTAAAAAATGTCCCAGTCCGATCTCAGCCATCTCGCGCCCTAAGTAAGCCCCTGTCCTGAAGGAATGTCTTTTAGCTCGACGCCTTCTTCCCGCTTGCGCGCAACCTGCGCCGCCGGGTCTTGTTTCTTGATGCCCTCACGTGTCCGGAATGTGAGGATGATTGCGCCAATCATGGCGACGAGCAGCACCATCCCGGCTATCTGAAAGAAGTGCACGTAGTCTGTGTAAAGGATCAGGCCCAGCGCCTCGATGTTGGTTGGCCCGTTCGGATCGGAAACGGTCTGCGCCGCGGTTGGCGACGGATGCGCCCGCGCCAGTTCCGCGTCGGACGGAAACGCCCAAACGGAAACGACTAGAATTAGTTCTATGACGACCAGCGCCGCCAGCGCCCCGCCAATTGGCAGATATTGTAGGAAGCCCTGTTTCATCTCGACAAAATCGACGTCGAGCATCATCACGACGAACAGGAATAGGACCGCAACGGCGCCGACATAGACGACGACCAGAAGCATCGCGAGATATTCGGCGCCCATTAGGACGAACAAACCCGCTGCCGAAATAAACGCAGTGATGAGAAATAAAACCGAATGCACGGGGTTCTTTGACGCAACAACCATCAATCCGGCGGCGATAGCGGACAGCGCGAAGACGTAAAATGCGATAGTTGCAACCATATTTACGCTCGACAGCGGGTCCTTCCTGAAAAAGGCGTACTCGTTAGATTACCGGGCCAAGAAGGCCGCACAGGCGGGGCGCCAACCATGACCCAAAAGCGACTCACGGACCGGCGGCAATTTGGCGGGTTTTAGACCGGGCCGTATCGCTTTGCAAAGGGTCTAAGCCCTCTAGATCTGCGGTTTTTTGCCCAAACTGGGAGAGGGCATCACAGCCTAGTAGCGAACGAGCGCCGACCCCCATGCGAGGCCGCCGCCGAGAGCGGCGAATACAAGCAGTTCACCGCGCTTGATACGGCCATCGCGAATACCAACGTCCAGCGCCAATGGGATTGAGGCCGAGGACGTGTTGGCGTGCTTCTCAATGGTGACAATAACCTTGCTCTCGTCAAGATCGAGTTTTTTGGCGCAAGCCTGAATGATCCGGATATTCGCCTGATGCGGCACAAACCAGTCGATTTCGGATCGCGGGACCTTGGCGCGTTCGGTCACTTCAAAGACTGCACCCGCGATTTCCTCAACGGCGTTCTTGAAGACTTCGCGGCCATTCATCTTGACGAGGCCGACCGTGCCGGTGGTTGACGGGCCGCCATCGGCGTAAAGGTGCTCAGCGAGGCGGCCGTCTGAAGACAGATAGGTCGCGAGAATGCCCTGATGCGGACCGGCAGTTAATGGTTCAGCCGCGCTCAAGGCAACAGCGCCAGCGCCATCGCCAAAAAGAACACACGTGCCGCGGTCATTCCAGTCAAGGAAACAAGAGAGTTTTTCAGCGCCGATCACCAGCGCATGTTTGATTTGACCGGTTGATATAAAATTGTGCGCAATGTTCAGGCCGTAAACAAAACCGGCACAGGCGGCGGATACGTCAAAAGCAATACCGGGCGGAACACCCATTTTCTGCTGCACATAAACGGCGGTCGATGGAAAAGTTTTGTCCGGCGTTACTGTCGCGACAATGATCAGACCAATATCGTGAGGCTTCAACCCGGCTTGGTCGAGCGCGTTCCAGGCGGCAGCAACAGCGAAATCAGACGTTGCTTCATCGTCGGCGCCAAGGTGGCGCTGGCCGATGCCGCTTCGGCTTTTGATCCAGTGGTCAGACGTATCGACGGATTTCGCAAGCTCGGCGTTCGTTAATACACGCTCGGGCAAATGACCGCCGACGCCGGCAATTACAGTTTCGAATGTCGACATGGTTGACGCCCTAAACAACGCACCATCCTAACAATGTCATGGGGCAAATGATACCGCGGCGCAAAAAAACTTACGCAGCTGTGCATATGGCCAACTGTAATTCATCGGCCGCGCGGTCAAGTATTGCGGGGTCGCCATGGCGTGCGTTCTCCGTCAAATACCGCCGCCAGCCGCGCGCGCCGCGCTCGCCATGATAGAGGCCAATCATGTGGCGGATAATCGAATGCGGGCGGACACCCCGCTCAAATTGTTGTTTGAGATATTCCGACATAGCTTCGACCACTTGTTCGCGAGTCCGCGCTGGTGTGTCGTCTTCGAATAAATCGCGATCAACAGCGTTCAAAATGTAAGGCTGACCATAAGCAGCGCGCCCGAGCATGACGCCGTCAAACTCGCCAAGATGAATTTGAGCGTCGCGAACCGTCTCGATGCCGCCATTTAGAATAATCGACAGGCCGGGCCGCTCACGTTTCAATCGCGCAACAAGATCGTAATCGAGCGGCGGCAAAGTGCGGTTTTCTTTCGGGCTTAAGCCGTCGAGCCAGGCCTTGCGCGCGTGGACAATAAAGATGTCGCATCCCGCCGCTGTCACCCTATCAACAAACCCGAACAGGCTTTCTTCCGGGTCTTGATCGTCAACGCCAATGCGACATTTAACAGTGACAGGAACATCAACGGCGCTGTGCATGGCGGCGACGCAATCCGCGACAAGCGTCGGCTCTTTCATAAGGCAAGCCCCGAAGGCGCCGGACTGGACGCGGTCTGACGGGCAGCCAACATTCAAGTTGATTTCGTCATACCCGACCCCTTCGCCGATCCGCGCCGCCTCGCTGAGTTTCGCCGGGTCAGAACCGCCAAGCTGTAGCGCCACCGATTGTTCGCTTTCATCAAAGCCAAGCAAATACTCGCGATCGCCATGAATGGCTGCATCTGCGGTGATCATTTCACTATAGAGCCGGGCATGCTTAGAAATAAGCCGGTGGAAATACCGGCAATGACGGTCAGTCCCGTCCATCATGGGCGCAACGCAAAACTTATGCGAGTGATGTTCCGTCAATTCAAACTCAGTAACAAAAACTATTTCAACAGCGACCGCAGCTTCGCGATGTCATTATGGCGCGAGTTGATGTCTGCGCGATCAGCGGCAAGGCGCAAATCACGCAAGACCTCAAGCGACGCGAGCAGCACCGGCAGCGGCGGGCCGCTTGCCGTCACCTGCGCCAATTTTTGCTCATCGAGATCGTCAGACGGCTTCGCGATAAATTTTTCAACCAATTGATCGTGATGTTGTGCGCCGATCTCGCCGAACAATTCGCAGACTTTAAGATAAGCTCCGAGGTTTTCCTGAAACCAGGACGCGCCGGAAGAATTCCTCGCCGCCGCGAGAAATTCATTCAAAAGGCTGCGCTGGCGCATGCAGTCGCGGAGTGACGCTTGGTCCTCCGGCCGCATGAACAGCATCTTGTCTACCAGCAGTTGCGAATAATATGCGTCATTCGCCTGACAAAGCCCGAGCAATAAATCAAGTTCATTGATTCCGGAAAAATCCCCGGCATTGGCGCCGCGATATTCGTTCCGGCCGACAAGGTACGGTTTGTAATAAGGCCGCACGCAATAGAAGAAACGATCTGTATCAAGGTTATCAAATAGATATTTGTTAAACTTCGCAACATCACGCAGCGCATCGGCAGCGTCTTTCAACAAGGTCTTTGCAACGGCATGAGAAATTCCGATCGGCAACACACGCCTTATTGCGTCGGCCGCGCGCTTAAAGGCAAAAATTCCCCGTGTATTATAGTCGAGGAAAAGTTTTTCGTCGCTCAAGTTTGTGAACCGCTTTGCTTTGCCATCGACAGCGAGATTGTGCGTCGCCAGATGACTGGTGGCGAAGCGCGGCGTCACGCCAATCGATGCTGCGATGTGCAGGGCGAGCGCCGATGCTTCGCGATGGGGCGACTTTTCCTCACTCGCTGGGTTGGTCAATTCATGCCGGCGGAGCGACGCCATATAAAGACCGACATCGCCAAGGAGGTTAAACGCGCTGTCAAAGCCCTCATCGGTGTTTCCTTCAACCACGAGATCCTTGATGAGATCGCGCCCCTCGTCACAGATCGCTCGCTTGATGTCATCTCCAACGCCCTCGACGGCAGCGCGGTCGGTTCGCTCGAAATACATTTCCTCTAGCGCCGTGTTTTGTTCAACGAACGCTGTCCTGATCCAGTGATCGAATTTTTCCGCATTTTGGCTCATGATCGATCCGATATCTCATTACGGTCCCGACCTGCCCTAAGGGAGAATTCCGACCCCGTCAAAACTCGCGCCTTTTCTTCGTTCCAGGCGAATCTGGTCTTGTCCTCGCAGTTAAAACGGCGCGATTTTTGACGATTCAATGTCGTTTTGGGCGGTCGGTTAATCACGTGGTTTATAACTCCGTATTGTGGTCTGTTTGGCCGTCACCGGTTCGTTGCTGTCCCTGCGCTTTCCTCCCCCGCTTACGGGGAGGTGTCGAAGCCTTAGGCCGAGACGGAGGGGGCTATTTTGAATTTCTCTACGAGCCCCCTTCGCCTCGCTGCGTTCGGCACTTCCCCCGTAAACGGGGGAAGAACAGCAAGCGTCAATATTGCAATCCAAATTTCTCATACCTCCCACTATACGGCGCCAGTCGACGATGGGGATAACTATCCACCGAAAGCGGAATTTATGGAATACCACCCTCGTGGAGTTGAATTCGGTTTGGTTATTTCAACCGGGAATCTTCGTATCGAATTGAGCGTCATTCCGTACGCGTAGCAACATGAAACGTTGCGATGACGATCCAGCATCCATGGCGCTTCATCAAAACCGTTGCAACCGTGAACAATTAGCACCATGGATTCCGGGGCAAGCCCAGAATGACCGCAGAAGGATTACTTTCTTTCGCCTGACGTTGTTCGGCAATTCGCTGTTATGAAGAGGCTATAACGATCAGTGATCGACGTTCGACCAAACCTTGCGGCATGACCAGTAAAGAAGGCCCGCGAGAATCACGAGATAGATCAGCGAGACGACGCCGAGCGATTTACGCGCTTCCATCTTTGGTTCGGCTGCCCACATCAGGAACTCCGTGACGTCTTTTGAATATTGCTCGACCGTCATCGGCGAACCGTCGGTGTACTCGATCATGCCGTCAGAAAGCGGCGGGGCCATGGAAAGAACGCCGCCGAGCGGAACATCGACGCCTTCAATAGCATGGCCATGATCCATAAATTCAGGCTTCATGTTTTGCGTCATGTCGCCCGGGAAATATGGGTTGTAATACTGTCCGGCAGCGATCTCGACCGTGTCAGGCGTATCTTCATACCCAGTCAACAACGCATAAAGATAATCAGGGCCTGAATGCCGCGCCTTGGTGATCAGCGAAAGATCAGGCGGCAACGCATTGTTATTAGCAAGGCGCGCAATTTGTTCATTGGCGAATGGCCCGGGGAAGCGATCCGACGGCAGCGCCGGGCGCTGGAACATATCGCCGGAATCATCCGGGCCGTCCGTCACCTGAAACTTGTAGTTCGCCGCGATGGCTTTAACGACCGGGTTATCATTCGGGTTTGAGCAATCGATATTGTCCGGAATACCCGCTGGGCATTTATCCAGATAGAACGGGCCGCCCTTTTGTCCGAGATGCCGGAATGAGAGATATTCAAGCCCATGGCAGTTTGAACAAACCGTCTCATAGACCTGGTAGCCCCGTTGCATTGCGTCCTGATCGAACTTTCCAAATGGGCCGGAAAAATGCCAGTGCTGGTGCTCAAGTTTTTTCGCTTTGCCGCCGGCGGCGTCAGCGACGCCCACAGAGGTGAAAGCTGTAAAGAGCGTTGCGGTAAGAATGCGGGAGAAGTTTTTCATTGTCATTGTTCTTGTCCCTACTCCGCCGGCGCTGCGTGAGCCGGGACTTCGGCGCCGCCGCCGTCTTTTTTCTTTAAGACCGCTTCAGCGATTGAGCGCGGCAATGGTTTCGGCGTTTCGAGCAGCCCCAATAGCGGCAGGATGATCAGGAAGAAGCCGAAATAATACGCGGTGCAGATTTGCGCCCACATAACGTAGACGCCTTCCGCCGGTTTCCCGCCGAGATAGCCCAGCGCGATACAGGCGATCACAAAAAGGATGAACCACAATCGCGCGACCGGGCGGTACCGCATTGACCGGACTTTCGACGTATCGAGCCATGGCAAGACGAAAAGGATCAGGATCGATCCAAACATCGCCAGAACGCCGCCGAGCTTCGCCGGAATAAAGAAGATGTCGAACGTAATCGCGCGCAAGATCGCGTAGAACGGCAGGTAATACCATTCCGGCACAATCGACGGCGGCGTCACCAGGGGGTTCGCTTCGACATAGTTGTCTGCGTGACCAAGTGCATTTGGATTAAAGAATACGAATGCTGCAAAGAGGATCAGGAAGACGACAATCGCGAAACCATCCTTGATCGTATAATATGGGTGGAACGGTATCGCGTCTTTCTTGACGTCTTTTATTTCAACGCCGGATGGATTGTTGTTCCCGCTGGTGTGAAACGCCCAAATGTGCAGGACCACCACGCCGAAAATTGCGAATGGCAACAAATAGTGCAGCGAGAAGAAACGGTTCAGCGTCGGGTTGTCGACGGAGAAACCGCCCCAAAGCAGCGTGCGGATATCATCGCCAATAAGCGGGATAGCAGAAAAAAGGTTCGTGATAACCGTCGCGCCCCAATATGACATCTGACCCCAAGGCAAGACATATCCCATAAACGCGGTCGCCATCATTAGGAGATATATTACAACGCCGAGCATCCACACGATCTCGCGCGGCGCCTTGTATGAGCCGTAGTAAAGACCACGAAACATGTGGATATAGACCGCGAGGAAGAACATCGAGGCGCCATTGGCGTGAACATAACGCATCAGCCAGCCATAGTTTACGTCGCGCATGATGTGCTCAACAGAGGCGAACGCCATCGACGTATGCGGCGTGTAATGCATCGCCAGGATGACGCCGGTGACGATCTGAATAACCAGACAGACTGTCAGGATCGCGCCAAAGGTCCACCAGTAGTTTAGGTTCTTAGGCGTCGGGAAGCCCATGAAGTCCGCGCCGAAGCGAACGATCGGCAAGCGCTTGTCGAGCCAGCGCTCGAACCCGGAACCGGGCGTATAGGTTGAGGGATGACTCATCAGATTTTTCTCCCTTACCCGATCTTCACGACAGTGTCGGAAATGAATTCATAGGGCGGTATCAGCAGATTTTCCGGCGCCGGTCCTTTACGGATGCGGCCGGAAACGTCGTAGTGCGAGCCGTGGCATGGGCAGAACCAGCCATTATATTCGCCGCGATTTTCGCCAGCGGTGGTGCCGAGCGGAATACAGCCAAGGTGGGTGCAAACGCCGACAAGGATCATCCATTCTGGGCGCGCCTGGCCATCACGCGATGTAACGCGATCGGTGTCTGTCGCGTCAACACCGGGGAGATTGTCGTTTCGGGCATTGGCATCGATGAGATCGCTGACCGGCGTTGCTTCGGCTTCGGCAATTTCTTCCGGTGTGCGACGGCGAATGAATACGGGCTTTCCCTGCCACATGACCTTGATGGCCTGGCCAACTGAAATTGTTGAAAGATCGACTTCCTTGGTCGACAGCGCCAGAACCGACGCATCTGGGTTCATCTGGTGAACCGCCGGCCAGACAACCGCTGCGCCGCCGCCTACAGCCGCAGCCGTAGCCATGATATGAGACATATGAATGAAGTCGCGGCGGGTGACGTCGCCGTCCGCAGTGTTGTCAGAAGTCGTCATGGGTGTTCGCCCTTGGAATTTGCGCCCGGAACCAGCAGGAATCGGGCTGCTGTTTTGCATGTCTTATGTACTAAGTCCAGCCGGGCTTGGGCTGCGGTATGGTGTCGCGACAAGCCTTTGAATATGTGTAAAAATAGCGCAATGCGACTGGCGCTCTACCAACCTGATATTCCCCAGAATGTGGGCGCGGCGATTCGCACCGCCGCCTGCTTCGGCGTGGGGCTCGACATTATCGAGCCCTGTGGATTTCCGTTGAGCGCCAAAGAGCTGCGCAGGGTCGCCATGGATTACCGCGATCTTGTGCAGCCTGCGGCGCATTCCGGATGGGACGCATTCACGGAGGCGACGTCAGGGCGCGTCATTTTGCTAACGACACAAAGCGAAGAATCCATCTGGGATTTTCAGTTCTGGGCCGACGACATTTTGTTGATGGGTCGCGAGAGCGCTGGCGCGCCAGACGAAATTCACAAAGTGGTCGATGCGCGCCTGACCATTCCCCTCGCCCCCGGCGCGCGGAGCCTGAATGTGCACGTCGCCGCAGCAGTTGCCCTTGCCGAAGCGAGACGGCAATTATCATTAAACAGTGGAGCTTGAACGCCAACCCGGTCGGAATGAATCCGAGTATGACATTTTTCTTTTTTCGATGACAGATAGCCGAATATATGGAATTAACTGATAAGCAAAAATCTGCCAAAGCCTGGTTCGAAAACTTGCGCGATCAATTGATTGGGGCGTTCGAAAAACTCGAAGATGAGGCTGGCGATTTATCCGCTGACATGCCTGCCGGACGGTTTGTACGCTCGCCTTGGACCCGTGGTGACGGCAAACAAGACCAGGGCGGCGGAGTGATGTCGATGCTCCATGGCCGTGTGTTTGAGAAAGCCGGTATTCATACATCGACCGTCTACGGCGAATTTTCCGAAGAGTTCCGCAAGCAAATTCCGGGCGCGGAGGAAGATCCGCGTTTCTGGGCGTCAGGCGTTTCGCTGATCGCTCACCCGCGCAACCCGCACGCGCCCGCGGCGCACATGAATACGCGCATGATTGTTACTACAAAAAGTTGGTTTGGAGGCGGCGGCGATCTTAACCCCATGCACCCCGCCTATCGCGCCATGGATCACGAAGACGCCGTCGAATTTCGTGACGTCTTCAAGCGCGCTTGCGACGCCCATGACGCTGAATACTTCCCGAAATTCAAAAAATGGTGCGACGAGTATTTTTCCCTGCCCCACCGCAATGAGCATCGCGGCGTTGGCGGCATATTCTATGACCGCCTGGACAATGGCGACTGGAACGCCGACTTCGCCTTCACGCAAGATGTCGGGAAAGCGTTTCTCGGCGCCTACCCGGCGATCATGCGCAAACGCATGGATACGCCGTGGACGCAGGAAGACCGCGAGGCGCAGCTAATTCAGCGCGGGCGCTATGCCGAATTCAATTTACTCTATGATCGCGGCACGACGTTTGGCCTCAAAACTGGCGGCAATGTCGACTCGATCCTCTCGTCCCTGCCCCCGGAGGCGAAGTGGCCGTAGGCAGTTTTCTAAAGACCGCATCAGTTTTTCTCATACACACGAAAGCGCGATAGCTGCCGACGCGAATTGAAAACCAGGCGGCATACGCTACCTAGCGGCAACGCAATTCATAAAAGTCCATTGGAAAGATCATCATGACAAAGCCCGACGAATATACCCCGCCAAAAGTTTGGACATGGGACGCTGAGAGCGGCGGCAAGTTCGCCAATATCAATCGCCCGATCGCCGGCCCGACCCATGACAAAGAACTGCCCGTCGGCAAGCACCCGCATCAGCTTTATTCGCTGGCGACGCCAAACGGCGTCAAAGTGACAATCATGTTCGAGGAACTTCTCGCCGCCGGTCACAATGATGCGGAATATGACGCTTGGCTGATAAACATCGGCGATGGCGAGCAATTCGGTTCGGGCTTTGTCGATGTAAACCCGAATTCCAAAATCCCGGCTTTGATGGATCATTCGACGGAAACGCCAACGCGGGTTTTCGAATCCGGCGCCATCCTGCTTTACCTCTCCGAAAAATTCGGCGCCTTCCTGCCCACTGATCCGGCGAAACGCACCGAGACTTTGAACTGGCTATTCTGGCAGATGGGATCAGCTCCGTTTCTCGGCGGCGGCTTCGGGCATTTCTACGCATACGCGCCATACAAAATGGAATACCCGATCAATCGCTACGCCATGGAAGTGAAACGCCAGTTCGACGTCCTCGACCGTCAGCTAGCGGACAATCAATTCATTGCAGGTGACGAGTACACCATCGCTGATATGGCCATCTTCCCGTGGTACGGCGCGGTTGCGGTTGGCGCCGCCTATGACGCCGCCGAGTTCCTCGACACCCAAAGCTACAAAAATGTTTTGCGCTGGGTTGGAGAAATTGCGGCGCGCAAACCGGTCAAACGCGGGCGAATGGTCAACAAGGCGTCGGGCGATCCTTCAACGCAATTGCGCAATCGCCACAACGCGTCTGATTTTGAAACCCAGACCTGGGACAAAGTTGGGGATGGGGAAGAAAAGTAATTTCTTTACGGCGTCATCGTCGGGCTTATTCCGACGATCTCCGGCCGCCGACGGAACGATTGAAACTGAATGCCGCGACCACTACTTGGTCGCCTGAGACACGCGGAATAAATCCGAGTATGACGATGCAGAATCGCCTTACTCCCCCATCAACGCTTTCATATCGTCCAACGAATGCTGGATAATAACGCGGGCGCCATGTTCTTCGGCGAGCGCCTCGAATCGGTCCATGGATGCGAGCGTTTGTTCCGCATCAGAATTAAATTGCGGGATCGTACGCTTTTCCCGCGCTTCTTCCAGATGATAAAGGTCGCCCGTCAGGAGATAGGTTTCGCTTACAGTTTTAACGAGTAATGATTTGTGCCCGGGCGTGTGGCCCGGCATGTCCAGAATAACAACAGAGCCGTCGCCGAATACATCGTGATCGCCGTCAAATTCAGTCGTTTCGGCGTCTTCTAGCGGCGCAATTAATGCAAATGACTCTGCGTCTTCGCGGGCGCCGCTACGGAACATGAAAGCGCGCTCGTCCTTGTCGATCAGGAATGTGGAGCCGGCGAACATCGCTGCGTTGCCGACATGATCGAAATGCGAGTGGGAGATCGAAAAATATTCAATGTCAGCTGGCGCAACGCCGGCGGCATCCAATTGGCTCGCGACGGTGACGGGAACGGAAAGGTGAAACGGTCCGTTGGTGACGCCGTCTTCGCTGGCGTTCAATGCGTCGGGCAGACCTGCATCCCACATCAGGTCACCGTCAGCATGACGAACGAAAAAACACATATCCGCAGCCATATTTTCGCGCCCATCATATTCGCCATCACTCGCGAACAAAGATAAATCCATCATGGTGATGCGCCCGCAATCCATGGCGATCAATTCGGCCGTAGCGCTCGGCGCGGAATTCTCAGAGCCGGCCCCCGTCGCTGCATCTGCCGGCGCGCTTTCACGCGAACAAGCGGCGGCGAAAACAAACATTGCCGATAATAACAAAAACTTTTTCATGACTTGACTACCCGGTGTTTTACAAACTGGCTCTCCCGACCGGAGGACTAGCGCAAATTCCTAATCGGTGAAACCGTTAGAGCGCCCGTCGCACTGCTATTTCCAGCGCTTCCAGAAACCGCGACCGATCTTTTTTCGAAAACATCGGTCCGCCGCCGGAGATATCGCCGCTTTCGCGCAGATCACGGGATAGATCACGCATGGCGAGCGCCATCCCGATATTGTCGGCGTCAAACGGTTTGCCCGTTGCGCCAAGCGCTTGCGCCCCAACTTTCAGGCATCGATCTGCGAGCGGGATGTCACTGGTGATGCAAATATCGCCTGCCGCTATATTCTCAGCGATCCAGTCATCAGCGATATCAGGCCCGTCCGGCACGACAACCCGGCGGACATAAAGTCCGGCCGGAAGGCGCATTCGGGCATTGGAAACGAAATGAACCGTCAACTGGTGGCGATCGGCGACCCGCACAACCTCGTCTTTTACCGGGCAGGCATCAGCATCCACATAGATTTGCGGCGTATTTTTCATAATCTGCAATTCGCGCTATGATCCATACGATGCTGTTATCAAATAACCCCATTATTTAACAACACAGTGAATGACCATGGCCGACGAACCGGAATTCGAGCGACCCTATATTCTTGCGATTGATCAGGGAACGACATCGTCTCGCGCAATTGTCTTTGACGCGGCGGGACGCACGGTCTCCGTTGCACAAAAAGAATTCGAGCAACATTATCCCAATGACGGCTGGGTGGAGCACGATCCGGAAGACATCTGGCGCACGACCGCTGACACCGCGAAGAAGGCATTTGAAGCGGCAGAGAAAGACGGCGGTGAGATCGTCGCTATTGGCATCACCAATCAACGCGAGACTGTTGTCATGTGGGATCGCGACTCGGGCGAGCCCCTTCACAACGCCATTGTCTGGCAGGACCGGCGCACTGCCGACCGCTGCGCCGCCATGCGCGAAGAGGGACTTGAAAACCATATCGCGTCGCGCACCGGCTTGGTTCTTGATCCATATTTTTCAGCGACCAAAGCGGCGTGGATACTGGACAATGTCGACGGCGCCCGCACGCGTACCGAAAAAGGCGAGATCGCGTTCGGGACCATTGATACATATTTGATCTCGCGGCTTACGGGCGGCGCGGTTCACGCGACCGACGCCACCAACGCCAGCCGGACCAGCCTTTTTAATATTCATACGAATGAATGGGATCCAGCGTTGCTGGAGGCGTTCAACGTGCCTGGCGCGTGCTTGCCCGACGTTCGCGACAGCGCCGGCGATTATGGCGCAACGTCGCCTGACTTGTTCGGTCGCGCGATCCCGATTTGCGGCGTCGCTGGCGATCAACAAGCCGCAGCGTTCGGACAGGCGTGCTTTTCACCCGGCGATATCAAATCGACCTACGGCACCGGCTGTTTCGTACTCGTACATACGGGCGAAGAGGCCATAGCGTCCGAGAACAAACTCCTCACCACCATTGCCTGGCGCATAAATGGCGAGACGCGATACGCGCTCGAAGGTTCGATCTTTATCGCCGGCGCAGCCGTGCAATGGCTGCGCGATGAATTGGGGATGATCAAGGACGCTGCGGAAACAGCGGAACTCGCGGAAAGCATTGAAAGCAATAACGGCGTTTATCTGGTGCCGGCTTTTACCGGACTTGGCGCGCCCCACTGGGCGCCGGACGCGCGCGCCGCTGTAAGTGGCATCACGCGCGGCGCTGGCCGCGCGGAGTTCGCGCGAGCCGCCCTTGAATCCATTGCCTATCAGACGAGCGACTTGATGGACGCCATCGCCAAGGACGGCGTCAACGCCAATGCGCTGCGCGTGGACGGCGGCATGGTCGCCAATGACTGGGCGATGCAATTCCTTGCCGACATTTTGAATGTGCCGGTTGAACGCCCGCGCATTATGGAGACAACCGCGCTTGGCGCCGCCTATCTCGCGGGGCTGCAGGCCGGGATTTATCAGTCAACGGATGAAATCGCCGAGCGCTGGCGCCTTGATGCGCGCTTCCGCCCGTCCATGGCCGCCGAAGAGCGGAATAAAAATGTCGAGGGATGGAAAAAGGCGCTGAAGGGCGTGTTGGGGTAGTTGCAGGATTGCCCGATTAAATCCGGGAATGAACTTTTTTTGGTCAATGAAAATCCCGGCTCGGAAACAGCACCTTCGCCTGTTCGCGGGGGTGGCGCGGGCGCGGGATGGGCTGGCGTTTTGAACCGGGCCCGCGATCAACGCGGGTGATCGGATTCTTCGCTTCATCAGCGCCGTGATTGAGCGCCATGTCGAGGGTGCGGCCCGCCGCCGTCACCTCACCCATCTGATCAAGCAAATGGGACATATCGTCGATTTTCCAAGCGATTATGTGAACAACCGAGCCTTCCCGCTGAAGCCGGCCGCGCACCCTTAAGAAACGCCCGGCCATGACGGTCTTGCGGTTTCGCTCAAAAATCTTCGGCCAGACGATGACATTGGCGACGCCGGTCTCATCTTCGAGGGTAACGAAGATGACGCCGCTCGCCGTCCCCGGCCGCTGACGCGTAATGACCAGCCCGGCGATAGTCACGCTCTCACCATCGGCGGGCGCCATTTGTTGATCCGCCTTTAGAACGTTTTCGCCGAGACGCGGGCGCAACAGCTCCACTGGATGGGCGCGTAAAGAGAGCCGCGTCGAGACGTAATCTTCGAAAACATCCTCCCCCAAAGTCGTTGGCGGCAGGACAACCGGCAATTCTTCAACGCCGTCATTTTCTTCATCGGCGAAAAGCGGCAGGGGTTTTACATTGCGGATCGCTTTTGCAGCCCAGAGTGCATCGCGCCGGGTCAGCTCGATGTCGGCAAAGGCGTCGGCTTCTGCGAGCTTCGTCAGCGCCGCAGGCTTCACGCCGGCGCGCCGCCAGACCGCTTCGACGGAGCGATAGCCGTTGCCGCGCGCAGCGGAAATCCACGCCGCGTCTTCCTCGCGAAAGCCTTTGAGTTGCCGGAAGCCGAGACGCACCGCATGACCGCCATAGCCATCCGGCTCCAGCGTGTTGTCCCAATAGCTCGCATTGATCGAAATCGGCCGCACATCAACGCCATGCTCGCGCGCGTCGCGAACGAGTTGCGCCGGCGCATAAAACCCCATGGGCTGGGAATTCAAAATCGCACAGCAAAAGATCGCCGGATGATGTTTCTTGAGCCAGGCCGACGCATAAACAAGCAGCGCAAAACTCGCCGCATGGCTTTCGGGAAATCCATAGCCGGAAAAGCCTTCGAGTTGCGAGAAACAGCGCTCAGCAAAAGCAATGTCATAACTGCGCTCAACGGCGCCGGACAAAAACCGGCGCTTGAATTTTGAAACTGTCCCCGGTCCACGGAAAGCGCCGAGCGAGCGGCGCAGAGCATCCGCTTCTGACGGATCAAACCCGGCGACAACAACCGCGACGCGCATCGCCTGTTCCTGAAACAAGGGCACGCCCAGGGTCTTGCCGAGGACCTCGCGCAAATCTTCCGACGGGTACGTCACCTTTTCCTCGCCCTTCCGGCGGCGAATATAAGGGTGCACCATATCACCCTGGATCGGACCGGGACGGACGATCGCCACTTCAATCACGAGGTCGTAAAACGCGCGCGGGCGCATGCGCGGCAGGAAGTTCATCTGCGCACGGCTTTCCACCTGAAAGACGCCAAGCGAGTCGCCCTCGCAGAGCATGTCATAGACCGCCGGGTCCTCCGCCGGCAGCGTCGCAAGATTGTATTGAACGCCCTCATGGGACGCCAGAAGATCGAACGCTTTCCTGATACAGGTCAGCATCCCCAGCGACAAGACATCAACCTTCAGCATACCGAGGACATCAATGTCGTCCTTGTCCCACTCGATGACGGTGCGGTCTTCCATCGCGGCGTTTTCAATGGCGCAAAACTCGTCAAGCCGGCCCTTGGTGATGACAAAGCCACCGACATGTTGCGACAGGTGCCGGGGAAAGCCGATGAGTTCCTGTGTCAACGCCAAGGTCTGGCGTACCCGGCGGTCGGCAAGGGAGAGCCCCGCCGCTTCTGCCCGGGTCCCGTCAACGCCCTCCGACGACCAGCCCCAGACCTGGCTCGCCATGGCCGAGACCGTGTCGGCGGAAAGGCCCATGGCTTTGCCGACCTCGCGGATCGCCGCGCGGGAGCGAAAGTGAATGACCGTCGCGCAGATCCCGGCGCGATGGCGGCCATATTTCTCATAGATATGCTGGATCACTTCCTCGCGCCGCTCATGCTCGAAATCGACGTCGATATCCGGCGGTTCATTGCGCGCTTCGGAAACGAAACGCTCGAACACCATGGAGATGAGTTCCGGCCCGATGGAGGTGATGCCTAGCGCATAACAGACGACGGAATTCGCGGCCGAGCCCCTGCCCTGACAAAGAATGTCGCGCGAGCGCGCAAAATCGACAACGTCATGAACAGTCAGAAAATAGCGCGCATAATCGAGCTCTTCGATCAGGCGATATTCCTTATCGACCGTTGCGCGTACGTTTTCGGGAACGCCGCCAGGATAGCGCTCATTTAGCCCCGCTTCGGTGAGGCGTTTCAATCGCGCCAGCGGTTCCTCTCCGTCGCTCACTTCGTCCGGATATTCATAACGCAGTTCATCGAGTGAAAATTTGCAACGCTCGGCGATCTCCAGCGTGCGCGCGACCGCATCCTCATGGGCGGCAAAGAGTCGGCGCATTTCAAACGGACTTTTGAGGCGATGTTCGGCGTTCACCTGCGCATGCCGGCCAAGCTTGTCGATGGTCGTCTTTTCACGAATACAGGAAAGAACATCGGCGAGTGGCCGACGATGGGCCTCATGCATAATGGCGTCGCCTGCAGCGACGAGCGGCGTTTGCAAGCGCCGCGCAATTTCCTCGAGCATCGCGAACCGCGCCGCATCGGCGCCGTCATAGCGGGGGGCGGCGGCGAGGTAGACTGAACCGGGGTGGTTTTGCCGAAGGGATCGGAGGTGAGAGAGGAAGGTTTCAACATGCGAGATATACCCCCTCTCCTCAACGGCGAGAGGGGGGCGGTCGGCGCTAACCGCCCCCGCCCCCAACCCCACAACCACCGATCCTTCTGACCATTCAAGCAGATCATCGATGTATAATTCGCAACTGCCTTTCTCTGTGCGGCGTTTGCCCACCGTCAATAACCTACACAATCGTCCGTAGCCGGCGCGATCTTCCGGGAACACCAGGAATTCGGTCTCGTCGGCGAGAACGATGCGCGCGCCAACAATATATTGAACGCCAACTTCCTTCGCGGCCGCATGGGCGCGAACGACCCCGGCGAGGGTGTTCTTGTCGGCGACAGCGATGGCTTTGAGTCCAAGTTCATGCGCCTTTACGGCCAACTCATCCGGATGCGAGGCGCCGGTTAAAAATGTAAAGTTGGAGCGCACGCAAAGTTCGGCGTAACTCATGCAAACTCTCCGCAAACATGCCAGCGCGCATCAGCGTCGTCGCAGGCGTAATCGCAACACAGCCAAAGCCGCTCGCCGTCGGCGGCGGTGACGCGCCAGTAATCTTTCGGCTTGCCGCCCCAGCCGTTGTTCATGCGCCACCATTCCGGCGCGATCCGCTCCGGCCCTTCCGCGCGAGCAATGTCGATCTTGCGCCCGCGCCAGGCGATGGCTTTCGGCGGACGCCCCGGCAAGATCATGTGCGCACGCTCCGGCGCAAAGAGCGTCAATGGCCGCGGACGCGGCGGGCGCCCCCAAACGCCTGCCGGGTTTCCTGCCGTCGACAATTTTCCCGCTGTAGCTGAGGCGTAAGCGAATTCGCGTTCCGGGATGTGGCTGTCAGCGGGGCGGAAGCGTTTCACATGGTCAAAGCCGATGCGGTTGCCGACCCGGGCGATCAGTTCATCAACGGCGTCGGCTGATTGCTCTGACGGCTCACCGGAAAGCTGGCGCGCAGACAAAGGCGCAACCTTCACCGCCTGCGCGCGCAAAAATTCAATCCCAAAACCGGCGTCGAGTTTTTCGAGCTTGCGCTCAAAAAGCCGCATGGCGAGGGCTTCATCGCGCGCCGGCTGCGCCAGCCCGATCTCGATCATCTCCTCGGAATGGTCGGAGCGCCGGACCGCGAGCCGAAACCCCCGCGCCCCGCACGCCGCATCTTCAAGGCGTTTGCAAACCTGCGCGAGAACACGCCGCAAGGCCTCGCGCACATCATCCAAAAGCCCGATCGGTTCCGGCAGGGTCATGCGCGCGGCGAAGATCTTTGGCGGCGAAGACGGCGCCGCCGGTTCATAGGTCATGCCCGTCGCCTGATCGAGGCGTTTGACAAGCTCCACCCCGAAGCGCCGGGCGAGAGACGCTCTTGGTACAGAGGTTAAGTCTCCGATCTTGCCGAGGCCCAAACGGTTGAGCCCGGCCACGGTGTCGCGATCAATACGTAAAGCCCCCAAGGGCAAGTCAGCAATGGCGGCCCGCGTCTCCCCCGGCGGCGCAATCACCGCCCCTCGCCGTTCACGCGCCAGGGCCCAGGCGGCGCCTTTCGTGTCGGCGCAGCCGGCGTGGGCCTCCAGCCGCAAATCTTCCAAGCGCTGCAACATGTCAGCGAGCATCGGCTCTTCCCCCCCAAACAAATGCGCGCAGCCGGTGATGTCGAGGATCAATGCATCGCGCCCGTCCCGCGCAATGAACGGCGAATAGCGCCCGGCCCAGCGATGAAGGGCGCCGAGAAAACTTGCATCATGATCAGGCGCGGCGACGACCGTCTGCAGATCCGGAAAGATCGCCCGAGCGTCGGACAGCGCCATCCCCTCAATCAGTCCTGCAGCTTCGGCGGCCCGGTTAAGGGCGTAAAGCCTCAGCGCGTTCATCTCCTCCGCGACGACCGCGAAGGGTCGCGTCCCGCCGGTATGGTCCTGCCGCAACAGCCGGTCCGCCGGCAATCTTGGAAACCACAATGATACGACGCGTCGCCGCATCCCAACCTATCTCCCACGCCCCAAATGTTCCCTTTTTGTTCTTTATGAGAGAAAGTCGCCAGAGAGTCGAGTCCGATTGTTCACAATCGCCGGTTGGGGCATGAAAAGGCGCACAAAACCAGCGGGTCTCAGTAGCGTTGGTGACCGGCGCGTCGGCGACAATGGCAAGACCGACGCCGCCCCCCGCCTCGGCCGCAAGCTGCAACCGCCGGCTGACGGTGAGGTCCATGGGGCTTGCCAGCTCCGCGATAACCACCGCCCCGCCGCCAAAGCGCAAGGCTTCCTCCATGCACCACAGGACATCGAGAGGGCGGTCGCACTCAGCGACGACAATCCGCGCAGGATCAAGGAAATCCGAGAGCCCCAACGGGTTGAGCCTCCGCTGCTCGCGGCTCGAGCGGACCCAGATGACCGGGCGGTTTTCGGCGGCCCCTGCGCACATCGCGGCGAAGCCCCGCGCGCCCGGCCCCAGCGCCTCATGCACCCGGGACGCAGCGAGGCGCGCGTCCTCAAACAGGGGGATATCTTTGTTGGCTCCGCTCATTTGTTCATTATATGTTCTTATTGAGAGGTGGCAAGAAACCCCTCACCGCTCATTCCCGCGAAAGCGGGAATCCAGCAAATGAAAAAAGCCGGGCTTCGCCCGTCAATATATTTGGCTGGCCCCCCCGATGCGCAGGGGTGAGCGGAAAAAATTGGGAAGCAGAAACTCAATTCCGCCGTTTGAACTTTCCCGCACTTGCGCTGTTGATGTTGAACACCAACGCCGCGGCGCCTAAGTGCACGGCCATACGCAAACGATAAAGGAGACATCATGGCGATCGAGTTGCCGCCCCTTCCCTACGCAAAGAATGCGCTGGAGCCGCATATTTCAGAACGCACGCTCGATTTTCACTATGGCAAGCACCATCAGGGCTATGTAACAAAAACCAACAAAGCGATTGCGGGCACAAAACTCGACGACGCCAACCTGGAAGAGATCATCGCTGCGGCTGACGGCGACGACCAGGGTCTCTTCAATAACGCTGCGCAAGTTTGGAACCATACATTCTACTGGAATTCCATGGCGCCAAACGGCGGCGGCGCGCCATCCGGCGATATTGCGTCCGCCATCGGCGACACGTTTGGCGGCTATGATAGTTTCAAGGAAGCGTTCGCCGCCGCCGGCGCAGGGCGCTTTGGGTCAGGCTGGACCTGGCTGATCGCCAAAGATGGAAAACTTGATGTCATCAACACGCTAAACGCCGATACACCGCTTACGGATCAATCCGCGACCCCGCTCCTCACAATGGATGTGTGGGAACACGCCTATTATCTCGACTACCAGAATGGCCGTGGAACCTATATCGACGCCATTCTTGATAATCTTGTGAACTGGGATTTCGCCAACGCGAATTTGAAATCCGCGTAAGGCAAATTCACGACAACGAAAAAGGCCGCCGACGCAAATCGCGTCAGGCGGAATTTTTCATGAATTTCTGAAGTCTGCTTTGACTAGTCTTTCTTCAACTCCGCATACGTCAACGAATTCGAACATGCGTCACCGAAGCATTCGTCAAAGATCCCGCCGAGCTTGGTTTGACCTGATCCATTAGCCAATGGGAGCGTCGCAGACACAGCGATGACTGCCGCGATGATATAAAGATATGGGCGTTTCACACTTGATGCTTGTGCATTTCTCATTGTACAATTCCTTACTAACGTACTGTATTTTCTTCCCTATCCAGCTTATGAGACTAAACTGATAAGAATGTGTCACTGAACTGTCATATTAGATAGCGCACGGTTTGCGCATCGTCAAGGAAAAAAGCGCAAAAATTGCGGATTTTTTGCCTTAACTAATTGAATCTATGCAAGGTGCTGTAAATCTGGGGAAATTTTGAACCTGAAACAAGCTCAATAGTCAGGTTGCAAACGTCGAACTGCGCGCGCAACGTTACCCCCGTCACATTTTCCTCGCGAACACTGACAGCAATTGCATCGGCAAACGCAGGATCGAGCCCTGCCCCGGTCGCGCCGAGATCAGCGTTCAAGTGAAATCTGTTGACGCCAAATCGCAGTAAATCAGTCGGCCACCAGTCAACACCGCAGATAAGGGTCGGGTAGTCACCGCCGGCGATATTAGCGCCATTCAATTCAATTGTGTCAAAACGAAGGACAAACTCGACGGTGCCGATTTTCTTGTTGGAGATCGTTGGGCCGTCAAAGCGCCCACCCTTTAAGTTTCGATTGCCGCCGATCATCCAGCCGGCCTCGATATATCCGCCGCCAATGACTGGATCATCCGCGCAAGTCGAGCAATTCACGAGCGACACTCCATATTCCGCCGCCGTCCAGAAGCCGTCTTTCAGCGCAGCGAATTCAATACCGGTGAAAACATCGGAATCGCCAATGCGCAGTGTACTAATGATACGCCCCGGAATATTCGTCGCCGGACGCTGTCGATTTCTAAAGTCGAAGCCAGCATCACTCTTGGTTCGGTATCTAAAAGACGCGCCGCCATGAAGTGTCCATCCATTTTCGGTTGCAGCCGGATGGAGAACAATGCGTCCGGCGATCGCGGTTCGTTTAAATGTTCGAAACGCGGAACTATCGACGTCGAACGCCGAATTTTCAGCGTCTGCGTTGGCATAATCCAGCATCACTCTGCCGAATACATCTGGGTCGGAAATGCCAAAAGTTGATTGCGCCGTCGCTACGCTATTTTCTGTCGCAAGACCGGCGATTGCTGCACCCGCAACAATTGTTCGATCGTTTTCTCACGCCCATGGATTCCTGCTATCTACGGAGTTTTGACATGACGCGGCTATTGCAGGTTGATGACAAACGCTCAAAAGTTTTGCGAAAAATTTGGATAGAATTATTGCAGATTTGTGTCATTTACGCACTTATTGCGTAAATTGATTACATGCGCCCGCCAAAAATAAAGCATTTTCCCAGTTTTCCACAGAGCAATTTCCGCCAGTGATTTTGGCGCAGCCGCGCTGTCATAAAATTGTTATTCACCACAGTTATGTCGCCGACAAATTCACTGACGGGGTTTTGTGAAAAATGACGGAAATTACTTTATTCGCGATGATCGGCTTTTTGTTCGCGGCCTATGCGGTCGTGGGCAATGACGCCCTGCAAACGCTCGGAACGTTTATCGCATCCAATAGCCGGTTGCACTGGTTTTGGCTGTTTTTATTCGCGGCAGCAATTCTCGTCATCACCTTTACCTATGGTTGGTGGATAAATGACGGCGACCCGTCCTACGGCCGCCTTGCGAATGCAAAAAAATATCCAGCCGTCGAAATTCAATGGTACCATACGCTTCCGCCGCTCGTGCTTTTAGTGATAACGCGTTTTGGGGTTCCGGTTTCCACATCTTTCATGGTGCTGACGGTCTTCGCGTCGATCGGCGGATTATCGTCAATGTTGCAAAAGTCATTGATCGGTTACGGTCTTGCATTTGTTTGCGGCCTTGTCGTTTTCCTTGTGCTAGCAAATACGCTTGAAAAATTCTTCCGAAAAACAGCCGACAGCCAACACCATCCGATATGGGTCCTACTGCAGTGGATTACGACAGGTTATCTCTGGTCGGTCTGGCTGATACAGGACTTCGCGAACATCTTCGTCTTTCTGCCGCGTCAATTGACAGCGTTTGAGAGTTTCACAGCGATGTTCGCAATCGTCTTGCTCCTCGCCTACACATTCGCCAATCGCGGCGGACCGGTGCAGCGAATTTTGAAAACGAAAACTGCTGTAACAGACATTCGCTCAGCGACCATTATCGACTTTATTTACGCGTCGTTGTTGTTTTATTTCAAAGAACTGAACAACATTCCAATGTCGACAACTTTCGTTTTTCTTGGTCTAATCGCTGGGCGAGAATACGGATTTGCGATCATGCAGCAAGCCGTCAGCTTCCTGAAAACCTGCGAGACCGCCGTTTCAGATATTGCGAAGGCCTATATCGGCCTTGTTCTCTCTATCGACATGGCGGTCGGTCTTCCGTTCCTGGCGCGTGGCCTCGCTGGGGCCGGCTTCCCGCTTGAGGAGCTCGTGCCGACACAGGCATATGGCGTCTTTATTTTTGCGGCAAACGCGCTGCTCTTACCCGTCGCGATACATTTCGCCGTAAAATCTCGCGCGACCATGTTTGCTGTTGCGTTTTTTCTTGCGGCCGCCGCGGCAGCGTTTTTCTCATTCCCACTGGAATAAGAAGGTATTAGTCGCCAAACGCTTCGACATAGGCTTTCTGTGCATCCGTTCGACGGACGCAATGACGCCGCAAGCCGCAAGTCAGATTGCGCCGCTTCATTTTTGCTGAGTGTGATCCGCGTCCGCCCACGCATCAGATAAGCATGTCCAAAATCCGGGGCCAATTCGATCGCCAGCGAAAACGCCCGTTCGGCATTCCGGTGATCGTCCATGGCGCTGTAAACCTCACCGGTTCGATAATGCGCCATCACATAAACTGGAAACAGTTCTTTGACTTTCTCATAATGTTCAAGGGCCTGGTCGTAATCGCCCTTCAAAAAATATGAATACGCCATGTGGTGATGCGCATTGTGATAGGTAGGATCAATCAACAACGCCTGGGAAATATCTTCCGTCGACTGGCTGAAATTTCCGTTCCAGCGATGCGCAGACCCTCTAATCGTTAGGGCAACCGCCTTGTACGGATCATCGTTGCCGAGGGCGTCAACCACTCGGGTGCACGCGGCGATGACGTCATTGGGGTCGGCTCGGTCGAATTCACAGCGATCAATGGATGAATTCAATTCTGGGTGCGTCTTTCGAACCGCCGTTTGGCGCATAATTTCTATCGAATTTTGCCCATGAGTGTAGGGTTTGCGGTTGCGATTTAGGCTTTCAAATCCGCCGGCGCTAATAAACAGGACTCCAGCAATTACCGCCGCGGCGGCGACGACGCCCCACAACAGGCGCGCAGGAAACACCCGCCGCCCGCGCTCGCCGCTTTCCGTCTGTCCTATCGGCGGAGCTGACCGCTTAGATGGGCCATTGCTTGTCGCATCAACGCGCATGCCGTAATTTTCATGACGACCGAACAAGCCGCTGGCATAGTCGCGCCGCCATTCTTCAAACGGCTCGGAGCGAATGTTCAAATCTTCAAGAAATTCAGTTTCCCGAAATCCGCCGTTCCCTAAATTCTCACTGGACGGAAGTAAGACATCGATCCTGTCCGCTGCTAACGCAATAAACTCCGAATTCGTGGTCATGAGAAAATCGCATATCAGTCCAGAGCGTTTGCGTTGGTGAAAATTGTGATTCGCATTCAGAAATGAACGCGCCATAGTCGGCGGATGATTACCGAACCGCTCATTATTATCGCGCTTTGCATCGTTTTCTACGGCGCGTTTTCATCCCGACTATCGAAATCTGTTATTTCGGCGCCAATGGTTTTCATGCTGGCCGGGATGGCCACGGGCGCAGCTGGTCTCGGCATCTTTGATATTGATATTGACAACAAGACGCTTGAAGGCTTCGGCGAACTTACGCTGGGATTTATCCTGTTTGCGGACGCCGCCTCAACGAATGCGCGTCTTTTAGTTCGTGAATCGCGTATTCCGCAGCGGTTGTTATTGGTTTCGCTGCCGCTCACGGTTCTTTTCGGAGCGCTTGTCGCGATTGTCATTTTTCCGAACCTATCCTGGCAGGAAGCTGCCCTCATCGCAGCGATCCTCGCACCGACCGATGCTGCGCTTGGTCTGGCTGTTGTCACAAGCAAATACGTTCCCGAACGGATTCGACAGTCGGTGTTGGTGGAGTCCGGATTTAACGACGGCCTTGCCCTGCCCGCTGTCTTGTTATTTGCAGCGCTGTCGTTCTCCATGCATGACGCCGGCGGCCAAGGCGTTGATTACTGGATTACGTTCGCCATAAAACAGATCACGATTGGCGCCGCCGTCGGCGCTATTGTTGGCGGCGGCCTTGGCAAGGTCATCCACTACGCAGATGGGAAAGACTGGATCGACCATTCGTTCCGCAATCTGACTTGCATTGGCGTCGCAATACTGACCATGTTCTGCGCCCATGTTGCCGGCGGCAACGGATTTATCGCCGCCTTCGCTGGCGGGTTAGTATTCGGCAGCTTTTGCACTCGCCGCGCCGGATCGCTGACCAACTTTGTCGAAGAAGAAGGACAGCTTTTCAGTTTAATCATCTTCTTTATCTTCGGCGCTGTCTTGCTGCCGGCGGCGTCAGAACATTTTACTGTCTTCTGTATTCTCTACGCATTGCTGAGCCTCACCGTCATTCGGATGGCGCCGACGGCATTGTCATTGACCGGACTGGGATTGAAGTTGCCGTCAAAAGCGTTCGTCGGGTGGTTCGGGCCACGCGGACTGGCATCAATCCTGTTTCTGCTCATTGCGGTTGAGCATGAAGAGATGGAGCGCCTCACCGAGATAGAAGCAATCGTCTATGTGACAGTCTTTTTCAGCGTGATGCTGCACGGCGCAACGGCGGCGCCGCTTTCAAAATTTTATGGCCACAGCGCAGCGGCGAAAGTGGACAGCGCGGTAAGCGAGGCCTAAATCCTTCTGAATGCTCCCGCATCGGCGCGGAATTGTAACAAGTCGCCGACGCGAACGATCTCGCCGTCGGCCTCAACCGGGTCGGCGACCAGCGGCAGGATGTCCATAGACATCGGATCGCCATTGGCGTCTGTCATCAACATTACAGATTCCCGGCCGTCGGCGGTGCGAACCCAATAACTCGGCGGGATCCCGCCGCGAATGCAAAGGCTGGCGCAAGCTTTGTGGGTCTTGCCGCGGCCCGGCCGCATGACGCCAAAGAAGCATTTGGAATCCATGATCGTCCCGGCGAGGCGCGCCCAACCAACGGTCTCCACTGGCGGCGACGCCAATAGGTTAGAATCAGGTAAGCGCTGATCAACGACAGCAAGCCAGTCCTGCAAAAACGGCGGCACTTCAAGCATCTGCCGATTGCGGCGCTCGATGAGTACGCCAGACGCATGCACTGTTTGTCCGCTTACAGATTTAAGATTAAGGCTCGATGTGCATTTCCCTTGCGCAACGACCAAGACCGTACGGACGCCGGAGGACGATGACGGATCAGCGATGCGGACCATGGGATAAGGATGCATCGATAAAACGCCGGTTACATTGTGGGTCGCGCTTGTCAGCCACGCCCCCGCGCCCGGGTCATCCAATGCGTTTGCATTGAGCCAACTGACGCCGGCTGCTGAAACAAGCCCCAACGGCATCGCGGCTAACAGAAAGCGCCGGTCAACTTTGGGCGCCGACGCCCAACCGACAAACATCTCGTGTTGGTC